>JAEZKZ010000073.1 GCA_023415305.1 Bacillota bacterium
ATTTTACGGTTCCTGTAGAACTGCATATAAAGAGCAGGTATAACTCCCAAATCAAAGTATCTAGTGTGTTACGGGATATGCTTAATTTATCACAAAGCACTTTTGAACAAATGTTAGCCGAAGAATCTATACGAAGCAACAACGGACTTGATTTAAAAAAGTGCAAAGTGCAAACTAAAATTGTATTATTAATAGATAAAAAGAGTCCTATCGCTGTTTAGGAGAACTATAATTCAGTGCTAAAATTTAAAAAAGCGGTTTGATAATAATATCAAGCCGCTTTTTAATTGTGGATTATATTTGATATTTACGATCCCGTACCTGAATAAGTATTTAAACCTTTTTTCCATATACAGTAGGCTATTATAAAAAGTACGATACCTACGAGAGGTGTAATAAATATTGTTATATTAAAGTTCCCCGGCCTTAAAAAGAATTTGGAGGGGTAATATGACAAGAAGCCTATTGGTATTATGCTAGTGAAAAGGAACCTGAAGAAGCCGTTAAATATAGTTACGGGATATCTCGCATACTCACTCATACTCCTTATAAATTCGAGGATTGAAACAGATTCTATTACCCAGAATGATATTGAAGCACCAATCAGCATAAGAGATACCATAATCAGTGCTGCACCAAACAACAATACTAAAAGCATAGCAATATTGACTATGTCCCAATGAATACCTAATTTAACAGAGGAATAAATAAACATACCCAAAGCCAGAACGAGCTGGCTTAAGCCTTTTATATCTAGAACCTCGGATACATAGTAAAACAATGTATTAATAGGTTTGAAATAATACTTTATAAACGATCCATTTCTCAGGTGTATTCTAATAGTCCAAAGGTTGTCAAAAAATACCTGCTGAGGTGTTGTTGCAAGCAAAGCAAAAGAATAAAAGAAAATAAGTTCGTAATAGCTCCAACCCTTAATATTATCTATAGAATTAAAAAGAATCCAGTAAGAAAAAATTCCTGTTATATTCATGAGAAGCATTGCAAATGTACTTATGTAAAAATCGCTTCTGAACTGCATTCTGGCTTTAATATACTGTGATATCATCATTATGTAAATTCTTGTATAGAATTTTAAAGTCTTCATTCTTAACCCCCATTTACCGTTACTACTTTAATGGCTTTTCTGTAAAAAAGCCGGTTTGCGCAAAACAGTAAAATCACCCATACCATCTGTATTAATATGCCTTTTAAATATCCGCTTACCATTAATTCATTTGATGTAAGTGTTGTAAGAGGAATGTTATATACAGCTTGAAATGGCAGAAAGTTTACTATCGTTTTTAATGTATCGGGGAAAAAGCTTATAGGTATTACTGCCCCTGATAAAAGCATTACAATGGAATCTTTTGCGGAACTCATTCCCCAGGAGGACTCGTTATAAAAGCATATCAAACCAGTGAAATAATCAATATTAAACATAATAAGAAAAGATAGAATCAATGATATGGCAAAATACAGCAAATTCCACCCCAAAGGTATATCAGGCTTGAATACAAGTACTATAAATACAATTGTTGGAACTGTTATAGTAAAAAGCTTTACCAGCACAAAACCGAGACTTTGGACAAGTTTAAACATCTGAATATCCATAGGCTTAATTAGGTGTACGACAATCGAGCCTTCTATTATTTCTCGTGACATTTGAAATTCAACCCAAGTTTTAAAAAGTATAAATATATTCGAAGCGAGAGCCAGATATACAAAAACCTGATTGAATGTCATTCCGTTTAATTTCTTGGCACCTGATGAATAAATTGAATTCCACAAAAAATATATTATAGTTATATAAAGTATGTTGCTGAATATTGAAAAAACAAAGTTAAACCTGAAAACAGTTCCACTTAGGAGGACCTTCTTCAAAATAGTTAAATACTTTTTCATTTAACCTCCATGTCCCAAACATGCCAAATGAATTGTCCTATTTGGCACACAAAAAATGTCCAAACACTTTTTATGGGATTAAATTTATTTTTAATTGCACCTGCAATTTGTCTATTTCATGAAAATAAAACAGGCAGATGTACATTAGCTTTCGAGACTTAAGTCCTTCAAGCTAAGCCACCTTCATATATTTCTCTTATGACTTTTTCAGTAGGGATTTCCTCAACTTTAATATCTTTTAAAGGAAATAGTGTGAGAAGAAAGTTCAAAACATCCATTACCTTTACTTCATCAAGATTCACAGTTATATTGACCCAATTATCTTCATCACGTTCAATTTCCAAGGGCTTGCTGCATTTAAAGTTACTGTTCAGCTTTTCTGACAGGCTGCTTAATGCGCTTTGGTCTGATAGTTCAAGCTTTAGCACCCTGTATACACCAAACATGTTGTTTACTTTTTGTATATCATCGTCAAATATTATAGAGCCTTTATCGATTATTATTATTCTTTTGCATAAAATCTCAAGATCATTGATATCATGTGTTGTAAGTAGTATTGTTGTCTTATTGGTTGAATTAAGCTCTTTAATAACATTTCGGATTTTATTTTTTACAGAAACATCAAGCCCAATTGTAGGCTCATCCAGAAAAATAATTTTGGGATTATGTAAAAAGGATGCAACAATATCGCATAGCATTCTCTGTCCCAGAGACAAAAATCTTACCGGAGTTGTGTACAATTCACTAAGACCAGCCAATTCATTAAAGATGCCCATATTGTTTTTATACGTATTGTCATCAACCTCAAAAATCTCTTTTAATATTTTAAAGGATTCGATAACAGGAAGCTCCCACCACAGCTGTGTTCTCTGGCCGAACACAACACCTATGTTACGCACATACTTCATTCTCTGCTTGTACGGTACATAATTGTCGATTAAAATGTCTCCTGACGTAGGCTCAAGAACCCCAGTCATCATCTTTATCGTCGTAGATTTTCCTGCTCCATTAGGACCAACAAACCCGACCATTTCACCTTTGTCGATAGACATTGAAATATTATCAACAGCTTTTACGATTTTATAATCTTTTGAAAAGAGATCTTTTACGGCTCCCTTAAAACCCTGATGTCTGTTCAGAATTTTGAAATGCTTACTTAGATTATTTATTTCTATAATACTCAAATAACCACCCCACAATATAGAATAAAAATAATGGAGACTTCTTACGAAAATGTAAATTATATGATCTATTAAAAATGATATAGAATTTTTATACAACAATTATTTAATAATAGAATTTATATAATGCTTTGTCAATAATACCCATGTATTACAGCAAAAAGCGGCTGAGTAAAAATCAAGCCGCAGTATTATTTATGGAGGGTGTTTATATTAACCCTTATCCAGTACTTTCTGTATTTGATTTTCCAAATTTAATATACTATCTTGTGAAGGTACTTTTCCCCCATATCTGGCTGAATTATATTGTTGTGTAATGTTATCGCATATGCCTTCC
>JAEZKZ010000025.1 GCA_023415305.1 Bacillota bacterium
CGGAAGAACCCTCTGTAACGGAAGAACCCTCTGTAACGGAAGAACCCTCTGTAACGGAAGAACCAGCTGTAACGGAAGAACCAGCTGTAACGGAAGAACCCGCTGTAACGGAAGAACCCGCTGCCACGGAAGAACCCGCTGCCACGGAAGAACCCGTTTTGATAGCGGAGCCCCATACGATGGTGGCTGAGGTGATCGGCAGCACAACCTTGCTGCATGTCCGAGTCAGTGCTGTCTTTGGCCTGAACCAGCCCGCCGTTTCAGCTCTGCGTGTGATTCTGCCGGAAGGCGTCGTCACGGTAAATGCAAAGGAAGAAAACGTACCACTTTCGGATGTAGCGGTGGCTGCAGGCGATTCGGGAGTATTTGCGGATTATCTGCTGATGGTGGAACCCGGTACGGTGCTAGAAAGTCATGACATGGTCATGCAGCTTCTTACTGCCGATCCGGAAAATTCAAACATCACTGTTGTTGCCCTGGAGCAGACGTTCACGTTGCCTGAAATCCCCGAAAAGACGTATGCATCTTCCTCCATGGTAGTGCTGGCCAATCATGGTTATCTGGATGCGGAAAGCACTTCCGTCAGCGGCGCGCTGAAGAAGCTGCAAAGTGAATTTGCCGGAACAGGCGTGCCGGCTGGTCATGTGACCATCGTCCTGAACACCGATACGGGATATGAGGATGCCGTCATCCTGGTGCCGGATCAGATAGGAATAGAGCTGCTTGATATCAGCACCCGTGACGGGGGAAACTTTGCTCTTAATAAGGGGCAAGCAAAGGTCTTTACGCAAGACGTTCCCTATCAGGCGGATCAAAAGGTATCCCTGCTCTATGCCTGGACGGATTCTGTGGATGCATTCAGCGGGCAGAGCCTGATGATGTATCTGTTCCACCTGGGCGCCGACGGCAAAGCGCTTGCCAGCGTGCTCAACAGGCTGACGGATGCGCAGATTGGCGATCTGTCTGGCTATGGACTGCCGCAGACGCTGGCGTATTATTGGGCTTCCCTGATCAGCGATGCCGGAAAAGCGGAAATGATGAGGAACGCCGTATATAATCTGAACCGTCAAAACATGCCCCAGGAAGTGAGCAATGCAGCTCCTTTCAATATGGCAGCCGGTTTGAGATTAAGTGCAAGCGGCGGCGGTGAGCCGGAAGAGGAAATTAAGTCGGAAATAAAGACCAATAAGACAATCTCCGACAATATCGGAACGCCGGATGAAGCCAAGTATACGCTTACCTTAAGCGCTTGGACTGAATCGCAAATCGAATACGAAACGCCTGCTTTCGACGTGATCCTGGTGCTGGACCGCTCCGGCAGTATGGCGTGGACGCTGGACCAGAATAATGAAGACGGGGGCTATGCTTACGTAGCCCCGGGTTCGGTGAACCAAAACCAAAGGTATTATATCCGGCATGGGCAGAACAAAAATAATTATACCTGGTATTTGGTGACCTATATCTCCGGCGATCCCGTGCTCACAACGAACGGGTGGTATTATTTCCCTGACGCGACGACGGCGCGGAGGGTGACTCCTTCCACGACCACTAGTTATAGCAGCACTTCGCCTGGAACGAATAAACGGTTTTACACCGGAACCTCCAGGCTTTCCGTGCTGAAAGCTTCTGCCGTCAACTTTGTGCAGAGCGTGTATAACGTATCAAAGGATACACGCATCGGCGTCGTTTCGTACAGCAGCAATTATTCAGAGGGCGGGCAATCGTCAGCTGAAGTAACCTACAATACAAACGGAATGCTCAAGGTAGGCACCCACCGCTCCGCCATCAACAACGCCATCAACGGTATGGTCGCCTTTGGCGCTACAAGAACCGACAAGGGCATGGAAAAGGCCGACAGCATTTTTGCCGACCCGGCCAATGACAACACCGTTTACGAGACGGACGAGCAGGGGAACTACATCCTCGATGGCAACGGGAACAAGATCCCGGTAATGGTTCAGGATGAAAACGGCAACCTGGTTCCCAAAAAACGCCAGCGCCTTGTGATTCTGTTTACTGACGGCGTACCGACAACGTGGACCACGTGGGATGAAACTGTGGCGAACGATGCCATCGACGCGGCCGCCAGCATAAAAAACAACCGTGGGGCGATTGTTTATACCATCGGAATGTTTACGGGAACTCAAGACTCCCGGGTCGTCCCCTTCATGAAGACGATGGCCAGCGGAGATTCCCGCTACTTGCCTGCCAATAGCGCTTCCCAGTTGGATCAGGTGTTCCAGCAGATCGGCGGTGAGACAGGTCTGACGGTAGCCAATGCCGTGGTCCGGGATTACCTTGACCCCCGGTTTGAATTGGTCTTTCCGCTGCCTGCCGGTGCGACGTATGGTACGGAAGATATAGGTGGTATTACGTACACCTATATCCAGTTCCCGGCAGTGAAGTTGGAACCCATTATACCAGAGGGTGATCCCAACAATCCCACCAACGCACCATTCAGACAATCCTTCGACATCAAGCCCAAGGATGATTACTTGGGCGGCAATGATGCGGATACCAACTATGACCCCCGCACAGCCGTTTATGACGGCGCTACCGGTCAGCAATTGACCACGATCTGGCAGTACTTCCCGCTTCCCAATGTGGACGTGCCGCCTCAGGTTCTGGCCGATGACCTGACCCACTATGTGCTGGCCGGGTCCAATGTGCCATTTGGCGATGAACAGGCATATGCCGCCATGTTTACGGCGCCGTATGTGAATCCGCTGTATTACAATCCCCCCTCCACATTCCCCAGTGATCTGTATACCTACGAGTGGGAGGGCGACGCACCCGACACCGGCACGGTGGTAGACGGTACCACATTGACCTATACCCTGCGGGTGTATTACAACGAGGACGACGACCCGCTGTACGGCCCGATGAAGTCCACAACTGCCACTTACCAGGTGATCCCTGTCATGCCAGTCTTTGAGGGAAGCACCCATAGCATTTTCAAGGGTGAAACGGTCAGCGACGCCGGTATCAATCACCTGAGCGAAGCCATCACCGTGAGCCTTCCCGATTGGTTCCTGGGTGATGATACGATTCTCCAGGCGGTGAAAGACGCGGTGCAGGCCGCGCTGGACTATGCGGTAGACAACGGCCTGATCACCTATACACCCAACGATGGTTCCATCCCCCACGGGACGGCGCCGGGTACGACCTTCGGTACGTACGCGCCGGCGGCTACGACGACTGTTGCCACTACGGCAAGGTTGGGCGGAATCACTCTAAATGACGAAGACATCCTTGTTCAAATCAACGTGACCAGCGGCAAGATCGTCATCCGAAAGACCGTAACCGGGGAGGATGACGGCAACGGACAGGTCTTTACCTTCAATGTGAAAGGCCCCGGGCTGCCTGTCGATGGACAGGATGCTTCCATCACATATAATGCCTCCAATCCCGATGCCAATGTTTGGGAAAAAGACGATCTGGGCAAGGGCGTTTATACGGTAACGGAGACAAGCTCCGGCAACTTTGAGCAGGTGGGGAGCGCTGCGGTGGATCCCGCCGGCGGTAACCTGGGCGACCGGATCGAGGGCCCCAATCCGTTCCTCACCACCAAAACATTTACATTTACCAATGAGCGAAGCAAATACGATTTGACGCTGTCCAAAGTGGAATCCAGCGGCGCGCTGGCTTACAGCTTCAGCGTTGACATTGGTGGAACCGCATATACCCCCGCATTGAGCGGCGGGCAATCGATACCTTATCAGGTTTCCCGTGGCGCTACCGTTACTATTTCCGAGACGGTGCCGGCGAATAACCTGCTGCAAAGCATTACCGTCAAGACGGCAGACGGAGAGGATGTCCCCGGCGTGGTCGTCAATGGCAGCCAGGTAACGTTTGCCATGCCGAATGAAGCGGTAAACGTGGTCTTTACCAACCTGCGCACCAGAAGCTTTACGGTAACAAAGATTTGGGACGATGCGGGTAACCAGGACGGCATCCGCCCGGTAAGCATCGACGTGCAGTTGTTAGCGGACGGCAGCGAATACGGTAATCCCGTGACGCTGAACACATCCAATAGCTGGGCTTATACCTGGAACAATCTGCCAAGGTATTCCGGCACTTTGGAAATCAACTACACGGTAGCCGAGCCAGAGCTGCCGGCGGGCTATGAATCCGACGTGGACGGCGGAGTCATCACCAACAGCCATGATCCGGAAGAGACGGAGTTCACGGTCACGAAGGTCTGGGAGGACGCGGATAACCAGGATGGCATCCGCCCCGCCAGCGTGAACGTGCAGCTGTATGCGGACGGTAATGCGTATGGGCCGGAAGTAACGCTGACGGCTGACGCGACCGGTGTATGGACATATACGTGGATGAACCTGCCCAAGTATGCGGCAGGGATAGAAATCGAATACACGGTGAACGAGACGAACCTGCCCGTGGGCTATGAGTCCGACG
>JAEZKZ010000033.1 GCA_023415305.1 Bacillota bacterium
CTTCACTCGGTGACATCAGACGTTCAAAATTCTTAAGGCCAACGAATTTCGGCGAGGACATCCCATTCCAATCCGTAAGGCTAATTCCACCTGATATAATTATAGGAACAATAATACATACAAGAAACAATATACTGGCTGGTAATAAAAAGACTGTAATAGCCTTTTTATCTCTTAACAATTTATCCATCTGGTACCCCCGAGTCTTAATATTTTTTTATGAACAGAAAGACTATTTTTTAGCACTGATCTTGTTCATGTTTTCAATAAACTGTTCTGGACTTAGTTTGTTAATTAAGAGTTCCTGTAAATACTGGTAGTATTGCTGCAAATCATCGCCTGAATACTCAAATTCAGGAGTAGTTGTGATTGACTCCGCACTCTGCACATACTCGTTGAATTTTACGAACAGTGGCATATCAGGTGCAGTTATTCCTTCCACCTTATATGTTGGAATCCCATTTCCGAACTTATAATACCCTTCGGATATTCCAAAACACATATCCTGTAGCACATTTGCCATAAACTCCGGATATTTGGTTGATGCATTTGCGTAAAAAGCATCACCTATAGCTCCAGTAATTTGTTTGCTATCAGCAGCCGCTCCATCCCACGCTGGCATAGGCATAATAACAATATCATCAGGATTTACAGAACTTGAGTCCATATAATACTGCGCTGCCACCCAATTACCCGAAAAATACATTGGGGTTTTACCATTAAATACATCTATTTCGCACTCATCTCTCGACATACCAACAGCTGCGTCAGAGAACGCTCCTAAATCCACTAGTTCCCTAAACTTTGATACTGCTGTCTGGAATGCAGGATCAGAATAATCGCTATTCTTCTTCAGTGTATTAGTAAATTTTTCAGTCCCGACTGCTCTCAATTCAATCGCATCATAATACAAAGAGGTCGTAGTTAGTGTTTTACCTCCAAGTGCCATTGGAGTAACACCTTGGGAACGGAAATGCTTTACAGCGGTAATAAGTTTGTCCCATGTATCAGGAAGTTCTAGTCCTGCTTTGTCAAACAATGGTTTGTTTATGTATAATCCATATGCAATAGTGCAGACAGGCAAACCATAAGTCACTCCATCAAACGTCATATTGTCTGTAGCACCTTTAAGCATTTTTCCTTTAAAGTCATCAGTTAAATAATCATTGAGTGCCAACAGTTTTTGGCCTTCAACAAGTGGTTTCATATATCCAAGTGACCATCCACGGATTATATCAGGTCCTTCGTTTGCAGCCAATGCGGTTGAAAGCTTCATTTTATAGGCTTCAAATTCCATAGAGTCCTGTTCAACTTTAACACCATATTTTTTCTCAACCTTGTCTACTGCATAATCAATAAGTGGTTTATTCGGGTGGTTGGCAGCCCCCCATGTGTGCCAAAAAGTGATTGTCTTTGGAGTATCAGCTTGAGTTTCTGAAGCCTGTGATACATTAGTTTGGGTTTCTGAAGCCTGCGTCACATCATTTTGTCCTGAGCATCCACTGAAAATAGAAACTACGAGCATTGCGGTTACAATAAGAACGGCTAGTTTTTTCATTTTGTACCTCCCAAATTTTAAAATTAATTTTCAGCATCTTCATACCTTGATTTTCAATTGTACTACTTAACTCAATACTTATTACTTTGTCATCCTCGCAGCTGTGGTAGTACTATCTTGCTGTAAGTACTGAAATAGTTGTACGGGTTACCCACCGAAACAAATGAAGCTCCATTTTCAATCCAGAATTTAGCAAGATCAATATTATCTATTGAGATTCCACAGGGTTTCCCAGCATCTTTACATTTTCGCAGTATTTGTTTCATTAGATCTACAACCTCCGGATCTTTGAGCTGTCCAAGTTTTCCAACTGAAGCAGAAAGATCCATCGGACCGCAAATTACAACATCAATCCCATCAACTTCAAGGATTTCGTCCAGATTGTTAACACCTTGTTTATGTTCGATCTGTATTATTTTTAAAATTTCATCACTAATTTCACTTACATATTTATCAAGTGGAATTTCGCCATAACGATTTGCACGCAACGGCCCAAACCCGCGGATTCCTCGTGGGGGATATCGGCATGCTGCTACAGCTTTCTCAGCCTCTTGGGCACTGTTGACCATGGGAATAATAATTCCATCTGGCCCCATTTCCAAAATCGGTTTGATAATAATAGGATCGTTCGATCTAGCCCTTACAAAGGCGGCACATCCACCTGCATTTGTAGCTATTATTGCGTTGCTGATAATAGAATTTGATATGCTGGAATGTTCGCCATCAATCCACACATAATCATATCCTAAGATCCCACACATTTCATAAAATTGTGATTCTACGTTGGCACAATGGACACCGATTGCTGAAGGTCCTCCCGACAAAGCATCCCTTATTCTCTCCCATTTCAAATGATCACCTCCATAATAGCATTTAATTTTACCGATTCATGCGCATTGAATTAGTATGTATATACGGTTTATTACATTAATGATTGTATCACACGTTCAAGAAACAAACAATAGTATTTGTGAAATTTTTTGATAGTTTTTCTGAAATTAATTTCACGAATGCTATAAATAACAAGCGGTTAGGTTCTATCTCCACCAGCTTGTTCCAACACAGGAGTTGCCGATTCCACGATGCGTCGACCTTGCGTCCATGCCTGTCTCTATTCCGCAACGGCTCTTAATTTCATTAGAAAAAAATCTACTAAAGAAACTTTAAGTACTAGAATAACAGCTAATTTTAATGTATACTAATATTAGTAATACATAGTAAAAGAGTTATAATATGCTAATAACTGGTCTTTAACTCAACAACTATTGAAATTAATTTCATAATTAAGAGGACTTTTATTCGAGCATTTTATGGCTCAGTTTTTCTGCATTATCGTTTTTATGAAGTTGAAAGGACATGCATTCTCGGAATTAACGAACAAATATCGCCTTAATAAAAAAATTATATAATATTTCAGAAATTTGTTGCACTATTACACTTGAATACACTACATGATTTCAGATATAATAAATGAAAATTTCAGCTGGAGGAATAACAATGAAAATAAACCAGAGAAAAATTGCACAACAAGCAAATGTATCATTTTCCACTGTTTCACGAATTTTCAATGGCAGCTCATATGTCAAGCCTGCTATGCGAGAAAAAGTAATTAAGGCAATGGAAGAATTGGGTTATCCACTTGATACATTATCACTCAATGCTTGTAAGAAAATAAATAAATTTGTTTTGATTGTTGTAGGTGATGTTACCAGTTCCTTTTATGTCTCTATATTAAAGGGTATCTGTGATGTTCTGGTAAATTATGATATGTTTGCTGTTTTATGCAACAGTGGCTTTGATGCTTCAATTGAGGAAAAATATATCCGTCATGCAAATGAAAATAATTTCGTCGGTATTATCATGATTACTGCGGTAGAAAGAAGCAGTTTTGTACAACTATTGAAAGACATCACAATTCCTGTGGTTTTGGTCAACCGTTATATTCGCTCAATGGATCTAGATGTGGTTTGCATCGATAATCATCGAGGTGGTTATCTAGCAACGAACTATCTTATAAAGAACGGACATAAAAAAATCGCACATATTGCAGGCCCCTCAGATTCTACCGCTACCCAAGATCGTATGCGAGGATTTTTAGACGCCATGGCTGATTCTGAACTTAATGTTGGGGAGAATGATATATATTATGGAGATTTAACTCGGGAAAGTGGATATAAAATCGGGATGAGCATTTGCAATAATATTAACGAGTATACCGCTGTATTTTCATGTAACGAACCAATGACATTTGGATTAATAAATTGTCTGATTGATAATGGCTTCCATGTTCCTGATGATTTAAGCATTATATGCTTTGACGATTCACCAGCTTCTGCTGATGGAAAAGTTCGCTTGACAACCGTCAGTTATGATGCGTATCCGCTTGGTGAAACCGCAGCAAATACTTTAATTAAAAGATTGTCGAGCGAAAAAACTGAAAGTGTTAAAATAATTTATCCACCTCACATGACCATTAGAGACAGCGTAAAATCACTTGTACAAGAAGACCTGGCACACAAATAGCAACATTCGCCAACGGTTGTAGATATTTACATGAGCACTAGGACAACAAAGCTTATGTTCCGTTGATGTAAAGATTTTCGTGGATGCAACATAGGGAGACCTCCTCTTTAGTTAAGAATTTGAATATTAACCAGAGAGGAGTTTTTTTATGAATATTTTAAAAAACATATTTTTTGGCCAAAATAAAACCCTTAAAACTTAGACTTTTATGGGTAAAGCTAAAAAAGTGCATTGAACCTTCTCCTGTTCAATGCCTCAAATCTTATATAAATAAAAAAGTGTTCTGCACATATGCAGGACACTTTTTCAATGGTTGCGGGGATAGGACTTGAACCTATGGCCTTCGGGTTATGAGCCCGACGAGCTACCAACTGCTCCACCCCGCGATATATGAATGGTAATAATATTATATGCCGCAGCAGTAATTTTATTCACCCCCGCTGACAACTATTATACTTTAACACATATCTTTTATAATTGCAACACCTTTTTTACTGGTATTTTTTTCCACCATTGCTTAGCCTATTCAATCACTTTACCGATTGATGGAACATGAAAATAAAATAGGCTGCGCCGGGTCTATCCAAAGTTTTTCATATAGTATACAGCCAATTGGGTTCTGTCTCTTAACTCAAGTTTTTCAAGAATGTTTGATATGTAATTTCTGACTGTTCCTTCACCCATAAATAGTTTATCAGCTATTTCTTTATTTGATAAACCCTCGCATATACATATCATGATCTCATATTCCTTTTTGGTTATCCCCACCTCTTCCGGACTAATGGCCCTGTTTGTTTGCACCATATTTGACAGCATCGCAGCAATATCCTTATCGTATACAACACTTCCCCTGTATACCATGCGAAGGCTGTCTATAATCACTTCCGAAGAGCTGCTTTTAAGTACGTACCCTTCTGCCCCAAATTTTATTCCGCTTACAATATATTCAGTATCTTTAAAGGTTGTAAGAAATAGCACCTTAATTTTTGCGAACTGCTCCTTAATCAGCCTGGTTGCCTGTACACCGTCCATAACAGGCATTCTGATATCCATAAGAACTATATCCGGTAATTTCTCCATGCAATATTGAATACACTCCTGCCCGTTAGCCGCGGTTCCTACAACTTCCATGTCTTTCTCAAGTTCAAGTATCATTTTGAGCCCGTCTCTAATTAATGCATCGTCATCTGCAATTAATACTTTCATAAACCTCTGCCCCCTTTATATTTGGAAGAGTAAAAATAACTGTAAAACCGGCACTGCCATCCACGGAATAAGTTCCTCCGAGGTTTTTTACCCTATCCCTGATACCTGTCAGTCCGACACTTTCAATAATCTTACTGCAGCCCTTACCGTTATCCTTGTACATGCACCTAATATGCTTTGTCTTAATATCAATTTGAAGGTTTATCTTATCAGCTTCGGAATACTTTATAGCATTTGTAAGAAGTTCCTTTATATTTACTTCCAATACCTTTAAATTAGCGGTGGACACTTCATTAAAATCTCCGCTATGGGATAGATTGATTTTGCAGAAGGTAAACTCTTTGACAAGCTTATAAAAATTCTCTATTCCAATGTTCTGATTGCTTTTCATATTAAATACGGTATTCCTGGTTATTTCAAGGGCCTCAGCCAGCTTATCCACACAGAGTTTAATAATACCTCCGGCTTTCAGGTTATCTGTCAGAACTATCTTTTCTGCTGCTCTTAATTGAAAGAGTACTCCTGCAATGCTATGTCCCACATTATCGTGTATTTCCTTTGCAATTCTGTCACGTTCCCTGAGCTCCGCAGTCCTTTCAATCTCATTCTGCAGAGTAACCAGCTCGGTCTTTGTTTTCTCAAGCTGATAGCGCAATGCTCTTTCATTATCCAGAAGCACAATATGTTTCCTCTCCTTATCATGGTTCTTTCTTAAGGTATAGCCCCATAATGCGCCGGCAGCCAAATGAAACGAGTACGGAAGCAGCTCTGCTCTGTGAAGAAGGACAAGGGATATAATAGCTGCGGCTCCAAGCAGATAGTATTTTTTGAAATAGGTTAAATCTACAAATAATATCCCCAGTAATAATAAAATATAAGGGGTTCTAAAAGAAAGACCCATAACCAAGGCTGAGAGTATTAAGGAATACACTTCACGGTCAAGGTACTTCTCTTTAATCACAAAGAGGCACAAGGCTATTAAAATAAACCCTGTGCCTTCCAGACTACTATTTTCTGTTTTTAGAACAACTTCCGCCGCAGTCCATATAAATAATAGAATTCCGTATATGTATTTCATAAAAACCGCCATTCCATATTTTTAGGTTAGTAATCACAAGCAGTTTAATATAAACTGAATACAGCTTAAATTCATATAAAATATAGTTTAATACAGCATTATACAGTTTTATACTATTATAATTATTTAGAAATATCAACTTTTTTTACCAGACCAACAATGAGAAATATTAAAGCAAACAGGAGCAGTATGGCGTAATTCATAACTAATGCATAACCTGTAATCGATCCATCTAGTACCGCATCCACAGTTCGCATTACCCAGGAGACGGGAATAAATCTTCCAATTTTATTCAATATGTCGGGCATCAGGTTAAAATCCCAATAGCAGCCTCCAAGCATAATAAGCGGCGTTGTGATAACTGCTATTGTAACATATGCCTGAATGGGTTTCTTTAAAACTGAAGTAATAAATAAACCCATTGTTATACAAACAAAAGAAAACAATATAAACAGACCGACAATGGCTATTGGGGCACTTCCCATATACATCTTGAATATAAATACAAGTGCTGATATAATGCCTATAGCTTGTATTACGCCAGTTGTGAAAAAGGCTGCCAGGTTTTCCGTCATGTACCTTTTAATACTGACAGGGCCGTAAAAAGTTCTATAAAAGGTTCCATTCACTTTATCTTCCAATATAAGTCCTGTAGTGATTACAGCCATGTACAGCATGAATTGAATTAAAAAGCCAAAGGATGTTCTTGAATTTTGAATTTTGTTAAAGATATCAAGATTTGTGGTTATGGAAAGTTTTGATTCTCTATATTTGCTTATAGAAGTCTCAAACTTTATCTTGTCGTAATTCGAAACCCTCGCAATTAATTTATAACTTTCAATTTCTGTATTAACCGAATTCTTGACAAAATATAACTTCTGCCTGTCTTCTACATAGTATTCCTTAATCTTTGGGTTTTTACCCTCAAGAATACTGTTCTCAAAACCCGAGTCAATGATTATTGAATAATCCACAACATAACTGGCGGTTAAGTCATATATTTGATCCTCGGATATCTCCAAAAGTTTAATCCCTTCAGTATTCTTCAAGATTTGGTATATCCCTTTTGATGCACCACTTTGATCATGGTCAACAATACCTATTGTCGCAGCTTTATGGTTCTGCATTGCGAACATTGCAATAAAAATAAAGGGGCAGAGTATCATTAAAGCAAATCTTACTTTATTTGTAAATATCCTTTTAAGTGAGGTCCTAAATATTATCATAGTTTACCCTCCTTAGCTTTAATATTGATACAGCATATATCACAGCTAAAATAGCCACCAAACCACCTGCAGCTTTATACATAACCGTACTTGGATAGTTGTAAATAGCTCCGAAAATCAGTACTTTTGCGTAATAAATAGGATTTATAATGTTAAGGCTCTGGATAGTTACAGAAGGTGACATGGCTCCTCCCCCAATAGATGCAAGGCCCATAATCAGGAATGAAACGCCTAAAGACGAGAGAAAATTAGTTATAAGCGAATGAATCATAACTCCAATTCCAATGGATAAGAACGAAAATACCAATAGTACAGAACCTATGATTAGTAAATTACCGTCCCAATTTGCATGATAAACTAATTTTGTAAAAATTACTGTTACAATGCAGGAAAGAAATAAAAATATACTGGTACCAAATACTTTACCGCATAAAATTGTCCATTTTGAAGTAGGCAGAGCATATAGTCTGATATGAATATTTGATTCCTGATTCCTTGTAACTATCAATATTCCAAGTAATGAACCCATTGATACTACTTGTAATAGAGTTAAAACAGAGTAATAATCTATAGCCTCAGGTAGTTTTGAGTCCGCAGGCGCAATTCTTTCAAAAATAGCGGAGGTTTCCGATATTTCACTGAGTTTCTGAATATCAATGTTGTTTCCAGAGAGCTCCATGGCAATTGAAAGTGCATTGCTCCTATATATATAGGAGTTTAGTATTGTTTTAACCAGCTCAATATTCTTTTTCCCTTCAATTCGAATTGCAGCCGAATCATTGTTTTCAATGTTATCGGAAGTATTCTCGGGTATGATAAAGTAATTATCGATTATTCCCGCATCTACTGCCTCTACTGCCTCAGCCTCAGTTGAATAGCTAACTGGATCAATAATTTTATTAATAGCATCAGTTTCCAAGAATTGCTCAATGCCTTTACCAACATGGCCATTATCCAATATCACATATCCAGCTTTAACTCTGTTTCTATAATCCTCGGTCAGATTGCCGTCAAATGCGGTTCCCAACAAGATTATAATACTAATAGGAAACAGAATCAGCGCTATCAAAATACGTATGTCCCTTATATTCTTAATGAACTCATAATATGCCGACCACAATATTTTCATTGAATTCCACCCCCCTAATCCCGCAGCTTCTTGCCGGTAAGTTCTAGGAAAACATCTTCAAGGGATGCATCCTCCATATTGATTTTTGTAATAACTCCACCATTTTCCACAATACAATTTATTATTCTTGCCAGACTGCTGTTCCTGTCCAGAACAACCTTCATTTTCCTATCTTCAATTAGGCATTCCTTCACGCCATGGACCGCCTTGACAGCTTCTGTAAGTGTATAGTTATAGTTTTTAAGTACGATATCGACAACCTGTTCATCCTGAATATATTCTTTTAACTCTTCTAGGGTTCCCTGGGCTATCAGCCTCCCGTTATCCATTATTACTACTCTCGAGCAAAGGGCCTCAATTTCTTCCATGTAATGCGAAGTATAAATGACAGTAGAGCCCATTTCGTTCAGTTTTCTTACCGAATCCAAGATATGATTTCTCGATTGCGGATCAATACCTACAGTAGGTTCGTCCATAATTATAAGTTTTGGTTTATGTACTATGGAGCATGCAATATTGAGCCTTCTTTGCATTCCACCGGAGAATTTTTTAGGATAGTCACTTTTTCTCTCCCAGAGTCCGGTAAATTCCAGCGCCTGCCTGACGCTGTCCTTAAGTTCCTGACCCTTTAGTCCGTAAAGCCTGCCGAAATATTCAACATTCTCATATGCCTTAAACTCATTATAGATGGCAAGATTCTGAGGAACGACACCGATATTTTTCTTAACATAATAGTTGTTCTGAGACATAACCTGTCCGAAAATTTTTATCTCACCGGAATTGATTTCAGTTATCCCTATAATGGAATTTATTAGTGTGGTTTTTCCTGCACCGTTTGGTCCCAGCAAGCCCAGAATTTCTCCTTCTCTGACGCTCATGGTCATATTGTCTACGGCAATCCTGTCTCCATATCTTTTGACAACATCCTTAATCTCAACGATCATATTTTAACTCCCTTCAATTTGTTTTCATGCAAATATTTTGCTGAAATCGAATTTAATGGTATTAGCATACATCTTAGGAGACAGTGTTTTTAGTGATAAAAAGACCGATATAAAGTGACAATTGTCATTTCATATCGGTACGTTTGTCTTGTACGATTATAGCTGGTCAAATGCTGCTTTTAGCCTTAGTAGTGCCTTTTCCAACATTGACCTTGGGCATGCCACATTCATTCTCATAAAGCCTTCCCCGTTTTTTCCAAAATAAGTACCGGCGCTCATAGCCAGACCGGCCTTGTGTATCATAAAATCATTCAGTTGTTTTCCGGTCATACCCAGTTCCCTGCAGTCTAGCCATATAAGATAAGTCCCTTCAGGTGGAATTGGCTTTATTGAAGGAATGTTTTTAGATAAATAATTCATAACAATTTTTATGTTTCCTTCAATGTATGGAATCAGCTGGTCCAGCCATTCTTCACCATGTTCATAGGCTGCTTGAGTAGCTACTAGACTGAAACAATTGTTGCATTCAATATGGAGTCTGGCCCAGGCCCGGTCAAAAGCTGATTTAGTTTCGGCGTCCGGAAAAATAACTACAGAGGACTGGAGCCCTGCAAGATTAAAGGTTTTACTAGCTGAAAGACAGGTAATTGTCAGTTTTCTAATTTCTTCGGAAATTGATGAAAATGGAGTATGCTTATTGCCCCATAAAATAAGGTCTGAATGTATCTCATCGGCAATAACTTTAATACCATACTTTACACATATTTCACCCAGCTTCTCCAGTTCGCCTTTTGCCCAGACCCGCCCGATAGGATTATGGGGACTGCACAATATAATATAATTAGCCCCCTGCTGGGCTTTTTCTTCAATATCTTCGTAATCCATACAGAAATATCCGTTTACTTCTTTTAACGGGCTCTCCAAAAGTTCTCGGGGCCCATCTTTAACAGCATTATAAAAGGGACGATAAACAGGTGTTTGTATAATTATTTTGTCGTTTGGCGTGGTCAATTCCCTTATAAACATGCATATTGAGGGTACAACTCCCAGACTGATGCTCATCAGCCTTTTATCAATATCCCAATTTTTCCGTCTCTTCTGAAAGGAACATACAGAGTCAAAAAATGTGTCAGGCTTGACGGTATAGCCAAATATGCCATTTTCTGTTCGTTCTTTAATTAAATCAATAATGGGCTGAGCTGCTTTAAAATCCATGTCGGCGACCCATAAGGGAATGGCATCAGGGTTTCCATACAGCTTACCCAATTCAGCATATTTTTCAGCCCCCGTACCGCTTCTATCTATTATTTCATCAAAATTGTATCTCATATGTGTCCCCCATATTATGTTCATTAAAAAATTATCTAAGGTAAAATTTATAAGTATTTATCTTTAGTATCCATCTCTAATTATTATATTACTTGTTTTTTTACAATTTTTGTAGACGTTTTCAATTAAATCAGTATAATTAAATTTGATTGTATTATAATAACTGGATTATTTACATCTTCAGTAAATTCCAAATACTCTTACTTATATTTTTTTACGGAGGCAAAACCATGTTTAGAAGTACTTTTAAGAAATTATCCACAGTATTGTTAATTTGCATGTTTCTTCTTGTTATTTCATCCGGGTGTTCCGAGAAAGGTGCAAAGGATAGCAGTGAGGGAACAATAGATTTATCGGGTCATCCGCAGGTCCAAATTGAAATGGAAAGCGGTGATAAAATGGTACTGGAGCTTTATCCCGAATACGCACCTGAAACCGTTAGAAATTTTATAGAGCTAGTAAACTCAAAGTTTTATGATGGACTTACCTTTCACCGTATTGTGAAAGGATTTATGATACAGGGCGGCGACCCGGAAGGCACAGGAATGGGAGGTTCAGAAAAAAACATTAAGGGGGAATTCAGTGAAAACGGCTTTACACAAAATACTTTGAGTCACACCAGAGGGGTTATATCAATGGCGAGAAGTATGGACCCCAATTCAGCATCAAGTCAGTTCTTTATAATGCATGATGACCAGGCTGCTTCAGCATTGGATGGGAAATATGCGGCTTTTGGAAAACTTATCAGCGGAGAAGAAACTCTTGATAAAATTGCAAACACTGAGGTAACATTGAATAAATCAATGGGAGAAGAATCACAGCCAACAAAAAAAGTAGTTATAAAGTCAATTACACTTATTAAATAAGTCATTTGTAAGCAGTAATTTTTTAGCATCATGAATAGATATATAGATATAGGTGTATTTCTCATCAAACAAGAAAACCAAAGGGCTGATTTTATGAAATCAGCCCTTTGGTTTTTTTATATAATTAAATTTTAAATTTTCCGACTGCGATAGCAAGTCTTTCTGAGCTAAGTTCGGTCTCTTTCATTACATCAGCGACTTTAACTGCCTTCTGCATGACATCCGACGCTCTTTCAGCTATACTTTGAGTACCTTGTGCTTCTTCGCTGTTAGATATAGTAACTTCATTGATGGCTTTGATCATACTTTCTATCGATGTGGATAATGTCTCTGCTGTTGCACTAAAATCAGAAACTAATGCTTGTATGGCTTCAGCATCCTGATAGTATTGCTCTCCTGTATCTACCAGCGTTTTATAGTCACTGATTACTGTTGTATCAATAAAATCTAAAGCTTTCACCGAACTCTGTGTCAAGCTTTCCACCGAATTAACCACAAGTTTTGTGATCTTCTGAATCTCATTTGCAGTGTTTTTTGAATCTTCGGCCAATTTACGAATTTCATCAGCTACCACTGCGAAGCCCTTACCGGCCTCTCCTGCTCTAGCCGCCTCTATAGCAGCATTCAATGCAAGAAGGTTGGTTTGAGCTGTGATTTGCAGTATGGATTCGGTCAGAACGTTTATTTTTTCCACAGCCTTAGATTGTTCAATTGAATTTCTTATATCCGAATCTATATCTATACGGATATCGTGAGCAGACTTTTGTGAATTTGTGACATTTTCTTTTAAGTCCTGTGCACGCTTGCTTATTTCTTCGGAAATCAAAGAGCCGTTGTTAGCTTTAGTTGAAATGGATTCCACTGCCTGTTCTATCTCTATTGATGTTGCATTCATTTGTTCTGCTGAAGCTGCCGTTTCTTCCATTCCGGCAGACATCTCTTCCGTAGTCGCCGATACATCTTCAATTTGTGATACTAATTCCGACAAATTCAGTGACGAAACTGCAACATTATGCTTCATACCATTAACCTCATTGATTACATTCTGAAGAACCGATCGGATGGATTTACTCATAATATCTACAGATTTCAGAAGAAGTCCAATTTCGTCCTTTCTCTTAAGGAATTTTGCAGGTACTTTTCCGGTGAAATCCGCATTTGCCATAATATTCAATTGTTCTGCAGCTGTTTTGATAGGTACAGCCACAAGACTTGAAACAATTATTGATATGAAAATTGTGAGTAGCGCAATTGCGATTATTGATATGGTTATGGTAATCATATCCTCGTTGAATTCCTCAAATACTTCGTCCAGAGGGGCAACAGCCACTACCTTCCAGCCTGTTAGAGATACGGTAGAGTAGGCTGAAATAACCTCCCTGCCATCATCATTCGTATATTTAACTGTTCCCTCATTTTTAGCTAGAATTTCATTTTTAAATGCCTCTTCATTACTCGTATTTTTAATAAATTCCTTATAGTTTTTTCCTACTTTATCGGGGTTACTGTCAAATATGTAATCGCCTTGAGTGGATAGCATCATAGCATTTCCGGTCTTTGCAACCTTTACCCTCCCAAGTGAATTCTCCAATGCTTTTATATTAACCTGGCAAAAAACTACCCCCTGAAAAACTCCACTATCATTAAAGATTGGCACAGCAACGGTTATAACTTTACTGCCGGTCACTTTACTAACAAGTACGTCTTGTATATAGGTTTTCTTTGTAGCTTTAGCCTTTTGGTAATACTCCCTATCTTTCAGGTTTATAGTACTGTTATCAATTACATTTAGTGCATTGCCATCTTTGTCAATAAATACGGTTGTCTCCAGTTCGGTATCACTTTCAAAAATCGGCCTAAGTATAGGATTAATCTCGTCTGCATTACCATTTTTAAACTCCGGATGCGCTTTTACGATATTTTCAACCATTGAAATTTTCTTACTTATCCAGGTATCCATAGTATTTGAGTTTGATTTGGCTACTTCATTCAACTGGTCTTCGATGTTATTTGTAACTGTTTGACTAAATTGGCTTAATTGAAATAACGACAGACACATTAGCGGAATTAGTGCTACAGACATAATAATAAGCATTAACTTAAATCTGATTTTCATAGCTTCCATCCCCTTATTGTTAAAATAATTTCAAGTTGTACTTTTTGCTTTAAAGCTTGATGCCTTTTCAGTAACAAAAGAATACATTGGGATTAATGCATTTGGTAAACCGATAAAACGCTTAATTATATTTCAGGTGAGAAAATATAGATAATCTATTTCTACCTACACTCTCTCAAGATAGGATTTGTAATCCTAAGCCACAAACAAAGGGAGCGGTTCCATTCTCATTTTACAATCAGTAAAACATATCCTCCTTTCTGCCAAAAGAATGTCGATTATTAATATTATTATGAATGGTTGGTTTGAATATTATTATAAATAGTTGGTTTGAATATTATTATGACTGGTTGCTATGAATATTATTATAAATGGTTATTTGGGTAGCTAAAATTTCGTTATTCTTAATCATATTATAACATATATTTCTAGAATGTGATATAGTTTTATAATACAATGTCGAATATCGCTCAAGAAATCTGTCGGATTTTAGATTATTTTGCTTATGAAAAGCATCAGCTGTAATTGTGTATAGAATTTATTGGTAACTAAAAAATGCTACCAAACAAAGTTTGATAGCATTGGTGCCGAAGACCGGAATCGAACCGGTACGGGGGGTTAACCCCGCAGGATTTTAAGTCCTGTGCGTCTGCCAGTTCCGCCACTTCGGCATGGATTATTAATGGCGACTAGCTTATTATAATACTATATGTATGCCAGTGTCAACACCTAAAATTTCATATTTTATTTTTTTATTTACTAATGAATGCAGGTATATAAACATTACTGCAATAGTCATGTGATTCAATAGAAACATATTAATACTGGGCTGATTTCCTGTATCCGCTGTTTCCGCGTTTTGAATCCACACTTTTCTTAAGGTCATGAAGCTTCTCATCGCTGTCTTTCATAAATTTTGCTAAGCGGTCTTCAAAAGAGACATTTCCGCCGGAAGTTCTGGAACTGTTCCATTCCAATTCGGCAGGGGCTTTAGAAATGACAACCGGTGGTTTCTGATCACAGGCCTTCTTTATGGAGAGACCAATCTTGCCGTTAGGATCAACAGTCAAAACTTTTACTTTGACTACCTGATTTTCTTTAAGATGGGAACTAATGTCCTTAACATACTCTTGAGCAACTTCTGAAATATGAACCAAACCTGTTTTGCCTTCGGGTAATTGAACAAACGCTCCAAAAGCAGTTATTCCGGTAACCTTACCCTCAATAATCTGACCAACTTCAAGCGGCATAAAATAAGAAATCCTCCTCAAATTCGACCCATGATACATTTCTCAAAATAACAATAAAACAATTCGATTATATAGTATATGTTAATCCCAGTCAAGCAGTAGTTACTTATTGGTGTCTATATATATTTTTTCACCATCTTTAACATAACCCAGCTTTTCTCTGGCTATTTTCTCAGCGAATTCATCAGAGTTTATTTGTGACTTCTGCTTCAAAAGCTGCTGCTTTTTTAATGTCTCGGTATGCATACTTTTTTCAAGCTGAGCATATTGTAATTTTCTTTCCTCAATACTGGCCTGCTGATTATAGAAGGTGTAGCTGAAGTAACAAATTGAGACAATCAGTATTAATGTCCACATGTTAAATTTCTTTTGTTTTTTCATATCCTACCTCACGGATCACTATATCTTTTGTAACTACTTATAATTCGTCGAATCCTTATTACACAAATACGCAGCCGTTTCATAACTATATTCTATACATATACAAAAAATCCTTCAAGCCGAGACATAAATTTATTAATTTGGATTAGGATGCCCTGTCATCGTTCTGGTTTTGTGAAGTCATCTTTTTCTTCCTTACTTTTTTAGTCCTCCTTTTCTTCTTCTGTGCTAAGCTGCTTTCATCGATATCCTTGATTTTTTCTTTTTTTCGGATAATCCTTCTGAAGCTTTTTTTGCCAAGTCCGCCAACCTTCGATTTTACTCCCCGGGCCTTTTTCCCCAACATACGGGCTTTCCCCTTTACATCAGCCTTTCCGAAGGCTAACCGGAATCCACGACCAATAAGCCGTAATATTTTAACAATTAGGCCGAAAATGAATAAGGCGGGAATTGATATTATTTTATATAGTAACTTAAAGGGATAGCTTAATACATTCCAGATAAATCTTAGAATTAGCTTAATTATATTTATAGTAGTTATCGATGATTTAATTACAATATTGCTAAACAGTGTTTCATAAAGTATAACTCCAATAACATTGCCTATAAATATGAATCCTCTCATCTGGCCGTTGTTGCTGTTATACACCGTCACAAACAATAGTACCGCGGCTATTAGCCAATACAGTAGGTCTTCAATACTAACAAATATAACACCGGTTTTAATAGCCCTTCTTTTTATCCTTAGAATATCATAAAGAAAAGCAGCAACAACTCCGGCCAATATAGCATATAAAAATATGTAAACCTGTTCAGCAATCATCTGGTGTCCCCACAAGCCTTTACGTAAATATATAAAATATATAATTATATAAATAGTCTATTTAAACATCTTGCCAAAGAACGACTTTGACTTTGTGTTTTCACCGTCAGTATATTCAAGAGAAAATATATCCCCTTCCACAACCAGCTCATTACTATCCAGATTGAGCTTATTTATATGTAGCTCTGTCCCTCTTATAACCAATACTCCAATATCTGTTACCGCAATTATGTTCTCTTCATTGAAGCTTTCTACGTCAACAACCCCTGTAACACTTAGTTTTTCGCGGTTATCAAGAATCAGCGTCTGGTTTTTCGGTTTAATTGTTTTCTTTTCTTCCATTGAAAACATCCTCCTTATAAATGCCAAATAGACTAGCCCTCGCTATATAATACATATGCTTTATCAACTTAAAAAATGATTTTGGCTACAGAATAAATATTGATTTACGGTAAAGGTCAGGAGTACCCTCAGAAAGTTGATAGTTCAATAATTTTCAAAGAAAATCGGTACTATAAATAATGTGCCCCCTGTCTATTAAACAGAGAGCACATTATTTAGTAGTACTAATTCTTAATTACTTTAAAATGTACATTTCCCTTGCATCATCTTTTGTTACGTGTTCTGATATCCGAGTAATTTCAATAGTGGTATTATTATTTCCAAACTGAATTTCGATTATATCTCCCACCTTAACCTCAGAGCCAGGTTTTGCAACTTTATCATTAATCTTCACTCTTCCCTGCTCACATACCTCGTTTGCGACAGTTCTTCTTTTAATAAGTCTGCTGACCTTCAAATACTTATCAATTCTCATTTTACCCCCATCTGCGTGCAAGCACACCCCTTATTATTTGTATAACACCTTAATAATAAACACACAATGTTTCTAAGGTTGTAATGCATCTTTCATAAACTACTGATTCAGCATTTCCTTTAGGTCCTTACCTGCTTTAAAAGTAGGCACATTACTCTCAGGAATATCAATCTCTTCCATTGTCTGCGGGTTTCTTCCCTTTCTGGCAGCTCTCTGCTTAACCTCAAAGGATCCAAACCCTACAAGCTGAACCTTGTCTTTATTGACAAGAGCTTCTTCCACACTTTCAATCAAAGCGTTTAGTGCCTTTTCAGAATCTTTTTTTGACAGGCCGGATTTTCCAGCTATACTGTCGACAAGTTCGGTTTTATTCATAGAAATTCCTCCCAAATGGTTATTACACTATGATTTTAACCATTTTTACAGTGTTTATTCAATATTATTCAAAGTAAACCCGAGTAAGTAATACACTTTAAGTAATATCAGGTGGATGTTTTAGAGGTTACTTCTTCTTAGCCCTCACCCAGAGAGTCTCCATTTCATCCAAACTCATTTCATTGAGCTTTTTACCCTCTTCGGCAGCCAGTTTTTCTATATACTCAAACCTGTTGATAAATTTGTTTGTAGACTGTGTTAAGGAGAGCTCAGGGTGTACTTTTATAAATCTTGACAGATTAACTACAGAAAACAATACATCACCAAGTTCATCCACCATACCTGATTTATTATTTTTCTTGTACTCTGCTTCAAGTTCATCAATTTCTTCCCTTATTTTAGCAAATACATCCTCGGTGTCTGTCCAGTCAAATCCGACTTGTGCTGCTTTCTGCTGGACCTTGTAGCTCCGCATCAAGGCAGGCAGGTTCTTCGGTACGTCCTGTAAAACAGAGGTTTGATCGGTAACACCCTTCTCTTTTTTCTTAATTTCCTCCCAATTTTTAAGTACCTGACTGGAGGTTTCAGCGCTTACATCACCGAAGACGTGTGGATGCCTGTGTATCATTTTTTCACACACTCCATTTATAACATCCTCGATATTAAAATCACCGTTTTCCTCGGCTATCCGGGCATGAAACACTATTTGCAGAAGAACATCCCCCAGTTCCTCGCACATACGGGCCTTATCCTGCAAATCAACCACTTCCAGGTATTCATATGTTTCTTCAATAAGATATTTTTTCAGACTCTCATGGGTTTGCTCTCTGTCCCAGGGGCAGCCCTCCTCGCTTCTTAAAAGTTTCATTATATCAATTAATCTTTCCAGTTTTCCGCAGTTCATTTCAATCTCCATTTCTGTATAGTGCATCACTATCTTTCTTAGAAGGTACAAATACTTCTAAAATTTAATATTAACCTATGCGTTATAATAACCAAATCTTTCTTTGGTTATTATACTATTTCTTTTAATTCGAGACAACCAGTACACTGCCTGTCGATATTATGGCTGTGTACTCTGCTTTTAAGGCCGAGAAAAGGAGTATCGCTTTTACCTATGGTATTGCAATACTCCCTTATACCTGCCGTCCTTTTACTATATTACAGCCTCTGCTGCATTTTCCTCTTCTTCTGCCTCTGCGGCACCTTCCTCCTCGCAATTGACATCCTGTTCATCCTCAGGCTCTAGTTCCCTGTACTTCGCATCAGCGAAGAATACTTTGTCGGCGACTACTTCTGTGACGTAATGCTTATTCTTTTTTTCATCTTCCCACATCCTTGTGTGAATACTCCCCTGAAGGGCTACTCTGTGCCCTTTTGCAAAGTACTTACTTGCAAATTCAGCTGTTTTTCCCCAGACAACAATAGGTATAAAATCGGTTGACCTCTCGCTTACACCTTTTCTTGCATCCCGGTCAACAGCTAATACAAATGAGCCTACTGCTTTAACTTTTTTGGTTGTAAAACGAAGTTCCACATCCTTTGTCAATCTTCCTACCAGGCTGACATTATTCATACAATCCTCCTTTGCTCTGTTCTTTGCAGAGCATGTTTATTTATTACAATCATTAGTTACTCCGCGAGCATACAAGTTTTGCATTGGAGGCTAGAATACCCTGTGACAAAACTTAGGTAAAGGCTCAAGGGGTAATTAATGACCAAGTAATCCGAATGTATTTTATAGGGATAATAAAAGAGTTATTAATCAAACAATGGGGTAAACACATAAACTTTTAGATTTAATTATTAATTTGATATGTGAGAAAAAAGGCAGAAACGCCTATGTACTTTAGATATTTAACATTATTATACATATTATGGGATTATATGTCAATGATTATATTGTATTAAATTTAAAGCTTTATTGTCATTTTTGACAATAATAAATGGGAAGATGGTTTTACCATTCTTCCCCATTTGTTTAATATCTAACAACTGTATAAAATAACCTATCGACTTAAATAATCATTGTTCCATCTGTCTACCTAAAAAGCCTGCTGCTGATTGAGCAAGTTTAGCTTCAACTTCTCCCATTTTCACGTTTGCATCTGTAGAAAGCATTATTACGGCTCCAATTGGATCACCTTCAGAAATTATTGGAGAAACAACCTGTGAGGTATACTTTCTTTCTCCGGTCTCATCTGCCAAAATCAAGATAGCTTTTTCCTCCGGAGACTTAATAAGTAAAGTTTGCTTTTCCTCGATTGTCTTCTCCACATCGCTGCTCAGTTGTTTTTCAAGAAATTCTTTTTTAGATGCACCTGAAACAGCAATAACAGTGTCCCTATCGGTAATACAAGTAATGTGACCGCTGGTCTTGTGAAGGGATTCTGCATACTGTGTAGCAAAATCGCTCAGTTCACCGATAGGAGAATATTTCTTTAAAATGACCTCTCCTTCCTTATCGGTAAATATCTCCAGAGGGTCACCCTCTCTAATTCTGAGGGTTCTTCTTATTTCTTTCGGTATTACAACTCTTCCTAAATCGTCTATACGTCTAACTATTCCAGTTGCTTTCAAAATATATTACCTCCTTAATAGGTTATTTTAGTCTTAGTATTGTAAACTTGATGATTTTTTATACATTACTGGAAAGTGAGGATTAAATAGAAAACATATATTTTTTTAAAATAAAAAGCACCTCCGGAATGTCAGCGTGTACCTCTGACACCGGGGTGCATTTATCTGCTTTATTTGATATTTATATACCGTATAAGCTTTTATCAACCTTTGCTATAGCATTCTCATTGGGTTTGAGAGTATATTTGGAATCTTTTTTCAATTCCTCAAGTTTCTTTGTGAAGAATTCACTCTGGTTCTTGCTTAAAAGTGCGGGTTTTATACTTTCTTTTATATCATCCAAAGGAGTTGCTGTACGTTTATGGAACTGCATTACATGGTAACCGACAGATGTCTCTACAACATCAGCATCTCCTGCTTTACGGTTTTTATCAAAGGCCCATTGTTCAAACTCCGAAAGCATTTCTCCTTTGCCAAAGGTATATTCACCCTGATAGCCTCTGCTGTCTTTAGTAGTAACTGCAGGCTTGTCCTCGGAATTTTTCAATGCCAGATCCTTTATATCCTCTCCGGCTTTTACCTTAGCCAAAAGCTCATCGGCTTTTTTTCTTGCCTCTGCCTTTTTACCTTCACTAACGGCAACATTGTTATCATCTACGGTTTTAATAAGAATATGGGTTACAGTAACCTTATCAAATTCACTTTTATTTTCGTCATAATACTTCTTAATTTCATCATCAGACACTTTTACGTCTTTTATAACATAAGCCTGATATTTTTGTGCAAGAGTAAAGCTTTTATATATTTCCTTGTATTCGGATAATGTTACTCCATATCCGGATTTAACTGCTTCCTCGGCTGCATTTCTGCTGCCGTATTGGGATATCAGCTGATTTATTGCCTCATCATCGCTTTTCAAATCTTCTGTTTCAAGCTTCAGGCCAGCTTCCTTTGCCTTAATTATTTGTATTTTCAACTCCTGAATCTGTTCAAGAGTACTTTTCTTTACTGAATCTTTTGCTGTCTCGGTACCTTTTTTTGTATTCCAATCGTATTTATCGACAGTAGGATCGCTATCGACACTTTGCAAAAACTGGTTCATATTAAATTTAGAGAAAAATTTGTACTCATAACTTGTTACCTTTATATCATCAACTGTCGCAACATTAGAAGACCAAGGCTGGAGTATAAAGAGAATAACTGCTGCAATGATTATAACTGCAGCTACAACTAAACCGATTATAAGGCCTTTTGGCCTTTTCTTAACATTTGCATTTTCATTTTCCAAAGGTAATCGCTCCCTGTTTTTTATTATTAACACGCTTGTACAACCTGTTTTTTTTAGAACACTCTGTAACAATTATATTCAATTATTCACAACACTGCAATTTAATAATGTCATGTAACAAAATCTTAATATTTGCCAAAATATCTCTTCCTGCCAGATTGTTGAGCCGGAAGGTAATATATGGGCTGCTTCCAGCGTTAAACATAATTCTTCTCGGGTATTTATCCATAAGCTTCCCAAGGTACATGGGAAGTGCTTTGGCATTTTTACTTAACTGAAAAATGACTATTTCATCCTTTTGAGAGATACCATTAAAGCTGCATTGTCTGGCCAGAACTTTGAAATATGCAATATCCATCAGACTCTCAACTTCTTCAGGAATGTCTCCATAACGATCAATAAGCTCATCTTTTATATCAATTACATCATTTTCATTCTGTATATTTGCTATTTTTTTATACATGTCAATTTTTAGTTCTTCTGAACGGATATAATCATCGTCAATATAAGCACTAACATTTAAGTCAATAGTCATCTCCTCATCAGTTGGCCGGACTGAATCACCACTGATTTCCTGAACCGCTTCCTCAAGCAATTTACAATACATTTCATAACCTACAGTCTCCATATGTCCGTGCTGTTCAGGTCCCAGAAGATTACCCGCTCCTCTTATTTCCAAATCGCGCATGGCAATTCTGAACCCCGAACCGAATTCGGTAAATTCCTTAATTGCCTGAAGCCTTTTCTCAGCTACTTCGGAAAGCGACTTATCCTTTCTGTAGGTAATATAGGCATAAGCTAAACGGTTTGAGCGCCCGACCCTGCCGCGTATTTGATATAATTGTGAAAGTCCCATTCTGTCTGCATCTTCAACAACTATAGTATTAACGTTAGGCATATCAAGCCCCGATTCAATTATGGTGGTGCAAACCAAAACATCATACTCTCCGTTTATAAAGCTGTACATTACATCTTCCAGCTCTTTCTCATTCATTTGTCCGTGTGCTGTGGCAACTCTGGCCTCTGGGACAAGCCTCTTTAATTCTTCTGCTTTAAGTTCTATTCCTCTTACGCGGTTATATAGATAAAATACCTGCCCGTTTCTGGCAAGCTCTCTTACTATACCGTCACGTATGAGCTCGGTATTATGCTCCATAACATATGTTTGGACAGGATATCTTTCTTCGGGTGGATCTTCAAT
>JAEZKZ010000071.1 GCA_023415305.1 Bacillota bacterium
GTATTTTATTGACTTTTGCCTGTTAGGACCATAAAATATTTCATGTAGTTCGGCGTAAGGTTTCCCTGTAATCTCACAGCAATCTTGGTCGGTTGGTCGTGGATTATTGCGAGCCTTACGCCTTTTCTTTGGTGGTGGCTTTGCAAATGGTAACTCGTTCATTCTCTCACCTTCTTTCTAAAATAGTTTTAATGCGCTTAAGTATCCTTCCACTATTACAACTAAAAACGCTAGGCACATAAAAGATATAAATAACCACAACTTTACTTTTTCAATTATTTTATTTGCTTTCCAATACCACTTTCTGTCCTGATACCATTCTTGAATCCTTGTAACAACCCATACGATTAAAAATATAAAAGCTAATATTAAAACTGCTGCACCTAAAAATATCAATCCTGCATATACAAATTTCATTCTCTCACCCCCATAAAATAATATCTGGCTTATTATCAGCGCTATTGCCAACATTGACACCTTTCTTGTTTGCCTATCCTTCATTGTGTAAAATAAGGCTAATATCATTATTGCTAATAATATTATTTGTACTGTACTACTCATTTACTTCACCTCTCACATATCATTGTGCAATGTTTTAATTTTTCTTTTCTTGGACAATTGCATTCAGTTTTGATATTACATTTTGAAATGCAAGATTCGATTTTTGATTTGCTACCCGAATAGTTGGAACAAAATCCGTCACTGCCCACGTTGAAGCTTATACATTTACTCATATTCCTACCCTCCTTTATATAAAGCCGGGGGCATCATTTTTCTGCTGGGAAAAATGTCGTTAGACCTTTCTACACCTCACTCATTTTTATATTTGCCCCCTGTGCTTTGATATGCTTTTTGTTTGTAATGTTACTATTCTGTATAAGGCTCAATTTTCAAATATGCAAATCCTCTAGTTGTTCCACCGCCAATTAACACATCTACAATTTCTGCTTTTTCTTCCTGTCCTATATCAGCAAATATTAAACTACCTTTAGGAGCTTTTAAAAGAAGTTCTATCAATTCTTCTACTAGCATGACCATCAACCTTCCTTCGCAATTTTTAACATTACCTGCTAAAAAGGCAATTCGCTATCTGGTATATCCATAAACTCGTCACTCTGTTGATTACTCTGCTGTGTTTCCTTCTTGCTATCAGTGAAATATGCTTCTTCTGCAACAACCTCTGTAACATACTGCCTTTTACCTTCGTTATCATCCCATGTCCTTGTCTGTATTCTACCTACTACAACAACTTGTCTGCCTTTCTGAAAATACTTTCCGCAAAACTCAGCTAACTTGCTCCACGCTACTACGGGAATAAAATCTGCGCTTGGCTGTCCTTCCTGCTTAAATCTTCTGTTTACCGCTAATTTAAAGCTACATACTGCTGTGTTGTTTGAACTGGTATACCTTATTTCTGGATCAGTGGTAAGTCTTCCCATCAAAATAGTTTTGTTCATATCTTTTTACCTCCGTGCCTATATGGCCTAGTTTTGTTATATTCATGCTTAATTTTTATAGCTTTTTCAATATCAATGTCTTCTTTTCCGCAGTAGTCAAGTATGCGTATTATACAGTCGGCAAGTTCAATAGCAATTCCTTCTGGCTTATTTCTTGTACAGCCTGTACACTCTTTATTAACTCCACCATATTCATACAGCCCGCAATCGTGGTCTTTCTCGCATTTGAAATAAATTTTGAGACCTTCTTCCCTGTATTCTTCTAATGCTTCTGATAATTCACTGTGGCAAAGTGCGATTATCTCTCCAAAACTTCTTTCTTCTTCCCACCATCCATGTTCAACTGCATTATGGTGTACTTCATCCCTTAATTGATTTAACCCCATCTTTTTAACCTCCTATTTCGCCCATACAGGCGTTTTATTTTTGTTATGTAAATTTATACTGCTTGTACATATTTATTGATTCCGAGGTATATTTTGGCGTAATGCTGTATTCTCTTTATTAAGTTCATTTATGTATGATGTCAATCCGATATTTTTATTTATTTCTGCTGCAAGTAAGAATTTATATTCCATTACTAACTCTCTTAACTGTGTATTTGTTAAAGAACCTCGCATATTTACGCCCCCCTTCTTATTGGATTAATAAACGATCCATTGTATTTCACGCTACTAACCCCTTTTCTTTAAATAATTTTTTATAAACTTTTCCCCTTTTAGAATCTAAGTACCCATTTAAAAAATCCATTTTGCTAAATTTTGCGTGATCATATCCGTAATTTTCTAAAGCTTCATACAAAGGTCTGTTGTCATTATTTATTACTCCATTAGGCATATCTTGCGTTACCTTTTTATAAGGCATTGGGAAAACCCTTTGACCGTATGACCTTAATAATTCCATTCTGTATATGTCTTCCTCGATAGTTGTATCAAATCCGAGTATTACATACCAACCAGCCCTATTTATTCCAGCTTTTTTTAATATTTCAATTTTTGATCTTACTGTATTTTCAATTGCCATGCTGTCAAACGCAAATCTATATTCCTCATGGCTTAAACCCTTTAAAGCTTTTGCAATATCATTATCAACTAGCCTTATATCAAGTCCTTGGTTAAAATCCACTTTGATTTTGTATTTTTTTAATTGCTCGCAAATTCTTATGAAGTGATCAGGTATAGCCAGTATGTTATTGTCTTGGAGTAATACGCTTTTGCTTTCTCCATCCCATAAATCTGTTATGTCTGCATCTGCTCTTATGTAACCTTCCTTTTGTCTGACAACACAAAATTTACAGTTCCTTATGCAACCTCTGGAGCAAAACCCATAATTCTTTTTTGGTCTTAAATTTTCTATATAATCAGGTAACTTGCTTTTAACATCTATTCCGGTTCCACCGCAGATCCAATTTTTATCTATGTTGAAAACGCTTTTATCCGTGAATGTAAATATACTAGACATATAAACCTGATCAAATTTAGTGTTCCAGTGTTCTAATGGATTATATTTTACAACTGTATCTCCTTCTGATTTGTGGTATTCTGTAACCTTATCAAGAGCATAATTACGATCTATTTTTACAACGCCTGTAACATAATCAGCATTACATACAGCTATTAACCTGTTCACATTATCACCCCTTGTATTTTGCTTTACCCTTGACTATATCCGCACCATTTTTATGTATCTCCATGCTGTAGCTGTACTTATAAAATACTTTTCTGCTAAAATCTCAATGGAATATTTCTTAGCTTCATGATCCTTTGCTAAGCTTTCCATTTGTTCTTTCGTCAATATGTAATTGCCTACTTTCCTCCCCATTTCTATACACCTCACATTCTTTTACTCCTGTAAAATTCATATCTTCAAGCTTATTGCAACCGTAACACTTATAACATTTTGTTATTTCTAATTTGCAATCGTTAATCATAATGCTTTTCTGTAGTCCTCTCCTTCAAGGAGTACGCCCCGGCACATTTCGTGTAGTCTTGAAATAATTGCTTCTGCTGTTTCTGCGTTACCTGGTAATGTCAATCTATTTATAAGGCTTTCAGTGCCGTAATTAGTTGTTATTATCACAGGCTTGAAATTCTCATATCTTTCATTTAGTATTGAGTAGAGTTTTTCAAGTACCCATTCGCTAGGCTTTTCTTTACCGAGATCATCAATTACAAGTAAATCCACCGTTTTGTACAGCTGTAAAATATCTTCTTCGTTTTCATTGTCATAGCTGCTATAGCTTTGTCTTACCTTACTAAGAAGGTTTATAGCTGTTCCAAATATAACAGGTATTCCCCGGTTAATTAGGTCTATTGCTATTGCAGCTGCAAGATGTGTTTTACCTGTTCCATATGTACCTGAGAATATAAGCCCTATTCCTTCTTTTTTATACTGTTCAAAGTTATCTGAGTATTTCTTAGCTGTCTTGTAAGCTTGTCCATTCTTTTCAGTGGTGCGGTAATTTTCAAAAGTCCTTGTTTTAAACCTTTCGCCTAACTTGCTTTGTTCAAATAGTCTCGATACTTTCCTTTGCAGCTTTAATCTGCGTTCCTGTTCTTCTTCCTGCTGCCTTTCTCTTTCTCTTTGCTCATTAATTTCTTTATGCTTATTCTGCGCTTTTTCGCAACTACAAGGCTCCGGACTAAACCATAACCATATTGAATTTTGAATAAAATGTTTCATCCCTCTATACGGCAACTCTTTACCGCAAAATTCACAGGTTAACGGCTCCGGCTCCGGTTTTAAAAATCCATATCCAAGTTCCTTTGCTTCTTTGGCTGTTAAAAAGTTGTTAGTCGAGGTTCCTAGCGAACAAACTTCCTGCGGTTCCGGTAGGCTTTTGCTGATTACTTGGTCTATCTTTATTAACTCTCCCATTAAATTCAACCACCTTTCCGTTTGATTTCTTTTCATTGATGTTCTCTTTTGGGAATACATCAGACCAACCATTTACTATAGATTTTTCAAGTGCATTTTTTTGAATGTCTATATCAAAAGGCTGTAATTTCTTTATGATTAACTCAATAGCCTTAATTGTAGGAAGCTTCTTTTTCTTAATGCGCATATCAATAAAATCAATGTAAGATTGTTTGAGAGAATCGTCCTGTATATATATATTTAAATAATCTTTTAATTCTTTTATATTATTATCATTATTGTTTGGCGCAGCGTGTGCGTTTCTTGTGCGTTTTCTGTGCGTTTTCTGTGCGTTGCTAGGTTGGCTCAAATCCTCTGTTTCTACACTTTGGAAGTGCGCATAGTTTTGGAGAAAGTATAACGAACATTTGCCGAAACTCTGACGAAGAATCATACCGTTATATTCAAGTCTTCTCATAAAATTTCTAACAGCTGATTCGCTCCATCCCCAAGCTTCTGCAAGTTTGTAATTACTTGATACAAACTCACCTCTTTTTACCCATTTCAAATTGCCATACCCGGTTATAGGTTTACACACATAGTTACACCTAAGCATCATATCAATCCATGCTTGACCTTTTGAAAATGGTTTCTCCTGCCATATTGGATTTTCTTTTAAATCTCTGTATACTTTTATATAGCCAGGCATTTAACCTCACACCCTTCTATCTCTACTCTGCTTGACTTATATACTGTCCATCATTAACTGTTGTATATATACCTTCTTTTGCTGCTTCTATTGCATCTTCTAAGGTATAGTCTTTATAGTTTTTTGTTTGCCAGTTTTTCATGGTATATCCTACTTTTGTAATGGTGTTATAGCACCCGATTCTTCTAAGATGCCATGCAATATAATCATTTTTACCGACCATTTTGTGTTATGGTTAAAAATAGTACCATTTTTATATGTAGTGCTTACAATTTGTGGTTCTCTATCTCTTATATAGCTTGCAATAGTGTACCCATCGGCTGTATTGAATATTTTTATATTATTATTTTCATTGCCTATTATAAAAACAGCGTTTTCACATTTTGTATAATCAGAACAATAAATACACAGCTCATTGCTATCACATGATTTGATTGATTTAAATTCTTTATCTTTTTCAACCGTCCAGTTTTGTAAAGAATCCATAAAATACCTCCCTTTGTATGTAAATTATATTTGTAACATAACTTAACGATATCCTCGAAAAGCCATAATACAATTTAAGATTCCCTTTGCTTCTACCGTGTTGCCTCTCCTTTTTATATATCCACCTGTTATGGGATCATCTTTTTTATGGCAACATAAACCACAATACTTACTTCTTTTATCATTTGTTTCAAACTCTTTTCCACAACCTTTACATTTCATGATAAGCCTCACTTTCTGACGCATTTTACGCCACATATTTTTTACATTCTCCGTACAAGGGGCATTTCTGCCCCATACCTTAACCTACTTTCTTCTCCTGCTTATTACACCATTCGTTTACCTTGCTTAAAACGTCTGTAGTCATTTCTGAGACAGTGTTTAGCTTGTAGAATGATAATACATAGTCAAGCTTTTTAAGCTTGTTTAAACGGTCTGTAATGGCTTTTATTTGTATTTCACTTATTAACTCCGGCTTATCTTGTTGCTGTCCTTCTGGATTTTTATCGTACTTTGTTCTATCCTTATCCCAATACACGTTAGCACCAAACCCAAGAGCCTTACATGATACGGATATTGCATCGGTTAAAGCCATTTTAAAACATTCATCAGAAACATATGGACCGTTCTTTTCATTGGCTACAAATGAACTTCCGCCAGTTCCTGGTATTGCATAAGACCAATTGCCTTCATGCTTTATGAATAGATTGATGTTTACAAATGCCGCCTTTTCACCGTTGCCGCCTTCTTCTATCCATTGCTTTGTTATTTCATATTTCCAGCCTATCCCACAAGGCCCAAATTGCTCCGTAAGGGATTTTATCCTCCACATAGGGTTAATATCACTCTTGCCCTTTAAACGTCCTGCTTGTATCTCTTTTAATGCTTCTTGCGGTACTGCTCGTACTTTGTTATATATGTCTAAGTTATTCATTAGGCTTGTCCTCCTTACCTTGTTCTAACAGCTATTTGAATATCTTCGTAAAATTCAACGCCAGGTACTTTTGTGTTGCCCTTACTTAACTGTGCCATTTTGTCAAGTGCTTTGGTATCAATAGGCCTTATAATTACACCATTTAACTCTGCCGGAACAATAGACGGATTAATTACCCTTGCTTTCCAAACTATTTTCCTTGAAGTATCAGCCGTTTTTACCTTTGGTGGCTCTTTAAACTGCATATTTTGTGTTTGTTCTGCCATTTCAACGAGGTATTCACTATGCTCTGCCATTCCGTCAGCTTCTGCTTGCTCTGCTTCTTTTAAAAGCCTTTCAGCTTCTTCACGTTTCCAACGTTCCTGTTCTTCTCTCAGCAATCTTTCTTCTTCAAGTTTCTTGCGCTGGAAGTCTGCCATTTTACCCTTTAATTCAGTTTCAGCCTTTGTAAATGGATCAAGTAATTCCTGCTCTTTTGCACATAGGTTTTTCCATGCCTTATATGCGTTATCTTTTGTATCTTTCCAGTAATATTTTATCTGATTGATTCTATTTTTAATGTCTTTGCATAACTCAGATGCATTATCATAATCCTGTTGAGTATTAACAACTAAACTTTTGGATTGTGTAACGGCTATTGTAGCCCAATCCCTCTGCATACTTTCTACACTCTGTATTGTTACTGTATTTTCCATTTTAATAATCTCCTTTCCTTATAGTCTTCCTGCATAATATTCCTGCCATCTGTCGTTCCAGTATTCTTCTATTTCATTAAAACAAGATTTGCACACAGTACAGTAATTTGATTTTTCATCATTATATTGAGTATTCATTCTTCTCCGCTTTGGGTAAACAAAGTAGGCTTGACACATGTCGCAATATCCAAATATTTTACGAAATAACCTTTTCATAAATACCTCCTTATATTAGGCGGTCGTACTGCTTGCTGTGCTTATACGCACGTGGTGGCAGCTATAACAGCGAAGCAATAAGCCGCCTTAAACTTAGTTACTTGTAATTCATTAACTTATATTTCAGGGCATGTCTGCCTGTAATGATACAATTCAGAAGAAATTTTGTCATGTTCGCCAGTGTGCGCCATATTTTCGCTTATTAAATCTTCGGAATATGCACACATTGGACCGTTTCTGCCTGTTGGATATCCTTCATAAGAATAAATTTCTCCTTCGTAAGCATAAGCACACCGATAACAATTTAAGGTATTTGGATTATGCACACATATTTTTTCATGGGTTTCAATTCCTTTCAAAGTTGCCCTTATAATCCTGCAAAAATCACACTCATATCGTTTTACTTCTTTCATATTTTCACCCCTTTATGTTGCAAACACTTCCTTATCGTGGTATAATGTTATTGGTTATTTATCTTAGTCGCTTATATAGCGGCTTTTTTATTTCTCTATGTCGAATGGTAACGGCTGTGTGTCTGGTTCGACCTTTGGCTGCGGATTTCTTACTGGAACGTATAAGTCGTACATATCATAGTCAGGGCTTGTTGGTGCAAATGATATACGGTCCATTATGCTGACCTCCTTCCCTTTACTTCAAAGTTACTTGATCCTTCTACTCTCAATGAACCATCAGGATATTTCCATATATGCAAGCAACCGAAACCTGTTATAATATTGTCGTGCATGTAGTCATATCCTTGCTTGTCCAATTCGTTGAGAAGTTCGTTTGTAAGTTGCATTATTCTGTTATCCATAGACTTGTACTCCTTAGTTTGACTTCTTATATATTTCAGCTACTATGCGCCCGCCTTCTTTAAAAATTTCAACATAATATCCGAATACTTCTGCTAACTCAGCACAGGCTCTTAACGTATAACTATCATCATAGTCATCACATATTTGTTCAAAAGCCTTAACTACTTTGTTTCGCTTGCTCTTTATTCTTTTGAAACAGTTGTCATCGTCCAAACCATTAACATATATCGTTTCGTAATTAGCCATTTTCTTTTCCCTCCTTAATAAATCATTACTAACGCCCACAATATTGCTAGCATTTCAGAAAAATGGATTTTATTTTCTTCCCATATTTCCAGTTCATCCATTGTTATTACTCCGTCACTCGCTATCTCAATAGTTACGTCGCAGCGATCAGTTATGTGTTTTATTTCTTTATGAAGTTTTAAAACTGTCTTTTCCAAGCTTTCTATAGGTATATCAGGTAAAAATTTACGTCCTACAGGATTGCTTTTCAAATGGCTGTGTGCTATCTGCGGATATTGGTAAATTTCAATCATGCGGGCCACAATATCGTCCGGTGGGGTAACTTCATTCTCATAGTCGCTCAATCTCCTTTGGCTTACACCTAGAAGTTCCGCTGCCTGTTCTTGTGTCAATTTTGCATATTCCCTACCACTTTTATAGATATTTGCGCACGTTTTCATCGTTCAGTCTTAACCTCCTTCCCTGTATAATTGAGTTGTACCTCACACATTGCCGCTATATGCGGCTTATTTTTTGAACATTGATAAGTTAAGCTGATAGTATGTGACCATGTTGAAGTATTTCGTTGATCTGAACTTTGGGGTATCTTATGCAACCGTCAAGCTGTAACGGCCTTAATATTCCGGCTTTTCTTAACTTGATTAATGTACCTCTGCTAACTCCGAGAATTTCCATTACTTCATCAGAATAATAGCAATCCTTTGATGGTCTACGACGTTTTGCCATATATAGCACCTCCTTTATGCAGCTTCTTTGGTTAATTTAGTTACTGAAACATTTAAAGCCTTAGATAAAGCGGTAAGTTTATCAATAGAAGGATTATTGTATTTACCTTTTATTAATTCACATATATACGCTTGAGAAACGCCGCTTTTTTTAGCCAACCTATACTGTGATATGTTTTTCTTTTTAAGAATGGTATTAAGATTTTCACCTATCAGCATTTAATGTCACCTCGCTTTAATTGGTAAATTTGTTGTCCATAGTTAAATTATAGTCACTAGTTTGTGACTATTCAAATACATAAGTACACCGAATTATGCAATTATAGTCACATATCTGTTACTAGGTCGCAAATCCTTGACTTTTCTTTGTTTTTCAAATAATATTAAATTAGTTTACCGAAAGGTACGGAGGGAATGAAATGAATATATCTGAAAGGTTAAAGACAATTATTGATAATAAAAAAATAAGCCAATATAAACTAGCGCAATTATCTGGAGTTACTAAACAAACTATTAATAGAATTATAAATAACGACACTCCTAATCCCGGAAAAGAGACTATACAAAAACTTGCCAAGGGATTAAATATGACAGTATCTGAATTGCTTGGAGAGGAACCAACACAGGACTACCTGGAAGGTAATACAGATAGCCCTTATATTGTAGTAAAAGAAGTTATGCCTGGGTATAATGCACACATTGATAAAGACCATGTTAATGATTATACTGAGGATGATTTAAAAATGGCTTTTGAACTACTGGAAGTAGTCAAAAAGTATCAAAAACGTCCTTGATAGTCTAAATTTATGTATTTAACTCCATTAACTTCTAAACACTGAATGTAACTATATCGTACTCCTAAATGCACATAAAACATGATAGTATCCTCCGAGGTAATCCAAACATAATACGAACATGTGTTCGATGTTTACTATTTTATTATAACTCTATTGGATAACAAATCAAGGCAAATATTTTATCGTTAGTAGTTGACTTTGTGGATAACACAAAATATAGAATATTTATTAAATTGTTATTTTGTTGTTAATTTTATCATTAATTGTAAACCTAATCAAACAAGCATATATGCCTATAATATAAGGCAAAAGAACTATATTTATAAACATGTGTATAATACATTCTTGAATATTATGTAAATTGTAACAAAAATGTAATGTGAGGTAAAAAATATGGACGGCAATAATTATGTACTAATAATTACTATTGGATTATTGGGTATATATTTTTTATATGCTATTACGGTAAAGCCTATAATTAATTTAATAAAAAGAAGTAAAGAAAAAACCAAAGAAAACATTGAATTAATTAATGAAGTAAATATATTAAGGAGTGAAATAATAGAATTAAAAACTAAATATGAAGCTATAAATAATTTATATAATGAAAAAACAAAAGGCTTTCCATGGTTGGCTGACGCTTTCGCTGATTATAATTTTATGATGAATCAAAGAAAAGCCGATGCATTAAAATTTAAAAGTAGACCAGCTTTAAAGGCATCGGAAGAAGTAAAAAATATTTCAAAAGAATTAAGAAATACTCAAAAATTACTTAAAGTGAATGAATATAAAATAAAATATTATGAATCATTATTTCCGCATTTACTTGAATTTTGGGATAATGACGAAATAGACGATTACATAAAAACCGAAAACTCTTATAGTACCAAAGAAGATCAGTCGCAATATTGGTTATCTGAATCAGAGTATAAGTTACTTCCTACCTCCGAAAAGTTTCAATTGGCTTTAGATAGATATATGAAAAGCAAAAAGACAAATTGGCAAATAGGAAGGGATTTTGAAAGGTACATAGGTTATTTATATGAGTTAAAAGGATATACTGTTTGTTACCATGGAGCCATAAAGGGATTTGAAGATTTGGGTAGAGATATTATATCCACTAAAGCTAATGAAATTTTAATTATACAGTGTAAGTATTGGTCTAAAGATAAAGTAATACATGAAAAACACATTTTTCAATTATACGGTACTGTTGTGGCTTATGAAATAGATAACCCCAATAAAAAAGTAAAAGGAATATTAATTACATCTGCAAATATTTCGGATATTGCTAAAAAGTATGCGGAAAAGCTTAATATAACTGTTAAAGAAAAACATACTTTAGGATCGTATCCACTTATAAAATGTAACGTATCAAGGAAAACAGGAGAAAAGATATACCATTTACCATTCGACCAGCAATACGATAAAATTACGATTGAAATAAATAAAGGTGAATGTTATTGTGAAACAATATTAAAAGCAGAGGAATTAGGTTTTAGAAGGGCTTTGAAATGGATTCCAGAATAAAGGTGTGATTTTATGAGAGGGCATATTAGTCAAAAATCAAATGGGACATGGGTCGGTGTTGTTGATGCACCAAGAAAGGCTGACGGAAAAAGAAATCAGAAGTTTGTTTATGGTAAAACACAGCCAGAAGTAGAAAAAAAGCTTACTGAGCTTATATATAAGATAAATACTAACAATTTTGTGGATCCTACTAACATATTATTAAAACAATACTTAAATAACTGGCTTGCTGAAAGGAAAAACGCTTTAAGTCCAGCAACATATGACGGATATAAATCATATATAGACAGGCATATAATACCTGCTATTGGTGAAAAAAAACTTAATAAGATACTTCCAAAGGATGTAGAACATTTTTATAACTCCAAAAAAGATACTCTCTCCGGGAAGTCATTACACCAGGTACACAGTATATTGCACAGAGCCTTTAAAGATGCTCTTATAAATGAATATATTGCAAGAAACATAATTGATTTTGTTAATCCTCCTAAAGTAGAAAAACATACAATGAAAACTTATGAAGAGGATCAGTATATCAAACTGCTTAAGTCTGTAGAAAACATATCCGACGAAATTCCAATTATGCTTGCCGGAGGTTTAGGTCTTAGACGTGGAGAAATATTTGGGTTGCGTTGGTCTGATATATCATTTGATAAAAAGATAATAACAGTAAATCAAAACTTAGTATGCACCCGATCAGGCCTTGTATTTAAAAAGCCAAAGTCAATTGAAAGTATAAGAACTATCTCTGTTCCAGATTACATTATAAAAAAGCTTAAAGAACGATACAAGGAGCAGGAAGAATTAAAAAGCAAACAACCAGAGGATTACCAAAACCATAATTTAGTATGCTGTAAGAGTAACGGCGAACCTATAAACCCATCAACATATAGCCATGTATTTGCCGATATACTCAAAAACAATGGTCTTGAACATATAAGGCTACATGATTTAAGGCATTTTAATGCCACAATAATGATGAAATACGGTGTACCTATTAAAGTAGCTTCAAAAAGATTAGGCCATTCAACAACACAAATTACTCAGGATATATACCAGCATGTTCTTGTTAGTATGGACACGGATGCAAGTGACAAAATAAGTGAACATTTGTTTGATAAAAAGGCTAAAAATTAAGCCAATGTTAGTAAAAATGTTAGTAAAATAAAAAGACTTCCAAGATAAAAACCCCGGAAGCCTTATGGTGCGGATGACAGGACTTGAACCT
>JAEZKZ010000089.1 GCA_023415305.1 Bacillota bacterium
GGGGCCAGCAGTGCGCCCCCGGCTGCGCCCGCTTCGCCCCGGATGTCGACCGCCAGTCCATCGCCGGTCAGCCCGACACCGGCGCGCAGCCCGTCGGCTCCGGTGTTCGCCGCATCCCAGCCGACCCAGGCGCGCGCCGAAGACTATTTCCGCTATATCCCGCCCGACATCGTAGCGGCGAGCGGGGGGCTTGATCGTTCCGGTGTGCTGCTGCTGGCGTCTGTGATCGGGCTGGTGCTGCTCAATCTGGTGTCGCTGGGGCTGCTGGTGGCGAATCTGCTCGGCTAGGCTGCGGCTTTTATCGGTCAGTAACGATGTGGCGTTGTTCCGGCAGCGCCACATTTATTTAAGCTCATGACAGGATCGGATCATGCCTGAATTTTTCGAGGTGCTGCCGCCGGACGAGGCGCGCGCGGTGTGGCTGGCGCAGGTGAGCCAGCGCGCCCCGGTCGAGACGGTCGCGGCGGTCGAGGCGCTGGGGCGCGTCACGGCGCAGGCGATCCACAGCCCGGAAGCGCTGCCCGCCTTCCCGCGCTCGACGGTCGATGGCTACGCGGTGCGCGCGGCAGATACGTTCGGGGCGTCCGATTCGTTGCCCGCTTATCTGCGTGTGGCGGGTGAGATCCGCATGGGGCAGGCGGCCCCGGTCGCGGTCGAACCCGGCGCGGTGCTGCTGATCCACACCGGGGGGATGCTGCCGCCGGGCGCGGACGCGGTGGTGATGGTCGAGCATACACAGGCATTCGGCCCCGGCGAAATCGAAGTTCTGCGCGCGGTCGCGCCCGGCGAGAACGTGCTGCAAGTGGGCGAGGACGTGGTCGAAGGATCGGCGGTGCTGCCGGCAGGACACCGCATCCAGCCGCAGGACATCGGCGCGCTGCTGGCGCTGGGGCTGGCGGACGATCTGGCGGTGCGGCGCAGGCCGCGCGTGCGCATCTTCTCGACCGGCGACGAGCTGGTCCCGCCCGCGACGCGTGATTTGTCACCCGGCCAGATTCGCGACATCAACAACGGCACGATTCGCGCGCTGTGCCTGCGGGCCGGGGCCGACGCGCGCAGCCTGGGAATCGTGCCCGACGACGCGGAAGCACTGTATACGACGCTGGCCGGTGCGTTGCCCGACGCCGATCTGCTGGTGATCACGGCGGGCAGCAGCGTCAGCGCGCGCGACATGACCGCCGAGACGATCAACCGGCTGGGCGCGCCCGGAGTGGTGGTGCACGGAGTAGCGGCGCGGCCCGGCAAGCCGACAATTCTCGCGGTGGTAGACGGTAAGCCGGTGATCGGCCTGCCCGGCAACCCGGTTTCGGCGATGGTGATGTTCAGCCTGTTCGGCATCCCGGCGATCGCGCATCTGATGGATGCCGAGGCGCCGCTCCAGGTGCGCGTATCGGCGCGCGTGGCGGCAAACGTGCCCTCAGCCGCCGGGCGTGAGGATTACATCCCGGTGCGGCTGGTCGAGCGTGATAGCGAGCAGTGGGCTGAGCCGGGCTTTGGTAAAAGCAATCTGATCTTCACGCTGGTCGGGGCGGGCGGCCTGCTGAAAGTGCCGCTCAATACGACCGGCCTGCGTGCAGGGGCATGGGGCGAGGTGATTTTGTTCTGATGGCTGACACGAACAATCCGCTCGACGAGCGCAACATCTACCTGGAAGATATCCCGATGGACGAGGCGAAGGCCCGGCTGCAAGCGGCGCTCGACACGCGCGGCAAATGGGCGCCGCTGCCGGGCGAGCGCGTGGGGCTGGACGACGCGTTAGGGCGCGCCACGGCGGAACCGGTGTGGGCCAGGATCAGCGCGCCGCACTACCACGCCGCCGCGATGGACGGCTACGCGGTACGGGCGGCGGATACGCTTGGCGCGACCGAGACACGCCCGCTGCGGCTGGCCGTGCCGGAGCAGGCCGCGCCGGTCAATACAGGTGCGCCGCTGCCAGAGCCGTACAACGCCGTGATCATGATCGAGCAGACGCAGCCGCTGGGCGCGGACGCGATCGAGATTCGCGCGCCGGTCGTACCCTGGCAGCACGTGCGCATGATGGGCGAGGACATGGTCGCGACCGAGCTGGTCCTGCCGGAGAATCACCGCCTGCGCCCGCAGGACTTAGGTGCGGTCGCGGGCTGTGGACACACCGATCTGCTGGTGCGGCGCCGGGCGCGTGTGGCGATTCTGCCCACCGGCTCCGCGCTGGTCCCGCCGGATTCCGCACCAGGACCGGGGCAGGTGATCGAGTACAACAGTCTGGTACTGGGCGCGCAGGTGCGCGAGGCCGGGGGCGAGTTTACGCGCTGGGAGCGCCTGCCCGATGACGCCGACGCGATCCAGCGCGCGATCCTGGACGCAGCCGCCGATCACGATCTCGTGCTGGTGCTGGCGGGATCGTCGGCTGGCTCGCGGGATTTCACGGCGCGGGCGGTGCGCGAGGCGGGCACGCTGCTGGTGCACGGCGTCGCGGTGCGGCCCGGCCACCCCGTGATCATGGGCATCGTGCGTGATGTGCCGGTGATCGGTGTGCCCGGCTACCCGGTTTCGGCAGCGCTGACCGGCGAATTGTTCATCCGCCCGCTGCTGTATCGCTGGGCCGGGCTGCCCGCGCCAACCTACAACCGCATCCGGGCGACGCTGACGCGCAAGCTGACCTCACCGACCGGCGACGATGACTTCGTGCTGGTGACGGTGGGGCAGGTGGGCGATCGGACGCTGGTCACGCCGCTGGCGCGCGGGGCGGGGGTGATCACCTCGCTGGTGCGCGCCGACGGCCTGCTGCATGTGCCCCGTTTCAGTGAAGGGTTGAACGCCGGGGTCGAGGTCGAAGTGCTGTTGTTCCGCCCGCCCGAAGCGATCGCGCAGACGGTGGTTGTGGTCGGCAGTCACGATCCGATGCTGGACCTGCTGGGGCAGTTCCTGGCCGTGCGCTTTCCCGGCTTCCGGCTGGCCTCGGCCAATGTGGGTAGCCTGGGCGGGCTGGTCGCGCAGAAACGCGGCGAGGCGCATCTCTCCGGCACGCACCTGCTA
>JAEZKZ010000092.1 GCA_023415305.1 Bacillota bacterium
TGAAGCTCAAGATTATTTTCATTCACAGACTTTCCAAATATTTCAGCATGACCCGAAGTCGGTGAATGAATTCCATTGAGAACTCTAACAGTAGTAGTTTTTCCCGAGCCATTAGGACCAAGAAATCCAAATATTTCACCCTTAGGTATACTAAGACTTATACCATTAATAGCATTAGTCTGCCCACCATAGGATTTTTTGAGATTTTCTATATTTATTGCATTCATTTTTTCACCTCGCAATTAATAAACGTATAAGCAAATAGTTAAGTATTCTATAATTACTTGTATTTAGTTTACTCTCAATTTTAGTTTCATTGTTTTTATAATGCTCTTAAACTTGGGCTGTTCACTTAACGCCGAAAAAACGGGATTGGCCATAATTGCCTGTATCATGCTTTCTTTTACTAACTTTTCATCCCGAGGGGGTGGTGCTCCAAGGTCGAGATGACTAAACCACTCATCAATACAATCAAAAAAATCATCGCCATGTAGTGATAGCGGGAAAAAATTTGATGTACAAATATCAGCATATTTACTAAGCATGTTAAGTGCTTTTTCGACATTGCCCTGCATTGTATAGCCCTGTGCCGCCGCAAGGTACAATTGTACTGCTGAATTTGGGTTCAAAGTATCTAATGAAAATACGTCTGAAATACAAAGTATACGCTTTAATATCTCCTCAAACTTTTCAATTTCACCTACATGTAGCAGCAAATAAGTAGGACAAACACCCATAATATTGAGTAAATGTTGATAGGTGCTTATTTGTAAAACTTCTTTTGCCTTCTGCATATTTCCCGTCATATAGTATGCGTTCGCAAGTATTGTATCATCGCTTAAAATTGGTTTCATCGTTCCATCAAGTAAAGCCAAGACCTCTTGTGGCTGCTGTAAAATCATGTAGCACACCGCTTCCATTGAATTAGCCTGTTTTGATAGTTCTACATCGTCGCTTTCAGTCTTAATACGAACACACAAACCAATAATCTCCCTAAGCAGGTTTTCCTGCGTTTCCTTTTGCTGAGCAAGCATATGGTGATTGACAAGCAAAATAACCATTTGTAATAAAAGTGGAAAACAGGAAAAGTATTTTTTGATAATAGCTCGGCACTCAGCTAAAACCTCATCAAAAGGCTGGCTACTAAATTCTGTTGATAATCTACGATATAACTTCTTAATATCTTCCTTAGTCATCTGAGGTGAATAGCCAATCAGCTCATCTATGCTGATATTGAAATAAGCCGCTAACTGAGGGAGAAAGGTAATGTCGGGATAGCTTTGTCCAGTTTCCCATTTTGAAATAGAGGCTTTTGAAACACCAATATAAACAGCAAGGTCATCCTGCGTAATGCCTTTTTCTTTTCTCTTTGTAATAATCGTTTTTGCAATATTTATCTCTTTCATACGGCCACCTCATCTATCATTATACAGGTTGCCTATGAAACCACAATAGATTTGAAGGTAACTTTGGTTGAAAAAATCAACCTACGAGAAACTTTTTTATGTGAAGATAATAAGTAATTTATATCAACTTATTATAAACTAATATTAGGAGGCTATAAGTGTCCTTAACTTGAGCATCGGGTACTCAACCTGCCACAGTTGACAATCAAGTTACTGTACCCAAATGATATATGGTTGAAATTATTGTTTTAAATGATATAATTTGTAAATAGTATTTATATTTGAACAGGAGATGGTTGTTAATGCTAGAAATAATGAAACATGAAATTACAATGAATATTTTAGCTCCATTCGGAAGCAGCGGTGGCTGTATGGAGCTTTTGGATTTAATCGCTAACTAAAAGATTATATAGTCATTGTTTTGCTTTCTTTAAATTCAAATAATTATAAAGGAAGAATAACAATGAGATTTGTTAAAGATATACTAAACTTGAGAAATTATACTTTACTGTGGTTAGGTCAGTCAGTTTCTATCTTAGGTAGTTCTATGACTGGTTTTGCTATTACAATATGGGCCTTTGAGAGAACAGGAAATGCGCTAACACTTTCAATATCCGGATTACTTATAATGGTTCCCAAAATGTTGGGAGGTATTTTAGCAGGTCCTTTTGTTGACAGATTTAATAAAAAAACCATTATACTGTTTTCAGACTTAGGCTCTGGCTTATGTACATTGACTCTGTTTTTGCTTTTAAAAGCAAATTCACTTGAAATATGGCATATATACTGTCTTAACTTTATTAGCAGTATTTTAGGGAGTTTTCAATCTCCGGCTAATAACGTTGTAGTCAGCCAAATAGTTCCAAAAGAATACTATATTAAAGCAAACGGTATGCAATCATTTTCAAACGGAACCATACAGATCCTTTCGCCGATTTTTGCAGCTACCATGCTTGGCGTAACAGGAATACTTGGAGTCATAGCGTTTGATTTTGCAACACTTATCATTGCTTGTTTAACGCTTATATGTTTTGTTGAAATACCTTTTATCAGTAACAAAAAACCAAACAAATTCAGTTTTATAAGCTATTTAAGTGAGTTGAGAAGTGGATTTAGTGTTATACTGGATTCTAGTCTTTTGAGTAAGTTATTGTTACTTATGGCGTTTATTAACCTTGTAGCTGGTATAACATACTTTAATTTGATTTCCCCGATGATTTTATCGAGGTCAGGCAATGACTCAAATGCATTAGCGTTAGTAAACGGTGCACTTGGATTAGGTGGTATTATTGGAGGATTGCTAAGTACCTTCATACCTACTACTAAAAGCAAAATAAAAACTATGTTTTTGTGTGTAGGTCTATCATTCTTACTTGGAGACATTTTATTTGCTGTGGGTAATTCTAAGCCAATATGGGTTATTGCTGGATTTCTATCTAGTGTTTTTATTCCCATATTTAGTGCAAACGAAAGCTATTTCTGGCGTACAATAATTCCAATAGAATTGCAAGGTCGAGCATTTTCATTTAAATATGCATTGCAATCGGGTATGGTTCCTATTGGAATGTTATTAGGTGGCATCTTAGCAGATTATTTTTTTGAGCCATTTATGTTAAATGTATCAAATCCTTTAACTCTTGTTGTAGGAAGTGGTAAAGGTTCTGGTATGGCAGTGATGTTTCTGCTAACAGGTGTTACGGGCACTATACTAAGCGTTTTAGGATTGGTTAGTCGTACTTTATTGGAATCCGAAAAGGGTCTTTAAAATCTCGCCATTTGTAAGTGCTATATCATTTTCTACATACTGAAAGTAAATAAATTCTGAATCCTAAACCTCACAAAATTCTGTGAGGTTTCTTTATCTTTCGAAAATTTGGGTATATCAGCATGCTCACAATCCAGCAGATTGGTATCCTTGGGGTCCTGAAGCCTTTGGGCGTGCGGTTGGCGAAGATAAACCCATTTTTCCGAGTATGTGATACTCTGCCTGTCACTGATGCCATCTACGTTATTAACAGTGGTCTGTAAGTATTGATATCACTTGGTTTTAGGCTATAGCCTGCCGGCATTATGAAACTTATATACCTCTCATATTTCGTAATCTCTGAAATAATAACATATATGCATTTATCTATTCTTCCAAGCAAGACAAGAATATAGGTTCCCCATTTACTGGGCTTTCGCTCGTTCTTTTAATACGATAACCCCCGATGTGTGTTTGATGTTTCCTGCCGCAGATACTGGAGCACAGCAGCATGGTGTAGTTGATAAGAGGTAAGTATTGTATACAGTTATCTATATGGTATAATATGGTTATGTTTGAATGAGGGGTAAATGTATTGAATACACAGGAAACAATACGATGGCTGTTTGAAAATGGTGGTCCTACAATCCGATATCGTACTGCAACAGAGTTAATGGAATCAAATACTTGTATTGACATTAAGATGATGGAAAGAGCAATAGCTGAGAGTCAAGAGGTTATCACCTGGCTTAATTATCTAAGACCCATGAAGGGGGTCAGCTATATGACACTTCATGGTAGCTATAATCACTTTTATGAGAATGCCATGAGTAAGTTGGTTCAACTTGGAATGCGTGCAGGAATGCCTGAGTTAGATGAGGCAACGTTGCCTTATAGAACTTGGTTGACTGAAAATATTAATACAAGGGAAGCGTGGGGAGTATTCAGCTTCGCAATTGTTGCCTCATTTCTGGGAATGGCAGGTTATACTGATGATGTAATAAGAACTTTCTTGACGAATCGGCTTGATGTGTTGCATGAATTTACAAGCAAGCATGATTACAATATTTATGATGATGCAAGCAAGTATCGTGGTGTTCCAAAGACATTTCGTGATACACCTATTATTAAACCTGAACTCTATGAAAATGGAAACTATAGGTTTCCTTTGATTTATGATGTATATGGCTTATCTTCATTGATAGACTGGTGTGATAAGGAGATGGTAGCTACGATTAAAGATGTTATTGGTTATATCCTTACTCCTAACTATCACAATATTGTTGTTCATAAGTATGGCGTTTTGTCTTCATCTGATAGGAAATACTATTCTATGGGATGGGATGCCAGATTGCCAGGATACTTTGGTATTGGTGAGGGAACTTTTGCTGGGGGTGCTTTGTTAATACAGCGTATAGAGTTAATAGCTCATTTCCCTAATGCTGCTGAACATCCGTGGTTTATTGATGCTATTAAACACCTTGAGACATTCCGAACCGGAAGTGGTACATATGCCTTCCCTATATCATATCTTGCAGAGAAGGAAGGATACTGGGTAAGTGCAGCACATATGGGTCTTGGTGAAAGTCGCAGAACAAAGATGGCGAAAGAACTTGAGTCCACATTTTGGATGATGAAAATCAAAAAGTTAGCAGGTCTGCTCTAAAATATTGACAACCACGAGACGAGGTATTACATAAGGCTCAATGTAAGAATATGAGTATTTTCTTACATTGATATATTCCGTATAATCCAGTTATATCAAGGCTTCAACGTCAAATGCGTCGTTGAGGTCTTTTTATGTGCCCATTTTTAGTACGATATTTATCGTACCTAAACAGCGAAGTATCAGACACTATCTCCTGTTTGTCGTCGACTGCAGTACCGGATTACGGATTGGGGACATCTTCGGGCAAAGGTATCGGATTTTATCACAGATGAGAGAAGAACAGTCAAGAAGCATCTAATTATAACCTAAAAGAAGACAGATAAAGTAAGACAGATTGCTATTAACGGTACTATTTAGAAGACATTAAAACAATACTTGTCTTGTTATACTCCTACAGAGGACGAATATTTTTCTATCAGTCGGAAGGGTGTAAATTCTCCTATTAGTTGTACGCAAGCCTATAGAATACTTAACATAGCCTCAGCCGACTGTAAGATTGATATCAACTTTGGTACACATACTATGTGGAAGACCTGGGGGTATTGGACTTATAAGAGTACAGGATATAACTTAGGGCTCGTCATGGACATGCTGAACCATTCAAGTTCGTCTATTACGCTGAGGTATATTGGCATCAGACAGGAACAGAAGGACAGCACATACTGACCTCCTTTCTGCTTATTAGACCACTTTATATGAGAAAAGGTTACAAATTTCTTTGCAATTATCAATGTATATTTAATAAGCTGCCATTCATTTTATATTACTTGAAAACGGGTATACTAACAATAATTCAATGTTGAAAGGTAATGATACACTATGACTGAGCATAAATACACAAATAAACTAATTCAAGAGAAATCCCCCTACCTGCTCCAACACGCCCACAACCCAGTAGATTGGTACCCGTGGGGACCTGAAGCCTTCGGGCGAGCGGTTGGCGAAGACAAACCCATTTTCCTGAGTATCGGATACTCTACCTGTCATTGGTGTCATGTAATGGAACGAGAATCCTTTGAGGATGAGGAAGTTGCTCATCTATTAAATAAATACTTTATATGCATTAAGGTTGACCGTGAGGAACGCCCCGATATTGACAGCATCTATATGTC
>JAEZKZ010000100.1 GCA_023415305.1 Bacillota bacterium
GCCTGCTTCCAAGGGGCAGGCTCCGCGGGGGCTGGTAGAACACAGATTAACTAAGACTTAAAGTTAGTTATACTGCATTATGAACAAAGGCTGCAATACTGTCTATAGGAATATCTGTTACAGAACCAACAGTTCTTATCGGATATTCATTCTGGTATCCGTTATTCATGTTGTCTCCCATATTGCCCATACAACCGATACCATTGGCATAAGGCGTTCCGCTGCAGGAATTCCCTAGTGCGCAGCCCGGTGCAGGTCCGATTTGGCTGAGCAGTTTTACAAAACATTCATTTACTCCTAAAAGTACACCTGTGAATCCACACCCTGACATACCACCGCTTTTTGTAAATATGGTAACGGTTTCGCCGATCCTTCTTGACAACGCATTAACAATATTTCCGTTTATAGACAGACCGCCCAAATTACCGCCAAAATTGTTGTTAAACTCTTCAGACATATTTCCCTCTCCTTCCACAACATAAATGCGACTAATATCTCAAAGCCATTAATGTTAGCTATAAGATAATACTTACTATTAGCGCTTATTACATTTTATGTCAACAGCCAGGAGTTTGTTACTAATTATTAAGTCAACACTCAGATAAAAGCCATTTAAAAATATTTAATCTTTCTTTATTGTCTATTTTTATACCCGAGTCATAAAACTCAATTTGTCCGGATCTGCCCGAGGTGTTCAGAATATTCCTTTCCTCCATAAGACGTTTTAGATAACGTACTGTTCCTGTGCTTCCGTCTATCACATCAATATGGCCGGGCAGAACGAGTTTAAAAATATTCTTGTAAATCGGGAAATGGGTACAGCCCAATACAAAAGTCTTGTAATTTTGAAAGTCATATCCTGTAAGCTTATCTTTAATTACCGGGATAACCTGTTCCTTATCAAATATCATCTCTTCTGCAAGTTCTACAAGTTCAGGAAAAGCAAGATAATCAACCACATGCTCATGATCCACCCGCTGTACCAGATTATGAAATTTTTCCTCTTTTAGTGTCAGCTGCGTGGCCAAAACCAGAACCCTTTTCCCATTACCGTTCTCTACAGCAGGTTTTACAGCCGGTTCCATGCCTATAATTGGAAAGGAATATTTACTTCTCAAATCCCTTACAGCTATGCTTGTGGCGGTATTACATGCTACAACCAAAGCCTTTATCCCCTTTCCTACCAGAAAATCTACTGCCTCAAACACATATTTATGTACCTCTTCCTTGGTTTTTGTACCATAGGGAACATGTACATTATCAGCATAATATATATAATTTTCATCCGGAAGCTGCCTGACAGCCTCACTTAGAACAGTTATTCCTCCAAAACCCGAATCCAAAAAGCCTATACTGTCGGTTCTCATAGAATTTTAACTCAACTCCTTTGTAATCAGCAAAGCTTACTCAAAATCCTGCATATAAAGTATACCCTCATATTTCCCTTCTTCGGGGCTCTTTGGAAATTTTCACGATTATGGCGAAAAAAATCCAGGAAATGCCGCAATATATAACAGAAGGCAGGAAATAAATAAAGTACATTAATTCTTGAAACATTCTTGAGAAACTACCCACCCCGTAATAACTGTATAGAGAGACACCCAGTGAATAAAGCGTGGCAAGTATAAGACTTACAGGGACAACAGCAAGGGTTTCCCTTCCCAGAAAGCGCTTGTAAAGCAGCAGCAGCAGTAAAGGAAACAATACCGCCGAGACTCCGTAAACAATATAAATACCTACCATTGGAAGGTCAAGCCTGACAATGGTTATAAGCATGATAATTATGACAGCCGAGTCTATTATACTCAGCCCCAGTACCTTTAAAAGGTTTCTCATAATAACCTCCATGAGCCACCTTGTGGCCACAAATAGTAAGGAAAATATATATATCCTTTATTGCAACGGGCGAATAAAGGAGGTTAATTGGCCATGTGCGCTTTCAAAATCTTTGATAATATATTTTGACATATTTCGCACGGCCATAAATTCATAGGTTAGTTTGGAAGACGAGCATCATCGAAGTCTTATATGCTAACCTCCATAAGTCATATAATCGCCTTGGCCGAATTTAAGACCAAAAAATATTATGAAAATGCATGATCAGAGCCTTTGAGGTAACAGAAAAAACAGTATCGTTACTATGGGGAAAATAATTAAACTCCCGTGAATTGTATAGCATATGTACCTCTTATTCTGTAATCGTCATTTGAATTTTACTACATAATAAAAAACAATACAACAATGTTTGGTATTTGAAGAATACATACCCTTATATACCAAATTGACATTTTACATGCTGATGTTTTATGCTGAATTATTTATGAACGTAATTGAATACTAACGATTAATCAGCAGTTCCATAGGCGCAACTTGCTTCTTTCAACAAAACAGTTGCGCCTATTATCACCATTATTAATGACATACATTGTGACGGAGAAAAGACTGTCTGAAATAATATCCCCCTGTCATCACCTCTGAAATATTCTATAAAAAATCTAAAAATACCATAAGATATAAGATAGGTAGAGAATGAGTAATTTAACAATAGGTTACTGATTAGCAGGAAAAGTATAGCTAGAAAAACAGCCTCCATCAGCTGAACAGGAACTACTTTGACTCCTTCACCATAGTATTGTGCCGCCAGCGACCTGGCCGGAAAAACAATACCTATAGGTGAACTTGTTGGTTTACCGAAGCAGCACCCCGCAAGAAAGCAACCCACCCTCCCGAAAAAGTGACCGATAACTATTGATGGTGTAATACAATTTAACAGCTTCAGTATACCTTTAAATCCTTTATTAAGGCTTTTATAAATAAGGACGAAGGTAATAGCTCCACCGACAAGTCCACCTTCAAATGTCATTCCTGTGTACTTTGTCAACTCAGACAGAAAATTACGGCTGTTTTCATAATGATATACCTTATTTAACAAAACAGCCGAAATAAGACCTGTAAGCAGTGAAGCAGCAACCATCACCCATAGATTGTCCGCCTGGGCATTCGGTATTCTTATTTTTTTACATGTTTTTTGCAGGACTAACAGGCCTGATACTATGCCAATCCCCATCAGCAGATTATATGAGGAAATTATCAGTCTGGAGCCTGAAAATGTTAATTCTAAAAACGGCAGCATTAATATACCTCAATATTACCTCTTGTTATTCAATAGTTTCTTTTTTCTGTATAAATGAAAAAATAGCTGCCAGAAGTAGTAATATTACCACAATAAGAGTTAGCATGTTAAAGGTCACTAACGTTATTACCGAAAATAATGTGGCAACCAGCAGGCCGATCCCGGATACAACAGGCCATTTTTTCGACGTAATTGAAAAGAATATTCCTATTATAGCACCGATCAGACCTAAAATCATAAATGTATTTCCTGCTGCGTTTGTTGTTGCAGTGGTTGACTCGCCAATTGAGCTCAGCCCTGCGGCACAGGCTCCTGAACATACTGATGCAGGCAAACCCAAAACACCTCCGATTATACCTAAAACAATTGGGGCATTTGAAGTTCCTCTTACTTTTGACATTGTTACTCCTCCTTAAAAAATTTTTTTGCTAAATATTATTTTCAACAAATTTCTATTAATAATACATAGTCTTTTAAAAGCATTTTTAAAGGAGAGTGATGGTAAAGAACGAGATCTCATTGAAACCTGCGGCTTACGTTCTGTTGCAGTATCATAAACCTACCTCACCCCGGTCGGACTTGCATCAACCGGGTAGCTCAGCTTCATAGGCACACCGTTACAACAAAAAATCCCCGGGCAAAATTGATATCCCAGGGACTTCTGAAGTAAATAAACTTAACCGTTTTGATTATAATGTTCGGCAAGTAAATTCGATGCCTTACATAGCTTGTAAATAAATATAAATGGTCCAACGACAATCATTGCTCCGAGAATACTCCAAAGCCAAAAGTCAGCAGACCCAAACTTGAAGCCAATATTTCGACGCGCCAACTCGCATACAAATATTAAGTCATAATATGGTAAAAGTCAATGTTTTATGTATTTTCTTGTAGATTCTTGTAATGCTGTATCTTTTGTACCATCCATTTTCAAATTTCTTTAAAAATATCTGAGGACATAAAAAAGAGAGTATCTATCGATACTCTCTTTTTTGGTCGGAGTGAGAGGACTTGAACCTCCAGCATCTTGGTCCCAAACCAAGCGCGCTGCCAATTGCGCTACACCCCGTAATATTGACTGCTTGACTTTCTCAAGCGCAAAAGTATTGTACTATAGCCATGATTTATAATCAATTCATAAAATATGTATCTATTTGAAATTATCACTTACTACCTTTTATATCCTTGATTTTTCGCGAGCATAATGTGCCGGATAAAAACATCCCGAATCAACGTCTTTATTTTATTTTGAGATACTTTTCCCCTTTTTTAGCAGTAACGCATCTATTCATATAAAATTAAGACTGTACAAAAATTTATTACCCTTGTTCGTTTCAACGAGGCTGGAGGTATTATTCTGTCTGAAAATCAAAGTGATAACCTGCCACTTGTAAAAGTTGAGGCAATCTATTGCTTCGCTATATTTTAACACATTTTTCATATGTAATACAATTGAAATGTAATTTGACTTGAACCGTCATACGACTTTTTCTATAATAAGGAATAATTAGACAATTTATATGCTTACTTAAAGGAGTGGTGCTTATACAACGAATTCTTGGGCAGGTCAGAAGAGCTATTCAGGATTATGACATGATTAATGACGGCGATAGAATCGCTATAGGCGTAAGCGGCGGGAAAGACAGCATGACTCTGCTTGCTACCATGAAACAGTTACAAAGATTTTATCCTAAGAAATTTGATATTGAGGCAATCAGCCTTACAATGGGAATAGGTAATGCCGATTTCACCCCTGTTGCCGACTATTGCAGGCAAATAGGTGTAAATTATACTATTGAAGAAACACAGATAGGAAAAATCATATTTGAAATCAGGCAGGAAAAAAACCCCTGCTCTATGTGTGCAAACCTCCGGCGGGGTGCTCTGCACAATGTCTCAAAAAAATTAGGCTGTAACAAGGTAGCACTCGGACACCATAGGGATGACGCCATTGAAACCCTTTTACTCAGTACCTTTTTTGAAGGCAACCTTCATACATTTTCTCCGGTTACATATCTGGACAGAAAAGATCTGTATCTTATTCGACCACTTATCTATACAGAAGAGAAGCAAATTAAAGCTGTTGCCAAATCAGGACAATTCCCAATAGTAAAAAGTCCGTGTCATATCGATGGGAAAACCAAGCGTCAGTACGTCAAAGACTTAATCTACCAGCTTCAAAAAGACAACAGAGATATAAAGAGTAATCTTTTTGGTGCAATTAAGCGTGCAGAAATTGACGGCTGGCATGAGTAGTATTTAATAAGAAATCCAATGTAAAGGAGAATGTTACTAAAGTTCAGAAGAAAATAAGAAATGGAGAACATAATGCTTAAAAACAAATACATAAGAAAAAGTCTGGCATTCACTTTAGCGCTGGCAATATTGCTTGTTTCATTCAGTACCAATGTTTTAGCCATGCCACTGCTAATAAACCAGACGGTAGAAAAACAAAATATTACTTCGGGAGTAGTTCTGGAAAAGTACGACCGCTTCACTACAAATGGCTGGCTTCGTACTAATGTACTGCGTGTGGACCTTACAAATGAAAACGTTAAAGTAGACAGCATCGTCAATAAATCAGGACTCACCTCCATGTCTCCGGTCAAAACTCTTGCTAAAACAAATGGTGCTGTAGCAGCAGTTAACGGTAGCTTTTTTGATATGGATACCGGAGCAACCTATGGTCCGGTTATGTCAAACGGACAGTTTGATATTGCCGCCAGTCGCAATAATACCGACATGGCTACATTAGCCTTGGATAAATCAAATAATCCGATACTTTCCTATTTGAATGTAAAGGTGGAACTGATTACTCCAACCGGTGATAGGAAGCCTATTGCAGCATATAACAGGTATAACGGCTATTACAATATGAATATGTACATAGTTGACTCAAAGTGGGGCAGTGTTACTCCAGGTGTAACCAAAACCTATCCCAACTGGCTTGAAATGGTTGTTGAAGATGGCGTTGTTAAAGAATTCAATAAGAACAAGCCCGGAGTAGCAATCCCTAAAAACGGATTTGTTGTTCTGGCTACAATGGGTCAGGATACTGATTTGGAAAAAAGCTTTAAGGTCGGAGATCCGGTAACCTACGAAGTAACTACAAATATTGATACCAATAGCTTAAGTATGGCCCTGACCGGGGGTACAATTCTGGTTAAGGATGGTAAGGTACTTACAAACTTTACTCATCAAGCTGCAGGCAGTTCCAGGCAGCCCAGAACCGCCGCAGGCATCACTGCCGATGGTAAAACTCTTATAATTGCCGCCGTTGACGGAAGACAACCGGGAGTCAGTATCGGATTAACTCAGGCTGAAATGGCCGAATATATGAAAGAGCTTGGCTGTGCCAACGCAATTAACTATGATGGCGGCGGTTCAACTACCCTGGTTGCAAGGCAGCAAGGTGATACAGGTATTTCAACTGTAAATACGCCTGCTGACGGCTTTGAGAGAGGTGTTTCCGCATCTCTGGGAGTATTTTCTGTAGGTGAGAAAGGACCGGCCGCTTCACTGCTTGTAAGCGCTTATGAGGATTATGTATTCGTAAACACTTCCAGAGCCTTTACTGCAACCGGTGTTGACAAGTATCTGAATCCTGTTGAGATAAACAGCCAGGATATAGAGTGGTCTGTTTCAGGCGTAAAAGGTACCTTTGCAGATAATGTCTTTACTCCAACTACTGCCGGACAGGCAATCATAACTGCAAAGATAGGAGATTCGGTAATTGGTACCTGTCCTATTACTGTATTGAGTGCTCCTGTAAAATTAAGTTTGAATGTTGATACCCTGAACACTGCTCCGGGAGCAACTACAACTTTTGCCCTCCGCGGATGGGATAAGAACGGCTTTAGTGCCAGCATACACCCTTCACATGTAAAATGGGGAGTTCTGAACAATGTTGGAACCATTTCCTCCAATGTTTTTACAGCCGGAAACTCCGGTACAGGATATGTATCTGCCTCCTTCAGCGGAGCATCGGTTTTCTGCCCTGTGTCAATAAGTCAGCCGGGTGTTAAAAAAATAATTGAAGATTTTAATAATCCAACGGTCATGCCTGTTGATTTATCAGCTAAGACTGTGACAGCAAAGTACGAAGCAGCATCTAATGTATACAAGTCAGGTCCTTATTCCGGGAAGCTGACCTATGACTTTACAAAGGGGCTTGAACAGAACAGAGCTGCTTACATAAACCTGCCTGACGGCGGTAAAGCTCTGGACAGTACAACTTCCAAACTTGGCGTCTGGGTTTACAGCGGTTCTAAAAAGCCTTTGTGGATAGGTGCTATGATACAAGATAAAAAAGGAAATACTCATTATAAGTACTTTACCAAGGCTGTAAACTGGACAGGGTGGAAATACCTTGAGATATCACTAGAGGATATTGCTAACCCCACCAAGGTATCAAAGCTTTATGCCGTGCAGACTTCAAAGCAAAAGGCCTCAGGTACATTGTACTTTGACAACCTCACCATGATTTATTCCGGGCATCCTGAAGTCCCAGCATCCAAATCAGCTGTAAATACAGTCCCCAAGGATGATTCCTACAAGGAACGTTCAGTATCGGGTCCCGACTCCTTAAGTTTTTCGGTTTTTGGTCAATCAACCGCCTATGACAAGGATAAGAATAAGACTCAACTTAGTCTGTTAAGCTCTCTGGCTTCAAAAATTAACAAGAATATGCAGGCTTCAGTACTGGTAGGGACTCACGATAGTCTATGGCAATCACTAAAAGTACCAATGCTTTCGACAACCTCAAGTTATAAAGCTCTTGATAAAAACGGTAACAGACTCATTCAGCTTCAAACAATAAAGGGCGGACTCAGGGCAACTAACTATAATGAGTGGTTCTGGTTCAAAAAGCAGCTTAGTACCTTTACAGGAAACAACTTATTTATTTTCCTGGCTCAAAATCCCTCAAACTTTGATGACCCAAAGGAAGGAAAGGTATTGAAGGATATGTTGGTAGATTATAAAAAGCAGAATCCGGATAAAAATGTCTGGGTTTTCTATAAGGGCTCAACTAACTCGAGCTATATGGATAGAGGAGTTAAGTATATAACTACAGCAGGCTTTGACGCAGCCGGTTTCAGCGATAAAAACAAGGCGGCAGCAAAGTATGTTTCAGTAAAAGTAAAGGGAAATACTATTACATACCAGTTTAAAACACTAAATTAATATTGACCTAATAAATAAGTCAGTACCGCCAACTGGTGGTTAGTTCAGACAAAAAAATGGATTATAAGCGTATAAAAGCTTATAATCCATTTTTATTGGTGAATACGGTTTCTTGTGGAAATACTTTAAGAGTTAGAAGTTAAATATATTAAGGCAATTTCTCAACTCTGTCCTTCAGGAAGGTTGTAAAATCTTTGCTCAGATCATCTCTTTTTAAAGCAAATTCTACAGTTGCCTTAAGGAAGCCAATTCTATCGCCTACGTCATATCTGTCTCCTTCAAAATCAAAAGCATACATAGCCTCACACTCCATTAGCTGTTGTAATGCATCTGTCAGCCAGATTTCACCGCCTTTACCCGGAGTTGCCTTCTCGAGGAATTCAAATATCCTTGGAGAAATTATATATCTTCCCAATATTGCGATATTTGAAGGCGACTGATCTACATCGGGCTTTTCAACAAGCCCCTTTACTTTGTAGACTCTTTCGTCAATCTGGTTACATGCCACAATTCCATATTTGGACACATCCGGCAGAGGAACCTTCTGAACTCCGAGAATTGTTGTTCTGTATTCGTTGTACACATCCATCAGCTGCTTGATACATGGTGTTTTAGAATCGACAATATCATCTCCCAGCAGTACTGCAAAAGGTTCATCTCCAATAAAGGATTTTGCACAGTAAATCGCATGTCCCAGCCCCTTTGCTTCCTTTTGCCTTATGTAGTGAATATTCGCTATATTTGAGATTTCTTCAACGCAGCTTAAAAGTTCCTGTTTGCCTTTTCGGTGTAACTCTTCTTCCAATTCGTAAGACTTGTCAAAATGGTCTTCAATGGCTCTCTTGTTTCTGCCCGATATTATAAGTATATCTTCAATTCCCGCCGCAGCAGCTTCCTCAACTATATATTGTATCGTTGGCTTGTCCACAATCGGAATCATTTCTTTAGGTGTTGCTTTTGTTGCAGGCAGAAATCTTGTCCCAAGTCCGGCAGCCGGTATTATTGCTTTTCTAACCTTCATAACGCCTCCAAAGTACTTAATTTTATCTTGCATCTATTTCCAATTCTATCACAGTAATATTTTATTTAACAGACTTCTGCATACTATTGCCCTAAAATATAATAAAATTGTTAAAATTGTCATTCAACCTTTGAATTAAATATTATTACACAGCATTTAAACGGTAAATCTCTTGACGCTTTATCATTTACAGTGATATAATTTCTTAGAACCTATGGAAATAATTTGTTATTTCCATACATCAATAGTAATTACCAAATTAATATTGTATCTTCAGGGCAGGGTGCAAGTCCCTACCGGCGGTAATATGCAGCAAATGCATGAGCCCGCGAGCGAAAGCTGACATGGTGAGATCCCATGGCCGACAGTACAGTCTGGATGGAAGAAGAATTAGCTTATTTATGCTGAGTGACGCTCTGTGGATTATTTAATCACAGGGCGTTTTTAGTCAACAGGCTTGTCAACCCGCTCTTCTGCTCCTGTGATGTACTTAATCAAAATAAGGGGGTATTTTTGTATGACCAGTAGTAAAATAAAGCAAATTACAACAATGGGAATCTTGATGGCAATTTCAATTATTTTAGTAGTGTCCCCACTGAGATTTCCTTGGCCGGTAGCACCTTTTCTAGTTTATGAACCCGGAGATGTTCCGATTTTAATAGGCGGGTTTGTATTCGGCCCTATAGCCGGTGTTGTATTGACAGTAATCACTTCTATAGTTCAGGCACTGACTGTTGCACAAGACGGAATTTTCGGATGTATTATGCACATTCTGGCTACGTCTTCACTGGTCGGTGTTTCAGCTTTAATTTATTCGAGAAAGAAAACCTTTAAAAGGGCTGTCCTCGGATGTGCTGTCGGAAGTATAGCCATGACTGTTGTTATGGGGATCTTAAATTTAGCTCTTGACCCTTTTTTTTACGGAATGACTCTTGATGCTGTTATAAAGCTTATGATTCCAGCAATTCTTCCATTTAATTTTATGAAGGCTGCCCTTAATTCTATAGTATTTCTTATTATATTTAAATCAGCAGGAGACATATTGCTCAGAATTGTTCACAAGAAGTAGGAAAATTTTATAAAACCCTTGAATTTTATAGCTTGAATGCATATTATTGTGATAGTTATTATTAAAAAAAGAAATTATATATTTACATTGAAATCAATAGCACGTATTATAATATATAAATATCAATAATTTTATGTGACTGGTCTTGAAATGACCTTATCACAAGGGTACTTTTGACCCGATTATCTAATAATATGCTATAGTTAATTATTGCGGGGTGATAGTTTATGGAATTTTGTAACAAGTGTGGTTCATTAAAGATTAACGGCAGCTGTACAAACAAAAAATGCGATCAGCATATTAAATCTATGGTTGAATTAGCGACCGTTCAGCAAATCGAGTATATTAAGGAACTTGCTGAGCAATTGGGAGAAGATATCAGCGAAGTTAATTTTGAGTCTATGAGTAAATCTGAAGCCGTGGACCTAATTGATGAATATCTCGAGAGACTTGATGATACTGAGAAGAAAATCAACAAAGACGAAGTACTTGATGATGATGAAGATTTAGATAACGAAGATGACCTATAAAATTATAGTCCAATAGACAAGCAAAAAAAGCGGGAGGAAAACTCCCGCTTTTTTTGTTGATAACTTTTGGATAACTGTTGATTTTTGCACATGTGGATATGTGAAATACCTCCGCAGAATGCCTGTATAAATATCTGAACATGCTGTAAAACCAATGGTTTAGTTATTATGTCAATGTTATTAACTATTCCATATTGTTCTGTGGATAATGTGTATAAGTCTGTGAATAACCTGATTTACATGCTTGGAAACGATGTGGAAAAGTTAGTTTTTAATGTTTAGTCCATATCCATAAGGAAACAGTGCATTATACCCGTCCGACTGATTGTTAATTGTAATTGGCAGCTGTTCAATATTTTTGGGCCATGTAACAGGCAGTCTTGCATTAAACTCATATTCTCCGTACAGTGATTTAGCAATCACGCCTCCTTCCGTACCCGGAAGCCATGCCTGTATAAAACCATCCCATTTGTCAAGCTCCTTTGTTACTATTCTTGGTCGTCCTGATATCAAAACTACAACTATTGGCTTTTTAGCTGCATATGCTGCTTTTAGAGTTGATTCGTTATTAACCAAAGCTGTTCCACCATTCAAATCTAAACTGTCATCATCTCCTTTACCTTCGGCATATGGATATTCACCAAGCACTGCAACAATTACATCAGCCTTACTGAGTTTTGATTCGTCAGTTATTATATTTAAGCCTTTCTTTGCAGCTATTTCCTTAAAACCATCTAAAACGGTTGTTCCACTCATCCATCGCCCGGTTCTATCATCCTGTCCGCCCTGCCAGGTTTTTGTCCACCCTCCGCACTGAATACCGATATTATCAGCTGCAGGGCCTATTACCGCAATATTTTTCTGATTGGCAAGTGGTAATACGTTATTTTTATTTTTAAGCAGTACTAGGGTTTTCGCTACAGCTTCCTCAGCTATTTGCTGGTGAACAAAATTCCTGAGCTTATAGTCTCCGGTAAACATTCGAATTGAATCGAATTTCCCCATTTCCATTTTGACCCTAAGTATTCTGGACACTGCATCATCTATTCGCTCCATCCGAATGTCACTATTGTCGACAGCTTCTATGATGGCGTCAAAGCACTCTTTCCATTGAGACCCTTCCATAAGGATATCGATACCTGCATTAACAGCCAGCACGACCTGGTCGTAGAGACCATCACCTCTTAGTTGGTGAATCCCCTGAAAATCGCTTATAACTATACCTTTAAAGCCCATGCCCTCTTTTAGCTGGTCCTGAATAAGGAATTTATTACTGTGATTTTTTTCGCTGTTAATGCTACTGTAGGATACCATAACACTTTTTACTCCAGCGGAAACTGCTTCTTTATAAACAGAGAGATAATAGTCATTTAAATCCTTCTGATTTATTTCAGCGTTCCCCTGGTCCATAAGGTACCCGCTGTCGCCAGTACCGAATTTTACTGCGCCGTCAGCTACATAGTGTTTTGCGCAGGCTATAATTCCATTTGTCTGCAGAGTGGTTATGTATGGTATTGACATTATACTTACAAGATCGGGATTTTCACTGAAGCATTCATAGGTTCTTCCCCACCGTATATCATTGCTGACGGCTATACAGGGTGAGAAATTCCAATCAATTCCTGCAGCGTTAAGTTCCATAGCTACCGTACCGGCAATATCCATAATAAGTTCGCTATCCCCACTGGCCCCTAGACCTATATTGTGCGGAAAAATAATAGTATCCTTCATATTATTATTACCATGAACGGCATCTACAGCAAACAAGAGGGGAATTCCCAGTCTTGTCTCCAGAGAAGCTTCTTTAAATTGCCGGGTCATTTCAGCCCATTTTCCCATTGTATTCTCTTCCGGAGCCGAGCCTCCCGCTGCGAAAATGGAGCCAACAAAGTACTTTTTTGTATCCTTTACAGATATTTCTCTTTGTTCAACCTGAAGCATTTGACCTACCTTTTCTTCAAGTGTCATCTCCTGTAGAAACATTGAAATATTTTCGTCAATGGATTTTTTACCATCGTAAACAGCCGCTGTTTCCTTTCCGGAGATTGTACTTTTCATCCCGGGCGCAGTATTGTCAGTTTTAATAGTATTACTACAGCTTCCTGCCACAATGGATACAACTATAATTAAAATCAAGCTTACTGCCATTCTTTTGATCACGATACCATCCCTCCTACTACGCAGCTATTACTATAGTATAAAATTTTGGACTGCTTGACAATATTAACCATGACTAATTTTATTAACTTTTTTGCTCTTGTTATGCTAAAAGGGCAGGGGTATAATTTAATTAATTTACTTTTTATGCTCTTGTCCTGTTACAGGGCAGGCGTATACCTAAATAATAAAAACTTGAAATAAGGAGAATCAATATTATGCTACAGCCTTACGATCTACCCCTTGAACAGCTAAAAACCTATAAGCCCGAGCTCACAAAGCAGCCCGATTTCGAAGAGTTCTGGAGCGATTCACTTGAAGAATTATCGAAAATACCTCTAAAGTATACTCTTACCCCCTTTGATTATCCGGTTAAAGGTGTTAAAGTTTTTGCAATTAATTTCTTAAGTTTTAATAACGCAAATATACAGGGATACTTAGCCATTCCTGACAGGGAGGGTCCCCACCCCGGCTTAGTACTCTATCACGGTTATAACTGGGCAATGGATGGATGTATAGGTGACACTGTTAATTGGGCTTTACACGGCTATGCAACCTTACATATGCTTGTCCGCGGCCAGCAGGGCTACAGCTGCGATAATGTAACCTCCTCAACGGGATGGGTTGCGGGTTGGATGACCAAGGGTATCCTTAACCCAAAGGAGTATTACTATAGAGCAGTATATATGGATGCTGTCCGCGCTCTGGAAGTATTGGCCGCCATTGAGAATGTTGACCCCAAAAGGATAGGTGTTCACGGAGGAAGCCAGGGAGGTGGACTGACGCTGGCGGCGGCAGCATTGAGCGATATACCTGTGGTAGCGGTTGCTGACTTTCCATATTTGTCAAACTTCGAGCGTGCCATAGATATTACCCCCAATGGGCCTTACAATGAATTCAATGACTATTTCAGAAAGAATCCCTCGCCTGAAATTGAAATCCAGGCTAAGAAAACACTCTCATACTTTGATGTGATGAATTTGGCCCCCAGAATTAAATGTCATACCTGGATAAGTTCCGGCCTTATAGATGATATTACTCCTCCATCCACTGTATTTTCCGCCTACAATCATCTTACCTGCTCAAAGGAGATAGCAGTATTCAGGTACTTTGGACACGAATATCTTCCAGGAGCCTCAGTTCCAAAGCTGAGGACCTTGATGAAATATCTGTTGAGTGAATAATAAAAATGATCCTAAGAGTAAAATTCATGAGTCATATATATAATTTATATCAATAGAAAATAAATGGTGTATAAAATATGCTTAATAACAATAGCCCTTTACTATAGAGTAAGGGCTATTGTTATTAATTCCTCTATGTAGCAAAGTATGCTTACTTTAAACTACACTGAGTATTTTTTCATTTGCTCAGCTGTCTCCAGTATTTGCTTTATTTTGCTCATCAGCTCACCGGCTCCTGCTATATTCTCACAGGCCATAGCATTAGCTTCCTCTGAGCTTGCGGCGGTCTGCTGGCTTACTGCTGCAATCCTGCTTATACTTTCCTTTATCTGATTGTTTGATTCCACTATAGTAGTTATTTTACAGTTTACTTCCTCAATATTACCAAAAAGCTGATTGGTGTTGCTGTTAATGTTATTGTATACCTTCTTTGTGTTCTTAATATTGTCGTTCTGCTCTATATTTGCAGCCTTAGTATTTTCAATCTGATCAGAACATTCTATAACTTTCGTATTTAAATCATTGATTATTGTTGAAATTTTAGAGGAGGACTGTTTGCTCTGATCAGCCAACTGTCTTATTTCGTCGGCTACAACAGCAAAACCCTTACCGCTTTCTCCTGCTCTGGCAGCTTCAATTGAGGCATTCAAGGAAAGGAGGTTTGTTTGGGCACTGATACCCGTAATTATTGAAGTAATTCCAAGTATCTCACTTGTTTTTTCCTTAAGTTCCAGCATCAGTTCCTCAACTCTCCGGCTCTGCTGATTAATAATTTCGGCTTTTTCATTCAGCTCATTTACTATCTCCAGGCCCTTACTTACATCTTCTGCTGAATTCTTTGATAATTCACCCATTAGCAGAGAAAGCTTTGAGGTGACATTTATCAATTCACTGATTTTTTCTGAATTAATTGCCTGTTGTGTCATATTTTCAGAGGTCTCCTGAGCGCCCTTTGATATTTCGTCAATTGCTCCGCTTACCTGATTCATGGACATATTAAGTTTATCCATAAAGCTATACAGGTCCTTTGCATTGGCCTCCATAATATCTGCTGCTTTCAGAATATTAGATATAATATCCCCCTGTTTCTGCTGCTGGCTCTTTATACTGTTTATCTTAGAAAAATTAAACTGATTTGATAGTTTGGTTGAAAGGACAATGGCTATTCCGAAAAGTATAACAGCTGCAAACTGTATAGTTAATTCCGTTGAAGAGGCTTTATCAACATTACCTGTAATTATTTTATAACCGATTACGCCTATATTGATAAGAAAGACATATGAGTAGCTATATACAGTGAGTCTTAGATTGAAATACAATATATACATCAACATGATAGGAAATATGTATACAAATGTGGACGAAGTGTTTGTGGTGGTAAGTGCTATTGTATATATAACCATGTAGCCCGTAAGTGTTATATATTTCATTACTTCGGTTTGTTTGTTTCTGTTATAAACAATAATAGCAAGTGCTATTGGTATAATTACCGCCATAATAAAAAATAGAATATACTCCAGTGATCGGTTCCCCTTAAGATACTCAATAAAATATCCTACCACCAAAAAAAGGCTTAATAAAGAGTTTATTGTCAGTACTACCTTATTGGTTAACTGTTTAACCCGTATTTCATCCATATCAACCTCTCCTTATACACATTTTTATTAATTATTACGTTTTACTCCTCAAAACTTGACTAAATTCAGCAATACAATTCTACATAACATTCATATTTATATATTAACATTTATTGTATATGTTGGAAATATTAATTAATATCCATTGCATTTTACGAGTATATTCAAAAAATTGTAGAGATTTCAAGACAGTTATGATATCATTTTTCATAGCTGTAGATATATTATCGTAATTATTTTTTATTATTTGTGAACACGGTTTCACAACTTGGAGGTGCTTTTTCCAATGAAATACGGTCAATTTGATGAATTGAACAAGGAGTATGTTATTACAAGCCCGGATACTCCTGCTCCCTGGTGCAATTATTTAGGTTCGGTAGATTACGGTGCCATTATATCCAATAATGCTACCGGCTATAGCTTTGTTAAGTCAGGAGCTTCCGGCAGAATTATCAGGTTCAGGCTTAACTCAAAATCCAATGACCAGCCGGGAAGATTTATATATATCCGGGATAATTCGGACGGAGATTACTGGTCTGGCTCCTGGCAGCCTGTATGTAAACCGTTAAGTACATATAGAAGTGAATGCCGTCATGGTACAGCATATACAAAAATTAAGTCTTTATACAGGGATATCGAAACAAATACTACCTATTTTGTTCCTCTGGATAAGTACTATGAGGTATGGAAGTTTAAAGTCAAAAATACAGGAGCTTCTCCGAGGAATTTATCTGTGTACGGTATGGTGGAGTTTACCAATCATGATCATTACGAAAATGATACCGTCAATCTGCAGTACTCTCAATTTATTAGTAAAACCTATTTTAAGGGAGACCATGTTCTCCAGGTCATAAATGAAAACGGAAGCGAAGCATCTGCAGACGTTGAGGGCAGCTGTGATGTAATGGGTGAACCAAGTTGTAGATTTTTCGGAGTAGTAGGCGCAGAGGTAACAGCCTTTGACGGGGAAAGAGATGCTTTTCTTGGCTACTATAGAAATTATGGTAATCCGAAGGCAGTCGAAAGCGGAATATGTTCAGACACTCCTGCTTATAACGGCAATTCCTGCGGTGCTCTTCAACTTGATATTACCTTAAAGCCCGGTGAAGAAAAAGAAATGCTCTTTCTTTTGGGCTCGGGAAATGAGACTGTTGCAAAAGGTATCCTAGATAGTTATAAAGCAGCAATGAAAAGTAATTTGGACCTTGCCGGTGCACAACTTGAGGAATTGATGTCTCTATGGCATTCAAGACTTGAAAATTTGCAGGTTTCTACACCTGATGACAAATTTGACAATATGGTTAATGTATGGAATGCTTACCAGTGCTTTATTACCTTCCTGTGGTCCAGAGCAGCCTCCTTCCAGTACTGCGGGCTGAGGAACGGTTTAGGCTACCGTGATACGGTTCAGGATATTCAAGGCATAATTCACCTGGATTGTAAACTAGCCAGGGAAAGACTTTGGCTGATGCTTTCTGCCCAGATTTCAAACGGTGGCGGCCTTCCCCTTGTTAAATTCAATCATGTTCCCGGTACAGAAGCTACTCCCGATGAATCGGAATATGCAAAAAAGACCGGACAATCCTTCTACCGGGCCGACGATGCATTATGGCTGTTCCCAACTGTTATGACCTATATTAAAGAAAGCGGTGAATGGAGTTTTATAGATGAAGTTATTCCTTATGCAGATAAGGGTAAAGCTACAGTTTATACCCATCTGAAACAGGCAATCCAGTTTAATCTGGACAGACAGGGCTGTCACGGGTTCCCTGCGGGGCTCTTCGCCGACTGGAATGACTGCTTAAGACTTGGAACAAAGGGAGAGTCCATGTTTGTTGCCTTCCAGCTGTACTACGCGCTTTCCATCTTCAAGGACTTTGCCTCCAGACTGGACAAACTCTCCGATGTAGAATGGGCAGATAAGCAAATGGCCAGACTGGGTTCGGCTTTTGAACAGCATGCCTGGGAAGGAGACCAGTATGTCCGCGGCTTTACAGAGGATGGATATACTATCGGCTCTAAAAACAATGGTGAGGCCAGTACCTGGCTTAATCCTCAGACCTGGGCAGTTATAAGCGGTGCAGCTACGGGTGTCAAAGCCAAGCTTGCACTTGATAAGGTTTATAATAAACTGAACACCAATTATGGTGCTATGCTCTTTTACCCACCCTTCAAGAAATTTGGTCTCCCGGTAGCGAGAATGGTACTGTTTAATGAATGCACCAAGGAGAATGCAGGAATATTCTCTCAGCCCCAGGGATGGCTCATTCTTGCAGAAACCATTGCGGGGAATGGCAACAGGGCATATCAATATTTTAATGAAATCAATCCTGCCGCGATGAATGAGCAGGCAGATGTCAGAGTTTTGGAACCATATGTACACGGTCAGGCAACAGAGGGTATCGATACCTTGAACCATGGGCGTTCCCATGTTCACTGGCTGACAGGAACAGCTTCTACTGTCATGGTCTCAGTTGTAAATGGTATTCTGGGCCTCCAGCCACAATATGAAGGTATAAACATAAACCCCTGTGTACCAGCTGACTGGAAAACCTTCAAAACGAAGAAGAATTTCCGGGGAAAAATACTTAATATTCAGGTTGATAATTCAGCAGGTGTTGAAAAAGGAGTCAAATTTATTGTTGTAAATGGCGTAAGAATAGATGGCTGTTATGTGAACTCCGAGGAACTTAAAGATAACAATGATATTCTTGTGGTTATGGGATGATAATTAAGTGAAAAGTTTATAGTAAAGAGTTAATAATTATGATAGGCCTGCCTTTGCAGGCCTATCTTTTTATAATGAATTATTAATGGTGAAGAGTGAATCGCCCTCTTCACTCTTCACTTATATCACGCAAATCTTTTCCTCATAATCAGGGTTATAAAGTATATGAACGCAGAAATTATGACTATGGTAGCACCTGTAGCGGTATCAAGGTAATAGGATAGAATTAGTCCTATCATTCCCGAAACAAAAGAAATCAAAATAGCCATAATATTATACTGCCTCGCGTTTGAGGATACGTTTCTAGCCGCTGCCGCAGGCAATACCAGCAGCGAGTTTATGATAAGCAGACCTACCCACTGTATAACAATGGTGACAGCTACTGCTATTATTGCAGTAAAGGCAAGTTCAATTCCAAGGGTGTTTATACCACGGCTTCTGGCGAGTGATATATTAACGCTTACCAATAAAACCTTATTATAAAATAAAATCCATAACACTATAATTACAAGTGCAAGGACAAAAAGTGCTCCCACCTCTTGGGGGCTTATACTCAGCAAGTCTCCGACCAGATAGGAGTTATAGCTATACCCCCCTGATGTGACGAGAACGAGACCAATGGCTATTGCAGCCGAGGAAAACACTCCGATAACGGTATCTGTTGAGGTCTTTGTTTTATTTTTAATAATTGTAATAAGTACCGAAAACCCGATAGAAAATATTACCGCTGACCATATGGGCTGAACAAAGCCTATGACACTTCCTATGGCTATTCCCGTAAAAGCCCCGTGGCCCAGTGCATCTGAGAAAAAGGCCATTCTGTTGTTTACAATTATGGTTCCCAAGATACCAAATATCGGTGTAATAAGCAATACCGCCAAAAAGGCGTTTTTCATAAAGTCATAACCTAGCCATTCAAACGGTAAAATTGTATTCAACAAACTGTATATGTGATTCAAAGTACTACCCCTCTTATTATTATTGATCGGCCTCGCCTGTTTTTATTTTTAGGCTTACAGAACAAGCCTTTCTCAAGTTTTATTTCTTCACTTCTCACTATTTACTTCTCATTATCATTTTTACTATTTACTATTCACTATCCTTGATAAATTCGGACAGACCGAAGGTTTCATGAAGTCTTTTGTCACTGTAAACTACATCGGGTGAACCGTTTAAAATAACCGTTTTATTGAGCAGAACCACTCTGTCTGCATGTTTTTTTACCAGGTCAAGATCATGAGATACAAGGATTATTGTCAAATCATACTTTTCTCGAACCTGCGACACAATTTCATAAAAAACCTCAAGACCTTTTCTGTCAACACCTGAGACCGGCTCGTCCATCAGCAGCAACTGAGGAACAGGCTCCAATGCCAGCGCGAGTAAAACTCTTTGAAGCTCGCCACCAGACAAAGCCCCAAGCCTTTTATCAATCAACCCTTCAGCCTGAACTCTCGCAAGGCACTCTGAAATTTTTTGGGTAACCCCGGGGGAAGTGCTTTGAAATGCGGGTTTCCTTCCTATGCAGGCTGTAAAAAGATTTTTTACACTTACAGGAGCAGCCGTATCAAACTCAAGCTGTTGTGGAACATAACCTACCACGGGCTTAACTGTACTCTCTCCGCTTGATCCGGCGAATACTATTGTTCCTTCATGCTTTAGCTCTCCCAATATTGCCTTTAGCAGTGTACTTTTTCCTGCTCCGTTCGGACCTATCAGAGCAGTGAGTTCCCCGCAGTGCAGATGGAGGTTAACATCATGTAGAATCTCAGATTTTCCAATTTTTACAGAAAACTTTTTTATTTGTGTACAGCAATACCCACAGCACTTTCTGCCAGTATCACAATTATCTCTATGTCTCACATTTCTTTCTGCCATTATGAAAGTCCTTTCAAGGGGATTCAAATACAAAAATTCTTTATTCCAACTTTTATTCAAACATTTATTCCAACTTAGGTAAAATAAATTATTAAGTAATTTGATACCCATATAAATTCCTATTAAATTATTATACCAAAAAATATTCTCTATTTTTCTTATATGCAATTATTTCTTTAATCCGACTATAACAATTTTATTTTCTTAGTATTTTTCAGTAGTAATTTCCCATCATACAAAAAGCACTTTCTCTTATCCGGAATAAATTGTTCAAGACCTGTAAAAACTGATTTGTATAATTTCTATTAATTCATACAAGTTTTTATAGGTTTTTTATAATAATAAGATATTTTAGTAACAAGTAACTATTTTATATTTATTTTTTATTGACTTTTGTGTTAATATATTAGTGGTTTATAGTTTTATAATACCTTTTTAAAAACATTTTTAAAATAGCAGTTATAACCGGAGTCAGAAAACCAGGCTATAAATAATACAATTACTTTTTTCTGTTGAATAAATATTTATGGTATACAGGATAAACATGATAAATGTTATAACAAGGCAATAGCTGTCCATTATGTCCTTTTGGATATTTTTGGCCCTATTGATCCTATGCAATATAAAAATAGATTATTGGGAGGACTAGTAATGGGTAAGTTAGACACAGCATGTATAAATACCATTAGGATTTTGGCTGCAGAGGCAGTTCAAAAAGCTAATTCCGGCCATCCGGGCCTACCTCTCGGAGCAGCACCAATTGCTTATTCCGTTTGGGCAAAACATATGAAGCACAATCCAAAGAATCCTAATTGGGCAGGAAGAGACAGATTCGTATTGTCAGCAGGTCATGGTTCAGCCATGCTATATTCTCTGCTCCACGTATTCGGATACGATGTATCCCTTGACGACCTGAAGAATTTCAGGCAGTTTGGCAGTAAAACTCCAGGACATCCTGAATACGGTCATACTAAAGGTGTTGAAATAACTACCGGCCCGCTGGGACAAGGTGTAGCCAACGGTGTAGGTTTTGCCATGGCAGAACGCTTAATGGCTGCTAAATTTAATAAAGATGGTTACAACCTCGTTGATAACTATACTTACGTATTATCAGGTGACGGCTGCCTTATGGAAGGTGTTGCTTCGGAAGCTGCGTCACTGGCAGGGACCTTGAAACTTGGAAAATTGATTCTTTTATATGATAGCAACAAGATTACTATCGAAGGTGACACAAGTATTGCGTTTACCGAAGATGTAGCTAAGCGCTTTGATGCTTATGGCTGGCAGGTTCTCAAGGTCGAGGACGGTAACAGCGTTGAAGACATCAGTGCTGCGATTGAAAACGCTAAGGCTGAAGGCGATAAACCATCAATTATCATAGTTAACACTCAAATCGGATATGGCTCCCCGAAAGCTGGTACTTCCGGAGTTCACGGGGAACCTCTCGGAGAAGAAGGCCTCAGCAAAACCAAGGAATTCCTGGGAATGTGCAAAGATGACTGCTTTAATGTAACTGAAGAAGTAGCCGGCTTTACCAAGGAATTTGTACAGGCTGGAATCAAAGCAGAAGAAGCCTGGAATGATATGTTTAAGAAGTATGCTTCAGAATTCCCAGGTCTTGCGGCAGAATGGGATATCTGGCAGAAGAGCGATTATTCAGACCTTCTCTTAAATGATGAAAGCTTCTGGAAGTTTGATACTAAACCAAACGCTACAAGAGCTATTTCAGGAAATATTATTAATTACCTTGCTAAAAAGCTTCCAAACCTCGTTGGAGGTTCAGCTGACCTTGCTCCTTCCAATAAGACATACATGAAGGATATGGGCGATTTCTCAGCGGAAGATTACAGCGGAAGAAACCTGCACTTCGGTGTAAGAGAGCATGGTATGGGAGCAATAGCGAACGCTATGGCTATCTACGGCGGTTTAAAGATGTACTGCTCTACCTTCTTCGTATTTACAGACTATATGAAGGGCGCAATGAGACTTTCAGCTCTTATGAATGTACCTGTAACCTATGTTATGACTCATGACAGTATAGGTGTTGGAGAAGATGGACCTACTCACCAGCCGATAGAACAGCTTGCTTCAATCAGAAGTATTCCGAACTTTATAGATTTCAGACCTGCTGATGCAAATGAAACTGCTGCAGGTTGGTTTACAGCTGTTACCAACCCATCCTCACCAACTTGTCTGGTACTAACAAGACAAAATCTCCCAGTGCTTGATATAGACGGTAAGGTTGCATTAAAGGGTGCCTACACCTTGTTGGATTCAAAGAACGCTGTTCCACAAGCAATCCTTATTTCTTCAGGTTCAGAAGTTCATGCAACTCTTGAAGCAGGTAAGCAGCTTCAGGCTGAAGGAATTGATGCCAGAGTGGTAAGTATGCCTTCAATGGAACTATTTGAAAGGCAGTCAGCTGAATACAAGGAAAGTGTATTGCCATCATCAGTTTCCAACAGAGTTGCTGTAGAAGCAGGTACTTCCTTCGGCTGGCACAAGTACGTAGGCTTAAAGGGTGAAATTGTTTCCATAGACACATTTGGAGCTTCAGCACCTGCAGACCTTCTGTTCAAGCACTATGGCTTCACAGCTGAAAACATAGCGGCCAAGGCAAAAGCAGTTTTGGCTAAATAAACTTTATAGAATAATATAATGAATTTTAAAGGGACTGCCTCAGACACCATGCTTGATTGCAAACGTGTCGGGTGCAGTCCCTTTTATTGGTTACTTTCTAAAGGTTGAAGATATAACTTTTCAACCGGCAGTTATTACTAAGACAGGAGTGCCCTGTCATTTGCAAATTCCTCTCCGCTTACTTTTCCAAAGCGCTGCAGCAGTTCTTCAACAGTAAGTTTCTTCTTATCCTCACCCTTAATATCAAGAATGATACGCCCTTCATGCATCATTATCAGCCTGTTGCCATGTCTGATAGCATCGCGCATGTTGTGGGTAACCATCATAGCTGTAAGCTTATCCTCAGCAATGAACCTGTCACTTAGCTGCAAAACCTTTTCGGCGGTCTTGGGGTCCAGTGCCGCTGTATGCTCATCCAGTAATAAAAGCTTTGGCTTTTTCAGTGTAGCCATTAACAGCGTAAGGGCCTGCCGCTGACCGCCCGAAAGCAATCCCACCTTAGCATCCAGTCTGTTCTCCAGCCCCAGTTCCAGATGACTTAACACCTCTTTATACAAGGTTCTTTCCTTGTTTTTAATGCCCCAGTTCAGTCCACGTCGCTGTCCTCTGCGGTATGCGAGTGCTAAATTCTCTTCAATTCCCATATTGGCTGCGGTACCCATCATAGGGTCCTGGAAAACTCTGCCCAACATGAACGCACGCTTGTGTTCCGAGTATTTAGTTACATCTGTATTATCAATTATTATGGAACCCTTATCAACCGGATATACCCCTGCCACGCAATTGAGTAATGTTGATTTGCCGGCCCCGTTGCCCCCTATCAAAGTGACAAAGTCCCCTTCCTCAAGCTGGAGGTTTACGTTTCGAAGTGCCACCTTTTCATTCACCGTTCCAGGATTGAATACCTTATATATTCCATTGACCTTAAGCATTTACTCTCCCTCCTTAATAGATATTTTTATCGGATGGAGATATGTCTTAAATACCGGTAAAGCCAGGGCAATGGCCACTGTTACTGCTGTGAAGAGCTTTAAATCATTAGCCGGCATTCCCCAGAACAGTACCAATGCTATTATTATTCTGTAGGTTATAGCTCCAAGTACAAGAGATAAAAGCTTGCTGAAAAAACTCTTTCTTCCGAAAAGAACTTCACCTATTATTACTGAGGCAAGGCCGATAACTATTGACCCAGTCCCCATCTGTACATCCGAATAGCCCTGACTTTGAGCAATGAGTGCGCCACTTACTGCTACCAGCCCATTACTAATAATCAAGCCTATTATTTTCATCACATTAGTATTAATTCCCTGTGCCCTGACCATATTCGGGTTATCACCAGTGGCACGAATGGCTGAGCCAAGTTCGGTCCCGAAAAACCAGTATAAAATTCCTACTACTGCCGATACGCATATAAATCCTAGAACAATAATAGCATTATTTGAACTAATACCTATTTTTGTAAGGGGTGTATAAACGGTGTCCATCCTTAATAAGGCAATGTTTGCCTTCCCCATGATATGCAGATTTATTGAATAGAGAGCTATCATGGTCAAAATTCCGGACAACAGTGCAGGGATTTTCAGCTTGGTGTGTAGTAATCCGGTTACCAGTCCTGCAACCAAGCCTCCCACAAGGGCCAGAACCGTTGCTGCAAACGGATTTACACCCATACTTATAGCTTTAGCTGCTATGGCAGCACCCATTGCAATGCTTCCCTCAACAGTTAAATCTGCTATATCTAAAATTCGATAGGTTATATATACCCCAATTGTCATGACAGCCCACAAAAGACCAAGGGATATAGCCCCAAGAAATACATACAACATATAAATCACCTATTTTCAATATTTGTTTTACTTATCTCTAGGATTTTCTAAAAGTTAAAAGGTTTTACTTTACTATTTGCTCTTTATAACGTATTGCTCTAAATCTGCAGGTATTTTAACTCCTATTTCATCCGCAACTGTACCGTTAATGGTAAAATCGAACTTTTTGGAAGCTTCAACAGCCATATCAGCTGGCTTCGCTTCACCTTTGAGAATTTTTACAGCCATTAACCCTGTCTGGTAGCCCAAATCCGAGTAATTGATACCCAGTGTTGCAAGACCACCGGCAGTAACCATTCCCGCTTCTCCACATATTACAGGAATCTTTGCTTTACTGGTTACACCGCTCACTACAGGCATGGCAGATGCAAAAGTATTATCAGTCGGAATATAAATTACATCACACTTTGTTACTATTGATTGTGTAACCTGCTGAACATCATTAGAATTTGTAACTGTTGCTTCAACATATGTGAGCCCCAGCTTTTCTATAGCTTCTTTGGCGAGCTTGGCCTGTAAAATTGAGTTGTCTTCGCTGGAAGTGTACATTACTCCTACTGTTTTGGCTCCAGGTACTAGCTTAACCAACAGGTCCATTTGCTCCTTAATAGGATTCATATCGGTGGTCCCACTAACATTGCCTCCTGGAGCGGCGTTTGAGGTCACCAGCTTTGCAGCTTCAAAATCTGTTACCGCAGTTGCAAGTATCGGTATCTCTGTAGTTTTTCCGGCTATTGACTGTGCTGCCGGTGTAGCAATAGCGAGAACCAAATCAACCTTATTGCTTACAAAACGGTCACTGATTGTTGATAGATTGCTCTGGTCACCCTGAGCATTCTGTACATCAAATGTAACTTTCTCGCCTTCTGTGTAGCCATTATCCTTCAATGCTTTGATAAACCCTTCCCGTGCAGCATCAAGTGCATTATGCTCATTGTACTGAATAACACCAATGTTCAGCTTTACCGAGCCTGCTTCTGTGCTACCCTTACCTCCGTCGGTACACCCTGCTACAGCTAATGTCATTGCTGCTGACATAATTAATGCCAATAACTTATTCCTTCTTTTCATAACCCGTTCCTCCGTTCTACGCATAAAAATTAATTTATTCAATCAGCTCAAATGAACTGTTTGAAGCTTAGAAAAAATTTATTAATTTAGTAATTATTGCCTTAGTAATTATTATAATAAAAAAAACGCCTCCTGTATAATACAGGGGCGAATTTATCTCGCGGTACCACCTTGCTTCATTGTTTACACAACCTCAGAGAACAACAATAATCGTTCTTCCTCAATAACGGGAGGACCCCGAAAACACCTACAGGGCCTTTGCCGTTCAGTGTACAGCTATCGGGACGAATTCACAGTTACTACATCCCGCCCTCTCTCACCAATTAAAGGCTCTCTGTATAGTTTCGCAATTCTGTTACTACTTCCCGGTCATTGCTTTTAATTATATATTTATTTGCATGTATCAATACTTTGTAAACACTATTTTACTACAAGTTAAATATTATGTCAACCAGTCGAGTTGTTCCATAATTATGCAAGTAATTCTTTAATATTTATTATAGTAATAGTACCCTATTACTATAAGCTCAAACTTATTTCATCCTAAATTTAATTAAAAAGCCAATATATATTTACATTGGATTATCTTGCTTAAATACTTTCCATTCACCATTCTGTTTAATATAGTAACGGGAAATTGTATAGCCACTGTCTTTTTCTTCAGTAATAAGCAGATCCGGGCTATTATCCTTGTTGACATCTATTGCGCATTTGATATTTTTTTTAGCCTCATTTGGCAGCTCCCCGGTATTAATGTTTCCAATATCCAGATTTTTGGCATATTCTATGGCAGGATATATGCAGCATACATCAAAAGGAGATTCCCCCCCTCTACCTGGTATTGGAGAACAACTAAGAATCTCTTTATTAACAATATCTCCGACCTCGATATTAAACCAGTTTACTGTGGAATTATCAGAAACTTCTTCACTGCCCTCCTCTATTTTTTGTATAGGAACGCTGAATTCGGGAATATTTACTGCTATGGGAACAATTGTTACAAGTGCACCGGCTTCAGGCTCTTTGTCCATTGTAAACATTACTCCTGCTTCAATATACGGGGACTCATAGCGGCCATCCTTATCCTTTTTATCTGAAATTCTATAAATACTGGTGTGGGTAAAGTCTATAATATCATTTGCTCCTTTTGCTTTATGAGTATCAGTTTTTTCTTCTATTTTTGACTGATACTGCGTAACTGTACTATTATCTTTGTTCGTAGAAGACTTGGATGAATCGCTGTTTCCACTGGTATTCCCAATAGTTTGGCCAATTCTATCCTCAAACCTTTCTCTTTTATCTCCGCAACTAGAAATAACCAGAATAGACATTATTAATATTAAAAGAACCTTCTTCATTATAACCTCCGAATATTTTACGTTTAATATATTTTACCACATATTCAAATTGTTGTATTTGCAAAGGTAATACTTATGAAGTCTAAACTATATAAATCAAAACGCGATTTATCTTTAATTGCAAATCGAAATGCAACCTATCCGATTTCAATTAAATCATAATAAGTTCTAAAATTCTATACCGCCAAGAGGTTGCATCTTGGCTTACAAAAGATTGGTGGTGAACCAGTCTTTTTGTTTACATACCTTTTCAATGCCATTTATGCTAAATGAGTTGGCGGCGAAAAGGAGTGTAATCATGTCAAAATTTTTTACCTATGAAGAAAGATTAACCCTACAGAAATACCTGAAGGATAGTTTATCCTTTAAGGAAATTGCTAAAATTTTGGATAAAAATCCAACTACAATTTCCAGAGAAGTCCGTAAGCGTTCTTCGGAGGTTGCTACCGGATATCCAGGTTTCTCATACAATGCCTGCAAAAACCGGTTCACTTGCCGAAAGAAATTACTATGCAGCAAGGAATGTACAAGACCTTCAACCGCATACTGCAAATTCTGCCCAAAGTGCAATGCCAACTGCTCAGATTACATTGAAGAAATCTGTACTGCAAGATTCCGTGTACCTTATGTCTGCAATGGTTGTGAACAAATCAGCAAATGCACATTGTTGAAAACCATTTATGATGCCGAGTATGCCCATGTTAAAGCTCATGAAACCATATCTGAATCTCGTAGCGGCCTTTGTATATGTGAAGAAGAAATATCACGACTAAACACAATTATCAGCCCATTGGTCAAGCAGGGACAATCTATACACCAGATTTATGCATCACACCAAAATGAGCTGATGTGCAGTGAGAAAACAATTTACAACTACATAGATGCCTGTATTCTGGACGTGCGTAACATTGATCTGCCCAGGAAAGTTAAGTTTCGTGAACGTTACAAAAAACCTGAATTCAAAGTGGACAAGGGCTGCAGGATTGGGCGTAATTACGAAGCATTTCAAAGTTACTTGGAAGCTAATCCTGACATGGCAATTGTTCAAATGGACTCAGTCATTGGCACAAAAGGTGGCAATTGCTTACTAACAGTTCATTTTGTAGAAACCAGTTTAATGCTTGCCTTTCTCAGAGAATCTAATACCTCACAATCAGTTATTGATATATTCAATAATCTCGATAAAAAGCTAGGCAGTGAACTGTTTAAAAAGCTTTTCCCTGTTATCCTGACAGACAATGGCAGCGAGTTTTCCAATCCTAAGGCTATAGAATATGGATCTGGTCAACGTGGCTTGCGTACACGGATCTATTATTGTGACGCTGGATGTCCTCACCAAAAAGGAGCTATTGAAGTAAATCACAGTTTGATTCGCAGAGTGCTTCCGAAAGGAACAGGCTTCAATCATCTGGTGCAGGAAGATATTACCCGAATGATGAACCATATCAATTCCTACAAAAGAAAAAAGCTGAACAATCGTAGCCCTTACGAAACGTTCAGCTTCTACCATGGAGAAGAGGTCTTGAAAAAACTTGGATGCTCACCGGTTACAGCCGATGAAATCCATCTAAAACCAAGCCTTCTCAAAAGATAGAACTAAAAAAACTGTGCCGCCAACAATCCGTGCTTACCCGAAAAAGTAGGGGTAGATTCTCCGATTACAAAAATATCGAGAGGGAGTCGACCTCTGTTTGGCATGCCTGTTTTTCTCATGATACGCCAGAAAAACGAAAAAATCAAACTGCATTTTGGTTACAATAATGGCTTTTCATTTTCAAAAGTGGCGTTTCGGATACAAAAACTGCGTTTCGTTTACAAATATTCACTTGTCAATTACAAAGGTTGCATTTCACTTTACAAAGTGGCATCTCGGCTTTCTATTTAGTAAAACGCGATTTATTCCTACTAAAAATAATTGAATTTCAATTATTTTTTATCTTTTTATATTATATTTTTATTGACAAACAATAATTTTAGCTGTATATTACAGTTAAAGTAAAAATATTGGTTTATAAAATGGTATCATCCTTGTTAAAAAAATGATTGATTGCTATCGGAGGATTTTATGAAACTGCAAAGACCCGAACAAAAGAATCTGAGTTACTTTGTAGAAATTTTATGTACGGTATTCCAGGTAATGGGTGTAATACTTGTGATATCTCTTCCCTGGACACTGAATAATTACCTGCTCTTTAAAAACAGTTATGTATCGAGGAATGTTTACTATTCAATGCTTGTTCTTCTGGTTATATCGGGAATCTGCGCATTTTGTATTCTGGGGCAGGCTAAAAAAATTCTTCACAACATTAATAAAAAGGATCCTTTCACCTTTGAAACAGCTAATAGAATCAAGTATATATCCTATTGGTGTTTACCCATAGCATTTGCTTATCTTATAGCAATATATTTTATCCCGTCAGCATTTGTATTACTGGTTGGTCTTACTTTTTTATTTCTTTCGGCCTGTATTTTTATAATTGCCCAACTGTTTTATCAGGCAGTCAGTTACAAGCAGGAGAATGATTTAACTATCTAGTGAAAAGGAGAGGAAAGATGCCCATCATTGTAAATGTCGATGTAATGCTGGCCAAAAGGAAAATGAGCTCAACCGAACTGGCTGAAAAGATCGGAATAACTACTGCAAATTTATCCATACTTAAAACCAATAAAGCAAAAGCGATTAGATTCTCAACACTGGAAGAAATCTGTAAGGCTCTCAATTGTCAGCCTGCGGATATCCTAGAATATGTGCCGGAAGAAGAGACTAAAAAGAACTCATCTTAACTTAATTGATTTTCATATATCGGTTTAATTTACCCTGAACAACTACAAATTAATCGTTTAACACCCTATGTCTCCAATGCAGGTGTTAAAAAGGTCCGTATTGAATTGTACCTTTTTTAGGAAGTCACTATGGAAGTCACTAATAATATAAAAGGAGTGTAACCAATGGAAGAACAAACAACAACTCTACCTGATTCTTCAGACCCAAATAACCGTCAGAACGCACAGTCCGGAACCCCATCCTATTATAAACCTTATATACCAAGGGACAGAACACCTGAATATCAGGCATTTAAAGCCCGGGTAATATCAACTAAAGGATTGATAGCTACCATCTTCAGTTTCCTTCTCGCAATTCTTTTTACAGAAACTATTTTTCTTGGTTCGGCGGGGATATCTGTTCCGGTCTTTGCAATAGCCTTTTACTCTGTTATCTTTTATTTTTTTCATGAAAATAATCTGAAATTAAGCAAGCCGGGAATATACCTTACTCTTCCGGTATTCCTGCTTGCCTTCAGTTTTTTTCTTCATCACAATCCAAGTACCCAGTTTATTACCTGGCTAACCATTATAAGCCTTGTTTGTATTCAGCTTGTAATGTTGGGGACCAATCCTGCAGAAGGGCTTTTTACCTTTGATATGGTTGTAAAAGTAGCCAGAAATATCTTTGGTCGCGCATTCTCAAACTTTTGTATACCCTTTTTCTCTTTTAAGGTGCTTAAAATTCGAAAAACTAATGCCTCCAAAAATGTAATACTTGTTCTGATTGGGTTGGCAGTATCTTTGCCGATTGTTTTGATACTGATGGGCCTTTTTATGAGTGCCGATGCGGTTTTCGAAAATGCTGTTAATACTGTTATTGACTTTATCGGGTTTGACTTTGGCAATATATTCGGTGATATTTTTCTCGGTTTCTTTGGGGGAGTCTTTCTGGCAGCTGTTCTGCTTGGATTAAAATTTGAGGAGCAGAAGCAGAAGTCTGCCGGCAAAATAGGAAATTCTCTGGATGGTTTGGTTATCGGGACCTTCCTTACTATAATAAATCTACTTTTGATTGCTTTTGTCGGCTTCCAGTTTGCATACCTTTTCGGGGGGACTGAAAATATAACCCTGTCAAATATGACCTATGCCGAATACGCAAGAAAGGGCTTCTTTGAGCTGGCAACTGCATCAGGCATTATTTTTTCAATTGCCCTTTTCGTCCTTATTATGACGAAAAAACGGGAAAATAAACTCCCTTTATGGGTTCAGCTTTGCACCGTGTGTCTCTGTTTGTGCAATGGCGTTCTGCTTGTTTCGGCTCTTAAAAGAATGCTGTTATACGTAGATGCATATGGACTCAGCGTCAAACGAGTTTTAACACTTTGGTTCATGTGCCTTATCGGGCTCTGTCTTGTATGGATGATCATAAAGTGCTTTATTCCCAAAATTGATGTAATGAAGCTGATCGGTATTACTGTGATATCTTGTGTGTGTATTTTAAGCCTTGCTAATACCGAAAGAATGATTGCAAGGTATAATATTGAACGCTATATGAGTAACCCGGCTACAATAACAATTGATGTGTACCATCTTGGGCAGCTGTCTTATACTACCGCACCGGAGTTAGCCAGGTTAAAGGAGTTAGACTCGAAGGATGAGCAGTTTTCAAATGACGACATTATTAAGGCATTAGACAGGCAGAAGTCTCAACTTGAACAAAAAAATTTCCTGTACGGGTTCACTCTTGATAGCCTTGAAGCCAAAAAAGTCTTTGAATCTATAAATAAGTAGTCTCCCTCTGTGCTGCACAGATTGACATACAGTTCTACTAATGCTATCTTTACTAATAATTAGAAATAAGAAAACAATATCGAACTGTATTGTAAAGGAAGATTCTTATGCACGTAAACACAAATGAGTTGTTTTTATTCAGGAACTTTGAACATCAGGGGTTATTTGATAAATTCACCCACATAATTAATAATTATGAACGTATTAACTATGAAGAGATCAGAAAGACCATATACCTTTGTACTAGTGAGCTTGTAGAGTTGGGTATACTCTATGGTTTTGAAGGTAACCTGTGGCATTGCTTCTTAACCTATTCGCTGGTCAATAATGAGAATGCCTTTTCCAGGTCACTGGAAATAGGAGGTTCCGCCTCCGGAACTGTTTTCGATCTTGCATTAAAAGATTTTAGCGTATTTAAACAACTGTTTGATTTCGACCTGAGTTTGATAGACAAGGTTCTTGGAATAGAATGCTTACATCATATATCAAACTTTAAGAACTCTGTCAGGACTAAGTCCTTACTGGATACTGATATAATCTCCGCCCTGAAGAGGCTGACTGAAAATCTGAGCAAATGTGAAAATGTTGAAATGTTCTATGAATACATTGGCAGCTTTTACAGGACTAACGGAGCCGGAAAATTTGCAATGTATAAGGCGTTCAAGATTGGTTCCAGCAGGCATCCGGTTGATATTATGCCAATTTCAGTGACAGAAAACATTTACCTTAATGACCTGGTAGGCTATGAGTACCAAAAGGAGGAACTTATTAAAAACACTGAAGATTTTGTTAACGGGTATAAAGCAAATAATGTTTTGCTTTACGGAGACAGCGGAACAGGTAAGTCCTCCAGTATCAAGGCAATATTAAACGAGTTTTCTTCACGTGGGCTAAGAATGATAGAAGTTTATAAGCATCAGTTCGGTGATTTACAGGATATTATCCAACAGGTGCGAAACAGAAACTATAAATTCATAATTTATATGGATGACCTATCTTTTGAGGATTACGAAACCGAGTATAAATATCTTAAAGCAATAATTGAAGGGGGGCTTGAAGCAAACCCCCATAATGTTCTTCTGTACGCCACATCAAACAGGAGGCACCTTATCCGTGAAAAATGGAGTGATAAGGATGACAGGGATGATGACCTCCATACAAATGATACCGTTCAGGAAAAGCTTTCTCTTGCAGCCAGATTCGGACTAACAATACTCTATATTTCTCCAAATAAGAAGGAGTTTAATAATATCGTCCGAGTTCTTGCAGAGAAAAACAATATTTACATGCCGGAGGAAAAACTGCTTTTGGAAGCAAATAAGTGGGAAATGCGTCACGGAGGCTTGTCGGGCAGAACGGCACAGCATTTTATAGCCTATCTGAAAACCCGTATAACCCAATAAATATAGAGACTGCGTTTCCTGAATCCCTTCCGGCGTTAATGTCCTTACCCGAAAGAAAAAAGTCCGATCAAGCTGCTGAGGTTTAAAATACCATCGTTTAGTAGTTGTTTAAGATGGAAAAGCCGAGTCCGTTTAATCCGCGGACTCGGCTTTTGTTATTCATTAAGGTATATACTCACCTTACTTTGAATCAGTTTTGCTGTCTCTTCAGCCGTCTTCTTTCCTGAGAAGAAATCCTTTACACCCTCATTGATAATCTGTGAAGCTTGTTCTTCACTATAAGGCGAGACCGCAAGCTTATCTATCATTTTATTTACCATTTTAACATCATCTTCATTCAAGGCTCTGATTTTTCGTCCCTTTTCCTTATAAGCCTGATAGATGTAATTTCGTTCAATTTCAACTTTTGCTTTCTTATCCAGAGCACTTATACTGATTGGGAATTGGTACATGTCATCCCTGCTTTGAATTTCATCTGAAAGAAGTAACTTAATAAATTCCCAAGACTCTTCCTTGAGTTTTGAGTTATTGTTGATTGCATAAGTCCTGCCGGGGTAAAATATCTTGGAGGCGGTTTTGCTGCTATATGAGGGGGCATTGAAAAAAGCCACTTCACCGTTCATCAAACTTTGAGCCGTTATTACATTCTGATAGGTCATAAAATAACTTCTCATAAATCCAATTGTTCCCGGGTCAAGCATTTTATAAAGTTCAGCTATATCAAGCTTAGGACTGGTAACTCCTTTATCTGAAAATTCCTTTGCAAATTTCAAAATATCAATGAATTCCTTTGAATCGAAGTTACAAGTTCTATTATCCAAATCAATAAAATTACCCTCTTCACCTTGAAGGAGCAATCCGAATATCCCTTCCGGCGACATCTTATCCAGTGCATACTGGTCCGGTTTCCCATCCCCGTTGGTATCTCTGGTGATTTTTTGAGCTATTTTCAAAAAGTCTTCCCATGTCCATTTACCATCATCTATCTTAATTCCCTCCTTTTCCAGGATGGTTTTATTAGCAGCAAAGGGAGAAAAGCCAAAATTTATAGGCATTACAAACAAATTTCCCTTATACTTGAACGCATCAAGAATGTTTTGCTTATAATCGTTTATATCGAAGGTATTATCTTTTTTCATAATTTCGCTAAGGTTGACAAGAGTATTTTTATCTATATACTTTTTATAGGGAAGACCATCAATCTCTATAATATCAGGCCCTTGTCCGGCCATTAGTTCGGTGGTTATAACTTTTCTGAAATCCTCTTCTGCCTTCTGAGCCCTATTAACTTCATCATCACTTGGACCGTCAGCACTTGTACTTATAGTTGCTGCTGTAAAATCCTTTAAATCTATCTTTATATCAGGATGGTTTTTCTGAAATTGCGCAATCGCCGATTCCAAATACTTTTCAGAATATCTGGTATAAATGCTGAGTGTTTTCTGATTTGCGGTATTGTTTTTTACCTTTGATGGAGAATATTTATAAAGCAGTGAAATACTCTTTTTCGTCGAGTGATCCATCTTAAAGGCTAATATGTAAATATTTTTATCCTTATCGAGGATAAAGTCATTTATATAGATTCCTGTATCCAGAAGTGACGACTGCTTAAGATCAAGAACATACCCTTCAATTTTTCCTTCAAGTGTACAGGCTATAAGGCCTTTTTCAGTTAAAATATATAGTTTCTTATTTATATGGCTATACTTCATTTCCCTCATATAATGCCCTGAGTCCAACTCTGTCAGCAGTTTACCCTCGTCCTGGTTCAAGCTGATGCTTTCTACAGATGATTTGCCGGATTCTCCGCTGAATGAACCCATAAGGAGGTTATCCTTATCATCAATTTCAATATAGTCAGTCTTCTTTGCTTCAATTTCCTTTATTTTTTTACCCTCAGAGTTCAAAACCTCAATCTTAGTCCCTCTCTCAAGCAGATATATATTACCACTTGTATCGACTGCAATGTCGGTTATTCCTGCCTGTTCATCAGTATAGGTCTTTTTTCCAAGGTCAAAGCTCTTCAGCCTTTCTCCCTTGGAGTTATACACTACTACCGAGCTTTCAACTTCCCTTTTTTTCTCTTCGGATTTAACTTGAATGTTTTTTTCACTGGCCACATATCTGTTATCCTGTGAATCAAGAGTAAAAAGAGAATCAGTGTTATCGCATTTATACTCCTGAACCCTTTTACCGTTTGTATCCACTGTAACATTATATGAATCCTTTTCTTTCTGCTCTGTCATAACCAGTTGGTTTTTGGAATCCAATCCTATTCGCATACCTAATTTGTCAAATCCGATTTCCTTACCGATATCCTGTTCCTGATAGTTAGTTACATTTTTCATATCAAGAACATTTTCAGCTGTCTTTATATCCTTTTTGCCACATGCACCCATACTCATGATAATAGCTGACGCGAGTAAAGTACATATTATCTGTTTTTTCATTTTTTATAACCACTGTCCTTTCTTTTTACCGAAATTCACTATTAAAAAAGCCTCATACAGATTCCTTTTTAATTCATGAATTACTTATATATTCTTTATATTCCTTATTTTAACAAGTGAAATATACCATATAATTCCGTCAAAGTGAATAGGTTTAAGCCCTTGTTTACATTTATCCTCTAAATTTTACACTTTGTTCATATTAAATTTTTAACTCTTGTATTTTATTAGAAATTACTGGTAATAATAAAAACAATCTTGTAAGTAGTTAGTTGATAAAATTGATATTACCATATGAAAGGAGAGTTGGTATGGGTGATAAGGGAAGTCAGAAGAAAGCACCAAAAATGACTAAGAAAGAGGCCAGAGCTGCTAAAAATGCAGCTCGCAACAGTAAGAATACTGAGGCTTAAAGTCATCTGTTACTTACTAATAGAACTCTGAACTTAAAACATAATAACAGAACAAAAAATGAAATTGCCGGAGCAATTTCATTTTTTACTATGATAATTTCCATACTATTCTTATAAAACAATTCCCGTGATTGTTCCTTCTATACTTTCGACAAAAGTTCTTGCATCGTCCCGGGTTCCAACTATATCTCCAAAATGAATCGGTACAGCAACAGCAGGTTTTATTGTATTAGCAGCCTGAACAGCTTCAGCTGATGTCATTGTATAAGTACCTCCTACAGGTAAAAATACTACATCAGCCTTTATATCCTTCATTTCCGGGATAATGTCGGTATCACCTGCAAAGTAATACCTGATATTATTCATATTTACAATAAAGCCTACCCAATTACTTTCTTTTTTATGAAAAGCCTTATTGGTATTATAGGCCGGTACTGTACAGAATTTTAGTCCATCTACTTCATAATTCTTGTTTGGTACAACGGTAACTATATTGGTTAAACCCGCCTGGACAGCAGTCTCCACAGCATCTCTCGGTATTACTAATACAGTACTGTCCTTCGCCAACCTTTTGATATCCTCCGTTGAGAAATGATCCCCATGGCTGTGGGAGATGAGTATAATATCAGCATCCTTAGGTTCACCTTCAATTCCAATTGGGTCAAAATAAATTATTTTGGTCCCCTGCATTTTTATGGTAGAATGTCTGATATGACTTACCCCCTGAAGCAGCTCCTTCAGTATTGCAGCTTTATTTTCTGAAACTCCTTCAAAAGACTGTTCGGTCATGTTTATTTCCCTCCTCTTTACTTTATCACCTATTACTTACTTTTGAATGAATATGTATTACAGGACTATTCCAACAATACTGACTTCTCCCCTACATAATAGATACAGAGCTTGTGAAGCGGTCTTGTCATAGCTACATAAAGCAATTTGGTATCAAGTTCGCTTTCAGAATAGTTTTCCCTGTTAGCATTCGATAACAAAACAACATCGAATTCAAGACCTTTTGACAGATAGGACGGAACAATAACTATGCCGCTTTTATACTCCTTTTCATTACCGGTTATTAAGCTGATGTCTTTATGATCTTTTTTCAGTTGGGGTAGTATTCTCTGGCATTCCTCCATAGTTTTACATATTACTGCTATGGTCTTATGCCTCATATTTATAAACTCGCTGATTTTTTCTGAAATATTTAAGGCTGTCTCATCAAATGATTCCATGGGAATGTATTCAACAGGGTCCCCGTGCCTTATAACAGGCCTACCTCTATACATGGCAAGACTTTCAAGCTTTCCCATGACACTATTTGCTGCTTCCATTATCTCAACCGTGGTTCGATAGCTTTGTTCCAGAGTCAAAAATTCGCATTTCTTTCCTTCAAATACTTCTTCAACAATCTCTTCCCATTGCCGTACACCTCTGTAGGAATGTATTCCCTGACACAAGTCTCCCAGAATTGTAAATGAGCTGTCCTTTACAATCTTTTTTAGTACATAAAACTGAAATGCACTGAAATCCTGTGCTTCATCGATGACTATATGCTTTACTGGGACCTTTTCATCCATGCCGTAAATCTTGTATTTCAGATATATTACAGGTGCGAGGTCTTCCAGTTCCAACTGCTTGCTATTCAATATTTCAAGAGTATACTTCCTTGTAAATTCACAGGTTTCCTTGTCAACATATCTGCCGGCGAGTTCATCAAAGGTTTCGCTGTCCTCCATCAGATCAAAATAGTACTGATATGGACTTAGTTTGGGCAGCTTGTCAACGTATTCCTTCACTAGAGTTTTTGATACCTTTTCTATCTTTTTAATAACCCGGTCCCTTTTATCAAAGGCTTCTCTGACAAACTTTTGTCTCTCTGCCTCATCAGCTATTTTAATTCTGGCTAATGCAACCTTTTTGTCACATTCAGCTTCGATTTGGGATATAAATTGCTGCTTGCAGGTTTTGAGCCGTGTTGATAAGCTCTTTTTTATCTCATTCATTCTCTGGGCTATTGGCCACATACCGTACTGTGTCAGGAATAAATTATTTATTTCTTCATAGGTATAAATAACCTTTGTGCCCAGCATTAAATCCTGTTTAGGTATAAAACTCTGCTCTATTTTATCAATATAATTATCAATTAATTCTTTAAAATGCATAGATGTTTTAAGTACAGAAGCCTTCCTCATGCTGTCATTATGCTCTTCCTGTCTTACTGTCCCATTGTGGTTTACAAACATATTAAGCTTGTTGTTCGCATCAGTAAGCTTGAATTTCTTTCCAATAAGTTCAATGGCAAAATCCTCAAAGGTTGTCTGTTTGACCCTTTCAACGCCTAGTTCCGGAAGAACCTCGGATATATAATTCAGGAAAAGTCTGTTTGGGGCTATTATCATAAAATTTTCAGGTTCAAAAGTCTTTTCAAAAGTGTAAATTAGATAAGCTATTCTGTGAAGTGCTATTGTAGTTTTACCGCTTCCGGCTACTCCCTGAACTATGAGAGGTTTCCACATCGGGGCTCTGACAATTCTGTTCTGCTCTTCCTGTATCGTTGAAACAATTTCCTTTAACCTGTTTTCAGCATTTGCCCCCAGGTAGGTTTGCAGGAATTCATCATTTGTAGTTATATCTATATCAAATATTTCTTCCAGCTTTCCGTCATTAATTGCGAATTGCCTTTTTAAGAGCAATTCCCCTTCAATTGTGCCATCAGGACAAACATAGCTTGAGTTTCCCAATCGGCCTTCATAGTAGAGATTTGCAATCGGCGCGCGCCAGTCGACAATAATAATCTCCTGATCTTCATCTCTTGCAAGGGACATCTTTCCAATATATAGCCTCTCCTGTTTATCTGTTCCGTTTTCCTTAAAATCTACCCTTGCAAAATATGGCTTGCTTCTGGCTGTATTAAGGTTTCGAACCTTAAGAGCCAGAGTATCGTGGAGCATGGTATTTACCATTATGCTTGTATAATCGGCACTGCTGTCTCCACTCATATGTCTTTGTACATTTTCAAGTTCATTTCCAATTTTTGTTCTCTTCTCCAATGCTCGCTCCAGACTTATTTCAATATAATCCAGAGTATATCTGCACCTTTCAAGCTCTTCCTTATAGGCCGGATGGTTTGCAGCTGACATATTGCACCCCTTTCTACGTTCAGCAAGTGTATGTAAATAACACATGTAAACGCTTCTGTAAACTTATTTTTCTGTTTTTCACTCATAGGTTAAAATATTATTATCTACTTAGAAGATTATATTGCCTTTGCAGTTACAAACAGACCTTTATTATATATTTTTCCATTTTTAAAATCAACGCTTGTAACAAAGTCTTAAAAAATATTTAAACAACATGTCTCCCGGATATTTTGATTAAATAATCCAATATTAATATTGACGTTTAATTTAATTTTTTATACAATTTTGTTAATACTTATGTTATCCAATTAACAAATTTATTAATTAGTTGTGTATCAGGAGGATATTATGAATACAATTCAAATTTATGCCGATCAGAAGAAGGGCGTAATCAGCAAACATATATACGGACAGTTTTCCGAGCATCTAGGTAGGTGTATATATGAAGGCTTCTGGGTTGGAGAGGACTCTCCAATTCCAAACACAAAAGGTATACGGAATGATGTAGTAGAAGCATTAAAGAATATTAAAATACCAAATCTCAGATGGCCTGGAGGCTGTTTCGCTGATGAGTATCATTGGAAGGACGGAGTTGGCCCAAAAAGCGATAGAAAGTATATGATTAATACTCATTGGGGCGGAGTTGTTGAAAACAACCACTTTGGGACTCATGAATTCATGCTGCTCTGTGAACTCCTTGAATGTGAGCCTTATATCTGCGGAAATCTTGGTAGCGGTACAATACAGGAAATGTCCGAATGGGTTGAATATATGACCTTTGATGGTGAATCACCTATGGCAAGGTGGCGTAGGGAAAACGGACGTGAGAAGCCTTGGAAGCTGAAGTATTTTGGAGTTGGAAATGAGAACTGGGGCTGCGGCGGTAATATGAGAGCTGAATACTACGCCGATGAATACAAGCGTTATCAAACTTACTGCCGTAATTACGGAGATAATAAACTCTATAAAATCGCCTGCGGACCAAATTCTGGCGACTATCACTGGACAGAAGTGCTGATGAAGGAAGCTGGAAATATGATGGACGGACTCAGCCTCCATTATTATACCGTAGAAGGTGATGTTTTCGAAAACAAGGGGTCCGCGATAGAGTTCAATGAAAAAGGCTGGTTCCAGATAATGAAGAACTCTCTCTATATGGAAGAACTGGTTACTAAGCATTCGGCGGTTATGGACGTATATGATCCACAAAAGAAAGTTGCACTAGTAGTTGATGAATGGGGAACCTGGCACGAGGTTGAACCCGGTTCAAACCCCGGGTTCCTGTATCAGCAGAATACTTTACGCGACGCTCTGTCTGCCGCAACTCATCTTAATATTTACAATAATCATTGCGACCGTGTAAAAATGTCTGCAATTGCACAGGTTGTCAATGTTCTTCAGGCAATGATTCTGACAGAGGGTGAAAAGATACTGCTCACTCCTACCTATCATGTATTTGATATGTTCAAGGTTCACCAGGAAGCAGAGCTGGTTCAGTCAATAGTGACATGTGAGGATTATGAGCTTGAAGGTATGAAGATTCCGCAGCTTAACGCTTCTGCATCTGTTGATGCCGACGGTAAGCTAAATGTTACTATCTGTAACCTCAATCCAAATAAAGATGCTGACCTGACCCTTGATCTTAAAGGCTTTAAACCGTCAGTAGTGAACGGTAGGGTTCTTACTGCTGATGCTATGAACAAGCATAACAGCTTTGAAAATCCAAATGCCCTTACAGTTGTTGACTTCATAGGCTTTACTGCCAATGATGCTGGTTTATCGCTCAAGCTTCCTAAAATGTCTGTAGTTCAGTTGGAACTTTCATAATAATGGCTCCCGTAAAAGGAGCAGGCATACAGGTTTATAGCATAAGAATTCATTGAATCCGGATTCAGACTCTAGATTATAGACATCTCCTTAAGCCTAAGTTTGCTTTAAGGAGATGCTATACGATTCAGTATCTCTATTTATAGAAGTACAGTCATAATTAATAAGGAAATAAGCTGAGGACAGGTCATGACCAAACTAAAAGAATGTAAAGGCTGTTCGGCAACAGTTCACTATTCATTTGAAGATGTAAAATCGAATATGGCAGAATATATTAAAACAATTGAACCCGATCTGCGTACTGACCATGAACTTTACAGAAAACGTCTTGCACAGTGCAGCAGCTGTCCAGGGCTCTATTATGAAAGTACCTGCCGTTACTGCGGTTGCTTTGTCCAAATGAGGGCACTGCGCAAAACCGTTGACTGTCCCAACCCTGAGGGCAGCAAATGGCAAAATTTATAACCAGGTTATATTAGGGCACAAAATCCCCCATCCCTCACGGTTCATATCGTTCCGCGAGGGATGGGGGATTTTGTTATATCTTGACCTGGTTAAAAGATACTCGAATGCACTTACGGCATTCGCTATACCATATAAATTGTCGATAATTTTATATTGTTACTATATAAAATAAAATAACGCCGGTCATTTTAACCTCCGACGTTATAATACGTCATGATGATGTTGAATTTCTTTTTAGCTTATAAAATTAGTAACTTATGTTAAAATTTTATTAACTTACAAACCGTCCTATGACTTAGATCTTATAGGACATCCCATCTTTAACCACTTAATTTAATTTTATAGTTTCAGATTTTGATCCAAGAACATCATTAATTGTAAGTGTTAATCCGGTAGTACTCTCCGGAATCTCATACACAATTCCGCCTCTTCTTTCTGCTTTAGCGGCTACGCTTCCATCAATCATCTCAATCTTTTCTTCATCAAGTGTTGCTGAACCTATTAAAGAAATGTCATATGTTTTTCCCGACCCATCCTTTAATTCAAACATCATTATCGAACTTAATGGCTGCTCCTCATCAGTATTATTTTTAACATTCATGTCAATCATCAGATATGTATTTCCTTCTTCAGCTTCGAATAAATCTCCACCTTTATTGAATTTAATAGCACTTACAGTATATTCTACATCTCCCACCTTAACTGTCTTATCAATTTTACTCCATCCCTCTGATGATCCATCAGTTGAAGCTGTAGAGTCTTTTGACTGCTCAGTAGTTGATGTTGTTGATATTGCCGCTGTTGACTTATCTGCCTCAGTTGTACTCTTAGATGATGTAACTTCTGCTCCACAGGCACTCAAAGTAAAAATGATAGCCGTTATTAACACTATTACTGTTAGTTTTTTCATAAAATATTACTCCCTCTTTTTTTCAAAAAATTAACGCTGGATAGATTTAGTCCAGCGTTAATTCAAAATAGTTTTAATTAATCAATTCGAACTTAGGCTGCTGTAGCTTGTTGTGTCTGTACTTTCGGTTTATAAAAGAATGCGAGTATTCCACCGATTACGAATAAGAATGTTCCCAATAATGAAGCTGGAAATAGAATTGCAGGAACAATTGCTGATACAAGGAAAATTATTGCACTTATTTTCTTTAGCTTATTTATCAAAATCAATCCAATAAGCGATAGAATTCCTCCACCAATTATAAAAGGCCCACAGTCCTTTCTGCTTTTGTAATTTTCCAGTTCACTCTTAAGAACATCCCCTAAGCCAAAATCGTCTCCAGATGCTGTAATTTCATCCAGTTGGGCCTTAGCAGAGTTGTAATCTGTAATCCAGAATACGCCTAGGGCCACTGAGGCGATAATGCCAATGATAACTAAAATGGTTATTGCTATTCTCATTATTGATTCCCCCTTGATGTAATAAATTCATCTAATTTTACCAACCATTATATTATTTGTCAATAGTCTACATATTGTAACAATATTATCCACCCTAATTTTAAAAAAATTTCTTATTTTACAATAATAGCCACTATTATAATAGCTTTATACCTCCATTTTGCATAAATTGACAATACTACCCACTCAATTATTTATGTACTTACTCAACCTATGTAAATTCTTGCGCCCGCCAAACAAAAAAGTGTATCAAAATGAAATTCCTTTCTTTTTGATACACTCCCCATAAAAATCTTAAGGCAGGCCCTTATACTTATAAAATTATGAACACTATTATTCCATACACGACTATTGAGACAATAGATTATATAATAACTGTACCATTTCCGCACGGTTTGCTTTTACTTTAGGATTTAGTTTATTTCCACTACCTCCGAGGATTCCTGTTTCCGCAAACAGTGCCATGGCTTCTTTTGCCCAGACTGATACCTGCCCGGCGTCTTCATAGTCTGTAATAGCCCTTCCGCTTGTTCCTTCAGGGAGCTGACCAATGACCTCCAACGCCTTGTACGCCATGGTAATCATCTCTTCCCTTGTAATTTCTCTATGGGGGGAATACATGTTGTTTCCTGTTCCAACTGTTATACCAAGCCTTTTAGCTGTAGACAAATATCCCGTATAATAGCTGTTTCCACCATCTGTAAAATTATTCCCACTCTCTGTATCAGGAGATATTCCATATGCCTTCATCAACATTACAAGGAACTGAGCTCTGGTCAGGCTTTTTTTCGGACTGAAATTCTCATTGCCTGTACCTGAAGTAATTCCTCTTGCTGCTGCAAATTCTACCGCATTGGCATACCATGCACTTTTTATCACATCCTTAAAGGTTACAGCGTTATATCCCACCGCATACTGTGAAAAATGGCGGGTTTCAAATTTAACCACTTTATTCACAGAATCATACCTACTGTTGCTTACTGCTTCTAACCCTTTACCGTCAATATAGTAAATGAGAATTGCATCAAAGTCCTCCGTTTCCGAAGGAGTATATGAAACTGATACTTCCACACCTCCGTCGAATTGCGAGATTTCTTTTGCTCCGCTGTAAATACTGATGTCAAATACAGGTCTATCACCTATATTTTCCCTAACCTGCTCCGGTAAAGAAGAATTATCAATATTGGAGACGATAATTCTCAGATCATCCTGTACCTGATTATAAAGCCCAGCAAGGGCTGCCTCACTGAAGGTAACAGTAGCAAAAGGAGTAATTACTTTAAGACTTCTAACCTTATTTTGCATAAGCAACTCAACAGCAGCTTTCGGTATGAGAACTTCTAAGCTATTTGCTGCTCGTGAGACGTCCTCCCTTATTTCAACTTCCACATCCCGTCCAGATTCTGTACGGCTCATTCCTTGATTGACAGCGCTACGCATATAACTGATACTGACTTCCGCAACGGCCTTTCCATTACTGTCTGTGGTCACCTTAACTGCGTTTTGGTCAACTGTTGTACTATTGGAGGAGGCTGAAGTCCCAGATGAAGAACTGCTACCACTTGTTGAAGCGCTTTCTTTATAGGGAATCTGTATGACCACTGTAGTAAGAGGTTCCAACTCTATTGAGTTCTGAGTCAGAACATATCCTGATTTCTGTTTCACTTCTGTGGTTCCTGACTCATCATTGTCTACAAGTACCCTTCCTGACGTTAAATTTTCCTGTAGCTTCCAGTTTCTAGATTTATTGTCCGCATTGACAAATACGTAATAGGTACCTGTCTTATCCGTTGAAACATTCTTGTACCCGATAACAAGATCATTTGCTTTAATTCCTTCTGAATTGATAAGTGTAACATTGGAGTTGACCAGTTTCTGACTTCCCAACCTGAAAGCATTGGTAGATTTTCTGAGGGCTATCAATCCAGCAGTATATTTCTGTGTTACAGCATTAATCGGGTATAACTCTGAATTTGTGGCTTTTGCCCAATCAAATTTGTTTAGCGCATCGGATGAATCATAGGAGTCATGAATAAAATATCCAAAAACTTTGCCAAACTCATCCATTAATGCATGGTACTTCTGTTCCGGAACACCATCACCCAACCATTGCTTGGTTCTACCATACTCTTGCCCGGCATGGATGAAAGCAGTTCCCTGTGAAGTTAACACAAGGGAATTTCCCAGTCTTATTCTCTTGTGAATTTCCAGGTTATTTTCAGGTATGGCCGGATCCTTCCTTATGGATTGTGCAATAACATCATACAGGGTAAGATTGTCATGTGCTTCAATATAGTTGACAATATCTCCTGGGTCATCCTCTGTAACATTTCCTGGCTGCCCCTTGATATTGTTGAATATTACATTTATATCTCTGGCACCACCTGTAATAAACCTGGGTTCTCCTTCATTTCCGAAGCCGGATTTCAGCTCATTTCTGATTTCGTCGGAAAATACACCTACTGTGTCTGTTTTGTCCATCCAGTCCTGATCTGCTGCCTTTCCAGTGAGAGAAGAGTCAGCCAGATGCCCTGAGAAGGTTCTCCATCCCTCACCGATAAATAATGCATCAGGGTTGATGTTAGTTGCCTCATCGCAAGCTTTTTGAATGGCATCATAGGTGGCATCTCCCATCATATCAAATCTCATTCCGTCAATTTTATATTCCTTAAACCAATATTTCACTGAATCAACCATAAGCTTTTCTGACATTTTATGGTTTGTAGCCAGATTATTACCGAATCCTCCAAGGAAATTCCCGTTGGCATCCTGGAAATGATAGTAGTTGGGTACAATATCATTTAAAAATTCTGCTCGTGCCATATGGGTATATACGGTATCAAGTATAACACCCATACCTGCATCGTGAATGGCATCTATAAGCTCCTTCAGCTCTTTTATCCTTAATTCGGGATCGGCAGGATTTTCTGAATATGCACCGTCAGGTGAAAAATAGCTATGAGGGTCATATCCCCAGTTATAATTGTTTCCCTGTGCTGAATAGCCGTTTTCCCTTTTACCCATATCAGCTTCATCACCATAATACCAGGCCATTACCGGAAGCAATTGCACATGCGTAACACCTAGAGATTTTAAATAGTCCAACTTGTCAATAAATGCCTTATAGGTTCCCCATCTTGCATTTAGATCCTTTTCAACACTGGTGTCGGATGAAAAATCTCTGACATGGATTTCCCAGATTACTGCATCTTCCCGCTTTTCATACCCCTTGATATGAGCTCGGTCAAATCCAGCCGGATTGGTATTGCTTACATCCACAATAGCAGCTTTGCCCACGATATCTCCATCGGGACCTGCATTTCCTGCTGTATCCACTCTGGATATCGCCATTGATTTTGCATATGGATCTAGTACCTTTTTAGTAATTCCATCATTTGTAACTTCATATTGATAGAAATACCCTCTCAAGTCATCTATCCCTAAATCCTTGGGAACAGCATGTACCGACCATACACCTTTATCACCTTTTGTGAGCTCAATGCTTCCTATCTGCTTCGAGGAATGCTTTTTATCGTAGAAATTTGCAACGACCTTTGTAGCTTTTGGCGCCCATAACTTTAAGACAGCACTTCCGTTGCTGTAAGTTGCGCCAAGGTCATCACCACTGTAGTAATATAAATCGTCAATCAATCTCCATCCGGAGGTTGCAGCGACAGTTCTTTCTGAGTATGTAACAGTAAGTGTCCGATTTTCCAAATCAGTGGGCATAGTAACTTCAACAGTGGTAGTACCCGTGATAACCACATTCTCAGGATTAATTACCGTACCGTCTACGTCCTTAATTTCAAGCACGCCTTTCAGTTCGTCGGGCTTTAATCCTTCAGTCATGGTAAATGTCAGTAGAAGCTTGCTTATCGAAATAATTTCTGCCGAAACCAGGCCTACTGCCAATTCTTTGTACGGTGAAATATAAACTGAATTATCTCCCTCTCTCACCCATATTTGATTATACTTATTAAGAAGATTAAAGCTTTTGTCTCCCCCGTCTTTACTTCCGTCATTTCTGTTTACAATGAGGAAGCTCAATTTTTTTGCATTTTCCTTTAATGGCACATCAATATATGACCCATAACGGTTCATATGCTCGCTGTCAAAGGGAGTTGCACCCACAGGCCATTCCCCATTTGCTGTCGATGCCGTTCTAACATCATCCCATAACCAGAGGCCCCATCCCTCATAATTCTTGCTATTTCTGGTATAATGAATTCTAATAGTGTTCTCGGGGAGTTGAACAGGCTCATAATTCCATACCTGGTCTGTTCCTTGTTTTATCCATATTTCATTCACTTCAGGCTCTTTAATTATAAAAGCCTTGTCTCTGCCGTCTTTATTCCCAGTATTTTTATCCAATACAAGGAATCCTATATTCTTAGCATTATCCTTTAACTGGACATCCACATAAACACCATAGTTGTCCATTTGATTCAGATCAAAAGAGGTTGCTCCAGTAGGCCAGTTTGCAGAAGGGTCGGCTACATCGTTCCAGAGCCAGAGACCATATCCTTCATAGTCACCATTGGTCCTGTTATAATGAATCCTTATATGGCCGTCAGGAACTGCCGGTATACCCGCATCCACAGAATCAGTAGTCAGTATTGCAGTTCCTCCCTGTTCTCTTCCGGGAATACTTATGCTTAGCTTTCCACCAGTAACAGTATATTGAGTACCACTGTATTCATCTTTATAAACTGAACCGTCTTGCACTTGAACATTGAAAGTAACTCCGTCCGCCTTATTTATTGATGAATTCAGTGCAACAAATATACTCTTTCCATCATATGTCCTTTTTACCACAGAGTACCCTTCGCTGGTCCCGCCGGCTACTTTTGTTCTTGTTCCCTTTGAAAATGCCTTGGAATGATTTTTTCTGATATTCAGCAGTTTTCTATAGTGGTCATAAAAATCAAGCATATCTGAGTTTTCTGCCTCAAATTCAGACCATGGCATCAGTGACCTATTATCATATTTCGGATAATTATTTGCACCAGACAGGCCCAATTCCTCTCCATAATATATTACGGGCTGCCCTTTTTCGGTAATTTGAAGCGCCGAGGCTACTTTCATTTTTCCTCTGTCCCCATTGAGTGTCACTGACAGAAAACCATCTTCATCATGACTACTTAAGAATTGCCCCAAAGTTGCAGTATTACTCAGCTGTTTATCGCGATTACTCAAGTAGTCATTAGCTTCGTCAATTTTGCCGTCTACAAATTTTCGAGCAATTTCGTTAAATTCAAAATCCAGAAGAGAATCCATCTGTCCAGATTGAAGTTTGCCTGCAGTATTGCTAATCCCTGCGCCAAACCATTCACCAATCAGTTTATGATCTGGTTTAATGGCAGTTAAAGCATTCTTGAAGGCCATCCATGTTGCATCTTCAACATGCTTAACAGTATCAACTCTGAAATAGTCAATGGTATCCCCTCTATCGGTTTTTGCGTTGTTAAGCCAATCTGTCTGCCATTGGATAATTTCAGCCCTAATAGCAGCGTCCTCGGTTTTAAAGTCTGGAAGACCTGACAGTTCACCCTGTACTTCATCACTTCCCCCGTCACGGAGCATATTAGCAAATCTAGCACGATCCTCATCAGTAGGGTAATTTGTCTTATTTGAACCATTACCTGCATCTGTTGCTTTGAGACCATATCCTGTGTGATTTAAAACCACATCCACCATGACTTTTATACCTCTATCATGGGCGGCCTCTATCAACCTCTTGAAGGTATTCATATCCCCCAGGTGTTCGTCAAGCTCTGTAAAGTTCTTTGCCCAGTACCCGTGATAGGCATAATAAGAACTTCCATCATTAGCTCCTACATTGTAATCAACATTGTCAACAATTGGGGTAATCCATATAGTATTTATGCCTAGTTCGTCCAGATAGTCCAGCTTGTCTATAATGCCCTGAAAATCTCCCCCACGGTATGCTCCCGTATAATTTGCACTATAATTCTCACCGTTAGGGTCGTCATTGGATTTGTCACCATTATTAAACCTGTCAGTAAGCATAAAATAAATTCTTGCTTCATCCCAATCAAAATCAAGGTCTCCGACAGATACTCTAGTTTTTACCTCAACGGACGCCGATGAACTATGTTTTATTCCATACTCATCTACAACTACAATTGGAATTTCCTTGACTCCCGCTGTTATTGTGTCTTTTACGGCAATAGTCACCGCTCCGATCTTAGGGTCAATAAAAGTATTCTCTTTTCCTCCCAAATGTGTCAGATCAGCATAAATAGCTGAAACTTTTCCCTTATCCAATTCCACCGATACTGAAAGAACAGCATTTTCATTATAGGAAATACTTTCAGGTGATACTGTTGTAGAAATTGTCGCCTGAGGTATGACGTGTACAATCTTGGATACTCCGTCTACAGTATTCATGGGATCTGGTATTTCCTTAGTATGCCCGTCTTTCGTAATAAGGTAGGAGTACTCATAAATACCTTGTTTTATACCAGAAAGAGTATATTCAAAACGTTCATTTTTAGCGGAATATACCATTGGATATTCCGTTTGGTTGATTTTTAGCTTTACACCGTTTCCGTCAAGATTCAGGATGTTCATTTGATTCTTTTGATAAAGCTCCTCATCCCTGTAATAAAAGGTAAAGTCTCCGCCATTGTTAACAGGTGCTGATGACGCAGGAACTATATCAAGTTCAGCTACACCTTCGTGAGCTGTTACTTTTGTGACGGTCTGACCCACCGTTTTTACAGACCTGTCAAAATTCTGATCTACCACAGACCAATCAGTGCCTTTTCTGATTTTAAAGCCTACACTGTTAATTGCGGCTCCAATTTCAATTCTGGCTATGGCAGTGCCATCTTTGAGTTCTGTAAAATCAATCTGACCATCTTGCTTTCCGGTTCCCCATACCCAAAGATTCCATCCTTCATAATCCTCATTTTGTCTGATGTATTTGAATTGGATGTACCTTTGAACAGTATTTACCGCATCATTGATGGAGTCCTTGGCATACCTGTTGCTATTATCATAAATAAACCGCACCGTTTCACCATTTGCGGGCACTACCAGGCTGATATTGTCCCCGTCGGGATAGCAACCATCCCATACTCCGTTCAGAGTAACTTTGTACTGGTAGGAACCTCCTGGAAGAAACGCTTGGTATGCGTAGATACCGTCCTCATCTACATCATGCATTCTGGTTACTTCAGTTGACGGAGACCAGTCACCGCTTTCACCCAGCTCACTCTGGAAGCTACCTGCAAGAGCCGCCGTCACAAAAGTATCATTGACGGTATCCTTAACCGAGTGTGTGTTATCATTATAATAAAATGTAACAAATCTTTTTGTAGTAACTATCAGGTGCTTATTTCCCTGCTCAGGATATGATTCTGTAGCGCTGTCATTTAAGACTACCTTATATTCATATTCTCCTTCTTCAAACTCTGCAGATAGTTTATAGATTCCTCCGCCTATGTACTCCATATCAGAACCGGTATCAACCGGATCCCATCCTATGGCTCCGGCAGTAGTTACTTGTACTGTACTTACTACTGCAGGCGATACAAACATTGAAGGATTGTTAATGGAATCAGTAACCAGGTTTGTGTTTGAATCATATCGGAATATTACCTTCTTTCCACCATTAGGTACCGATATGGTTATATTGTCGACAGGAACTGCCGTGTCCCAAGCATCATTCAATGCCACCTTATATTGGAACTGGCCTTCTGGAAGATAACGGCTTAATTCAAATATGCCGTTATCATAATAAACCATTTCGGTGACAGGACTTGCAGGATCCCAATCCGCCTCCGCCCCCAATTCGTTTTGGAAATCTCCAGCCAATGCAGCAGTAACTGCCACCGGCGCAGCAATTTCAGCTCTGGCTACATTTTGAACCCCATTCGGCAAAAGTGGGTTGAATACTCCAACCGCAATGGCCAAAGCTAAAATCCACGAAAGAATCTTTTTTCGTGTTGTTTTCATTTTACTGAAACCTCCTTAATTAAGCTTTTATCAATAATATTTTTTCTATTATGCAATCGTTTGCGCAATTAGCAGAAAACCATGCCCTTAATTTATCTTTTTTGTGGGAAATAATACATTGCATTTGACTTAGATGTGTTAATACTATCGTTACTATATTATCATGGTTTAGTAGATTATACAATAATTACCTTACAATCTATTTTAATTTTTTGTACAATATGCTAAATACCATGTTTCAACATGGTGTATTTCTTAGATCACTTTTGTGCAAACATTTGCGCAACAAAAGTGAGTTTGAATTAAATAGAATTCAAGGACCTCAAGGACAAAAAGCCATTAACTTCTTATTCAAGTTTTCTGCCCGTAAAGCAACAAGACCCCAAGCATTTCTGCTTGTAGGCCTAAAGTCTTGAGACATACTTTCTTACTCTTTCAACTTTTTAAGCAATATAAAGAAAGCCTCAAGCTGTTACGCTCAAGACCAAAGGCCTTAAG
>JAEZKZ010000070.1 GCA_023415305.1 Bacillota bacterium
TGTTCGGATCGGCAGCACTTGTTGCCCTTATTACTGCTGTACCCACATTGTTTCCTGTGACAAGGCCTGAAGACGATACTGTCGCTACGTTACTTGAACTTTCGCTTTGTACTGTCCAGATTACTTCCTTGTTTGTTGCATTTGATGGCATCAAGGTTGCTGTCAGCTGTTCACTCTGTTCTGCCTCCAGAGTCATTATTGTCTTGTTAAGGCTGATTCCCGTTACAGGTATTACAGCAGGCTTTACAGTCACTGTACACTCAACATTCTTGTTTGGATCGGCAGCACTTGTTGCCCTTATTACAGCAGTACCCACATTGTTTCCAGTGACAAGACCTGTTGATGATACCGTTGCCACATTACTTGTACTCTGGCTCTGTACAGTCCAGATTACTTCTTTATTCGTTGCATTTTCAGGTGCCACAGTTGAGGTCAGCTGTTCGCTCTGTCCTGCCTCCAAGAACACTGTTGTCTTGTTTAAGCTGATCCCCACTACAGGTATCAAAGCTGCTGTTACCGTCACCGTACATTCCGCATACTTGCTTGGATTGGCAACACTTGTCACTCTTATTACAGCCGTACCCACATTGTTTCCAGTGACAAGACCCGATGATGATACCGTTACTACATTGTTTTCGCTCTGGCTCTGTACGGTCCAGATTACTTCCTTATTTATTGCATTTACAGGTGTTATGGTTGAGGTCAGCTGATCGCTTTTTCCTGTTTCCAAGGTCATATTCGTTTTATTCAGGCTGACTTCGGATACTACTGAATCATCAGTAACTGATATATCATCAATATATATATCTCCTCCTCCTTTACCTACACCAAGAAATGCTATCTGTATATCAGAGGTATTCTTGTATTCGTTTAGGCTAATAGTATGCTCTTTCCAGCCTGCACTCCTGCTATACCTATAAATAGGATCTCCGACATCTATCCAATTTGCACCAGATTCTGTAGCTATTTGGACTTGAATAAAGTCTTCGTTTGCCCATCCACTATCATGATACATCCAAAAATTCAAGCTATAGCTACTATTCTCAAGGTCAATGCCTCCGTTTCTATACAGACGAACACTGCCTCCAAATTTTTCTTCTCTTGAATTGAATTGTGCCATTTTCGAACCGGATTCTGGAGTATCCACAGTAGTTCCACTTGAAACAGTACTCCATTTACCCAAATTATCCCCAGCATTTACGGTTTGTACACTCCACCCGATAGGAAAGTCGCTATTCTCACTACTATTTTCAAACCCTTCACTGAACAATACACCCCCTATTGCTTCTGTTACCGTTACAGTACATTCCGCATACTTGCTTGGATCTGCAGCGCTGGTCGCTCGTATTACTGCTGTTCCAGGACGCTTTGCAAATACAGTACCATTTATAACTGAAGCAACATTGGAAGAACTTTCACTTGCAACTGACCATTCTACTTTAGTGTTTGCTCCTTTAGGCAATATAGTTGTATTTAACTGAACATTTTGCCCTACCGTAATACTTGCAGAGGTTGTGTTAAGCATTACAGCTGTAATCTCCTTCGAAGGTTTCTGTTGAATATGTACAGACGTATTTTGTGGATCATGCATTCTGACCGGCCAGTCCATATTTTCAACGTTATAGTCCCCCTCGGTGGTTAGAATATATAAGGCGCTAGCATTATAACCGCCTTCTTTGCCTTCTTTTAATTTTGTGCAAACAGCGATATCTACTTTGCCATTATTATCAAAGTCACCTAATACAAGTTCAGAATATTCGCTACCTGATTCAGCCCCACCAGTTCCTAAAATACCCCATTTTTTTATAATTTGTCCATTTATATCCATTGCAACAAATTCCTGCTCACAGTAATCTCTTGGTCTATAGCCAGGAATTGAATAGTTTTTCCAAATTTGCCTTTGTGCTATTATTTCAGGGTAATTATCGCTGTTAATGTCTCCGATAACAATATTTCCATAATCATATTCACTATCAATTCCCCAGTTATCGGATAGCTGCTCTCCATCCATTTTTAGAACATTTATTTCATTACCTTGAGAATATATGATTTCATCCGTTCCGTCCCTGTCTAAATCGGCGATTGCTAAATCAATATCACATAAATTTTCAAATACTTTGAAAGGGAGATTGTATGGCCAACCACCTTTAATACTTCCATCTGAAGTTATAATATAGATCCTCCTACTTACTAGGGAATCTTTATTCTTGGTACAGAGTACGATTTCTCCCTGCCCGTCATGGTCTAGATCCCCGCCTGCCATAGTGGAAATGTATACATTGGGAAAGGATGGCTGAGCCGTCTGCCAGTCAATTGGTGTTCCATCCCATTTATAGAGTTTCAGGGAAGAATCAAAGTTCTGATTGTATTGCTGAGTTATTATTTCTTTCTCTCCATCATTGTTGATATCCATAATCAGGTAATTAACAACTTTGTTATTCTCATTTAAACCCATATCTGGTATCGGGATTGGGAATTTGTTATTTAAAAGGGAGCCATCCGGCTTATATGCAAATAAGTATCTGGTTTTAGAATCCAAATCCGCACCCAGTACCACAATTTCCGGAATTGTATCATTATCCAAGTCCTGCAGCGCGATATAATCAAAGATATATGTATATTGAGGATCTAAAGTAAACTCAGTGTAGGAGTTATCGTCCTTCAAAATCCGTATTTTACCGTCTGCTGCATATACTGTTTCCTCCCCTGGATTACCATCAATATTTCCGACTGCTGCCTGATTAATCGTAAACCATTGGTGGGATGAGCTGTATTGTAGTGTACCATCATATGAGTACTTGACCAATGCTGTTTCGTTCAATGTTGTTGAGGTAAGTCCAACAAGACTGATTTGTCCTGCAGCATTTTTAACAGGTAACATACTTGATGGATTGTTATTCTCCAGTTTCTGTGGCCAGTTATCATGTGCCAAATCCGGTTCCAGATAAATAAAGGTTGTAACCTCATCGGAATAACTGGTATAATCCGCCACGAGCCTTAACTGGTAATACCCGGCTCTTCCGGGATAAACTGAAGAATCCCAATTTGCCAAAAGACCGTCAGTAATCGGTTTATCCCCTCCATTTTCCAGAGTGAAGCCGGTTGTGAACCATTCAGTTGGATTCAGTCCTTCCCCCCATTCCATATGATAATGCTGGAAGAGCTGCCCTAAAACGGAGCCTTGAATGGGTACTATTTTACCCGGTTTCATTTCAGTCGCATAGCTTGGATCCAGTGAGGCAGGACTGGTAATTTCAGTTTTATTAATCTCTACCTCCACCCTGTCGAAATAGGTATTCTGCGGAGTACTGCTGTCTTTAACACTTAATCGTATTATATATTTTCCACTGGGTAGCGATGCTGTGTCAAAGATACCAAGCTGCCCCTTGTCAACAGGTGTGTTGCTTTGCTCAAATATGTTCCATTCTGTTGGTTCTTTATTAAATTCGTTTACTTTCGCATATTCCAGAGTATAACTTAAAAAGTCGTTACCCTTTGCAGATCCCATAACAGTTACTACGCTGGTTGCAGAACTGCCCTGAACTGGACTTGTAATGCGTGCATCCAAACAACTGTTAATCTTTAGTGCCTGGGCTGCATTAATGCGTCCATATCCTGTATAATTGTCAAACCCTATGTCCATGATATCTGTCGTGGAACATTGGATCACCGCGCTTACCTGTTCACTTGACAACTCTCTTTGATTGGATAAAATCAATGCTGCTATACCTGAAACATGGGGAGCAGCCATACTTGTTCCATCTAGTCTGGTGTATTTGTCTCCTACAGGAGTCCCTTTAGTTGTACCTGAAGCACACAAGGATAGTATATCTACTCCGGGAGCAGCCACATCAATGCCACTTCCCCAGTTGGAAAATATTGCCCTTTTATCATTACTATCAGTAGCTGCCACAGTTATAGCATCTTTTATACTGGCTGGAGAATAATCGCTCGCATCATTATTATTATTTCCGGCACTAACAACTACAACAGCACCAAGATTGATTGCTGTATTCACAGCATCTTCAAACGCCTGTGAATAGCCCTTCCCTCCGAAGCTGCAATTTATTATATCCGCTCCATTTTCAGCAGCATATACAATAGCGTTTGCAATCGCGCGCTCATCACCCCTACCGTCTTTATCCAAACCTTTTACTGCCATAACCTTGGCTCCGGGTGCCACTCCTATAACACCTATTCCATTGTTCCCTGTCGCAGCAATTGTTCCGGCTACATGAGTTCCATGTCCATTATCATCCACGGAGTTGTTGTCACTATTTGTAAAATCCCAGCCCCATATATCATCAATATAGCCGTTATTATCATCATCTATTCCGTTATTGGCAATTTCTTTTGTATTAGTCCATATATTATCTGCAATATCGGGATGAGTATTATCAATTCCCGTATCGACGACGGCTACTGTTACACCCTCTCCAGTTGCTGTATCCCACGCTTCGGGGCATGAAGTTAACTTCACCCCGTAAAGATCATCATATGTCTGACCCCACGATCCGCTGGTTGAAAAGTATGGATCGTCAGGTACCATACATGTAGACACCTCCATGCTGGCTTCCGCATATTCAAACCTGGAGTCCTTTTTTAATGACGCCAGTAGTTTTTCATACTCCTCTTGGCTGCTAACATCTGCTTCAATAACATATGTATTGGACAGATTTGTATTAAACACTACACCTTTCTTGCTCCTTTTCGACCTTTTCTGAAAACTCTTTTGTATATTGCTATAATATTCCTTTTCCGTTTTTCCGTTTTTCTTTTTCCAATTTACCAAGCCTTTATACAAAGGCTCCATCTTTTTTATCTTATATTTACTGAAAAGATCTCCCATGTTTTTGGAAGAACTCTTATGTATTACCATATCCTTTTGGGTAATCTGCGCTTCAGCCATTGCTGCAGTTTCATTGCTAAGCTTAACTATAATCCGGTAATTTTTTTGAGAGCCGGACTCTACAGGCTTTTGGTTTGGTTCATTTACATCCTGTTGTGCAAAAGTGCTGTTGAATGAGAAAAAAAATGTTAAAAGAAATGCACATAGTGTAAATAGGGATATTACTGCTGATTTCTTGAATCGCTTTTTTGTGTTTCTTTTTTTTTGAAAAATCATTCTGCTGTATCCTTTCGCTGTTAAATAATATGGTTTCTTACCATGTACTGCTCCTACATCTAGTACAATATAATGAAATAGACCCCCACCCTTCTTTTTCTTTCTTATATAGCTCTTCAGAGCTTTTTTAGATAAAATTTGATACATTATTTATAATAAATGTAAAAACCTAACTTTTCACCTACCAAAAGTTAGGTAAATATAAGGTAAAAGTTAGGTAAATTTAGGCAGTGATTAACTTATTAATCAAATTAACTTTGTTATTATCCTGCTTTTTAACCTCCCGCTTCGTTTATTTACACCCTATTTAGTAATTTTTGTAGATACACATAATAGAAGTTTCTTCGGTCATATGAAAGATCAAGTAGAATTTCATAATTTTAGAATTAAAATGAATTCGTTTGAGAAGCAAATAGCTATATGTATAGTTATAATTATCTAAGTCCCCAATGAAATATTAAAAGGTGATCCCACTCAAATATCGGAATCACCTTTTAATATTTCATTGCCTTATTCTTTGTACTCTATTATGTAGTGTACATTTTCTCTTAACTTTATATAAAACTCTTAAATGTAAAGATTAATTGATTGAAACGCTTGGACCTGAATTACCATTAATGTTGACGATACCTTACTGCACTGACCATGCTCTGTACAGTCAATACAGCGTTTTCGTCGGTTGTAGTATCAGGCTCGGGTACCGAGGTTTCGGACGCCGTAGGTTCAGTTACCACAGGCTCAGTTACTGTGGGTTCAGTTACCACAGGCTCGGTTACTGTGGGTTCAGTTACCGCAGGCTCGGTTACTGTGGGTTCAGTTACCTGTCCGCTCTGCTCTTCAGTCGGAGTTCCCAATCCTCTATACAGACTGCCTTCTGTTATATTAGTTAAAGTACAAGTAACTGTTATATCATCCAGATATATGTTGTTCCCATTTTCACTCAGTGCGAGAAATGCTATCCTCACGCCTCCAGAATTCCTAAACTGATTCAGATCAACCGAGTGCAGTTTCCAGCCTGTACTGCCTTCACTCCGC
>JAEZKZ010000115.1 GCA_023415305.1 Bacillota bacterium
GTGTTTATCCGTATCTCATACCACTTCATTAATGTTTCCTCCTGAGGTTTCTATCACTAAATATTCTCTCACTTTTCAAAGCTCTCTGAAAAGGACTGAATAGTAAAATTTATACTATAGGTCTTCACTGCTGACTAGTTACTTCTATTATCCTACTTCCAACTTCTATCATCCAACTTCCTACCTCTATTTGAATGCATCCTTCATTTTATCAAAGAAGCCCTTTCTCTGCTCGTGAACTTCATCTCCGCTAAGCTCGGCAAACTCTTTGAGTAAAGCTTTCTGCTTTTCATTCAGTTTCTTTGGAACATCAATATTTACTTTTACATATTGATCTCCGCGCCCATTACCTCTCAGGAACGGTATACCCTTTCCTTTGAGTCTGAAAACAGAACCGGTTTGTGTTCCTTCAGGTACAGTATATTTTACCTTTCCATCAAGTGTAGGCACTTCAAGCTCAGCACCCAAAGCGGCCTGAGTAAAGGTTACTGGCACCTCGCATACCACATCGTTACCCTGACGCTTGAATAATGGATGGGGCTTGACTCTTATGTTGAGGAACAGATCACCATTCGGTCCTCCTTTTGAACCCGGATCTCCTTCTCCGCGAAGGGAAATGGTCTGTCCATCATCAATTCCAGCCGGTACATTTATTTTTAGTTTAACATTATTTCTGAGTTTACCCTTTCCATTACAAGCAGGACAAGGGTCGGTAATAATTTTACCTTCTCCCTTACATACATCACAGGTCTTGGCATTAATGAACTGTCCAAAGGGGGTATTCTGCTTCATTTGAACCTGTCCAGTACCATTACAGTGCTGACATGTGCTTGCATTTGTACCCGGTTTTGCCCCTGTTCCCGTACATTTTGAGCAAACTTCCATTCTGCTTACGTTTATTTCGCGCTCAACACCGAAGGCGGCTTCCTCAAAAGAAATCTCCATGGAATATTTTATATCTGCACCCTTCTGAGGACCTCTTTTGGAGCGGGATCTACCTCCGCCAAAGCCTGAGCCTCCAAAGAAGGTTTCAAAGATATCACCTATACCGCCAAAGTCAAAGTCCGAGAAGCCGCCGGCACCGCCGCCGAAGCCGTTGGGATCTGTTCCGGCATGGCCGAACTGGTCATATCTGCTTCTCTTCTGAGGATCACTTAACACCTCATATGCTTCATTAGCTTCCTTGAACTTTGCCTCAGCTTCCTTATTTCCCGGATTAACGTCTGGATGATATTTCTTTGCTAAATTTCTGTATGCTTTTTTTAGTTCGGCATCAGAGGCACCTTTTTGAACCCCTAACACCTCATAATAATCTCTTTTTTCTGACATCTGATTTCAACTCCTGTCTCAAGCTGTTTATGCATCAGCTTTAGATCAAACATTTACTCTAAAGATTATATTGTAATTCCCAAAGCCAGTATAATTATCTAAACATTGCTATACCTTCGCAAAAACTGGTTTCACGAAGGTACTGACTTCCGGAATACTAATTAATTATTTCATTTAAAAGGGGCTTTAAATACTTAGCTTTAAAGCCCCTTAAGTAATGATCAAACCGTTCAGTCATTACTAACTCATATACTCAGTTAAGAGTTACACTCCACTGATAATATAATATTTATTTGTCATCGTCAACAACTTTGTAATCAGCATCGACAACATTATCATCATTACCAGCATCAGCAGAGCCTTGTTGTCCGCCGAAACCTGCTGCATTCGGATCAGCTCCCGGAGCTCCTCCTGCCTGCTGATATATTTTTGCAGATACATCATAGAATGCCTGCTGAAGCTCTTCTGTAGCTTTCTTGATAGCTTCTGTATCGGTACCCTTTAGAGCATCCTTTACTTTATTGACTCCAGCTTCAATCTTTGCTTTGTCCTCGGCAGAAACCTTATCACCAAGATCCTTTATAGACTTTTCGGATTGATATACCAATGAATCTGCATTATTTCTAACATCTATTTCTTCTTTACGCTTCTTATCTTCTGCTGCAAATTTTTCTGCTTCCTTAACAGCCTTATCAATATCTGAATCAGATAGATTTGTTGAAGCTGTAATTGTAATCTTCTGCTCATTGCCTGTTCCAAGATCCTTGGCAGATACATGCACAATACCGTTTGCATCTATATCAAATGTAACTTCTATCTGTGGAACTCCTCTTGGTGCTGAAGGAATACCTGTAAGCTGGAATCTTCCGAGAGTCTTGTTGTACTGAGCCATTTCTCTTTCTCCCTGGAGGACATGAATTTCAACACTTGTCTGTCCATCAGCAGCTGTTGAGAATACCTGACTCTTTTTGGTTGGAATGGTTGTATTTCTCTCAATTAACTTTGTAAATACACCGCCAAGTGTTTCAAGTCCCAGTGATAAAGGAGTAACATCAAGGAGAAGAAGACCTGTTACGTCACCAGTAAGAACTCCGGCCTGTATAGCTGCTCCAACTGCCACACATTCATCCGGATTTATTCCTTTGAATGGTTCTTTTCCAAGATACTTTTTAACTGCTTCCTGAACAGCAGGTATTCTTGTAGAACCACCTACCAATAATATTTTATCTATTTTATCAGGAGTAAGTCCTGCATCCTGCATAGCCTGTCTTGTTGGAACCATAGTCTTTTCAACCAGGTCGGCTGTTATTTCGTCAAATTTTGCTCTTGTAAGTGTAACATCAAGGTGTTTTGGTCCTGATGCATCAGCTGTTATAAATGGCAGGTTGATATTTGAAGTAGTAACACCTGAAAGCTCAATTTTAGCTTTTTCAGCGGCTTCCTTCAATCTCTGCATTGCCATTTTGTCGCCTCTTAAGTCAATACCGTTTTCTCTCTTGAATTCGTCAGCAAGGAAATCTATAACTCTCTGGTCGAAGTCATCTCCACCAAGTTTGTTATTACCGTTAGTTGCCAGAACTTCAAATACACCGTCACCTATTTCAAGGATGGAAACGTCAAAGGTACCTCCACCAAGATCATATACCATAATTTTCTGGTCGTGTTCCTTATCAAGCCCATAAGCAAGAGCAGCTGCAGTAGGTTCATTTATTATTCTAAGTACTTCCAATCCCGCAATCTTACCCGCGTCCTTTGTTGCCTGTCTCTGAGCATCACTGAAATAAGCAGGAACTGTAATAACAGCTTGAGTAATTGTCTCACCGAGGTATGCTTCAGCATCTGACTTCAGCTTTTGAAGAATCATAGCAGATAGTTCCTGAGGTGAATATTTTTTATCATCTATAGGAACCTTTCTGTCAGTTCCCATATCTCTTTTTATAGATATTATAGTTCTTTCAGGATTTGTAATTGACTGTCTTTTAGCAACCTGTCCGATCATACGTTCACCGGTCTTCGAAAAAGCAACAACCGAAGGAGTTGTTCTGTTACCTTCTGGGTTAGCGATAACCACCGGTTCGCCACCTTCCATAACTGCTACACATGAATTTGTGGTACCTAAATCTATACCAATTACTTTTGCCATATAAAAGCCTCCTTATGTTTTTCAAAATGAATAATCTTTTTAATTAATGTTAAATTTTATTTATAATAAGATTTAACTATTAGATCTTTTTATTGTATTACTTTATTTTAATTACTTTTAATTACTTTGATTCAATATTGTTGTATCAATTAAGTCATAAAAAACTAATTTGCAACTGTTACCATACTGTGCCTTATTACTTTGCCCTTCATAACATAACCTTTTTGGAACTCTTCAACAACCACGCTATCACCAAATTTATCATCGTTTATATGCATTACTGCATTATGCAATTCAGGATCAAAGGTATTACCGACAGCGGCTATAGCCTCAACCCCCAAATTGTCAAGGCATTCCTTGAGCTGTCTCATTACAAGCTCTACTCCATCCTTAAGAGGATTTCCCTCCATCTCCTCGGCAGCTTTTAACGCTCTTTCGAGATTGTCAACAATCGGGAGGAATGCCTTTACAGTATCAATTGCTGCATCAAGGCTCAAAGCTTCTTTTTCCTTGACTGTACGCTTTTTATAATTATCAAACTCAGCAGCATTACGCTGAACAGCATTAATATATTCTTCACACTGGCGGGTCTTTTCCTCAAGCTTTGCTTTCAGTTCCTCAATTTGGCTGTCAGATTGATTCCCGGCTTCGGCATCTCCCTTTCCTTCTGCCGTAGTATCGGTATTTGCTGTGATTTCGCTTTCTTCATTTAATTTTACTTCATCATTGGCTTCTTTAATATTTTTGTCCTTTTTCATTATTAAAAAATAACCTCCTTAAAATTATAGCTATCCATCACCCAGAAGCTTTAATATCTCCTGATTAATTTTATTCCTTATATAATTCAAAGATGAAACCACCTTTGAATATTCCATTCTTGTAGGCCCAATAATACCTATGGATCCTATTACCTGGTCGTCTATACAGTAAGAAGCCGTTACAAGGCTGCAATCCTTTATCCCTTGTATAACATTCTCATTTCCTATCTGAATTATTATTTCATTTTTACCTATATTGGTATTCAGCATCTCTGACATAAGTTTCTTTTCATCCAGTAGACTTAAGAATTCCTTGGCCTTCTGAACCTCCTTAAATTCAGGGAAATTCAGTATGTTTGTAGTACCCTCAAGATAAATCTCAGGCTGGTCAATGAGTTTTATTAAATCTTCTATGCCATCCAGAATCGGTCTCATCAGGTCATACGGCAAAGATGTAAGCTGTTCTGCTCCACCACTTAAGAAATTGTTTTTCAACATTTCCAGCGTATATCCCTTGAGCTTGTCGTTAAGCATGTTGGATACCTGTATCAGGAAATCAGGTGTTACATTATCCGGAATCCTGATAAGATTATTACGGACAATATTTGCGTCTGTAACTACGATTACCAGCGCTTTACCCGGTTCAATAGGAACAACCTGAACAGCTTTTAATACACTTCTCTTTATCTGTGGTGTAACTGCCATGGAAGTATACTTGGTAAACTGAGACATAACCACAGAAGCATTTCTAATGATTTGACTCAATTCATTAATTCTGATATCCATAGCTTTCCTTATATTTTCTATATCATTTTCAGAAAGATCATTTATTTTCATAAGCTGATCAACATATAGTCTGTAGCCTTTATCTGACGGTACTCTTCCGGCAGAAGTATGAGGCTGCTCTAAAAAACCCATCTCTTCAAGATCGGCCATTTCATTTCTGATGGTTGCAGAGCTGAGGCCCAATTCATGCTTTTTTGCAATAGTTCTGGAACCAACCGGCTCAGCTGTATTTATATAGTCATCAATAATTGCTTGAAGTATTCTAAGCTTTCTATCATCAAGAAGCATGTTTTACCTCCTTTTCCCACATCAACTTCAGGAAATAATTTCCCTTATCAGAAATCTCAGCCTTGTTGTTAGCACTCTTAAACGTTGAGTGCTAACATATACAAAATAACATTAGCATTTTTGTTTGTCAAGTATTTTTACTTAAAATTCTACCATATATTTTTAGTCAAGGGTAAATTGTGAGAAGCACAAAACCCTGCTCCACTTCCCGGGTGGAGCAGGGTTTTGCATAATACATTATGTATTAATAATTAAGACTTCGTTCTCTTACTGTACATTGCCGTCCTGGAAGCCGTTAAACTGTTGGGGAGGCTCAGAGAAATTATATCTTCCTGTTTTCTCACGGTATATATCAAAATAGTAAACAATAAGTATGAAATCTGCCAGACCCACAATAACAGGACCAACCATGCTTCCTAAAATAGGAATCCAACTCAGAATACCGCCTATTATTGCACTAGCAATACTTCCGCAAAGTGTTACAAGAAGTGTTATACCCAAGATAGGCCAGAAGCTGCCTTTTACTATTCTGAAAGAATTCTTCAAACCTTGGATAATATCACTATCCTCAACACACACAGCTGGGAACCATAGTTTCATGTAAATCGTTAAGGCCACTAAACCGACTATAAATGCAAGTACAAAAAGAATTATGAGTATAACTCCAAGGGCTGTAGAAGCAGCTGAAACAAGACCGCCTATAAACATGAGGATAAAAAATACTATAGACAAACCTATGCTAATTGCAACATAGAGCAAACCAAAAAGAACAAACCTGCCTATGTACTTTGACATGCATCCGGATATATCACTCAATTTTGCATTTCCGGTTTCATAATGCAAATTTATTAGTCCATAGGTAGCAGGCTTTATGATTATAGTTAATACAAGAGAAATCAAGCCTGATATTGCCAAACTGGCGATAAAGGGTCCCAGATTTAAGGTTTCAAAAAATCTGCTATAATTAAAAGTACTGCTGCCGTAAGTTAAGTCTTCCATCATTTTCCTAAAATCATTAAGAAATACAGTGCTGTTTGCCAAAAGTCCCAAACTGCCAACTCCTGTGATTAAAGCCGGTATTGCCACCGAAATAAGAAAAGGCAAAGTCAACAGAAAGTTCTTAAATGTAAACTTAAAAGCATTTTCCAAATGTCTCATAAACTGACCTCCATTTAATAATTAATGACAACCTTTATAAGTTATCATTTATATATGCATTGACAAGGCTGTTGAAGCTTGCCATTACATGCTGTGTTGTAGGATTTGTTGCCGAATCAAGTTTCAAATCGTCTATTATTGCCACAGGAAGAACTTTTAAAGAGGTTCCAGTTATAAACGCCCCATCCAAGCTACTTAAGGTGTCTAAACCAATTAATGTTTCAATAACTTCATAACCCAATTTTCTGCATACACTTACGACATATTGACGGGTTACGCCAATAAGTACAAAATCCTCTGGAGAAGTGTAAATTTTATCACCCTTAACAAAAAATACGTTTGATTTTCCGCCCTCGGTGATTTTACCCTGTTCATTTACAAGCAGGGCTTCAAATACATTTTTCTCACTGATTGTTCTCTGCAATTCTTCCTTATATCCGACGTGTATCATCTTAACATTGGGGTTTTTCCGCTTAAGACTTAAAGTACAGCAGGCTACCCCATTATCATATTCCTCCTGTGAAGGATAATAGAACTTGTTAATAAAGAATAAAATATTCTGTTCTTCTTCATATTGAAGGACTACAATTTTAACATTACACTCTGTTAATTTATTTTGCTCACAGAGACTTTTAATTTGATCCTTAATATCTTTCTTCGATGATAGCAATTCATACTTCAATTTTTCCATGGAGTTTTTAAGACGGATAAAGTGGTCCTCAAAAAATAATGGAACTCCTTTAATAATTCTTATTACTTCATAAAAGGCTGTATATTTGTCATCAGTATACAAACACAGTTTATCTGCTGTAGCACCTCTACCATTAATAATACATATTTCGCCGATGTTTTCTTCGAAGTTCATTTAAATTGCCCCTTTTTGTAGATTTGAGTATAATTATAATTTTTGGCAATGACATATACATTTTAAATATATATACTTTTTTTGTCAATTAATAAAAATAATTCTAAGAAACTATTATTTATTCAGCCCATTAATAATAAGCGTGTTACCTTAATATATCAATCAATCGATTTCATCCAGAGAAAGGTAAAAGCTTGGAAGGAACTTATTCATAAAATATTTTACTTCCTCCAGTTCATTCTCTGTAATAGTGCTTAAAATTGCCTCGCTAGCTTTCTTAAACTCATTATTTCCCGCTTTTACCTCCTCAATACATTTTATGTAAGCAGCTATTCTGTCAGCTGCTTTCACCAGCTTCCAGCACTCTATATCGTCAGGATTTTTAAAAAATAGAGAGTAATATTCATCAGCCATTTCCTCAGGAAGCATGGAAATAATTTTTTCTTTGGATATATCCTCAATATCCTTATATATTTTACTTATCTGGGGGTTGTAATACTTTATCGGTGTCGGCATATCCCCGGTTATTATTTCATTACAGTCATGGAACATAGCCAGGATAGCAACTCTTTCAGGATTTATTTCACCATTGAAATATGTATTTCTGATAACAGCCAGACCGTGAGCAATTATTGCTACCTGAAGACTATGCTCCTGAATGTTCTCAGTATAAGTATTCCTCATTAATCCCCATCTGTTGATATACTTCATTCTCGATAAAAATGCGAAAAAGTGAAAGTTTTCCTTATCCATATTAGCCCCCATCTACGCGCAGAGCGCGTATACAAATAGTAATAAAAAGCCGCTTTACGGGTTTTTGCTGCGTGAAATGCACGATGACTTACAAAATGTATTTTTCACACTATCCCCTTCTATTATAAGCATTGTTGATCATTTACATCCAGTATATCTCTTCAAAACAGCTTTGAGCAAAGGAGTCGGTCATACCTGCTATAAAATCAATAACCTTCTGTGCGTCGCTTTCATTGTCATCATAGCATTTATCTAAAATGAAATTATAAAACATACGGTATACTTTAACATCGCTGAATTGCAGCTTTTCAATATCTGACAGGCCTTGTAGCAGGCTGTCAAACAAACCTTCCAGAGTATTTTCTGCAATTTTTTCATATCGTGTAATTTTGTCAGCCTTATAAATCAGTCTTACATTTTCATTTATAAGCTTTTCCAGTGCTTCTCCCTTGGCAGGGCTTAACTGTATGCAATCGGTGCCATAGCTGTTTTCAACCAGGTCACGTACTAGAGTATTAATGATTTCTCCATTACTGTGGCCAAGTTCATTCCTTATGTCTCCGGGAATATCCTTCATATCCATGAGTTTAACTCTAACAGCATCCTCAATGTCTCTGCCCACATAGGCTATTTTGTCTACAAGCCTGACAACGCATGCTTCGAGGGTAAAGGGTAGTTCCCCACGCTTTTCGATATTGTTCAAGGATGCCGGCGATTTATTCAAACCCCTTCTTAGAATATACTCATTATATTTTTCACCACAGTGAGAAACTATACCATCTTTCACTTCATATGTGAGGTTCAGGCCAAAATTATCATTTATCTTTTCCTTTGAGATTCTTGTGGCAAGTTTTTCAACAACCCTTAAACTATGAAGTTCATGCTGAAACCCAGCTGTACTGTTTACTTTCCTCATACATTTATCCAGAACTCGTTCTCCACTGTGTCCGAAGGGTGCATGCCCCAGGTCATGACCTAATGCTATGGCATAGGTAAGATCCTGATTCAGATTTAAAGTCCTTGCAATTGTAACTGCAATTGACCCCACATTTAGTACATGCTCCATCCTTGTACAAATATGGTCATTTTTTGCATTAAAAAAAACCTGAGTTTTATGCCTCAGTCTCCTGAATTCCATGGAATATAAAATTCTATTTCCATCCCTTTCATAATCGGTTCTGATAGGGCATTTTTCCTCAGGAACTATTCTTCCGAACGAATTTATACTTTTTGCAGCAAAAGGACTAAGTGAAGCCTCCTGCTGTTCTCTCAATTTTCTCCACTCCATCCATACACCTCCTGGCTCAAAGACGGTAAGTAAGCTTATAATATAACATAAATATACCATAGCAACTTACGACCCGCAACTAAATAAAGCAGAAACCATCGGTCACAAACCACAGGCCAAAAACTCCTCATACACCGTTCTTATCTCAGCAAAAAAAACGACTGGTAACAACGAGGCAACTTTTTAAGTGGCCTCGTTGTTACCAGTCGGTTTTCTCTTAATACAATATATATCTGATATATTAATACTGCGATTTCCTTGTTCTTCCGCTGAAAAACAGTGCTATTCCTCCACAAATCAATGCAACTGGGACAAATATCTCCGGTCTGATAATTGATGATATGCTGCTAAGGAAGGTACATGCCATAAAGAAAAGTCCGATTCCACCCACTATTGCCCCTGAAATAAGTAATCCCTTTTCTCTTTTTGAAAAAATATGCATCTGAAGCAGCCCAATTGCTACCGATATAATATAAACAGGCCAGGTATACTCTGCAAAATTCCAATCTGTAGCAACTTCAAACATAAACAATAGGCCTATTGTAGTGATTATACCTCCGGGAATCAGCAACCCCGGATTTCTACCTGTGAGAAAAAAGGCAATTTCAAAGGACAAACCAAGCAGTAAAACTATAAATACCCAAAAGTCTGAAGTGTTGAACTCAAGTAATTTTATTCCAAATAACCCTCTTAACAATAATACAACCACTCCGATTGCTATCAAAAGCAAGCCGATAAAACTATTATTCCTTTTCATTTACTAATCCTCCATACGCCGTCGGCTTTAATATATTTCGTATACCTATTATACAGAGCCAGAATTCCTTTTGTCTGATAAAACATACAGGAATTAACTCTGAAATTTTTGCAAATAATATACCTGTAATAATTTTGAAACAAGTATAAGGAGTGTTCAGTTGAAAAGGCTTAGCTTAAGGATAAAGATTTTAATCAGTATCGCAACTTTATTTATAAACTTATATTGCTTCTTTATATTTACCAATAACTACAAGGCCGTTTATTATCCATCAGCCTCGAGAGTTGACCTTCAAATGATATTGGCTAAGGACAAACTAACCGATCATGACTATTCACAACTTTTGTATCAAACAGGATTAGGAAGGCCGGCAGTTGATGCTCTCAAAAATAAAACCGATGGTAAGGACAAAATCCTTGAGTTTCAGGAATACTACTATACAAAAAATAAAATATTTACCGAGAAGTTAAACCCTTTTACCAGTCAGGAAACTCTTTTACTTACAGGTAATCTCCCCCTTAATAACTCTTTCTTGGCACCCATAAAAAATGGGGATATTTTACTGACTAAATCCACCCAAACACTTTTTTGGCGGCACGGTCATTGTGGTATAGTTATTGATGCAGAAAAGGGTATTAGTCTTGAGTCTCTGGAACCCGGCACAGTCAGTATGAAACAGAACGTTTCCAAGTGGCAGTATTATCCTACTTTCAAAATACTTAGATTAAAGAATGCAGATGACAAAATTCTCGATCAGGTTGCTAAATTTTCCGAGACACACCTGTTAGGTAAAAAATACGATATTTTTGCATCGAAATATTACAACAACAAGATACCAAAAAACGTTAACTGTTCTCAAATTATTTGGCAAGCTTTTAATTACTTCGGCTATGATCTTGACAGTAACAAAGGAATAATTGTGACCCCTGAAGATATAGCAAAAAGCCCTTTACTTGAAATTGTTCAGGTAAAAGGCTTTGATCCTGATAAAGTATGGTGATATACTCAAGCTATAAAAGTACAGACGGCAAGTGTGATTACAGACGCCATCATTGCCAGGTAGTCAATTCCTTTAAAATGATATTTCTTATAACCACTGTTTTTCTTCCTGACATTAAAACCTCTAAGTTCTGCAGATATAGCACTGCCCTCAATTCTTTTAACTGAGGATATCAAAAGAGGCACACAAAGGGGTAATACCAGCTTCATTTTTTTCAAAGGATTACTTGTATCGAATTGAACACCTCGGGCAGTCTGGGCTTCAATTATTCCATTCATTTCGTTTTCAAATATTGGGATAAATCTCAATGCCGTAATAAAAGCGAAGGTATACTTATAGGGAATATGAAGTTTCTGTACAAAAACGTTGGTTAAATCACTCATTTTTGTAACAGTAAGCATAAGAACCAACGGCATTGTGGCACCTACTAATCTTAAAACAAGTAGAACTGAAAATTCCAAGCCGGTATCGGTGATTATCAGATTGAGCGGAAGATTCAGTATTACATCTCCTGTACGAATAAAGAATATTTGGAGTAAAAAAAGTACTATACCAATCTTCAGCAAGGTTTTTAACAGTGAAAAAGCCTTCTTGCCGATACCTGCGACTTTCGCAATTACAAGGTTTATAGCAATAATGCCTACAGCAGCAAATATGTGGCTGCTTACAAAACTGCTCAGACAAAGTAAAAATGCCAGTAGCATTTTAGTTAACGGATTTAATCTATGTATAATTGTTGTTCCCTGCGAATACTCCAGCATTCCTTTCATATAAACCTCCATTTACGCGCCCTGGAGCGCACACAATTAGTTATGAAAAGGCACGTCAGTGGCTTTCTATTCTGTCGGCCATCTCCTCTACCGTCAATACTCCGTCAAAAGCTTTTCCAAGCCTTATTCCCAACTGTGCTATCTGAGGAGGAGCCAGAGAGGTTCTGCGAAGTACCGAGTCATTGGTCATAACACATTTGCATTCTCCATCAGCCAGTACTCCCTTGTCTCCTATTACTATAACTCGATCAGCAAAGTCAGATACCAGCTCCATATCGTGGCAAACCATTATTACAGTTGTACCTTTTGAATTAAGTTCCTTAATTACTTTCATTATTTGCATGCATTCCTTGTAGTCCAGACCTGTTGTCGGTTCGTCCAGGACCATTATTTTTGGTTTCAGAGCTAAAACAGAGGCAAGTGCAACTTTTTGCCTTTCACCCCTACTCAGTGAGAATGGATCTTTATCGGCTATAAACCCAAAGTTTTCTATAGTAGTCTGACATCTTAATTCAATCTCATCCTTGTCCTTTAGAATACACTTTAGGCCGAATTCAATTTCAGCCCTAACGGTATTACGGCAGATTTGCCTGTCGGGATTCTGGAAGAGAAACCCGACGTGAGCCGCCAGTTCACTGGTTTTAGCCACATTTGTGTCTAGTCCGTCTACACTTACTGTTCCCGAGGTAGGTTTTAGAAGACCGTTGAAAAGCTTCATCAAAGTAGTTTTACCTGCTCCATTTCGGCCAACTATAGCGATGAACTCTCCATCATTTATAGTTAAATTAATATTTTCCAAAATATTCTCTTTATAATAAGCAAAACATACATTTCTGAATTCAATCAAGGGAAACCTCCTGAACATTACCGGACCGTTCAAAATAAATAATTTGATCCGGTCCGGTTATTAATTAATAATTACTTAATTATACTTTTAACCATTACTTCAGCTTCATTAATGTTTACAGGTACCTGCCCCTGATAAAGTCCTCTTTCCATCAAGCTATTAGCAAGGGAGGCAACTCTGGGACAGTTAACTCCAATATCCAGAAGTTTTGACGTATCCTTCAGTACTTCTCGTGGTGAGCCGTCAAGGTAGATGCTGCCTTCATTAAATATAAGCATACGCTTGGAAAACTCGCTTAATAGCATAATCTTCTGTTCTACGACAATAACTGTAATACCCATCTTCTCATTCAGCATCCTGAGCATGCTGAATATCTGCTCACTGCTCTGAGGGTCAAGCTCTGCAGTCGGCTCGTCAAGAACCAGTATATCCGGCATCAGACATACAACTGCACAAATGGCCACCTTTTGCTTTTGCCCTCCACTCAGAGTACTGATGTTTCTATGCCTCAATTCCTCTATTCCAACCAATTTCAGGATATCGGTAATTCTTGTTTCTATTTCGTCGTGAGGAACACCAAAATTTTCAAGGCCAAAAAGCAGTTCATCCTCAACCACCGAGGAAACCATTTGTCCGTCAATATCCTGAAATACGCTTCCAACACTTAAGGACAACTCTGAAGGAGATGATTCTACAGTATCTTTTCCATTTACAATAACTTCTCCATAGAAATCCCCTTCAAAGTGATGAGGTATGACTCCATTAATAGCGTAGGTAAAAGTAGATTTGCCTGCTCCACTGTTACCTATGACTCCAATGAAATCTCCCTTGTCTATTTTCAGATCAATACCATTTAATGCGTTCTTTTCTCCGTTTTTATATTTAAACGAAAAATTTTTAAACTCTATCATTCTTATCTCCGTTTCCATTGTCCACCGGGTAAGATATGAAAGAGTCAAACTTTTTAATCATCCTTACCACGTCCTAATGCAAGTTTTAATGGTATATACAGTACCTGTACTATTATAGAATTTACTAAAGCAGTTCCAAGAACAATAACGAGAAATACTCCCAGAGGAAGTGTTTTTACATCGGCACCAGTATAAAAGGCCGCATATAGAACTCCAATAAAGGTCATTCCGCTGGCTAATGTACTTATAAATGTCCCAATTATAGGTCTGAGTGAGAACTTCCCGATCTGAAGCGGTAAATAAACCAATATGGCCATTACTATGGCACCCACGGGTTCACTTATCAGGTTGATATACGGAGTTCCGGGAAATACTTGACAGATAGCGCCTGCTATAATACCGATAACAATAGCTTCAAGAAATCTTGGCTTAATCAGCAAAATAGCCAGACAATACATTGCAATGATAAAATTCGGCTTCATACCTGCTGAAAACAATGAACCGACGAAAAACTTAAGAACAGCACCAACTGCCAGTAAAACACCCACAAGAATAATGTCTGAGATTGAAAGTCCAGCTTTCTTTTCTCTAACTACAACTCTTTTCTGAACTGTTGTTTCCATATAAAAAAACCTCCACAAAATAAATTATTAGTAGAGGTTTGAAGTTCATTTTCTTATTAACCCGATTTGAGCAGAAAATATATAACTACCCAAATTTAAAGCAACAAATATAAATCTGCCGCTACGTGAGGATATATTACTCACGATTTACTCATCTCATCTAATCTCTTCTAAGCTCTTCTCGTCTCTACTTGTTATGAATATAGCATCAAATGGATTGTTTTGTCAATAATTATTTGATTAATGCCACTGATTGCCGTTGAATGTATTGATGCGTCCATTTGCGCTTGATTACCTTTGATTATTGTATTGACAGTTTTGAATAATAATTCTTATCAAGTATTTTTGTTGAATAGGCAAATTTGTTACTGACCTGTTTGGATATTTCGGATTTATAATCCTTTAATAATAATGTATCAATTTGCCCGTCAACAGGGATAAGTTTTCTTTGCTTAGAATTATAGCAGGCTTTATCGGTAAGCCAACTCCAATTTGAGAAAACCACCAGAGGCGCTGCATCTGAAAATATATCCCTACCCATAAAAAGTCTTGAGTCATATTCGACTCCCAATAAATTTGACAGGGTTGGTAGTATATCCATACTGGAACAGGGCTTATTTACCTTTACGGGTGTCATACCCTTTGACCACAGTAGAAACACTCCCTTATACAATTCAAAATTTTCTTCAATTTTATGCCCGGCCAACTCTTCTATTTCTTCAAATGTCAGGCCATAAGGGTAATGATCCGGGCTGATTGCTATCAATGTGTCTTCTGCTTTTCCAACCTTTTCAAGTCTGGTGATCAACTCACCCATTGCCCTGTCAAATTCAATCTGACAGGCTAAATATGCTTTAACAGGCTCGGAATATGGAAGGTCTTTAACAAAAGCCTTATTTTTAGCTGCCATTGCATTCCCTCCAAAGGTATACTGGAGATGTCCGCTAACAGTCATGTAATAGGTATGAAAGGGTTCAGCACCAAGATATTCGTCGGTTGTCTTTTCAATCATCTCCACATCGGATTCAGGCCAGGTCTTCTTGATATTAAGGCCATTACCTACAGCCTTGAAATCATAACCCATATTCGGATGGGATACATCTCTGTGATAATAAGTATAGGAGTGGTTATGATAGGCTTTGGTGCCATACCCCAGCTTCTTTAACTGGTTCCCCAAGCAAAATGGCATATAATTCTTACCCGAAACATAAAAGCTCCAGACTCCGGACTTTGGTACAAGTGAGTTACAGGCAACAAATTCTCCGTCGGAGGTGCTAACTCCCCATATTGGTGTATAAAAATCAGTGAATTGAAAGCCTTCTTGTGACATTTTGTATAGAGTTGGTGTAAGGTCCTTGTTAACTGCATAGGGTGAAAAGCCCTCAGCAGTTATAAAAATAAGGTTCTTTCCCTTGAACATACCTGTGTACTCGTTCTTATTTGTGGGTTTAACATTTTTGAAATACTTATGCATTGCTTTAATCTGCGGATCAGATTCCTCAGCAATAAGTTTGTCAAAATCAATACTAAGAATATTAGCTTCCAAGACTGTTTTTTCTTCTGCAGGATTAACATCAGGCTTAATAATATCTTTACCGGCTTTATCTGGTAGCGAAAGGTTTGTTTCATCCTTAGCATTTCTTATATTCTCTTTTGAATATTCTCCAGTATACTCCTTTGTATCCTCTCCTGCATACGCCTGTACATACTCTTCATTATTATATGTATTATTATCATCGGTACTTTGTTCGCCTGAGGCATCAAAGCCGAATAGCAAATGTTTAATATCAAGTCTTGTTGTAGTAAGCAAACCTAACCTGTCTACAGACAAATCAGGTATTATAGCTTCAGAATAAAGGAAGCGAGTGTTAAGTTCCCCACTGTCATCACAAAATACCGCAAAAGTGGAAATTACTTGAATTGACAATGTTATACCTGCAATTATACCTTTAAAGCTCCATACCGTTTTATCGGATGGTATCAATTTATTACCGAATGTAATCAAAAAACCCAAGGGAAGCAGTAAAAAAATAATCGGTATTATATTCTTTCCTATCGCCATAAAAATTTCACGCCAGAACTGCAATACCTGATTGGCTCCATTTAGAGAGAACAATGCAAAAAATGTGGTAAATACATGGTAATAAATAATCTGTACCAGATAAACAAGAGTTACCCCTGCTGTTAATACTACTGAAATTATTCTATTAATTTTACGTTTTGAAAAGGTAGATAATATGTAGAGTAAGAGTCCGGCAGGGATTGAAAAAAGTAAAATGTAAATGAACCCGGCATTAAAAAGAGTTTTAAATACTGCTATCTTAAAGACTACTTCCAGATAGATTAATGCTAACGGGTAAAACAAAAAGAACCTATATAAGAACAAAACCAGTCCTGTGGTTTTTATAAGTGTAGTCAATTTCTTCATCAGTCCCTGAAGATCAGCTTTTACAGCCGGTAACCTGGTTGAAATGAATTTTTTAAAGTAAAAAAGGTATTTATCTCTTTTAGTATTTAAAACTGTTGTAATTTGTTCTTTCACAAAGTATACTTCCTATCTTAACAATATATTAAGTATATTATTAATTAATATAAAAGAATATAACAATACAAATATATTAATATCGATATAACAATTGTTATAGACAGCTATATTCAAATTATTATTAATTAAGCTGCTAAATATTCAAGTAGTAGAAAATAAATTTATGTAAATATTAATTTTCCGGGAACATACTGCTAAATATGTTCCCGGAAAATTATCTGCCCTTATGTTTTTCCTTCTTCTTTTGCTGCTTCATTTCAAATTTCAACTGCTTTTCTTCTTCTGTTCGCAGTTTTTTATCTGCTTTGCGCTGAACAACCTTCTGTTCATGCTGAAGTTTCAAGGCCTGCTGAGCTTTGGTACCTACGCCGGTTTGGGAGAGCTGTTTATTAATTGCTCTTTGCATCCTCTTAGGATTGATTTTGTGCTCTTCCCTGGTCTCCGTCTCAATTGGAGGACTAAATCTCAAACTTCTCCAATTCTCAAGAAGATAATAAAAAACCTCATAATCTTTGGGCTCTTCTCCAAAAACAGTTTTACTAACCTCCAGTAAATTACCATCCCTTCGTTCATAAATGCCGACCCAAAAAGGGTCATCAAAATAAACAGTAATCTTTCCTCTTACTTCCATAAAAAACCCTCCTATTTATTGTTGAACAAAGAACGGACAACCTTAGGAGGCAGGTTACTGACAGCATTTTTCACATACTGGAAGACAGAATGCTGCGTCTGGACTACCAACCAGAACTGTGTTTTTATCTCTGCATATATAATTTTATGATAGAAAAAGTAAAATTTCAATATTTTTAAGTCCTGTATGAATTATCATACCCATTTTAGTTTACTTCTTTTTGCCTTCTAAAAAATATGTAGCCTCCATATCGGCTGTATTTAGTGCAAATGCCAGAGGATATTGCTCAAAAGCGTCTCCAACATTTCGTTTGTCCTCGAGACCTGAAAAGCCCATATGATATCTGATCGCAAAAGCCTCTTCCCTTGTAAGCTTCATAAAACCTGTTATTATATAAACCGACTTTTCTCCGTGACCATAAGGCAATTTATCATCGTATTCATAGGTGGGAACGCTCTGCCAAACACCGTTCTCGTCTTTAACGTTTCTTGTTCCAACCCTGTAGCAGTTTATCTTGCACAAATCATGAAGTAAACCCACGATTGCAATACTCTCAGAGTCATACTCCAGGCGATAAACCTGTTTCACTCTGTCTCTGGAAAGGTAATCTTTAAGACATTCGTAGACATTTATGCTATGTTCGGCAAGTCCACCCTCATAGGCACCATGAAATCTTGTACTGGCCGGAGCAGTGAAAAAATCACTGGATTTTGACAATAAATATTCAAGAAGTTTATCCGAACCCTCTCGTTGAATGTATGTATTATATATTTCAAGATATTGTTCCTTTACCCCCATATTAACCCCCATCTACGTTATAACACTTGACATACTTAACATATTTAAATCATACTTTTTATATTATATCTCACAAATTCGGGCATATCAATTGAGATGGATATTGGAAAGAATAAAAGTTTACCTTAAGAAAATAAATAACGCCCTCAAATTGAGGACGTTTTGTCTTATCTATACTTTGGTTATACTGCAGTACTGTGATACTTATGTATCTCCACTGCTTTCGTAATTGTTACTTGGGCTGTTCTTTAAGGGGAAGCTCACTAATATGGTAAGTTATGCATTTGGATGCTCTTACTGTTTTAGTACTTTTAGGTTTCTCCGCCGGAGTCTCCTTAACTGTTCTGGTACGACCTGTTTTGCTGACTTTTGTCGCAGAAGCTGCTTTCACAAGTTTGTTACTGCATTTTTTATTAGTACAACTTCCGTTAATCATAACGGATCCACACTTACAAAATTCTGCCATTCTGTTCATCCCTTCGATAGTTTTAAAATAATAGTATACCATAAAAGGTTGACATTTATACAGAATTATTTTTAGTAATAGCTAATTTTTTAAAATACTCATAAGCTTCCTGAGAATCAGGATGATAAAACGGGATAACCCCTTTACAGGAATTCAAATTATCAAGATAGTGTAACAATGCTGCTTCTTTTGAGAGCCTTATTGTATTTTTAATTTTAATTGCCAATTCCCTGTAGCCAGCTTCTTTCCAGCTCATTTTATCAGCAAGAAACACTTCTATTTCAATATTCCCTGGATTTTTTCGTGAAGTGGTATGATATCTTATTGCATCAAGGATCTCTGAATTACCTATTTTAAATACCTTTTCAGCTAATAAGCATGATATTTTTTGATGTATAATCGACGGTGCACTTTTTTCCCCATCCAATAGACTTATATTATTTTTTAGGCAGAATTCAATAATATCTTCCACTTTTACTATCTGTCCCAGGTCATGACAATAACAGGCAATTAGACTGCCATCTTCAATATGACCGGTTAAATTTCTAATATATTGCAATTCCTTAATAACATCCAACGTGTGTTCATATATATCCATTCTATTATGTAATGAAAAATATTCCTTAACATCAGAATGAATGTCTCCGGTGATACAAAAGTCAAAATAATTTCTCATAAGATTATTCCTTAAAATCGTGCCTTCTCGTAGTTAAATGGGATACTTGACCCGGCTACTACATCCTCTATCTTTTCAATTATAAGCCAGTCATCCATATTGCTTTGATGAATAAAATCCATTGGTGGTATCGCTTTAACCTTTTCAAACTCAATCAGGCACGGACATTTTTTGTGCCATCTTTCCTTTTGCTTTTCTGACAAATCTAGTTTACTCTGATTCTCTTCAATAATCCGGTCTATTTCTTCATCCGTCAGCTTGATATAGTTTTTTACATTTAAAACAGTTGCTGTAGCCGAAATCTGCTTGGAACCCTTTTTCATAAAGTATATTGTCTCACCTTCAAATACCCGGCTGTGCGGAATTTTTCTCCCCGCTGCCCCTCTGATGATCATTGTTTTAGTTCCATCAATTATTTTTTCCAAGACCTTTTCCTTGTCATCACAATATACAACGTGTACCATTTTTAATCTCCATTCTAAAATATGCTATGCTTTCCTGACAATAGGAAGCCAGGCCTCACATCTGTAATCGGCCTGACGCTGATCTCCTTCAGCATAAACCTCTATATCAGGCGCATTTGCATATTCATAACCCGATGTTGGAAGCCACTCGGTAACAATACGTTTTTGAAGCTCCTGAAGTGCTTCAGGCAGAGGTCCGACACATTCAAATATTGCCCAGGTACATTCTGGAACAATGTACTCGTGCATTCCTGCTGGAGCTTCCTTATCGGTGGCGACGGCAATATAGTAATCGAAATCCGTACCATTCATGCAGGCGCTGACCCCTAGAAGTCCCGTGGGTTCCCTGTTTAATAGTGAGACTATTTCAGGTATTTGACCACCTTCGGTTGTCTTTCGCCAAAACATTGGGACATCTGCAAAATTCTCTTCAATATCAATTTTTAAGTGTTTCTTTACTCCCACTATCCTGAATGCATCTTTTTTAACTATTCTGTAGTTCATTTCAGCTTCTCCTTTTACGGTGAGTTTGAAGCTGATCGGTGGATATGCTTTAAGCTGTGCACCTGCAGTTCTTGCCTCTGAAGGCGCTATGCCATGTACACTCCTGAAAGCACGTGTAAAAGCAGTCGGTGAATCGTAGCCATATTTCATTGCAATATCGATTATTTTGCAGTCAATACTCTGTAAATCCAATGCTGCACGGGTCATTTTTCTGCGTCTGATGTACTCCGATAAAGGTATACCGGCTATATATGAAAACATTCTTTGAAAGTGAAAAGCTGAACAACATGCAATTTCAACCACCTTTTCAAGCTCAAACCCATCCTCCAAATGCTCTTCCATATAATTAATAGCGTTGTTTAAATGCTCAATCCATTCCACTCGATCTACTCCTTACCAAAAAGTATAGCTTGATGATTAGTTTTAATCCTCTCTTTTTTTGCACGAAATTGAGAGGTACAACTTGGTAAATTCTTTTTTCCTATAAAATAAATACTATATAAATAATTTTGATTGGTCAAGAATATTATAAGACACATTAAACTTGAAGATAAAGTACAGTTGTATGTTAGGGAATATTACCAGGCCTATTTAAAACTGGTTAGTCACAGCTTATCACATTACAAAAGCCGTAAATCAAAGATCTACGGCTTTCTCTGGAGCTGGTGAGAGGAATCGAACCTCCAACCTGCGGTTTACGATACCGCTGCTCTGCCTTTGAGCCACACCAGCATATTTGCGAGAGCAGGACTTCCAACCTTCTCGCTATATTATATCAAAAACGGTTCAGTTAATTGCACAATTATTTTAATTGTCCCCGCAATGCCTATTTTAGCACTACTCTTCTGGAAATTCAATCTAGATATGAAATTTATAAATGTTCTAGATGACTTCTATAGGAGGCTTAAAAATAGCTCTAATATTGAATATTTCCATAAAATTATATAGGGTGGGACAATGTGTCACTGCTAACTATATTCCCTATTGAGCTTGTTAAGAATTGCATTTAATCATTAACTTTAAACAATGTAAACTAGCACTCATCTGAATACTTCACAAAAAACCATGACAAAGGGTTCCGATAATCCGGAACCCTTTGTTACCTATCTCTTAGCTCTGCCTCTTGTATCTTACTTCTTCTTCCATTTACTGCTTCAGACAATTATGGCAGCTGATCCTTATACTGCTGATTGGATATCTTATCTGTTTCTTCAACTATTCCCTGATTATCAATCTCATTAGTATAGTATTCTTCAAAATCGGCGTACCCACCCATATCCTGAGGTGAATCGGAAGAACCGTATTTTATAACGTCGTTTAATTGATCCATACCCTCAAATTCGTCATCTTCCTGACTGTTTAGATATTTTCTTCCGAAGGGAGAATCAAACACTTCACCATACTGCTGATCAGCCGTATTTCTTTCGGCCGCCTCAAGTTCCATTTCGCATTCATAACACAAACCGGCACTGGGCTTAGCCTCAAGTCTTTTATAATCAATCTCCCTATTGCAATGCTCACATATTCCATATGTTCCATTATCAAATTTCTTTAAAGCCTTCTGTATATCATTTAATTTTGTCTGTTCATGTACCTTTAAGGCCATATTTAATTCAAGAGTATAAAGTTCAGTACCGTGGTCTGCAGGATGATTGTCATAATTGGACAACTCAGTAGGATAGTGTTCACTCATGTCGGCATTACCGTTTCTGAGTATTGTCCTCATTGTCTCAATCATATCTTTTTCCTGATTTTTCAAGCTTCCTTTCAATTGCTCCAATTTATGCTTTTCCATTTGAATCTCCATTCCGCCGCTATGCAGCGACACAAATAGTATTAAAAGATTGATATTCAAATTAAGCCTGAATTAATTATTTATTTTTCCCCTATCTGACATTTCGCATACTACTTTGAACAATTTTGACTATATCACTGATAAATTCTCCAATATACGGGAGGTTATACTGTACTATTTTATTCAGAATATAAATGGCTACAGCCCCCAATAAGGTAAAACCAATTGCAATGCCAAAACCTCTGGCCATCCCGCTTATAAAGTTAGCCCATAACATTTTTCTGGGATGCTCCAGAAAATAAACATAATCAACAAACTTCATTTTCTCCATTTTCAAGGACATTTCATCAATTTTTTTACTTAAATGGTCTAAAAGCTGATTATTGTTTGCCATCTGTCAGACTAACTCCTTTAATATTTTATATAACATTATATTTGTTGAATTTGTCTATATTTATACAAAAAAATTACCGTCGGATTTTTCCCGACGGCAATTCCAAAATATTAATGATCTATTTAGCCAGATCCTGTAAAACCTTTTTCAGCAAAGCAATATCATCAATTGTGCATTGGAATACCTCACCTATTCTTCTTGGAAGCACGAATTTCAGTTGATTATCCTTTACCTTTTTGTCATGGTATATTTGGTTGTAAACCTTTTCTACATCCATACCCGGCAGCGATACAGGAAGTTCAAGTTTTAAAAGCATGGACTTAACCTGTTCCAATACTGTCTCGGGCAGGATATTCATATAACATGAAAGTCTGAAGGCTCCAACTATGCCTATAGCAACACATTCACCATGCAATAGTTTGAAATTTTGAACCGTCTCTATAGCATGTCCTATAGTATGCCCCAAATTCAAAACAGCTCTCAAATCATCTTCTTTCTCATCCTGTTCGACAACATGTCCTTTTATTGAGACATTTCTTTTTGCAAGGAATTGAAGGACATTTTCATCAAAGGCAAATATTTTATGAGCATTATAATTAAGATACTCACAGTACTCTTCATCCATAATCAGACCATGTTTTATTACTTCAGCCAGACCTGCTGACACTTCACGCTTTGGAAGTGATTTTATAGTATTTACATTAATAAATACAAGCTTGGGTTGATAAAAAGCTCCAACAGCATTTTTATGTCCGTGATAATCTACTCCTGTTTTTCCGCCAACGCTGCTGTCTGCCTGAGATAACAATGTAGTTGGTATCTGTACAAAATTTATGCCTCTCATGTATGTAGCTGCGGCGAAGCCCGAGATATCGCCTACGACACCTCCGCCCAGTGCAACAAGAGTACTGCTCCTATCCAGTTTATGTTCTATGAGCTTCTCATATATCCCAGACACGGCGTCAAGAGTTTTGTGCTCTTCGCCGGGAACAAGGACATGCTTGTATACCTCGAAGCCGTTTTCCTCAAACTTTTTAACACATTCCTCGGAATAAAGCCTGTCAACGTTTTCATCAGTTACAATAATAAGCTTTTTCCCTGTCCTCAAGTTTAATACCGCTTTACCAAGTTCCTCGAAACTGGTTGTTATACAAATAGGATAGCTTCTTTCCTTTAAATTAATAGTGTGTCTAATCATTTTTCTCTCCGTGTCTACTGTTTGTTCATAGTCTACCATTTGTTAATGGTAGACCATACTTCGTTCTTATCGTGTCAGCAATTCGCCAATATAAACCTGCTCTTTTATACACGAAAAACATTTTGAGTTCCCAACGGGGGTACACAAAATGTTTTTCGCACCTCATGTTTTAACTGAAAGTTGATTAATCTACTACTTCAGCACACCTTTTGCAAAGTGTAGGATGCTTGTCATCATTGCCTACATATTCACTATACATCCAGCATCTCTCACATTTTTCTCCGGGAGCCTGTTCAACTGCAATCTTTATAGTCGGCATTTCTTCGCCGTTCTGAGCCTCTTCGGGAGCCTCTTGAAGTTTCTTAACCTCAGCCCCTGAAATGATAAATATAGTTACCAGTTCCTCTTCAATGCTCTTTATAAAATCATAGTCATTACCGTCTGCATAAATTGTCACCTTGGCATTTAAGGAGTGACCTATGGTCTTGTTTGTTCTTGCAACTTCCAGTGCTTTTGAAACATCTGAACGTAAAGCAAGAATTCTATCCCATTTTTCAGCCAATGCAGTATCTATATATTTCTCATTTATTTCAGGCCAGCTGTTAAGCTGAACACTTTCTACATCATCACCAGCCCGGTGAGGCATGAACTGCCATATTTCTTCTGTGGTGAATGCAAGTACAGGTGTAAGCATTCTTACCAGTGACTGAAGTATTTCGTACATAACAGTCTGCGCAGCTCTTCTTTCCTTTGAATCAGGCTTTGAGGTGTAAAGTCTGTCCTTTATTATATCCAGATAGAAGTTACTCATATCAACAACACAGAAATTGTGTATTGAATGGAACATCATATGGAATTCATAAGAGCTGTAAGCCTCATTTACCTTTTTGATCAGGTTGGTCATTTTGTATAAAGCCCATCTGTCAAGCTCATTCATCTCGCTGTAGTCAACGCTGTCAGTGTTAGGGTTGAAGTCGTTGATATTTCCAAGAATGTATCTGGCTGTATTTCTGATTTTTCTATATACTTCGGAAAGCTGTTTTAGCAAATCCTTTGAAATTTTAATATCTGTAGTATAATCGGAGGAAGCGACCCAAAGTCTTAATATATCCGCTCCGTATTCTTTTATAACATCAGCTGGGTCAATACCGTTGCCCAGAGATTTTGACATCTTCCTCTTTTCTTCATCTATAACATAACCATGAGTCAGAACCTTTTTATAAGGTGCACCGCCTCTGGTTGCTACTGATGTCAGAAGTGAAGACTGGAACCAACCGCGATGCTGGTCGCTGCCTTCCAGATAAAGGTCTGCAGGCCATACCAGATCTTCTCTTTCTTCCAAGACCGCCGCGTGGCTGGAACCGCTGTCAAACCATACATCCATTATGTCTGTTTCTTTGGTGAACTCGCCTAGGCCACAGGAGCATTTTGTGTTCTCAGGTAATATTTCAGAAGCATCCAGAGCATACCACGCATTTGAACCCTTTTTCCTGAATAGGTTTGCTACTGCTTTTATACTTTCGTCTGTAATTAGTTCCTTACCGCAATCCTTACAGTAGAAAATCGGAATAGGTACTCCCCAGATTCTTTGTCTGGAAATACACCAGTCACCTCTATCCCTTACCATGTTGGTAATTCTTTCCTGCCCCCATTCAGGCACCCATTTAACAGTCTTTATTGCCTCAAGAGCATCCTCTCTGAAGCTGTCTATTGAAGCAAACCATTGTTCTGTGGCACGGAATATAATCGGCTCCTTACATCTCCAACAGTGTGGGTATTGGTGGGTAATTTTTTCTGAAGCCAGCAATCTTCCGTCCTGTGTCAGTCTCTCAATTATTGCTGCATTTGATTTCTTATAATACAAACCTGCGAATGGACCTGCTTCCTTAGTAAGGTAGCCCTTGCTGTCAACAGGAACAACTGTAGGAATCTTATACTTTTGGCAAACAATAAAGTCTTCGGCACCATGTCCCGGCGCAGTATGAACACAGCCGGTACCAGCCTCAAGAGTTACATGGTCACCTACGATAACCAATGAATCTCTGTCAATAAATGGGTGTTGGCAAACCATACCTTCCAGTTCGCTTCCCTTATACTTGGCTACAGCTTCATATTCTGTTATCCCTGCTGCTTTCATAGTATTTTCAACAAGTTCGGTAGCAAGAACATAATATTCCTCGTTTGCCTTAACAATTGAGTACTCAAAGTTTTCATTCAGGCATATAGCAAGATTGGCCGGCAATGTCCAGGTGGTTGTTGTCCATATTACAAAGTTAACCTTGTCTTTTTCAGCAACACCATTAAACAGGCCTTTATCTTCTTTAACCTGAAATTTTACGTATATTGATAAAGTTGTATCATCAGCGTATTCTATTTCTGCTTCAGCAAGTGCAGTTTCACAATCCGGACACCAGTAAACAGGCTTCAGACCCTTGTAGATATGTCCTTTTTTACACATTTCTCCAAAAACCTCTACTTGCTTTGCCTCAAATTCAGGCTTTAAAGTAATGTATGGGTTTTCCCAGTCAGCTCTTACTCCAAGACGTTTGAAAGCATTTCTCTGTATATCCAGATATTTCATAGCAAAGCCTTCGCAGGCTTCTCTGAAAACTACAGGGCCTACCTCATGTCTTTTAAGACCCAACTCCTTTATGGCTCTCTGCTCTATGGGCAGTCCGTGAGTATCCCAACCTGGAACAAAAGGTGTATAATAACCGGCCATACTATGGTATTTTACAACTATATCTTTTAGTATCTTATTTAATGAAGTGCCGAGGTGGATTCCGCCGTTTGCATAAGGTGGTCCGTCATGTAAAACGAAAACCGGCTTTCCTTTAGCTTTTTCAAGTTGCTTATGATAAATATCCATGTCTTCCCACTTTTGCAGGAATTCAGGTTCTCTTTGGGGCAGATTTGCTCTCATCGGGAAATCTGTTTGCGGCAGATTCAAGGTCTTTCCATAATCTTCTGACATTTAAATTACCTCCATAATTAGTTAATATAAATTAAATACAAAGCCTCGCCCCTAAGTCAATTAAAATTGACTTGAAAGGGACGAGGCTGTTTTCGCGGTACCACCCAATTTATTTTGTCACATGTTGAATACTTTGGACATAGAAACTAAAACGTGACAATAATCACTTCATTCTTTAACGGCTCATCACCGGCACACCTTACCTGGAAAAGCATCCTTCTTGAAATAGAATGCTGCCCATTTTGTATCATTCAGGCTGCAACTCATGGATGATTTTCAAAAGCTTGAACCTGTGGACTTTCACCAAGTGCCCACTCTCTTTAAAGCCAATTTCTTTCTACTCTTTCCAGTCATCATCTTTAGGTCATTAAGTTGTACAACTCAATTTTAGGCTGTAAGCGTTTAAGAAATCCATTACAACTTCAAATTGATAATAATTAAAAATATAATACATCAACAAAATTTTTTCGTCAAGGCTCAACTGAAAAAATACGTACGATCGTTTTACATATCTTTATTAAACTCGGTTTTTTTTGATTTATTTGTATTGATTTATATGTTTTTCATTTAAAGCTTAAAAAGACAACCATGGGCATTAACACACAAAGAGAGACCTTTGAATACTCTGTATTAAGATTAATCATAGTTAGTGGTAAGTTTTTATGAAGAACAGTGATCAGGATATTATTAACAGCATCAGAAATGGTGAATACAAACTCATGGGCAGAGGCTCCTGCAGATATGTCTTTAATATGAATAACGGGTATGTAGTCAAGGTCGCCAGGGACATCAGGGGTCTGGAGCAGAATAGAAACGAGTACCAAATTTACAGCAGCCGGAAATCAGATCTTTTCGCTGATATAGTGCATATCTCCGAGGATGATCGTTTTCTAATAATGGTTAAAGCAAAAAAACTCAAGAATATAAGATCTGTTTACCGATATTATAATGTTAACAGCATGAAGTCTCTTGCCTTAAAAAACAATCTTATTGAAGATATAAATAATAACCATATCAGTACCGGAGATCTACTCCGGATATCCAGCTGGGGTTTGATTGATGGAGTACCCAAGCTTATAGATTATGGTCTTACACATAGTACTTTCAATAAATATTATTCTCGTTTTCTTTTTATAAGAAAGAGATATCCCCCCCTCAGGTACTGGTAATTACTCATGGCAGATTGACACTTGTCAGCCCAATTATGCATTTTTCCAGGATTTCCACGCCATTTCTGATTTGCTCTATACTGGAGGAGGCAAAACTTAGCCTGAGACATCTGTCCTTTTGTTTATTATCCAATTCATAAAAAATATCGGAAGGTATCAGGACCAATCCATTATCTTTGCAATCCATAAAAATGGTACGGGCTGAAAGGTTTTTTGGCAACTGTATCCAAAAATATAATCCTCCGTCGGGCTTAGTGTATTTGACCCCATATTGCCCCAATCTTTCAAGCTGCCCAAACATAAATTCATATTTGCCAAGGTATATTTCCTTCATGTATTGAAGATGCTCCTCCCATCTTCCAGTTCTGAAATACAAGTCCAAAGCCCTCTGAATAAGCCCGGAAGATGAAAGGTCACTATTTTGCTTTATTTTGGTAAAATCCTTTACCAGCAGATCGGGAAGGATCATACAGCCGGCTCTTAATCCCGGCATTAGTATTTTTGAAAAACTTTTAAGATATATAACGTACCTGTTGCTTTTATCAAGATATTTTAAGTTAATCAGCTTATTATTGTTAAAATTAAGCTCTGACATTGTATCATCTTCGATAAGATAAATGTTGAATTTCTGGGCAAGATTAAACACCTGCTCCAATTTTTCCCGGCTATAACTTACCGTTGTAGGATTCTGGCAATAGGTCATCAGATAAATTATTTTGGGCTTGCAGATTCGAATTTTCTTTTCAAGGTCAATCACATCAATCCCGTCATTCTCCATATTAACCCCGACCACACGAGCACCCCTTGACTTGAATAAGGCTATTGCACCGTCATAGGTAGGGTTTTCGGTTATAACATAATCACCCGGATTCAACAATGCCTTTCCTATCAGATCAATTCCCTGCTGTGCCCCTGAGACTATCAGAACATTTTCCTCATTCTTTGCCTTGATATTATATTTTTTATTAAGATATTCGAGGATTGCATTTCTCAAGGGTTTATAGCCATTGCTTTCCTGGTATCCGAAAGCATAGCCCTTGTCTCTTTCAAGAACTTCATTTATGCACTCTTTGAAGGATTCGGTAGGGAAAATAGACGGGTGTGCAGTAGCACTGGCAAAATTTATGGCATTGGAATCAGTCACCATTCCTATATCTCCGGAGGACAGTGTGTCCTCTTTCTGAATTTTTAGGTTTGAAATAAAATAACCGCTTCCCTTCTTTGCAGTTATATATTTATTATTTTCAAGCTGTTTATAGGCGTTTACCACCGTTATATTATTGATATTAAGGCTTTGGGATAAACTTCTGACGGTTGGGAGCTTTTCCCCCGGCCTTAAATCTCCATTTGTAATTAATTGTTTTATATGTTCAAACAGTTGAAGATATTTCGGATGTTTGCCTTCTTCTAATTGTACCGATACAATACTCATATTACCCCCACATATCACATAAATATATTGACTTATTAAACATCATATGTAAAAATATACAAAATTCATTGATAATAAAACTAAATTGTTACGTTACAATTTAGTATATTTAATAATTTATGATTTGTAAAGGAGAATAATAATGACTGAGAGATATCAATTAAACAAAAACCTTGCTCAAATGCTTAAAGGCGGAGTAATAATGGATGTTGTTAATGCAAAAGAAGCTGAAATTGCTCAAAAAGCCGGGGCTGTTGCAGTTATGGCTCTTGAAAGAGTTCCCTCGGACATAAGAAAAATGGGTGGAGTTGCGAGAATGTCCGATCCAAAAATGATTAAAGAAATTCAGAAAGCTGTTTCAATTCCAGTAATGGCAAAAGTACGTATCGGACATTTTGTTGAAGCACAGGTTCTGGAAGCCCTATCAATTGATTATATAGATGAAAGTGAAGTCCTCACACCTGCAGATGAAGATTTTCACATTGATAAACATACTTTTAAGGTTCCATTCGTATGCGGTGCAAAAAACCTAGGTGAAGCACTCAGGAGAATTGGTGAAGGAGCCTCTATGATCAGGACAAAAGGTGAAGCCGGCACAGGTAATGTTGTGGAAGCTGTGAGACACATGAGAACCGTAACCTCCGACATAAGGAAGGTTCAGAGCGCCTCAAAACAGGAGCTGATGACAATAGCGAAAGAGTTTGGTGCCCCCTATGATCTGGTACTGTTTGTACATGAGAACGGCAAGCTTCCTGTCGTCAATTTTGCTGCCGGCGGTATAGCTACACCTGCCGACGCGGCTCTGATGATGCAGCTTGGCTGTGACGGTGTATTTGTAGGTTCCGGGATATTTAAATCCTCCGATCCTGAGAAGAGAGCCCGCGCCATTGTAAAGGCAACTACCTACTACAATGATCCTGCTATTATTGCAGAGGTCTCTGAAGAACTCGGTACCGCCATGGACTCCATAGACGTGAGAGAGCTTTCAGGAAACAGCCTTTATGCATCAAGAGGCTGGTAATAAAGAACTTTAGCTGACGCTATAGTTCTTAGGAAAAAACTTCATTTTTTCTTCCGCTACCATACTCTCTAATAAATATTCGAGTAAGGTTTTCCCAAATACGTATTGATACGCAGCTTAAGGAATTCAGGTGAATGAAATTTTAGAGCCAAATTTAAGGAGATTTTTCAATGAAAACAATAGGAGTTCTTGGTTTGCAGGGTGCTGTTCAGGAGCATCTCGACATGTTGAATAAGATAGGCGGTATTAAAGCATGCTCTGTCAAATATAAAAGTGATTTGGATCAAATTGACGGACTGATTATTCCCGGCGGAGAAAGTACTGCCATCGGCAAGCTTCTTTTTGATTTTGACCTTACAGCTCCTCTTAAAGCCTGTATAAAAAATAGAATGCCTGTTTGGGGCACCTGTGCAGGATTGATAATTCTGGCAAAAAAAATAACCAATGATGACAGAAGGCATCTTGAGGTTATGGATATAGAAGTTATGCGGAACGGGTACGGCAGACAACTGGATAGCTTTACTGCTTATGTTGATCTGCCGTCGGTTTCGGAAGAAAAAATACCTCTTGTTTTTATCCGGGCACCCTATGTAGTGGACGTTGCCCCACATGTTGATGTTTTGTTAAGACTGGATGGGCATATAGTAGCCTGCCGTCAGGGAAACATGCTGGCAACGTCCTTCCACCCCGAACTGACGGAGGATCTGAGCTTTCATAAATACTTTATCGGAATCGTAAATGATTGCTCAAAGCAGCAGTTGTCCCATATCATTTAAAATATCCGCTATTTTTTCTTTATTAGTGCTGTAATATATTTTATTTGCATCCTTTTCAAGCTTTACCAGTCCAGCAGCGATAAGACCGCTCATATGATATGAGATGGTTGATGTGGACAGATTAAGTTCATTTGCAATTTCAAAGCCATAAGAAGGTTTCTCCTTAATGAATCTGAGGATTTCAAACTTACTTTTATCACTTAGGAGCTTTAAAGCGTTATTGAGATCCTCAGAATCAACTGTGGCTTGTTTTATACGAAAATTCGAATCCAATACTATGCCGATATGGATAACATCCACATCCTTATTATCGTCATCTGTAATACTTATTGTTATGGTATGAGGATGGAATATTGCAGGAATTATAACATTCCCCTTTTCACTGTATTTCCATGAAATATTAGTACATTTTTGCAACTGCTCCAAGAAGTTATTATTATTAACATAGTTAAGCCAATAATCATAAAACTCTGTTTCCAACTCATTAATATCATCCTTGCATTCTTCAAGAAGTTTTACTGTTTTGGACAGGATAAGGCATAATTCCTCCAGATGTGTTTTGTGCTCAACAATGGCTTGCAATATCTTCCATTTGTCCTCTGACGAGAAATCACCCTTATTCATGAATCTGACTATCTCTTCCAAGGTATCTACTGGTTCATCGTTATTATTTCCGAAGATATGATGCTCACCTAATATATAATCAAATTTTTTAATAATTTCCTCTCTACTTTTACTCTTTTCAGCGGTCTCATATTCACTCACGGAACTGAACTGTTCTTCTGAGTAAAGTGGAAGAAGATAATTTGAAAGACACATGCCTGAATTGCCTATTTCTTTAAAAAAGTATTCCAGCCTGCTTTTTTCAAATCTCATATTCTCAATGACATAGCTGTTTATACTTGAAATCTTTTGAAATCTTTTTTTGTATAGGTCACTGCTGTATGTAATTTTTTTTATTCCTTCCTTTTCCATTTTATCGTAGGAAAGAGCATTTATATAATTGTACAGTATTGAATTTGCCTCTTCAACATAGTTTATTTCCCGATTAACCTTCACCTGCATTGCCTGTACCTCCATTACCAAACTATTAATATAATAGCAGTTATTTATTGAAATGAAAATGTTAATATGTATTAAAAGGTGCTACTCAAATCTCACTTTAATTGAATAAATTATCATAAAGAATATTATTCCTGCAGAGCTGATTATTAAGAATATACCAGAAATGGACATTAACTTTGTTAATAAACTTACAGCGAAGGATACAAGCGGTATAGCACCTACACAGCCTGCACTCATTATTGCTCCGACTCTAGCCAGGTACTCTGCTTCTACCTGTTTTATAAATTGCACATTCACTGCTGACATTAATAGTGAAAGCGCACTTCCCGTTATTAATGAAGATATGGAGCAGATAATGTATAGCAGAATCTCATGGTTGCTAATATATCCACATAATACAAGTAATAAATAGTAAAAGCTAATTGAAATTCCTCCCATAAGCACAATTAAGCTTGTTTTCAAGTATTTTGCCGCATATGGGTAGACCATTGAACCTAAACACAAACCCAGTACCAATAGAAAAGAGATCAGTGAGAGCATATATTCCCCTTGTCCCAATACATCCTTGACCAACGGAGCCTGTAAGGAGTTCAGAGGAACAAGTATTGCGTTGGCAATCATAGCGAGTAATACGAAATTCTGGATTATCCTTTTGTTTTTCAAGTAATTCAGTCCATCTTTTAAGGTAGTAATATATTCTTTTGCACTGAAATTAATTTTCTCATTATTCTTATCTCCTGAGTGAATAAAAATTATTATAAGTGCTGATCCGAAGAAAGTAACTGCATCTATGAGGATTGCTGCCTGTATTCCCAAAAAACCAATTATTGCTCCAACTGCTGCCAACCCGATCAGTTCAATAACATTAGACAGTGCAGAGTTCAATGAAATTCCGAACTCATAGCAACTCTTATCGAGGATTTTAGGAAGAATTGCCGTACCTGCAGGACCTCTGAAAGCTTCAGCACTTGAAATAATAATTGTAATAACTAACAGTATCCAGGGGTTAAGAAGCTCAAGGATAAACATTATTGCGACCAAACCCACACACAAGCCCCTGACTATATCAGTGAACACCATGATAAATTTCTTGTTCCAATTTTCCACCAGCGCACCTGCAAATGGCTGTAAAAAGATTGTAGGAACCTTATTCATACCAAAGATAATTGCTGACCACCCTGCACTGTCTGTAAGAGTAAATACCAGCCATGTAAATGCAACAGCATCTATCGAGTCACCGAACCTGTTAATAATATTTGCAGCTATAAGCTTCATGTACTCCTTTTGTTTTAACACAGCCTTATAACCAATATTGTTATTAGCTTCAACACTGCTATTTTCAACTACCATTTTAACCACCTCATGTTTTATATTTATCGAATATGTTGTTCTATTTAATTCTAACATTAAGTTCGATACATATCAACATTTATATTTTACATCTATAAAACATTCCTACAAATAGACTAGAAATTGAAGTATTATCACTAATTTATTGATATAGGAGTATTGGCTATTACTTAAGTAATAGGAATATATATATTCACTCCGCAAAAAACTGCTTCTGATGACAGAAACAGTTTTAATGGGGCTATTTGATTTGATTTATTTATCTTTATCTAACCTTTGTCTCGATATCGGAAAGCATTTGATTGATTCTATCAGTATATGGAGCTTCCAGTTCTTTAGCTTTCAAGAGGTACTGACGTGCATTGTCATATTGAGCTGTGCTGTAGTATATTACCCCCAGAAGATAATTCCCATTGGCAGGGCTCTCCTTCAGAAGCTGGTTTCCGTGAGAAATGGATTCTTCAAATTTTTGTTGATTATATTCTGCGGCTGTGATGCTCCAAAGTGTTTCAATTCTTATATTTTTATCAGAGGGCTTTAAAGCAATTATCTCTTCTCCAAGCTTTTCAACACCGGCCCAGTCTTCTTTATCTTGAAGGGCTTGAAGCTCTGTCAGCATGGGAACCACTTTGTTGTTCTGATTGTTAAAACCATATAAAGTCGCTGCAGTTGTAACAATTATTATCATTATAAATGACACTATCCTGACAAGTTTATCTCTTTTGGTTTCTTCCTTTGTGGTAGATATAATCCCTGTAATAAGAAAGCCTCCGACAAAGCCTCCAATATGGGCATTATTATCTATTTGACTATTCATAAAACCATATGCAAGGTTGATTACAATAGTAGTAATTAAGTTTGCTCCAAAGCCACTTTTTAGCAATGATGGGCGCTTCATGGCAAAAAACAGCATTGCACCCATTAATCCAAATATGGCTCCCGATGCGCCTACTGCAGGGTTTAAAGAGAAGGCAAAGCTTACAATATTGCCCAAAATACCTGCTACAAAATATATCAGAGAAAATTTGACGCGCCCGTATATCTTTTCGACCTGTGAACCTACTATAAACAACGAGTAACAATTTACAGCCAGATGTATTTCATCAGCATGCAGGAACATTGGAGTAAAGAATCTCCAATACTGTCCCTGAATAATAAGCGAATTAATCTTTGCACCAAAAGGTTCAAGATAATTAGTATATGCTATCCCACTTCTGAAGGAAATTAATCGGATTATAACCCATATCAAAATATTAACGATAATGATACCATAGGTTAGCCAGGGCTTTTTCACCTTCATCTGTACTTCATAATCTTTTTTTCTCTGCTCAAGGAGTTTGAGAATATCCTCTGCTGTAGCCCCGGCTTTATCAAGATTCTTTGAAAAAAAGCGCTTAACTGTTCTTACAATATTGGCGTCGAAAGCAGGCACGCTATAGTGCTTTAGAACTGCACCTTCGGATACGTTTATGGACAGGGTTTTAAGGAATTTTCTTTCATTGGTTATATCGACCTGTCCTTCACTAATGATACCAAGCTTATCCGTCTCCGGTTCCCGATCAAACAAAAACAGCTTGAACAGAGTTGCATTCCGCCCAGTAAGTTTATTTATAAGCTCAGCCCCATTCTCCATTGATGAAGCTATCTGCTGACTGCTGAACATATCCCCATCTATAATCTCCAGCAAGACCGTAGTACCATTAAAATCCTTAATCAAGCTTGCTATACCTTTACTAAAGTCCAAGGCCCCATTATCGGTTAAAACTGGATGAAAGTACTCTTTTTCAATAAAATAACCGGCTAATGCCGTAATAAAACTATTCTTCATTATTTATTAAACCTCCACAGTCAACAGCACCATATTTAGCAAGTAACTTGGCAGCTTCAATAACAGGCGTTGAATTACCTGTTCCAGCAGGCATTGCTGTTCCAGCAGGCATTGCTGTTCCAACAGGCATTATGTAACCAGCTCTTCCTTTATATATTCTTAATGCTGCCTCAAGAGCGTCAATGCTGTCTGATTTTAGAACAAAAGGCTGCTTAAGGTAGGTTTGGGCTTCTTTAACTACCTTAGCTAAAAGTAAAGTATCCATTGAGTTTACCCGGTCCATATCTATTAAAACTATGTCGTATTTTTCATCCAGCAGTTCCATGGCTGAATCGGTAACCGAAGCAAGGTCTCCGCCATTTAAGGAGTCTCTTAGAAATTTATCCTTACCAGCATCTATTCTTCCCAACTTGGCAGATTTTATCGACTCAAAGGCTAGCTTATGAGAGGTGGAGGTAATATAGTCCACATCAAGATTCTTTGTGTCAGTTGAAATTTCTGAACCTGTTTCTTTAACTAGCTTTGCTACTTCAGCTATATACTGAGGAGTAGTCCCACAGCAGCCACCAAGAAGTCTTGCACCGTTTTTAATAAATTCTGGAACCAGTCTTGCGAACCCCACGGGCGTTTCCTTAAAAACCTGTTTACCGTCAATAATCTCAGGTAAGCCAGCATTGGGTTTTACACTGAAAGGCAGTCCTGTATTCCGGTATTTTTCAGCTATTTCCAACATATATTCCGGGCCGAAGGAGCAGTTGGTGCCTATTAAATCAGCACCCATGGAATGTAAAATCACAGCACATATGTCAGGCTCTGTTCCCATCAATGTCCTGCCATTCTGCTCATAGGAGACCGAGCATATAACCGGAAGCTCACAGTTTTCCTTTGCTGCAAGCAGCGCAATCCTTAATTCGCTGATATCGGTAAAGGTTTCAAGGCTTATTATATCAGCTCCGCCTTCTGCAACGGCCATTATCTGATCCTTAAAAGTGTCATATGCCTTTTCAAAGGTTAACTCCCCGAAAGGTTCAAGAAGCTTTCCCAAAGGTCCTATAGAGGCTGCAACATAGCATTTCCCGTCAGCCGCCTCCTTCGCCAGTTTTACGGCCTGATAGTTTATTTCAAAATGCTTGTCATTTAAGCCATATTCCTCAAGCTTGATTCTGTTTGATTGAAAGGTATTCGTCTGAACTACATCGGAACCGGAGTCCTTGTAACTCTTATATATTCTCTTTAAGATTTCGGGATGAGTCAAATTCCATTCTTCCGGACAAGTTCCAACACCCAGGCCGTTTTCATGAAGCATCCTTCCCATTGAACCGTCAAATACTAATAATCTATTTTTTATCTCATCTCTAAAAGACATGCTTCCCTCCATTTTATCCAACTAAATCTGTAAATTTTCTATATATTTATACGTAAATAAAATTGCCAGCTTTTTAGACTGGCAATTAGAGGTTTATATTAAATTATAATAGTGTAACTGTTTAAAGTAAAGACAAAGCTTTTCGGATTGCTTTTCAGATTAACCGTTCAGACTAGGCTGTTTCGATATTGGCTTCATCCTGCAACCCAAGTTGTATTATAGCATTTTCCCGCATTTTATACTTCTGAATTTTACCGCTGGCTGTCATTGGGAAGCTTTCAATAAAGCTTACGTATTTTGGAGTCTTATGCCTTGCCATGTGAGACTTTACAGCATTTTTTACATCATCTTCTGTCATAGTACAGCCTTCCTTGAGAATAATACAAGCCATGATTTCTTCACCATACGCTTTGGACGGCACACCAATAACCTGAACATCCTTTATTGCTGGCAGAGTATACAAAAACTCTTCAATTTCCTTTGGATAAATGTTTTCTCCGCCTCTGATTATCATATCCTTGATTCTGCCGGTGATTTTGTAATACCCATGTTCATCTCTAACTGCAAGATCACCTGTATGGAGCCATCCGTCGTCATCTATGGCCTGAGCAGTAGCCTCAGGCATTTTGTAATATCCTTTCATTACATTGTAGCCTCTGGCAACAAACTCTCCGGGTACTCCGTCAGGCAGATCCTTGCCTGTCTCCGGATCAACTATTTTACATTCTATAAAAGGAAGTGAACGACCAACAGTAGCAACTCTACGTTCCAGGCTGTCACCAATTCTGGTCTGAGTACAAACAGGCGAAGCTTCAGTCTGTCCGTATGGAATTGTGATATCCTTCATGTTCATTTTATCAACAACAAGCTCCATGTATTTTACAGGGCATGGAGAACCTGACATAATACCTGTTCTTAGTGATGAATAATCATAGTTGTCAAATTCAGGGTGCTCCAGTATACCAATAAACATGGTGGGTACTCCATAAACAGCCGTACATTTTTCCTTCTCTATTGTCTGCATAACCTTAAGCGGCTGATAGTATTCAAGAGGAACCATTGTTGTACCATGAGTTATACATGCCATGATTGCAAGTACCAGTCCAAAACAGTGGAAGAACGGCACCGGAATACACAATTTGTCTTCATGTGTAAAGTGCATGCAATCACCAATACATTTACCGTTATTAATGATGTTGTAATGTGTCAGCATAACTCCTTTTGGAAAGCCTGTAGTCCCTGAAGTATACTGCATATTAATTACCTCTTGACAATCGAGGGAATTGCTAATAGCATAAAGTTCTTCATCCGGAATATCACTGCCCATATCCATCAAATCCATCCAGCTGAACATTCCGGGATATGTATTTTCACTTGCGCTGATTATATTCTTCAGGTATGGTAATTTATCGCTCTTAAAATTACCGGGTTCAGAATTCTTAAGCTCAGGGCAAAGTTCATTTAGTATCTGAACATAATTGGAGTCCTTAAAGCCATCTATTAATACCAGAGTACTGGAATCTGACTGCTTGAGAAGGTATTCTAGTTCGAAAATCTTGTAGTTGGTATTCACTGTAACAAGTACTGCACCGATTTTAGCTGTGGCAAAAAGTGTGATAAGCCATTCCGGCACGTTTGTTGCCCACATAGCCACATGGTCACCCTTTTTAATTCCCATTTTCATAAAGCTTTTTGCGACCTTGTTACATATAGAGTTGAATTCAGAATATGTCTTTCTAAATGGACGGTCTGTGTACAAAACGCAATCATGATCGGGATATTTTAATGCCATCTCTTCAAGCATTCCGCCCACAGTTATTTCCATAAGTTTTTCCATACGAGCACCTCCTAAAAATAAATGTCTAAATAAGAAATAAAATAAAAATAAAAAAGCTCTTCATCTCACTAATGAGACGAAAAGCATATTCCGCGGTACCACTCAAATTAATTCAATATGTATTTCATATCGAACCCTCTTTAATCAAATAACGGTGATGACCGTTCCGACCTGATTATTCAGCCGGAAAGCTCCCGGGCGAGCTTCAACTAATAAAAAATCACTGTCTTTCAGCAAATAACAGCTCTCTTTGGATTTTCAACAGTTTACTATTCCCGTTCTCAGCAGATTTTTATTCGAAATTATAAATATAATACTATGTAAATTGTACCAATGTCAATACATTATTTACACTTAAGCTATTAAAACTAAATATATATAAAATATGGTTATGCTTTTATGTTATGCTTAAAGGCGTATATTGCTGCCTGGGTTCTATCATTTACATCAAGCTTTTTAAAAATATTGGAAATATGATTTTTAACAGTTTTTTCGCTTATGTAAAGGTTTTTGGCAATTTCCTTGTTTATCATACCTTCAGCAATCAGCTTTAAAACCTCAATTTCTCTGATGGTCAGATTGTTTGTAAAGGTCCTGTCATGCTCATAAAGTGTCACCCTGTTAAATTCCTTAACAAGCTCACTTGTCATGTTAGGCTGAATAAAAGTTTGATCCTGGTAAACACTTCTGATGGCATCTATAAGTACCGAAGACTCAGCATCCTTCAATACATATCCTTCGCAGCCCATCTGTAGTGTTTTAAATAAATACTCTCTGTCCTGATGAAGAGTCAGAACAATTATTTTAAAACACTCGCTGCATTCCTTTAACATCTTTATTGCCTGTAAGCCGTTTAATACCGGCATGTTTATATCCATCAGTATAATATCGGGCTTTAGCGATTTAGCCAGCTCAACAGCTTCTCCTCCATTTGCTGCCTGCGCAACTACACTAATATCTTCTTCAAGTTCAAGTATTGTTTTTAAGCCCTGTCTTACCATTGCATGATCGTCAGCAATGAGCACTTTAATCTTATTCATTAATAAGAGCCTCCCCTTCGTCTATGAGTGGTATATGAATGTTTATTCTAGTTCCTTTCATTTTTTCCGACACTATGCTAAATTCTCCTTCTAGAAGGGCAACTCTCTCCTTCATACTAAATAAACCAAACCCTCCGGACAAATCCGAATTAGCTGCTTTAATTGTTTTTTGGTCAAATCCTACACCATTATCATTTATCATAATAATCAGCTTTGTTTCGACTTTCTCTAATATTATACAGGCGGTTTTTGATTTGGAATGTTTAAGAACATTATTCAAGGCTTCTTGTACAATCCTAAAAACCGTCAGCGAAATAACAGGTTTTAATGCATCATCTATTCCTCTATACTTAAATGTTACATCAATTCCTGTGGTCTCCTTAAAAGAAATAACATATCGTTCCAAGGTTGGCAATAGACCTAAATCATCAAGTGCCATAGGTCTGAGGTTATAGATAATCTTGCGAACCTCCTGCAGACTGTCTCTCATGACTTTTTTCAAATTCTGCAACTCCGCTCTGGCATCAGATATATTCTTTTCCAATAATTTTTCGCATATTTCAGCCTTTATTACAGCATTTGAAATTGATTGCGCAGGACCATCATGTATTTCTCTTGCAACCCTCTTTCTCTCCTCCTCCTGAGCTTCTATTATTCTCAGACCAAGGTATTGTTTTTGTTGAAGATTATCTAACTGCTCACCTACACCTTTCAAATCACTGCTCAGATACTGAAGTGCTATTCCCACATGACCAATGAGGTTATCAGCTCTCTCAAGTGTCTTAAGTGAATCCTTTAATCTGATTTCAAGGTCGTTGCGTCTTCTGATTAAAAAGCTCTCCTGTTCACGTTTTACGGCAAGCTTGACTCTTAAATCATCAGCGGACTGGTAAGCCTTCGCAAGTTCCTCCTGACTATGTTTAGTAAAATTCCGGTTTACCTCAAGAAGTCTTTTTTTACTGTTTCTCATTTCATGTTCCAGGTTTTCAATTTCATTGAGACTTTCAGCTACCTGAAGTTTTAATGCTTCTAACTCCTCCTTAAGCCGGACACATTCTTTCCTGGAATTTTCAGCAATTTCAAAAATTTCCTTTTTACCGGAATCAAGGGCTTTTATTGTTTTATTAATTATTTCGTCCATTTGAATAGCATTATGCTTAAAATTCGCCATTCTTTCACCTGTTTTCACCTATAAGATTGATTCAATATTATTAGAAATGGTTTTTCAGTTTTCTTTCAAAACATTCTAGTTATTATAAAGATATTTTATCTAATATATAAGCAGCCTACAATAGGGGCCTACAATTTTTCGTCTGCAACAAAGCTATAAATTTTCATGAAAATAGCAACATTCTAGTAATGTTACTTTATTATTCTAATAGTTTACAGATAATTAGAGGATTTTGTTCATTTAATGAGGGTAAAAAGAGTTAAACCGTCGACTTATACCGACAGGCGGCGGCGTAACCGGTAAAAGTAGTTACCTGTCTGGCTAGCAGAAGTGCTATAACTTATCTGATCTACCTCATTTACATCTTCAGGCTATCAGAAATTTCCTGAAAAAACCATCAGCTGCATGAAACATGATTTTTTCGTCATGAATCATGTTTTTGGGTTAATTTTTGTGGTAAGCTTAGCCTGGAGTAATTGATGCATCAAGAAAAGGATGAATGCTTATGCTGCAGATTGGGTCTGCAATGACAATATTAATTGTAACTATTATAACAAGGAGGTCTTTTCCACTCATATCTATAAACTTTCCTGAACCACATGCAGAACGTAAGGTAATCGTTACACAAAAAAGACTTCCACTCTTCATGATGGAAGCCCTCGAAAGGCACGATTTTACTAGCTTTAACACCAATAAATCTATATTACCTTTAGTTTTTTGGTGCGCCATCAGGGATTCGAACCCGGGACACCCTGATTAAGAGTCAGGTGCTCTACCAACTGAGCTAATGGCGCATTTTCAAGTGTTTCAGGGCTTGGTGTTTCCCGAACACTTATATATTATAAGAGCTAAGTTTGGTATTGTCAACACTATTTTAAAATTTTATTTCTAATTTTCAGGCAAGTTTTCAGACAATTTTTCAGGCATATAATTATACATATTCTAACTAAATTATCCTCCCGTCTCAGCATATTTATTAATTATATACCCTTGCAACTACCCTTAGAGGGCTAGAATCTGCATCTATTTTCAGGGGGAAGGCAAAAACTTCAAAATCCTTTTCAGGAGTAAGTTGGTCGAGGTTTGTAAGATTCTCCATAATCAAAATATTATGCTGTAATAAAAATTTGTGTATTTCAAAGGGAAATCTGTCTGGAGAAGGCATATCCACCCCTATAAGCCCTACATTGTTTTCAGCAAGAACTTTACAGACAGACATATCCAATATAGGATGTCCGGAATAATACTTTTCACTCCCGTAATACTTATCCATACCGGTGTGGAATAGGATTACTTTTTTTTCTCTAATAATATCAGAATAGGAAGCTTTCATTTTTATGATATTCTCATTTTCTACATGGATAATTCCTCCTCTCCCGCAAAAATGCTCCAAAGGCATATTCCCGATATACTCTCTAACATCAAGTAAATGCATTCTTCCGTCAATATGAGTTCCTATATGCATTCCGGTATTGATTCTATGATTGTTGTAGTGATCTACACTATATATTTGGCTTTGATCAAGTAGAACGGCACTGTCCCCGGGATAAACGGGCATTCCTTTGTAAATTGGTTGAGACAGGTCTATGAATGTCATTATAAAGTCTCTCCTTCTCATTCAACATATTATTTCACACTAGGTACTAAACTATTTTAGCACACATAACCTGTTGTATTAAAGCCTCATAAGCGGCTTACATAAAACAAATGGTTTTTATGCATGTATTTCCTTTAGTTTTTCTATCAAAAATGTAAATATACCCAACCAAAACAATCCAAAAGCAAATCCACCTAAAACGTCACTAGCATAATGAACCCCAAGATATATTCTGCTGAAACCGATCAGGACTATTAATAGAACAAGGGTAACAACAAGAGCGATTTTGAATCTCCCTTTATAGAATCTGAAGCATAAATAAATTGCAAAGCCATAGAAGCTCATAGAAGCCATTGAATGCCCGCTTGGAAAACTAAAACCGGTTACTTCCACAAGTTTTAGAATATCAGGTCTGGTTCTGCTTATCAGATTTTTTAGCCCGACATTAATCAATGAACTCAGCGAGATATTTATAACCTGCATTGCAGTAAAAAAAGAATTCTTTCCTTTTTTGAAAAGGATACTTAATACAAGTAGTGCAGAAATTATACCAAGGAAAGTTCCCGATGCCAGAAGTGTAATAATTATCATAAAAGAAGTTAACTTTTCTGAGATTATTTTTGATATTAATGAGTATATATAACTGTCAAAAATGTGAACATCACCGTTTAGGACATTTACAGTCAGTACTGCAAATACAACTAATGGTAAAACAATAGTAAGTATACATCTATCAATTTTCAACTCAGTCTCCATTCTTTAATATAAAATACATTAATTTTTTATTCAATTTACTCAATACTAATGTATGTTAATTGATAATTAATATTTTAGTTACTGCAAAATTTATTAATTTAATATAACAAAAATAAAGAAATTAATCAAAGCAATAATCACTGTACAGTCAATTAATAGCTTAACCTACTTAACATCTCTATTTTCTTTTTCATGTTTTCAGATTTTCTCAACAATGCTACAATTTACTCATAGCCATTCATTATACCTGAAATGTATAGTAGTATATAGAAAAATAATATTTAAAAGTACTGTCAGAAAATATAAAAAATATTATCGGATTGTTGCTACTCTTAACAGGGTATAAAAACTATGTAAACGACAATAAATTGATAACCCGGAGGTTCTAATGAATAAAAATTCCAAGAAGGTTTCTGATTCTAAAACAGAACAGATACAGATAATAATGCCCGAACATATAAATGGTTTTAACCGTCTCTTCGGCGGAAAACTAATGGAATGGATAGATGTAGTAGCTGCTGTAGTTGCTAGGAGGCACTCAGGTTGTAATGTAACAACGGCCTCTATTGATAATCTGCAATTCAAAGCAGCAGCTTATGTTAACAGCACTGTCTTCCTCTCCGGCCAGATCACCTACGTTGGAAAGTCATCAATGGAGGTACGAGTAACAACTTATGTTGAAAATCTGAATGGTATGCGTCATATGATAAACCGTGCATATCTCGTTATGGTTGCCCTTGATGAGGCTGATCAACCTATGGAGGTTCCCGGACTAATTCTTGAATCAGATGAAGAAAAAATAGAATGGGAAGCAGGAAAGAAGCGTTGTGAATTAAGAAAAAAAAAGGAGACTTGAAGCTTTTTAAGCTAATAAATCTGCCCGATGCAAAAACGGGCAGATTTATTTATTTTCTATTCAATTTTTCCACCATGAAAATAACACTCGTATACCTTTTCATTTTTATTGTAGATTTCTTCATACCCGCTAAACCATTCAATATCACCATTTACAGAGCACTTATATGTCAAATTGTCCTTTGTATATATTTCAGGCCCTCTGAATGGCTTATCAAATGGTATTATTGTTAAAGCTTCCTTGAGAAAATCGCTGTTAAAGCCGGAACTTATAACCCTTCCGCAATAATTCATTGACCATATGGGCTTTTCATTCTCCCAAACAGCTTCCTCACCGGCAAAGTTTTTTGATCCAAGATAGGTATCTAAATAAAACAGCTCCCCTTCCCTGTACGATAAATCATGCGAATCCGGACGGGAAGAAAGACTTTCCGGGCCCTTACCTGCATAAGTAGCCTGTTTTGCCTTGATTAAAAAGTTTGTAATATTATCTTTTAACATTTTTAGTACTCTCCTTTTTCGTTAAAAAGTAAGTCAAGCATTTTTTTAGGGTTGTTCAAAAATTGCTTGGTAATAATGTAATGCTCAGTTTCTTCATAGGGTGTACTATTAATTCCTTTTTCATCAAGCATTAATATTTCTGAATCAGGAAATGCCAACAATAGCGGTGAATGAGTTGCAATAATAAATTGTGAATTTGACTTAACCAGTTCATTAATTTTTACAAGTAAAGATAGTTGTCTTGACGGAGATAAAGCGGCTTCAGGCTCATCCAATATATATAAGCCATGCCCCCTGAACCTGTTCAGTGCTAAAGCCATAAAGCTTTCACCATGAGATTGCTCATGTAGTGAAACTCCCCCATATGACATTTTGATAGGAGGACCAAATGATGGTTCTGAGTCCAGTTTATCAATTTCAGAGGCCACATTATAAAAACTTTCGGCCCTGAGAAAAAAACCGTCTTTTGGGCGCTTAACCCCTTTTATGGAGGTTATGTGCCTATAAAGTGATGAATGTGTCTCCTGAGATGCAAAATTAAAATTCATGGTTCCACCCTCAGCATTAAAACCCATATTAACAGCTATGGCCTCAAGCAGCGTAGACTTACCGGATCCATTCTCACCCACAAGAAATGTAACTTTCTTATTGAAGGATAATTGTTCAAATCCTTTTAAGCATGGCAAATTAGCTACATAAGTCTCTTCACATTTTAATTCTTTTTTTAGTTTGATCCCACTGATATATAAATCACTGAACACACTAACCCTCTCCTGTTCTGGTATCATATAACTAATAAATGAATTAATTACTAATTACTATTATATTATATGATAAGTATACAATCAAGAACATTTGTTCGTTTTGTACCAACTTATGCCCGGGAGAAGCTTTTTATATAAAATCGCGAAATTATTGGTTCCCCTAGATGCTATTTTTCACAAAATGTGAAATAATTAATCTATATCTAAATTGGGGAGTGATTTTATGGATGCCAAGAAATTATCAGAGATTATAAAAGGCAGCAATAGTATTGTTTTTTTCGGAGGAGCAGGAATGAGCACCGAATCTGGAATTTCAGATTTCCGCTCGGAGAATGGTCTATATAAAACTTCAGCAGGTTATGATTATCCTCCCGAAACTATGCTTTCTCACAGCTTTTATGTCTCACATACATCAGAATTTTTCAGATACTATAAAGAAAAAATGATATTTAAAGATGCAAAACCCAATCCAGGTCATCATGCTTTGGCTCATCTTGAGAGAGAAGGTAAATTAAAAGCAGTTATTACCCAAAACATCGACGGTCTTCATCAGTTGGCAGGCAGCAAAAATGTTTATGAACTCCACGGGTCTGTCCGTAGAAATTACTGCACCGGCTGTAACAGATTTTATGATCTTGATTTTATAATTACATCGGAAGACATACCTGTTTGCCCTGTCTGTACCGGAATAGTAAAGCCTGATGTTGTGTTATATGAAGAAGCCCTTGATGATAGCGTTGTTTATTGTGCAGTAACAGCAATAAAGCAAGCTGATATTCTAATAATCGGTGGTACATCACTTGTTGTTTATCCGGCAGCAGGGCTAATCGATTATTTTAATGGAAGTAAATTAATACTGATAAATAAAAGTAGTACTCCTTATGATTCCAAGGCTGATATCGTAATTCATGATTCGGTGGGCAAACTGTTGGGAGCAGTTGTTGAAATGCTGTAGGGTCTCATTTGAGAATACCGGGAGTATTGTGAGCGAAGAAATTAACTGATCAAAATATTTGCCATCAGCTTACCAAGAAAAGTACCAGTCAGGCAGAAAACAATACTTAAAAACATATTTAACACTGCATGCAGAGTATTACCATTCTGAAGCAAATTAATGGTCTCGAGACTGAAGGTTGAAAAAGTGGTAAAACCGCCTAGTACTCCCGTAGTCAAGAAGATCATCAGGTTTTTGTTATCCGGATAATTACCGGCAAAAAGCTGTGCCAGAAAGCCAATTAAAAAAGAACCCAAGACATTAATAATCAGTGTTGATATGGGGAAATTCCCCGAGTATGATTTGTTTATTAATATGGCCAGCACATATCTGGATGCTGCACCAACAAAGCCGCCAGAGCCTACAACTAAAATCTTTAACATAAAAACCTCTTCATTGTTGATTTGCATTAAGTATATTTTACTGCATACTCTATATATTTAACAGCTTTTTAATACCCGGTTAACAATTATTTTTTCAATAATTAATTCTACGCTGATTTATCAAGTAATCAATGTGTTTTCATTAATTAAAGCAATATCTATAAAATATTATACACATAATAAATTTACATATTTTTACATAATTTCATTTTATCACTAGTTTTATCCCACTTTTCTTTGATTTGATGTAAAAGTTAATTGCTATTTTAGTGATTTTATGTTAATTTAATTTATGCAAGTTGAACGAAATGAAACTGCAAATTTCTTTCGCTTAGCTACTCTCTGGAGAGTCCCAATAAATGGGCGCCGAAGGTGCAAGGAAAGGTGAAAGCTTTTCCGGTCTCTCAGGCAAAAGGACAGAGCTTACAAGCTTTATGTCTTTCTCTTTTGAGGGCCAAAACAAAACGTTTTGGCTTTTTTGATTATCAAAAATTCAAGAAGGGATTGGTCAAAAATCATGTTAGAGCAAGTCAATAGTTTTATCAATTGGTTTAATGGAATTGTATGGGGGCTTCCTCTTATAATTCTGGTTTTATTGGTAGGAATATTATTAACTATTCGTACCGGTCTTTTACAAGTAAGGCATCTTCCTCGCGCAATTAAATACATGGTAAAAAATGAGGAAGGCGGAACCGGTGAAGTATCAAGTTTCGGTGCACTTTGTACTGCGCTTTCAGCTACCATCGGAACAGGTAATATTGTGGGAGTGGCTACCGCAATAGTTGCAGGAGGGCCTGGAGCGCTTTTCTGGATGTGGATTGCTGCTTTCTTTGGCATGGCAACAAAGTATGCTGAGGGACTTTTGGCAATAAAATACCGTTCTGTCGATAGTAATGGCCACGTTCTGGGTGGACCCTTCTATTACATAGAAAATGGTATGGGTAAACGCTGGAAGTGGCTGGCTAAAGCCTTTTCTTTCTTTGGGGCAGCAGCAGGTCTTATGGGCATTGGAACTTTTGTACAGATAAACGGTATTTCAAGTGCAGTTAAAAATTATTTTGATTCAAATAATGAATGGACCGTTTCAATTTTAGGAAGAGACTATTCCTGGACAATTGTAATTACAGCGGTTGTTGTTACTCTCTGTGCAGGTTTGGTTATAATCGGAGGTATAAAAAGAATTGCAAGTGTGTCCGAAATAATAGTTCCTTTTATGGCAATTTTTTATGTAATAGCCACATTATTTGTTGTTTTCACAAATGCAAAAGCAATTCCGAGTGCTCTTGTCCAAGTATTCGAAGGAGCCTTCGATATAAAAGCTGTTGGAGGCGGTATATTCGGTACTGCCATGATGACCGCAATGAGAAATGGTATCGCACGTGGTATCTTTTCAAATGAATCAGGTTTAGGTAGTGCACCAATCGCTGCAGCTGCCGCAAAAACCAAGGAACCGGTACGACAAGGTTTGGTATCGATGACCGGAACCTTTATAGATACTATTATTATTTGTACAATGACCGGTCTTTGCATTATCACAACAGGTTCATGGAATATTAATTTGAACGGTGCTGCAGTAACACAGTATGCTTTTCAATCCGGTTTCAGCTTCGCTCCTAATCTTGGTTCCTTTATTTTAATGATTAGCCTTGTATTCTTTGCTTTTACAACAATTATTGGCTGGAGCTATTATAGCGAGCGCTGTATGGAGTACCTAACAAACGGCAAAACAAAATTAATTAAAGCTTATCGTTGGCTATATATTTTAGCTGTGTTTGCAGGACCTTTTATGACACTAGAGGTAGTATGGAATATTTCTGATATATTCAATGGAATGATGGCTTTCCCTAACCTGCTTGCCCTCATAGCGCTCAGCGGAGTGGTCGCAGCAGAAACCAAGAAATATTTCACAAAAATTAAGGAACAGAAGTTGGAATAGTTAATTAAAAACAAAGGCAGATATTACAGCGAGTGCTGATATATCTGCCTTTGTTTTAAGGTACTATCTTGATATTTCCATTCCAACACAATTCCAAAATCCTTCATCAGCTTCCCATACTTTTTCAGTAAAAGTCGTTTTTACAAAGCCTACACTTTCGTAACACCTAATAGCTCTAACATTAAAATCAAAAACATTAAGCTTAATTGTGTTAAGCCTCAGCTCGTTAAACCCGATTTTTACCAGTTGTTCAAGTGCCAATTTCCCAATACCTAGACCTCTTTTATTTTCATCAATTAAAAATTTACCCGCAGTTGCCGTTTTATTTTCCCTGTCAATTTTAAACAACTCTATAGTCCCAATCATTTCATTCGACTCAGACATCACTATTTTAAAAACAAAAACATCAGATTCAAAACGATTGGCTTTATTTTGAAACCTTTCAGCCAGCTGTATTTCAGTTATGGGAAATTTATACCATGGCCCGGCCCATTGATATAAAAAGTCCTGTGATTTCCCTTCGTTCCACTTTACGATTTTTTATAATCCTCCGGCAATAGGTATTCCAGTTTAATCATCCGATTCCTCCAGATTGTAATCTCTCTTTATAAGTCCTTGTATATCCTAAAAAGTATCCACTATATGTTAAAATATTAATTGATTATATGTAATAATCTTAAAAAGATCAACAAAAAATACGGGCCTCAAACTGAGACTCGTATTTTTTGGTTGGTCGGAATGACGTGACTTGAACACGCGACCTCTTGCACCCCAAGCAAGCACTCTAGCCAAACTGAGCTACATC
>JAEZKZ010000054.1 GCA_023415305.1 Bacillota bacterium
TTAATGAAGTGGTATGAGATACGTAAAAACACGACTGATGAGGCCAGTGATGCAGTTTCAGATATGCTGACTACAATGGGTGCCGGAGGAGTGGCTATACAGGATCCGTTTGATATTCGTAAAGAAATACAAAAACCAAACACTCTGGATTATGCCGATGAGGAATTTTTAGAGGCTTTGGGTGAAGACGTAATAATAAAGGCATACTTTCAAAACGGTTTGAGTATAGATGACCTCCTGAAACAAATAAACGACGGTCTGAGAAATATTTCCCAGTTTCTTGATATAGGAAAAGGCTTGGAGGGTTACGGGGAAGTTGATGATGAAGATTGGTCAACAGCCTGGAAAAAGTATTATAAGCCCTTTAAACTTACCGATAGAGTTGTCATAAAGCCGACTTGGGAAGAATATACGGCTGAGGAGAAAGATATAATTGTTGAAATGGACCCGGGCATGGCCTTCGGAACCGGAACTCACGAAACAACGCAAATGTGTTCCATATTTTTGGACAAGCATATAAACGCTGGCAGTGAAGTACTTGATATTGGCTGCGGAACGGGTATTTTATCAATCATAGCTTCGAAACTGGGAGCTAAAAAGGTTAAAGCAATCGATATAGACGAGGTTGCAGTAAAGGTAGCCAGAGAAAATATTGAAATAAATGGCGAAACCTCAAAAATCGAGGCTTTCCAAGGTATCTTGTCAGATATAAAATCCGAAGACCAAAAATTTGATATAATTGTTGCAAATATCATAGCTAATGTAATTATTGACTTGTCTTCACATATACCTTATTATTTAAAAAAGAACTCTCTGTTTATTACTTCGGGTATAATTAAAGAGAGGAAGCAGGATGTTCTAGATGCTTGTTCGCAAAGCGGTATGTCCTGTATCGATACACTTGAAATGGGTGAATGGGTCGCAATGGTGTTCAAATGTCCAGATACTTTATAAACAGCAATCAGATATTGAACAATTCGATAAGCATTGTTGGAGAGGATTACCAACATCTCAAAAAGGTATTGCGTGCTGTAAAAGGTGATACCATTACAGTTTGCTGCGAGGGCTTTGATTACACCACAGTTATAAAAGAGATTGGTAATAACTATATACTTTCGGATATAATTGAAAAGGTTGAAAATAAAACTGAACCAGCCTTAAAAGTGACACTTTTTCAAGGACTACCAAAAGCAGATAAGATGGAGCTCATAGTCCAAAAATGTATCGAACTTGGAGTTTCAGAAATTGTACCTGTAATGACAGAACGCAGTATAGTCAAGATTAATACCGTGAAAGATGCAGATGCCAAGGTTTCCAGATGGCAAAAAATAGCTTTGGAGGCAGCTAAACAGTGCAACAGAGGAATTATACCTGTAGTGGCGAAGCCGATTAGGTTTGCTGAGGCTGTTGAGATGTCTGCCCATAAGGATTTATCCATTATTCCTTATGAAAAGGAAAGTACCGCAGGTTTCAGGGGTATAGCATCCAAGTGTCAAGATGTTAAATGTGCTGCGATTTTTATCGGTCCAGAGGGTGGGTTTACTGAGCAGGAGGTTGAACTAGCAAATGCCAGAGGAATCAGGAAGATAACTCTTGGGCCAAGAATTCTGCGTACAGAGACTGCCGGAATGGTTGCTTTATCACTAATGATGTACGAATTGGGAGATGTGTCTGATGGAAGAACTTAAATTTGTAGTTGTTGATGATGCTGTTTTTATGAGAACTCTGATTAAAAGAATGATTGAAGAAAATTCAAATTATGTTGTAGTTGGGGAAGGAGCCAACGGGCATGAAGCCATTTTACAGGCTCAAAAATTATTACCTGATATCATGACATTGGATATAACAATGCCTGAAATGGATGGAATCATGGCAATCAAGGAAATTTTATCTGTTTCACCCAACACCAAAATAATAATGGTATCGGCAATGGGACAGCAATCAATGGTTATTGATGCAATAAAAATGGGGGCAAAGGATTTTATTGTTAAGCCCTTTGATAAAACTCGTGTTCAACAGGCTATAGAAAATGTATTGAAAATGAAATAGTATATATGTATACATATGGCAAAATATAATGAGGGGGAGACCCTCATTTTTTATTGTAATGTAATTATTTAATAGTTAAAGATAGCATTGTTATTGTTAAGTATATTTTATAGAATAGAAAAAAGCATTAATTAACCCTAATCGGGTAATAATTTTAAGTAATAGCTAAATATCAGAAGTAAATGGAAGAAAAATTGATAAAAAATAAGAAAAGTAGTAAATAATTCTTTAATTAATATTAATTTGTGTTATAATACTAGTGAAAATTTGTGTTAGCAACAATTGGACTGCTCAAAAGTTAACCTCCTTTATGGATTTTTGCGGATACGGGAGTAAACATAATTGCTTGTTGTGGTCTTTTCGTAACTATTTGTGTACGCCCTACGCGCGTAGATGGGAGATAATATGGTTAGAAGCATGACAGGGTTCGGAAGAGGGACCTGTAATGAAAACGGTAAAGAATTTACCGTAGAAATAAAAAGTGTTAATCATCGTTATATTGACTTTTATATAAAATTACCAAGACAGATTGCCTATCTTGAAGAACGTGTCAGAGAAGTAGTTTCAAAAAGCATTTTCAGAGGTAAGGTTGACATATTTATATCCTTTGAAGACCGGTCAGAAGATTCAAAAAGTGTCATGCTTGATGAAGCTTTGGCAGGGGCATACATACAGGCTATTGAAAAGCTTAAGGGAAAGTACGGACTGAAGGACGATTTATCTGTTTCGCTGATATCCCGATTTCCGGATGTATTGAAAATTGAAAAGACCGAAGATGATGAAGAACAGCTTTGGAGCATTTTAAATAAAGCCTTGGAGACTGCTGTAGCTTCTCTTATACAGATGCGTGAAAAAGAGGGTAATGAACTCAGAAGCAGTTTGCTTCAAAAAGCGGATTATATGGAAAGCATTATTTCTCAGATTACAAATAGAAGTCCTGAAGTTGTCATAGAATATAAACAGAAGCTGGAAAATAGAATAAAAGACCTGTTAAACCAGCAAACTGTTGATGAGAACAGACTGGCAATGGAAGTAGCTATTTTTGCAGACAGGTGCAGCATTGACGAAGAACTAGTAAGATTGGGAAGCCATCTAAGCCAGCTAAGAGATATACTTAGTATTAAGAAACAGCCAGTGGGAAGAAAGCTGGATTTCCTGGTTCAGGAAATAAATCGGGAAATAAATACAATAGGCTCGAAATCAAATGATATTAGCATAACAAAAAATGTATTGGAATTAAAGAGTGAAACAGAGAAAATAAGAGAACAAATTCAGAACATGGAGTAAGACATACGAAAATTTAGTTTGGAGGAAATTTATGAAGCTTATAAATATCGGATTTGGGAATATTGTATCAGCTAATAGACTTGTAGCTATTGTCAGTCCGGAATCAGCACCTATCAAGAGAATCATTCAGGAGGCCAGAGACAGAGGCATGCTAATTGATGCAACCTATGGGAGAAGAACCAGAGCAGTTATAATAACTGACAGCGACCACATTATCTTATCTGCGGTTCAGCCCGAAACTGTGGCTCACAGACTTAATACAAAAGATGTTGATGTAGCTGAGCCGGATATAGATTCTGACGATGAATAATATCCGTCATAGGTACCTGGTAGTCAAAACAAAAATCTTAGCATAATTATTATACTACGTAGTAAGAAAAGGATTAGTGGAGGAAGGAATGCAACAAAGAGGTCTATTAGTAGTTATATCCGGTCCCTCCGGTACAGGTAAGGGAACAGTTTGTAAAAGATTACTTGCTAAAAGAGATAATGTAAGATATTCTGTATCAGCTACAACCAGAAAGCCACGTGAAGGGGAAGTTGAAGGTTCAAATTACTTTTTTGTCTCTGAAAGTCAATTTCTTGAGATGCTTGAAAAAGACGCCCTGATCGAATGGGATAAATATTGTGATAATTATTATGGAACACCCAAGGCATTTGTAGACAAATGTGTTGAGAGTGGTACCGATGTTATTCTTGAAATAACAGTAGAAGGAGCTCTCGAAATAAAGCAGAAATATCCCGAGTGTGTCCTGATTTTTATTATTCCGCCTTCGTTGGAGGAATTGAGAAGAAGAATCGAAAGCAGAGCGACAGAGTGCTGTGATGTTATTGAGAAGAGGTTGGAACAGGCGGCAAATGAGTTAAAGTATGTTTCAAAGTATGATTATTTGATTCTAAATGACAGCGTTGATGAAGCTGTTTTGAAGATAGAAAGGGTTTTGGATGCTGAGCGTTTGAAGCCATCAAGAAACATAGAATTTTTAAACAGTTTAATAAGTAATGGGAGGTAAATTATGATCTATCCTTCAATCAATGAATTGATGAAAAAAGTTGACAGTAGATATACTCTTGTGGTTGAGGCGGCAAAGCGAGCAAGACAGCTTGTAGATGGAGCAAATAAGCTTACAAAGTTAAACTCCGATAAGGAAGTAACCGTTGCGATCCATGAAATTGCTGAAGATAAGATAACATATGTAAGAACTAAAAATGTCATAAAATAGTGAAATGCGAAGCCGGATATAATAAGTAAACTTTATAGTCTTCGCATTAAATATGGGAGGTAAATACAGTGGCAGTTGAAAAAACAATGGAAAAAATAGTAGCTTTAGCCAAAAATAGAGGTTTTGTATATCCTGGCTCAGATATATACGGAGGTTTGGCCAATGCATGGGATTACGGTCCTCTCGGAGTTGAACTGAAGAATAACGTCAAGAGAGCCTGGTGGAGAAAATTTGTACAGGAAAGTCCGTACAATGTGGGCGTTGACTGTGCTATTCTTATGAATCCGCAGGTATGGGTTGCTTCAGGACACGTTGGAGGCTTCAGTGATCCGCTGATAGACTGTAAGGACTGTAAAACTCGTCACAGAGCCGATAAATTGATAGAAGACTGGAATCAGGAAAATAATATAACCTTTAAGGTAGATGGATTAAAAAATGAAGAGCTTATGCAATACATAAAGGATAAAAATGTTAAATGTCCTAATTGCGGAGCTGCAAACTTTACAGATATTAGAAAATTTAATCTGATGTTTAAGACCTATCAAGGTGTAACAGAAGATTCAAAAACTGAAATATTCCTAAGACCTGAAACAGCTCAGGGGATATTTGTAAACTTTAAAAATGTTCAGAGAACTACCAGAAAGAAGATACCTTTTGGTATAGGTCAGATAGGTAAGTCCTTTAGAAATGAGATAACCCCCGGAAACTTTATTTTCAGAATTCGTGAGTTCGAACAGATGGAACTTGAATTTTTCTGTGAACCGGGTAAGGATCTTGAATGGTTTGCTTATTGGAAGGATTTCTGCTATCAATGGCTGCTTAAATTAAATCTTAAGCCTGAAAACCTAAAGCTTAGAGATCATGAAAAGGAAGAACTGTCACATTACAGTAATGCTACGACAGACATAGAATTCCTTTTCCCGTTCGGGTGGGGAGAACTATGGGGTATTGCTGACAGAACTGATTTTGATCTTAAGCAGCATATGCTCCATTCAAAGGATGATTTATCATACTTTGACCCTACTACTAATGAGAAATACGTGCCTTACTGTATAGAACCATCATTGGGTGCAGACAGAGTCACTCTTGCTTTTATATGCGATGCATATGATGAGGAAGAAGTTGCAGAAGGTGATGTTAGAACAGTAATGAGATTTCATCCTGCTCTGGCGCCTGTTAAGATTGCTGTACTTCCATTGTCCAAAAAGCTTGGTGAAGAGGCAGAGAAAGTATATCATATGCTTACAAAGAAATATGTATGTGAATATGATGATACTGCAAGTATTGGTAAGAGATACAGAAGACAGGACGAAATCGGAACACCTTATTGTATTACCTTCGACTTTGATTCTCTTGAGGACAAGAGTGTAACAATAAGAGACAGAGATACCATGCAGCAGATTAGAATAAAAATTGATGAATTAGATTCATATTTTGATGGGAAATTTGAATTTTAAATTAAAATGCAGGCATAATTATTATGCCTGCATTAATTACCTAAATATAAAGTTAAGATATTAACAAAATAACAATTTCTTTCTTTGTCAAAAACAATAGTTTTCTTTTCCTAATATCGCTATCGCTATAATAATGTATCTTAGGCTATCCACACAGACACAATTTTGAAGCATAAATTGCGGATTGATGCAATTTTGTTTATACATCAATTATAAGATTGTACAGGAGGGTTTTAAATGTCAAAGTACGTTTATCTTTTTAGTGAAGGGAATGCATCGATGAAGAACCTTCTAGGAGGCAAGGGAGCAAACCTGGCAGAAATGACCGGGCTGGGTCTGCCCGTTCCAAGAGGATTCACTGTAACTACTGAAGCTTGTACACGCTACTACAAAGATGGTAAGGTTATAGCACCTGAAATCGAAAACGAGATCCTTCAGATGCTTGCCAAAACAGAGCTAATTGTCGGCAAATCCTTTGGTGATCCGGCAAATCCTTTCCTCGTCTCAGTTAGATCAGGAGCACGAGCTTCAATGCCGGGTATGATGGATACTATTTTAAACCTTGGTTTAAATGATCAGGTAGTTGAAGGCCTTGCAAAACTCACTAACAACGAAAGATTCGCCTTCGATAGCTACAGAAGATTTATTCAGATGTTTTCAGATGTAGTTATGGAGGTTGAAAAACCTAAATTTGAAAAAATTCTTGATGCAGTCAAAAAAGAAAATGATGCGAAATTTGACACTGATTTAACTGCTGAAAATCTCAAAGAAGTTGTTAAGAGATATAAGGAGTTATTCAAGTCTGAAAAGGGCTTTGACTTCCCCCAAGACCCCAAGGTACAGTTAATGGAAGCCGTGAAAGCTGTTTTCCGCTCCTGGGATAATCCACGAGCCATTGTTTACAGACGATTGAATGATATCCCTGGAGATTGGGGTACAGCTGTAAATGTTCAGGAAATGGTATATGGAAACATGGGGAATGATTCCGGAACAGGTGTTGCCTTTACCAGAAACCCATCCACCGGTGAAAAGAAGCTGTATGGTGAATTCCTTATGAATGCTCAGGGAGAAGACGTTGTAGCAGGAATCAGGACACCTCAGCCAATGGAACAAATGAAAGCGGTTAATGAGGACGCGTACAACCAGTTTGTCGATATAGCTAATACACTTGAAGCTCATTATAGAGATATGCAGGACATGGAGTTTACAATTGAAAAGGGTAAGCTGTTCATGCTACAGACCAGAAATGGTAAAAGAACTGCTGCAGCTGCTTTGAGAATAGCTGTTGATCTGGTAAGTGAAGGCATGATTACTAAGCAGGAAGCATTAATGAAGGTTGATCCAAAGCAGCTGGACGCACTTTTGCATCCAAACTTTGAGCCTAAGGCACTCAAGGCTGCCAAGCCGGTTGCTAAAGGGCTGCCTGCATCACCTGGAGCGGCAACCGGGCGTGTATACTTTGAAGCCGATGAGGCTGTAGAAGCTGCCAAAGGTGGGGAGAAGAAGATTATTCTTGTAAGAATGGAGACCTCGCCTGAAGATATCGAGGGTATGCATGTATCTCAAGGTATCCTTACAGGGCGAGGAGGAATGACTTCACACGCAGCAGTTGTTGCCCGTGGTATGGGAACCTGTTGTGTCGCCGGCTGTAGTGAAATTAGGATAAATGAAGAAGAAAAATATTTTATAGATAAAAATGGAAAGAGATACGGAGAAGGTGATTGGATTTCACTGGATGGTTCCTCAGGAAATGTTTATGGTGAAAAGCTGCCAACCATCGAGCCTGAAATGACCGGCGACTTTGCTACACTTATGCAGTGGGCGGATGAAACCAGAACATTGAAGGTCAGAACTAATGCAGACACTCCTTCTGATGCAGCACAAGCCATGAAGTTTGGTGCTGAAGGTATTGGTCTCTGCCGTACAGAGCACATGTTCTTTGAAGCGGATAGAATTCCGGCAATGAGAGAAATGATAGTTGCGAGAACTGAGGAGCAGAGAAGGAAAGCGCTCGACAAGCTGCTTCCAATGCAGAGAAGTGACTTTGAGGGACTCTTCAGGGAAATGAAGGGTTATCCGGTAACCATCAGATTCCTGGATCCGCCTCTACATGAATTCCTGCCACAGGCTGACGAGGACATAGAAGCATTGGCTAAGGAAATGGGAATGACTTTTGCGGACCTCAAAGGTATTGTCTCTGATTTACATGAATTCAACCCTATGATGGGTCATAGAGGCTGCCGCTTGGCGGTTTCATATCCTGAAATAGCTGAAATGCAAACCAGAGCAGTCATTGAAGCGGCAATAAATGTTAACAAGGCCGGAATGTCAGTTGTTCCTGAGATAATGATACCGTTGGTCGGTGAAATCAAAGAATTGAAATTTGTTAAGGATATAGTCGTTAAGACTGCTACAGAAGTTATACAGAAGGCTGGAGTTAAGCTTGATTATAAGGTTGGTACAATGATTGAGATTCCAAGAGCAGCTCTTACTGCTGATGTAATCGCAACTGAAGCAGAGTTTTTCTCCTTTGGTACTAATGACCTTACTCAGATGACCTTCGGCTTCAGCCGCGATGATGCCGGTAAGTTCCTTGAAGATTACTACTCAAAGAAGATTTATGAGTCTGACCCGTTTGCAAAGCTTGACCAGACAGGAGTAGGAAAGCTGGTTGAAATGGCAGCGAAGCTTGGAAAACAGACAAGACCTGACATCAAGCTGGGTATATGCGGAGAACACGGAGGAGATCCATCTTCAGTCGAGTTCTGCCATAATGCAGGCTTGAACTATGTCAGCTGTTCACCGTTCCGTGTGCCTATCGCAAGACTTGCCGCGGCTCAGGCAGCAATAGGCGGTGGGGGACTCGGACAGAAATAATATGCAGTAAATTTGAATTCTAGGATAAGTTTTTCTTGAGAATGAATTAGAGACCCTTATATTTACTGGATAAGTTGATATAAGGGTCTTCTTATGGTGCATCCGTAATCATCAAATCATTTGCCGAAACTCGGAAGGTGTCATATGCATATGTTTTTTGAATATTTTATTAGATAGCTAATATTATTAAAGCCTGTCATTCCGGCAATTGCACCAATGTCCTGATTCGTTTCTCTAAGAAGTTCTACACTGATTCTAATACGGTAATAATTGATATATTCTACAACAGACATTTTTGTCGTGGATTTAAAGAATCTGCAGATATGTTCCTCGCTAATAATAAATTTCGGGTCAAATCTGCCAGGGAAATAGGGCTATCAGAAAAACAGTTCCAATATGATTAGTGTTTATGGAATAGTAAATCAGGCATCGGGCTATTTATTAAACTCGATGTCTACTCAAATTAATTCAATACCTCTAAAAACTTTTTAATTTGATTATCAAATAATTTTTTATTCTCTTCTAATAAGACTAATTTTCCAGTCTGAAAACCTCCCGGTGTTAGCAACTGAAAAATGTAATGAAGAACAAGTTCGGATGTGCTTTCAGGCATATCGTTCAGAAAATTGGAATGTACAGTTCGATTAGCTGTGAAAATATTAGATACATATAGAGTAATCAACATATCACATAAAGATAAATTTTTGCGTTGTAAAATATGCCTACAATTCATTAACATCAATATAAGGCAGCCCATATGGGCTGCCTTTCTGTAGCTTATGTATAACAAACTATCCTCAAAAAAGTCGAGACACTATATTTACCTCATGGTATAATATGGATACTTCATGAAGTAAACACCTGTGAAACGGAGTAAAAGATGGATCAAATATTCTTATTTGTAAATGTAGTGATTACATTTGCGGAAGCTCGTATAAAAGGAAAGATTGATTATAACGAATTAGCAGAAGCAACTGGATTTTCTTTGCCCTATGTTCGTGAATTGTTTACTAGCCAAACAAATAAATCACTCTACCGCTATATTCTCGAGCGTAAAATCGCTAATGCCGCCTTTGAATGTAGCTATACAGACAAAACCTTATTTACCATCGGGATGGAGTATGGCTTTAACAATGCCGATGCTTTTACAAGAGCTTTTAAAAGAATTGTTGGAGTGACACCATCCGAATTCCGAAGAATGAAAGTAAAAATGAAAAGAATTAAGCTTTGTGCAGGAGTTTACGGTATTGAGCTTCCTGCCTTGAATCAAAATGAAATCATGAAAGGTGTAAAAAACATGAAGATAAGTGAAGAAGATCAAGCTCAGGTGATATTATTAGGTGTACCTAGAGTTCAGTATGGTCCGGAATGTTTGACACCGTTCCCGGCTTGTTTAAGAGCTTGTGCAAATTATATAGGTATTGATATAAGCTACGACTATGTCATGGCTGCAAGTGGTGCGGCATTTCGGTTAACATGGGATGAAACACAATGGAACTTAGGAAATGTGGATTCTATTTTTACTTATGATGACCCGGAGCGTGTGTATAGACAAGGGATTGAATCACTTGGCTGTTCCTATAGTTTATTAGATAGAGAAAGTAGTACAAAAGAAGAATTTATTAAATTTAATAAATCACAAATTGATAAAGGAAATCCTGTTATTGCCTTGGGTATTATTGGACCGCCGGAAGCTTGTATTATAACAGGCTATCGTAACGGAGGTGATACTTTGCTTGGATGGAGCTTTTTTCAAGATAATCCGGAGTATAATCGTGATATCACTTTTGATGAAGCCGGATACTATATTACCCAGCGGTGGTGGGACAATCCCGATACCTTGGCTGTAATGGCACTTGAACCAACAGATGCCAAAAAAGCAGATATAAAAACCATTCTTACAAATGCTATTGATGTTATGACAGGTCGCAAATGTGGTAATTATGCTAAAGGGTTGTCGGCATATGATGCTTGGATTAAAGCTGTGGAGAATGACAAGGATTTCTCGGAGGATTTGATTTTGCCTATTTTGGCTGAAAGGCTGTTTACCCATGGTGATGCCATAGATTGCATTTCAGATGGTCGATATAATGCCGCATTATTCATGAAAAAAGCAGCTGAAGAATATCCAGAGCATAAGGCACTTTTTGAAAAGGCAGAAACTTATTTTATAAATGTTTATAAAGTCCACACCAAGCTATTGGAAGTTATTGGCGGATGGGAGCGAGGTGAGACTCAGATGCGTAATTTTGCCAATCCCGATGTGAGAAAAAGAACAGTACAGTTCATTCGCGAGGCAAAAGAAAATGATGAGAAAGCATTTGCTGTCTTGAAGAAGTTAGTTGATATTTTATAGTTCTAATACACATTAAGTTAAGACCTCAATGATTTGGGTAACTAAAAATGAGGAGTGATATTTTGCAACATACTATTAGTGATATGGCGAGATACATAAAAAACATAATACCGTCAAATATACCAGAGACATATGCTATCAAGGAAATGTTTAAGCAAATTTCTACAGAAGAAAATATACGAAACGGAATTACTGCTTTTAGGGATTTTCTCTATTTGATCTGTGACCGTTTAATTGACGACGGTAGTATATATGACAGACCTGTCAAAGATACACAAAATAATGACTCTCATCCAAGTTTACCGGTAAGCTATCCATTTCTAAACAACGTCAAGAGCATATTGTTTAATATAGGATATAACGGAGAACTCACGGAAAACGGTGAGTCAATACTACTTAACGACTTGAAATTATTAACCTCAGTCATAGGCGTGGACGGCGGGCAGATGAGGGCTAAAATTTCTTTACCAAAACTAATGGAAGTGTTGAAATTTCTGACTTACTGCGGTGTTTATTTTGATGGTATTGACTTAGACGTGGGATTATTAGATTTGGCAAAAGTTGAATCACTTAAAATCTCCTATCCAAATAATTCTGCTATGTTGATAGGTTTAAAGGTTATGGCTATTGCCAAGAAAGAATTGTACACCAAGGGCAATCATGATATTTTTTTACGGTGCGATTATAGGGTTTTGAAAGATGGGGACACAGAAATTACTGAAAATTTGAAAGACTTTGTTGTACCGTTACCTGCTGTGGTACAAGATTTCGCTCTTAAATTACATCAATGTTATCTGGACGCAGGATTGACATGTATTATGGATGTATTTTATCTCGGTATTCGATTTATATATTCATATAAAAATAAAGAGATTTGGACGTTTTCGGCAGCTCAAGAATCCGGTTATCGCATCCTCATTAAGGCTCAAAATACTCAAAAATATTCTGATGTTATTGAAACTTTTCCATTGCCTTTACAAGAAAAAATTTCCCGGGGTTATGGATGTAACAAGAAAATATTCGGGGAACTTTGCCAAAAGGGTTGTCACGGTTATAGCTTTCCTTTAGATGAGTCAATAATTGATATCGGTCAGTATATTGAAGTATGGCTTGATAAAGAGGTGTCATGTTTACAAAGAAAAAAGCATCAGAGTATCAAAACGTAGTAGGGAGGTATAAAATGCAAGTAGGAAATAAAATTGTATTTGACAGATATGAATGGCGTGTACTTGATATTCAAAACAATATGGCTTTAATTATAACCGAAGATATAGTGGAGCAACGCCCCTACCATAATATTTATAAAGACACAACATGGTATGACTGCGAGACGCGAAAATATCTTAACAGTGAATTTTATGACAAATTTGATGATACTAATAAATCAAGAATCGTTCAAGTATTAACTAAAAACCTGGACAACCCATGGTATGGTACAGAAGCCGGTAAGGATAGCCAGGACAGCATATTTTTGTTGGATGTTGAGGAAGTATGTAAATATTTTGGTGACAGCACAGAGTTACTATTTAACAGAGGTAATAATAGATATTGGAAAAAGAATGATGAGAATAATAGTAAGAGAATGGCTAAGTTTAATGGTATGATATGCTACTGGTGGCTTAGGTCACTTGGCCGTAATAATCATGTTGCCGCGTACGTCCATGGAACTGACGGTTGTATAGGGGTGAATGGAAACAATGTAACTAATGGTTGGGGGGGACTTCGTCCTGCTTTATGGCTGAAGCTATAATTTGATTGATTTATTTTGATCGCCACAGTCAACTATTTAATCGGAACCCAGAACACGATTGATATCTTACCATCTTCATCAACAGTCTCTCCATACTTAATAATATCATATTTAGCATACTCATTTAGAATACATGTTGACTGGAGAAACCATTCCTAGCAAATATATTCAACAACAGGCTGCATAGTTTCTTCATTTCCAGCTTTTCTTCTAAGTGGGGGAATCTATGTAATCCACTACGTTCTGTATGTATTCAGCATTTGTCATAAACACAATAACCTCCAACATATCTCAAACGAGAATTGCTGTTCCTTAGTAATTTTATTGTTGCCTCAAGTGATTAATTTATTAAAAGGATAACCAGGGTATTGCCTTTAGATTTTAGAGGCGATACCCTTTCCTAATCTTTGGCGAATCTATGGTTAAATGTGCTATAATAAGCTAAATAGATTAATACGCAGTAAAATATATATTATAAGAGGTAATAAAAAATGAAGTTAGAGTTTCGCCAAATTGACAGAACAAACTATAATGAGTGCATAGAGTTAAGCGTTAATGAAAATCAAAAAAAATTTGTAGCACCAAACCAATTTTCATTAGTACAAGCAGCATATGAACCTAATCTTTATCCTCTTGCGATTTACCATGAATCGCAAATGATAGGATTTATATTGTATGACTTCGATGAAGAACTAAATGGCTGGTCAATGAGTAGATTTATGATAGGGTCGTCTTTCCAGAAGTCTGGCTATGGAAAAGAAGCATTAAAGCAGTTCTTGATATTTTTTAAAGAAATTTATCCTAAAGTAACAACACTTTATACCAGTGCAGAAGTTGATAACACGGTGGCCATTGCACTTTATAAAAAAGCAGGTTTTAAAGAAGGAAATATATTTGAATATGAGGCTGGTGGAATTCAATATAAAGAGATAAGAATGATGATTTCACTTGATGTGCCATGCCGAACATATTGAGTTTGGGTTAAGTAAAAGAGGTGAAACTTGTGAAGAGAACAAAACGAATTAACTACTCGGTGCAGTTAATATAATCTGATGGCAGTTTGTACCGAGGAAAATCTAATATGTTATCAGTTAACTGCGCTGTTTTTCGGTAAATACTTATATGAGGAGCAGTTACAATGAACTATAATGATTTAATAACACAATGGAAGTATGAAGAGGATTTTACTTTTCAAGGCTGGGATTTTTCTCATATCGATGGAAGATGGATGAGTGAACCCTTACCCTGGGATTACCGAGCTATTGTTTTGTCTTTACTAAAAAACACTGATAATTTGCTTGATATGGGAACAGGGGGCGGTGAATTCCTATTGTCTTTAGAACAGCCATTTGAGCTAACTTCAGTGACCGAAGCTTATCCGCCTAATGTGGAACTTTGTAAAAAAAAGCTTGCACCTCTTGGCATCACAGTAATGCAGACCTACGACGATGACAAGCTTCCGTTTCAAAACGATAACTTTAATATTGTTATTAACAGACATGAATCCTTTGATCCGGCTGAGGTTGGGCGTGTGCTAAAAAAAGGTGGATATTTTATAACGCAACAGGTGGGCGGCGAAAATAATCGTGATCTGTCACAGCGACTTATTAAAGACTTTTCTCCTCCATTTCCCATGCATACATTAAAACATAATATAGAGCTGTTACAAAGTTCAGGCTTTATCATTCAACAGTCTCAGGAAGTCTTTACTCCCATCCGTTTCTTTGACGTTGGTGCTTTAGTATATTTTGCTAAAATAGTTGAGTGGGAGTTTCCGAACTTTTCTGTTGCCAATTCATTTGATAGCTTGTGTCAATGCCAGGAAGAAATTGAGAAAAAGGGATTTGTTCAAGGAAAAGAGCATAGATTTATTATTGTTGCTCAAAAGACATAATTTGTCGAAGAAGTTACAATTTAATTAATTATAATAAAGTTAAGGTGAGCAATAATGGACAATTTAAAGTCCTTTATTAATGCTTGCCTTATTTTATAGATTAGCTTAAAATGGAGGAAGTTGCAATTTATTCTAGAATATCACAATAAGAAAATCAGGTATTTTATTAAAGTAAAATATGTGAAATTTTATAGGATAGGATAATATTCACCATGAAAATAACTTTAAGAAAAGCAGAACTTTGTGACTCTAAACATATTTCAAATATTTATTATCATGCGATACAGGTTATGAATGATATGGGTATAAATCAGTGGGATAATATATATCCAAATGAAGAAATACTTTATGAGGACATTAAAAAGCAGCATATGTTTTTAGGTGAAACAGATAGTCAAATTGCGTCCATTGTTGTATTGAATAATGAATATGATAAAGAATATGAAGCTGCAGCATGGAAATATAAGGACTTGTCCTTTTCGGTAGTTCATAGGTTGTGTGTTAATCCTGTTTTTCAAGGAAAGGGTGTTGGACAACAGACAATGCTGTTAGTTGAAGAAATGTTGTTAAGTGAGGGAATTGAAACTATAAGGCTGGATGCATTTTCTTTAAATCCTATTGCCGTTAAAATGTATAAGAAACTGGGTTACCTCAAAGTTGGAGAGGTAATATGGCGAAAAGGACTATTTTATTTATTTGAAAAGAAGCTGATAAATGGCGAACAATAATTTGAAGGAGGATGCTTAATGGCAATATGGAACCCATGGAAAGGCTGCCATAGGAAAAGTGAGGGCTGTCAGCATTGCTATATTCACAGAGCAAATGAGAGAAAGGGCATTAATACCGATATCATATATATAACCGAAGAATTCTATAAGCCTGTTCAAAAGGATAAAAAGGGAAATTATAAGATTAAAGCTGGCCAAACAGTTTACATATGCTTCAATAGTGATTTCCTTATAGAAGAAGCTGATGAGTGGCGTAAAGAAGCATGGGAAATGATAATTGAGCGCAGCGACCTGAATTTTTTGTTTATTACCAAGAGAATTGAAAGATTCCGGTTTGGCTTCCCTGACAACATACAAAATGACTTGGATAATGTTACAGCATGTATATCAGTTGAGAACCAGCAAAGAGCAGATGAAAGAATACCTCTATTGAAGGAGATTCCCATTAAGCACAAAATAATAATAATTCAGCCCATGCTGGAGAAAATTGATATATCTAATTATCTGGATAATACTATTGAAAGTGTTGTCGTCGGCGGAGAATCAGGAAGTAACGTTAGACCTTTAAACTATGACTGGGTTCTGGACATAAGAGAGCAGTGTATCAAGAAGAA
>JAEZKZ010000121.1 GCA_023415305.1 Bacillota bacterium
GATTGTTGAGACTTGATAAGCGGGTAGAGGATTCTCGTTGGCCTCTTAAAAAACGAGAAACTAAAATTAAACGCTAAAAACGATAATTTCGCTTTAGCTGCTGCCTAATATGGCAGCCCGTCAGTCCCAGGTTGCTGCAGCTGGGGTAGCTGGCGTCGATAAGTCAGCCCTTTTGCATAGGAAGGTTAAATGCTAGCACTGATTTGGCCGTAGCCTTGAGCCATTTCGGAACTAAAAGGCTACCGAAAGCGGCACCCTGCCTGTAGGGGTCCGCCGTAGGGAAACGCAGGGCTCAAGTCCCGAATGGGATACTGAGCAATGCATAAAGTATAGGCTACACCCGTAGAAGTTCTTGAGGATATGGTTTCGGACAGGGGTTCGACTCCCCTCGCCTCCACCATCAAAGCTAACAATTGTGTCTGTATCGATATGACTATCGTAGACGACAATTTTGCGAACATAAGTCTGGATGATCCGTTTCTGATCTTCCGGGCTTTTGTTTTTTATATCGGAATCCTGGCTAAGGTAGTAGTAAATCTGATTTCTGGAAGGAGAATTGATTTCAGCCTGCCTTTTGGCTTCCTCAATTCTTATAGCAAGGGTAGCTTTTCTTGCCTCCAGGTTATCCATCTTATCTTTCATGGATGGATGAAACATACCGTTCGCAATTGCATTTACAGTGTTGTTTATCTGGGTCTGGATCCCCGACAGTTCATTTTCAAAGTCCCGGATATTACTTGTTATTTCATTGGAACGTGAGCTTGCATATTCCGCAAGTTTGTCAGCCATCCTCTCAATAGCACCGGGAGCAAAGATTTCATTATAAAGCTGCTCAATAACAACATTTTCAACGAAATCGGCTCCGACTGATTTCATGCTGCGCGTGTGGCTTCTATATCTGGTACCACAGGTATAACATCTATATTTATTCTTATTTCTACCTGAAAACTTTCTCTGGCCATACATACCGCCGTTGCATTCTCCACAAAAAATAAGCCCACTTAACAAGTAAGAATCCTTAGCTGAATTTGCAGCCCTGGCACGTTTGTTTCCGTTCATCTTCCTGGTCACCTCGTTCCATAACTCTTTTGGGATAATTGAAGGTATTCCATTTTCAACACGGATGATGTCTTCTTCAGACTTTGACAGGTGGTTGTTACGCTTCCCCCCGGTTTTCCTTATAGTCCTGTTAAAGATATATGTACCGGTATATTTTTCATTTCGAAGGATGTCATGAAGGCTGTTCTTTCCGAAAGGACGGCCGGATTTGCTCCGGCAGCCTTCAGCATTCAGTGTGTCAATTATTTCATTATAACCTTTACCCGCAGCATACATTTCAAATATCTTCCGAATGATACTGGCTTCGGATTCATAAACTGCATAAGTCTTGTCCGGCATTACATCATAACCAAGGGGAGGAGTACCGCCATTGTGTTTGCACTGAAGGGCTGTTTCCTTCATACCCTTCATAACCTCACGGGACAGATTGGCACTATAGTACTCGGCCATACCTTCCAGAACAGATTCAAGGATAATACTCTCTGGACTGTCATCCAGATTTTCCAATACAGAAACAAGTTTTACACCATTCTTTTTTAGCTGCCTTTTATAGAAGGCAGAATCGTACCTGTCACGGCTGAACCTATCTAGCTTATGTACAATTACAGCATTAAACAGGCCTGTAGCACTATCCTTTATCATCTGAAGGAATTGTGGCCGATTGTCCGTTGTAGCGGATCGTGCTTCGTCGGTATATATCTTTACTATGGTATGTCCATTTTTCTGAGCATACTCATTTATAGCACGAATCTGAGCATCAATAGATTCTTCTCTTTGGTTATCACTTGAATATCTAGCATAAATAGCTGCTAACACTTTGAACACCTCCAGTTATATTTTTTCATAAATATGTACAGACGGAAAGTTGCCCAGGTACAAACTTCTTTTACAGTCTATATCCCAAATGCAATTCTGCTTTGACATAAAATCAAGTTTCTGCATCATGAAGTCATTTGTAACTTCAAATTTATCAACCAGCATATCAATTGAGGGTTGCTTCCATTGCTTAAGAGAATCAATTAGTTTGTCTGTAGGAATGATAAAGTCGGTTGCCCATCGCAAAGCAAGCAGCTCCATTTTATCTACTTTAAGCCTGTCTCTGTAACACATGTACTTCCGGGGAGTAATATCTCCTATGGTGGTCCTATAATGGCCGATTTCTTCTGCCAGGACACAGCGGTAAAGCCTTTCATCACCTCTGATACTTTCATTAAGCAAAATCACATAGTAGTTTCCATCACAATAATAATAGCCCAGTATTTGTTCCGGCAAGGTAGCGAATTCCTTGATAATATGGCACTTACGAAGAATTGCCTCTAACTTCTCTGTAGCTATCATTTTGATTACCTCGTATCATAATAAGAACATATGTTCTATTATAGCATAAAAATCATATGTCGAATACATTTTATTGAAATCGTTGGATAGTTTTATTGCTATTCATATATCTGAATAAGAATAGGGAGGACTGAAATGGAAATACATTATATCAGCTGAGAATCACCAAGATTAATAAATATTTTGATAAAATTCATAAAAAGAAATATGATATTCTGCATTTTAATTATTACATTGGGTTTTCAGCCAGAAATGTTCTTAATATACAAAATAATATATTTGAAAAAAAATTGTGACATTTAATTGCACATTTTCGCTGAAATTGTTATCCTTATTATGTAAATATTACTTTATAAGGAGAAATTTATGGCGTTTGAGAGTTTATCCTATCGTTATACAATAAACATTCAAGACTTGCCTCAAAGATGGCTTCCTTTAATTCATCTTTATGATCCCGATTTGCCACTTTTTCCGATTTATTATTTTCATGTATTGGAGGAAAACACTACAACAACTCGCCCATCCGATACTCAAAGAGCTTTTGGGTATGTTGAAAGGATTAACCTTCTTAATGATGGAAGTTCTGATGTCATTATAATAACAAATAAAGATTTAAACAATGCAACTAATCGTCCCTATATAAATCCAGTAACGCAAGCCGTAAGAGAAAGACTTGGTTTGAACAATCCAGTAACCTTTAATGATATATCTGGAATATTTTTAAACGAACTTGACAGTGCGAATAAAGTAGTAGAAGAAATCTGGCACAGGGTGGTGGCCAACGCATACGGGGGAAAGCTTCCATTTGGGAGGCTATGGGATGAGGTGCTTGGATTGGCTAGGTTTGTTTCAAGCTGGTATTCATCTGGAGGCAGAAAGAATGAACTAATTCAAACACATTATTTTATATCAAAATTTGGAGTCCAGATTCAATCGGGTGGAGGAATACCACAAGTGGATTTTTATCTTCTTCCTACAATTACTGAACTTATTGGAACCAATCCTTTACCAAGCTTTCCTGACTTCGCAAAATTAGTTAGAGTTGCTGAAGCAATAGGAAATAATTACTGTAATGTATTAACGATTGATACGATAAATCTTTTAGGCTTTGTAAATCCTACTGGGAGACAATTGAATACAAAAGGTATACTTGATATTCTCGAAGGACCTCATATCGCTAACGAGTGCAGATCACAGGCAAAGGAATGTTACAATAGTTTTGATAAGGGGCCCCAAAGGACAATAATATTTTTATTAATGCTTTGTGATTTAAGAAGTGGAAGATATAATCCGGGAGGTCTTACCCAACAGCAATGCGGATTGCTTTATGATAGATTAAAGAGCTCATACCAATCACCAAAGGTAATAGAAATTTATGCGCAGCAGTGTTGGGGAAATCCATCGGCTATGCCAATTGATATATGGATTGAGACTTTCTTTAAATGGCCATTGAATATTTTGCCTCCACATGGTACACGTAGCAAGCATCAGTCTGTTTTCTCAAGATCTATAAATCTCGGTAAGCTTGAGCGGTTGCTATGGGTTGCAGGTCAGGCACGAAAAGTACATTCTTCAGCATGTAACGATATTCTTTGGTGTCTTAAGTATGCATCAAAGGATGAAGATAACAATGCAGAACCAAGAGGAGCAAATCCATTGTCGTGTAAAATTTGTATGGAGAATGTTAGGAATAATTGTCCTGCATATAATATAGTTAGAGCGAGAACAGTCGTTTTTAATAAAAGTTATAAACAAGCAAGAGCTGATTTTAGTATTACAACAAGTGCTGGTAACAATACCGATTACGGTCAGACATTTATCAAATGTGTTGGAAAAAGCACCTATATTGATATAAGGGATGATTTTTCACCATCGGATGCACCTGGACAATTTGCTACTTATCCAGCTGCAACACATGGTACAAGAAAGAAAATAACTGTCGAAGAATTTGTCAGTCTTTATTAAGGAGGACTGTTAAGTATGTCCGAGGAAAGGCTCTCAAGATATTTTAGTGGAATTGCAACAAAACACCTTAGCGCAGTAGAAGCGGATCAACAGGTATCACATCAGCATGAACTTAATGGAGTTTCTCCTCTTAAAGGAATTTTGGGTAGAGAACGGGTTACTCTTAAAACAAGGTTTATTTTTATTGATGATTTTGAAGAAAACTGTTGTAGTCAGGATGGTACAATGACATGGTATGATGCAAGGGAAAACCATCCTACAAGATCTGAATACCGGTTGTATTATAGTTCAAATGTTGTCATGAAAAAAGCATGTGAGGGGGACTTCTTTGCCCTTGGTATGCAACCGGATAATACACTGGTTGCGATTGTGGCAAAAGGAGGTACTATTTCCGAACGGCAACTTGCATGGCTATTTGGTGTACAGGAATCATCAAGTACATTTAGAGTCAGTGACACCACAAATATTAGGGCAGGATTCGTAGCAAGATATATTCTTGATCAGCTAGGTATTGAAACCAGGGAGAGACTGAGTTTTAGTTATCTCGAAGATATGTTGAGAAGATTTAATGGGGATTTCCCGTCAACGAGAGAATTTTCCGCATATGCAAGAGAAACACTCGGAATTTCATCAAGAGATAACCCGGACGAAGCTTTGCTTATATGGCTTGAAAGAGAGGAAATTCTGTTCAGGATGCTTGAAAAACACCTTGCAGAGAAAAAAATTAGAGAAGGTTTTAATGATATAGATGAATTTGTTAATACCGCTCTTAGTATCATTAATAGACGTAAATCAAGAGTAGGGGCTGGATTTGAAAATCATTTGGAATATATTTTTAAGGAATTTGATCTTACTTTTTCAACTCAGAAGGTGACTGAAAACAAGTCAAAACCTGATTTTGTGTTTCCCTGTATAGAGGCTTATCATCGCCTGCCAGATGATGCGGTATCCAAGATTGTAACGATCCTTGGTGCAAAATATAGCTGCAAGGATAGGTGGAGACAAGTTCTTGCCGAAGGTAACAGAATTAATAAAAAGTATCTTATAACTGTAGAAGCTGGTATAAGCAGTAATCAGACAACTGAAATGGAAAATAGCGGGGTTAAGCTTATTGTACCGAATGAAATTCTTGAAACTTATAGTTCATCACAGCGTATATCGATAATAAACTTAAGAGGTTTTATTGAAAAAGTCAAATTTATTCAAGAAAATGAGTGGAGGATTCATGGGCAAAGCATCCTTAATCCCGGTCTCTTTACCAATATATTTAAAACGTAATCCATCTTAACCCAACAAAAAAAGGAAACTGTGCATTTCCTTTTTATTTTTCACTTTTTACTTGGTTTAAAAGAATTTGAAGCCTATCCTGAGAATTCTTCTTTAATTCACATTCCTTGTTTTCGGAACTACCCAGTACTTGCAGCCATAATGTAGATGCCAAAAACAGCCATGTACGAAAATAACACATTTGTATTTGGGAAGAACAATATCCGGCTTCCCAGGTACGATACGTTAAGCCTATATCGAAACCCTTGTGCATGAAGCCATTTCCTCACCAATAATTCAGGCTTGGTATCCTTGGAACTGATTTTTGACATTACATCGCTTCTTTTTTCTTTTGTGAAGACATCCATACTGTTGTTTTCTCCAGCAATTTTGTATTTTCCATAATGGTTTTTACAATCTCACAGGCTATTCCATAAACAACAGGAACAACAACGGAATTGCCAAACTGTCTATAAGCCTGAGTCTCTGAAACTTTATCAATAATGTAATTGGGTCTGTGTTTTGTAAACCCCATTAAATTTGCGCATTCACGAGGAGTCAATCTTCTAGGGTTTTTGTTCTCACCTTGTGGAATTAAAATTTCGGATCCATCCTTGTGATATCTTGCACTAAGTGTTCTGGATCTACCATCAAGATCAGTAAGACCAAAACCGAACCCATTACCCTTTTCCCTGTGCTTACGTGAATACTCCTGCAAATAGTTCCAAAGCTTGTCCGAGAGAGTGTACTTTTCAGACACATTCTCCTCAAGAATATCTTTGAATTTTGGTTTTTCAGCAACACAGTATTCCGGGAAGGAAAATTTTACTGGTTTACGAAACCCAACTATATATATTCTCTCACGGTGTTGAGGTACAAGGCTGTCTGCATCAATAACCTTAAAATGTACATCATACCCTAATTCGTTTTTTAGAGTATTTATAATAACTTTAAATGTATTTCCCTTATCATGACTCTCTAGGTTCTTAACATTTTCCAACAAAAAAGCTACTGGCTTTTTAGCCTCTATTATTCTTTTTATCTGAAAAAACAGAGTACCTTGTGTCGGATCGTCAAATCCATGGGGCCTACCCAAAGAATTTTTTTTTGAAACACCAGATAGAGAAAAAGGCTGACATGGAAATCCAGCAACCAATATATCATGCTTTGGAATTTCATCGTTCTTAATTTGTGTAATATCTCCATGAGGTTTTTCTCCAAAATTCGCTTCATATGTAAGCTGAGAGTACTTGTCCCATTCTGAAGAAAAAATACATTCACAGCCCGCGTCCTCAAAAGCTATTCTAGTTCCTCCAATACCTGCAAATAGATCTATAAACTTTAACTTTTCTTTACTAATTTTTTTCATTTTTCTCCTCATCTTAAGAATTCAATTAGTTTACTTGAAATATTATATCAAATATTCTATTCTAATTATAGCTAAACAATTTAATTCATTATATGTTACTACTTACCAAATTAATTAATATTCTAATTTTGCTTAAATAACATTAAATTTTTTGTTATGAAATAGCTAATTTATTTTTTTAGTTATTGGACATAATATTGGGGGGATAAATTTGGAAAGAGAAGAAAATAAAGTGCTTACATTATCGTTTGACTTAAATACCTTAGACCACTTAGGCGTAAAATTATATGCAAGAATACCTCCTATGATAGGGGAGCTTGTTTCGAATGCATGGGATGCAGATGCTCATAATGTTAATATCACATTTAATGATGAGGAAGAAAAAGAAATAATTATTTCAGATGATGGGAGTGGTATGACGTTTGATGAACTTAATTCATGCTACTTAAAAGTTGGAAGAAATAGGCGATCTGATACTGGAAAGGATAAAACGCCTAATGGAAGATTGGTTTTAGGGAAAAAGGGGTTGGGTAAACTTTCATGCTTTGGAATAGGCAAATTAATTACAATAACCACTATAAAAAATGGTATCAAAAATCAATTTACAATGGATTATGATGAAATAAAAAAACATGATATGGAAGGTAAATACGAGCCTATAATTAATATTTATAATCAACATTCTGATGAGGTAAGTGGTACTCAAATAGTTATACAGAGAATCTCTCGTTCATCCTGTTTCGATGCTCAAAATATAGCTGTTGACTTGTCAAAAAGGTTTCGAGTATTTAGTAAAGATTTTGAAGTAAAAATAAAACACAACAATACTAAAGAAATAATAGTAACAAATGATCTTTATTATGAAAAGAATAGTGAATTTACATTCGAATTTATGAAAGATTATGCAGATAAGATAGATAAAGATCTTATTGAATTTGCTATAAATAATAATATTACCGGTAAAATTTATACTTCAGCTACTCCATTGCCTGAATATAAAAGAGGCATTATTTTGTTTGCTCGAGGAAAACTCATCCAAGAGAATAATACTTTTAACCCACGTGGTAATGATAATTTTTTTAGTTATATGTCCGGGTATTTTAATGTTGATTTCATCGATGAAAATAAAGAGATAGATTATGCCTCTACAGATCGGAAATCAATTGCTTGGGATAGTTATGATAATGAAGATTTATTAAAATTAAAATTATTATTGGAAAAGGTTGTTAACAAAACTCAATTGGAATGGAGAGATAAACGTGCTAAAAATCGTCAAGATAAGATTAAAGATCTTGGGGTTGATGTAGATGTTTGGTTAAAAAGTCTTAACCCTATGGAAAAGGATATAGGGATTAAGATTACAAACGCAATAATAAAAAATCATGATATTGATATATCTGATGCCAAAGATTACATTACACATATTCAAGATATGTTTAGTTATCAATCATTTAAAGAATACGCTGTTAAGCTCGATAATCTTAAGTTGCTAGATAATGAGAGTGCTATTAAACTTTTAAATGATTGGCATACTATAGAATCAAAAGAATTGGCAAAGATAGCTGAAGGACGCATTAAAACTATTGAACAATTCGAAAGATATGTCCGTGAAAATGCTTCTGAAAGAGATGTAATTCAGAAATTTTTAAAGGAGTTTCCATGGTTACTTGATCCAAAAATGTCTTCGTTCGAGACAGAAGTATATTATTCAAAACTTCTTAAAGAAAAATTCCCCGATGAAAAACTTAAGGAATCAAATAGAAGAATAGACTTTTTATGTACAAATCATAGTGGTATAGTCCATATAATCGAATTAAAGCGTCCAAATATAATTATATCATGCGACGAAATATTACAAGCTACTGATTATCAATCATTTGTTGCGGAAAAATTTAGAGATGATGTTACAAAAGTTATTACATATTTGATTTCTGATAATTATAGGATGGATAGAACCTCTGAATCTGTAGCGGAGTCGTTGGCCAAGGATGGAAAAGTGTTCTTAAAATCATATAGTGATTTACTTGCACAGGCGAAAAGGTATCATAAAGAATTCATACAACGGTATGAGGAGATTCAAGAGAATATTTAATTATATTAGTAAAAAGGGACTTTACGATAAAGTAAGGCTCTTTTTTTTGTGACTAAAAACATTCATATAAAATTATACAAAATGTGTAACATTATTGCACAATTTGTAATAGGTTGGTATAATTTACAATATAGATAGTTTACATAAAAAGAACACTTGTTCTATATCTCCTAACTTATCAAAGCTAAGAGAGGCTAAATATGTATAATATATTAAATGCATGTTCACAAGTTGAATTATTGTTTACCGGGGGACAGAAGAAAGTTTATAAGGTTATTCACCCTGATTTTGGCGTCGTAGTTGCTAAATTGGGTAAGTTTAGTTCCTTGGATTCTTTGGAACGGATAAAGCGGGAAGTAAATTGTTTAAAAGATATTGAATCAGAGTATTTTCCTAAAAACTATAACTTTGAATATGACTTGGATAAGAAAAGCTTTTGTATTATAGAACAATTTATTGACGCTAGAAATCTAACTGAAGTTAAAAATGCATTTAATAGTGAGCTAAAAATAGTATTTTTTTTAAATGAATTAGTTCAAGGGCTAAAAAATTTATGGGAACGAAATATTGTACATAGAGACTTAAAGCCTGACAATATATTAATTACAAGTGATTTAAAGCCCAAAATAATTGATTTGGGTATTGCCAGATTCCTCGATTTCAATTCTCTCACCAAAACAATCTTACCAATGGGACCTTGCACTCCGATATATGCTTCACCGGAACAAATACTTAACAAAAAGGATGTAATTGATTCAAGATCAGATTTCTTTTCATTAGGAATAATTATACTTGAATTATACCTTGGATTTCATCCATTTCACCCTGATGCCTTAAAAAATGGTAAGAGTATCATTACAAATATTTGTGAAGGTAATTTTTATAATCCTGGTACAAAAGGGACATCTGATAGATTCATTTCTTTGGTTGAAAAATTATTAAAAGTTGAGCCTTATCAAAGGTTTAGAAATTACAAATTACTGCAAAAGAATATTGAAGAAAACTGGAGGTAATTAATATGAACCTTTATCATCAAACCGGCCATAACTATAAATGGAATGTGCAGAGTTATCTTGATGACAATACTGGGAATGGGCTAATACTTTCACCAATGAATATCAGTTATAGTGATCTGCTTAAAATTCCAACGAATGTTAAAAAGAATTGTTTATTTGATTCACAATATTACATTCCGAATGATGTTAAAGGGAAATTATCCTCATATGACTTTTTTCCTGCAAACATGGTGGATGATTTCAAGACAATTGATTTTTTGAACTGATATCAAATGATATGGCAAAACAAAATTTGGATTTTCAGTTAACGAATAATTTTCAATATGTAATAATTCCAACCAGATACTTTGAATTCATATCAGATAACAGTTATGAGCAACTAAAACAGTATTATGTTACACCCTTTGCAGAAGGTATAAAGCAAAGGAAAATAAGTAAAAAGGTTCTTTTAACTGTGATAGTAAGACATGAACAGCTTATGGATGAGAATAAACGTAATTTCCTGCTAAACTGGATTACAGGTATTAATAATATTGACGGAGTGTATCTGATTTTTGAGAGCCAGTTTACATCCAAGCAAATAAAGGATCCCCAATACTTATTAAATGCTATGGTATTTATTCATTCATTAAAAGTAAATGATCTTGAGGTGCATCTGGGGTATACCAATACTGAAGGTATTTTATATTCTCTGGCCGAGCCTGATTCTATCAGCATGGGATCGTATGAAAATTTAAGGAGCTTTAATATTAAAAGATTTATTACTCCTGAAAAAAAGAAACAGCAAAGAGGCCCTACTGCAAGACTATACAGCGGAAAACTTTTTCAATGGATTGAATATGGTTACATAGAATCTATTGTAAAACTATATGATAATTGGGAAAATATTTTTGAAAATTCCAGGTATAATCCTTTAATGTTCAAAGAAGAATTTAAGTGGCATTTTAATAAGCCTGAACTGTACAAACACTATTTCTTAATATATTCAAAGCAAGTTAAGGGTTTACCAAAAACTTACAATGAAAAAATAAAATGGTTGAGCAAATCTTTTAAAAGTGCTATAAATATATTTGATGATATTAAGGAGAAAAGAATAAATATAGATAGTGATAGTGATGGCTCACACTTATATCACTGGCTTAATACCATTGAAATGTACAATAAATACTTGGAGAGTAATTAACAATGAGATTTAACTCAGAAAGTGAAATGTCAATGTATTTCAAGGAATTGCTGAATAGATCATTTTCAGAGAATAACATAGATATAATAGAAGAGTTTAGCGGATTGTTTGGGATTCCTGACTATCTGCTTGTGGAGAAAAATGAAAACAGCTTAAAATATGTAATTGCCTTGGAATTAAAACTTAAAAACTGGAATAGGGCATTAGAGCAGGCATTTAAATACAAGTCTTTTTCAAATGAATCTTATGTTATTGTTGATGAAGCGGCGATCGAAAACGTACTGAAACATAAGGACGAGTTTATGCATTTTAACATTGGATTGGCTTCTTTTAATAAAAATGGAGAGTTCAAAGTGTATTATTATCCAGAATCAGATACCCCATTTTCGAAGGTCTACACAAGAAAGATGGAGACAAAGATAATTGGAGAAGGATCCGACAATTTTATATCACTATTAGAAGACAGAAGAAATGATGATTTAAAGAAGGATATGGTTTTACCACGAAAGTTTTCAGATTTAACAATTTTAGTATAAAAAGGTGATTTTAATCACCGTTTTACTGGACGCTGTAAAAAATTTTGTGTATGGAACATAGGAAATACTCCTTTTTGGTTAAGAATTTAAGTATTAACCAGAGAGGAGATTTTTTATGAGTGCTCTACCAAAAGAAGTGATTCAGGAAATAATT
>JAEZKZ010000032.1 GCA_023415305.1 Bacillota bacterium
GAGAACATACTTATGTATGTTCTCTTTTCTATTTGGTGGGCCTTTCCTCGCTGCCGCTCGGATAAGGTTTGATCATGATAGAATTATAAAATAACAAGCAGTACACAAAAATATTTTGATTGTTTAAATGTGATGATCAAACCTAACAGGGCCTCTCGAGCTACAAAGAATGCACACCGGCATTCTTAGTTACGCTCTCGTCTTGAAGGCCCACAACTCATGTGCAGAGGGGAATCCCCTCGCCGGTGTCAACAATTATAGGATAAATAGTATTTATTTCCGTAATATTGTATAATAAGGCTAACTGGATTTAACTTTTCTTACTTATTGGGGGAATCACTTATGCGGCATATTTATATTACTGCACAAAGTTGTGTTGCCGGGATGCTTTTAACAGAAAACATTTGTACCGAAGCAGGTGCCTGCCTCATCCCAAAAGGTACCTTCATTACAGAGGACTTGGAGAAGAAGGTCAAGCGTTTTAGACTTAAGCCAATTCAGGTGGAGATCTATGATGACAATCTTGTAGTAGAAGAGGTAAGCGGCTTCGGAAAGGACATAAAAAAGAGGGAAATGTCTGCGGAACTTTCACAATCCTATTCTGAAGCCAAAGAAGAGGTTAAAGAGGTTCTGGATTCGATCAATTCAGGAAAAAGCTTGGATACTCGAAACGTAGACCATGCTCTGGTTAATATCAAAAAAAATGTGCATGATTCATTTGATGTTCTTAAATGTATTGATTCTATACGCACTGTTGACGAATATACATACGCCCACTGCGTAAATGTATCATTGTTGGCTATGACCCTTGCAAAGTGGCTGGGAAATGATCATACTACAGTAGAAGAGATTGCAAAAGCCGGGCTGCTTCATGATGTAGGGAAATCTAAAATTGATACCAATATACTGAATAAGAAGTCAAAGCTGCTTCCCGACGAGTTAGAAGAAATCAAGAAACATTCAACGTATGGCTACCGTTTGTTAGAAAATATGCATGACATCAGTAAGGGAATAAAGATGGGTGTTTTAATGCATCATGAGCGGGCTGACGGATCAGGGTATCCGCTGGGTGCAAAAGGTGATCAGATTCATCAATATGCAAAAGTGCTTGCAATAGCAGATGTGTATGATGCGATGACCTCAGACAAGGTGTATTCCAGAAGAAGATCAGTGTTTGATGTATTGAGATACATGCAAAATGAAATGGCAAACCTTTTGGATAGAATTATGCTAAATGTATTTATTGAGAGGATAGTTTGTCATTATATAGGTGATTACGTTATGCTGAACACAGGCGAAATTGGTGAACTGACGCATGTTAATCCCATGTACCCTCTGAAGCCAATAGTCAAGGTTCAGAATGTCTTTGTGGATCTATACTACGAGAAAGATACTGAGCTGAGTGATTTGCTATGGGATTACAGTAAATATATGTATGCTGAATAAAAGAGCTGGATTGATGATACTATAATATATTTCTTGATAAGGAGTTACACTATGATATCACGGACTTGGCATGGATTGGTTCCATTAAATAAAAAAGACGCTTTTTATAAATATTTAAATGAAACAGGCGTTAAAGAAGCTGTTTCAATACCCGGTAATTTAGGAGCATATGTACATGTAGAGGATCAGGGGCAATACGCTCATTTTTTTCTTTGTACTGTCTGGTCAAGCTGGGAGGATATAGTTAAGTTTGCAGGAAATAGGCCAACTATTGCGGTTACATATCCTGAGGACAGATATTACGAACTTGTATCAGACCCTATAGTAATTCATCAGGAAGTAACAACGGATAAAGATCCTTTTACCTGTTCAAATAATATAAATTCGCAAACCTGATAATCAAGCTCAATATAGCCCCCATAATATGGCTTTCATAATGCTACTTTATTTTTCTCATTGAGTCCGTATTAAGTGTTTCATCGTACTGATCCAGGTCTGTTTTATTAATTGCCGGAATATTCGGGTTGACTCCTAAAATATCCCTCCCCAGTATATTACTTGATATTGGCCTTTCTATATCATTAACCTTGTTTGTTTTTTTATAAGGAGACATAAAGATTACTCCTTTCTTTTTTATTGATAATCCATTAATATTATGTATATAATTTACCTTGTTGATACAAAGGAAGCATAAAAAGATATATACTCTTAATTTTATATATTAAAACAGATTTACCCGTTCAGTATGAGTTTCTATACATTTGGAGTTTAGCTTGAAAGACTTCGCTGAGGCTTGTCTTCCAAACTAAACTATGAATTTATGGCCGTGCGAAATATTCAAAGTATTGTATATACAAGTATTTACAAATATTTTAGTGTTTACAATACTTTAGTATTTGCCAATACCAAAGTATTTATAGTACTTTGAAAGCGCACATGGCCAATTAACCTCCTTTATTCGCCTTATGGCAGATATGGGAGTAGACAATTTTCATTACATTTTGTGGCCGCTATGACGGCTCATGGAGGTTAATATTGAGGTTAGAACTTGATGGTAGACTAAAATTAATAGCGGATAAAGTTCCGGAGTGCGGGGTTGTTGCCGATATAGGAACAGATCATGCTTATGTACCCATATACCTGATACAGCAAGGAAAGTGCAAAAGAGCCATAGCATCTGATGTCAAAGTCGGTCCGGTACATGTTGCCCAAAGGAATATTACAAAATATAAAATGGAAGATATGATAGAGACCAGACTGGGTAGCGGACTGGAAACCATAGAAAAAAATGAAGTTGATGCCATTATAATTGCCGGTATGGGTGGAACACTGCTGTCGGAACTGCTGGAGGCAGATAAGGAGAAGGTTTCCTGCAGAGATGTGATGCTGGTTCTGCAACCAATGAATGATCTTGATATCGTCAGAAAATGGCTGTATGACCACCAATTTGACATATATGATGAAGAACTTTCAAGGGAAGGTAACAAAATTTATTGTATTATGGTAGCCAGGTTTATTGGGCAGAATAAAAGCTATAAAGACTTTGAGCTACATGTAGGTGAATGCCTGACAAGAAGGAAAGACCCATTATTGCTGCCGTATTGTGAAATTAAAATAAGGCAGATTAACAGGGTATTGAATCAGCTGGAGGACATGTCGGATAATAGTAGTCTGATGGACTATTATCAAGGGTTGAAGGCCAACTATTTAAAGCTTGCAATAAAAATAAAAGAAGAATAGATTAGTACGAATTAATGAGGCATTGAAAAGAGGAGAAAGGTTGAATATGAAGGTTGGAGAGATACTGAATTATTTAAATGAGCTTGCACCCTGGGGTTATGCTGAAAAGTGGGATAATGTAGGGCTAATGCTAGGAAGCAGGCAAACAGAGATTAATAAAATCTTACTGTGCATGGATGTGACCTCAAGGGTTATAAAGGAGGCTATAAACGACGATATAGGGCTGATAATATCTCATCATCCATTTATGTTTACAAAGCTGAATACTCTGGATTTTGACACAATAAAAGGTCAGCAGATACAGACACTGGTTACAAAAAATATTAGTGTAATAAGCGCTCATACAAATTTGGACGTAGCAGTTGGTGGCGTTAATGACACTCTTGCAGAAACTGTCGGGCTTTCAGGTCTAAAACCTCTGAAACCTTATATTCCTGATGGTTTTGATGAAAATTTGGGTCTTGGTAAAATCGGAACCCTAGCTAACGAGACTACTTTTAACGGGTTTATTGACCTTCTTAAGAAAAACTTGAATATAACAAGTTTAAGGATAATTGGCTCACAACCTGATAACGTTAAAAATGTTGCTGTCTTTTGTGGCAGCTTTGATGTTGATTTGGACTATATAAAGGCTCTTCAGCAGGATGTGCTTATCACAGGTGATTTAAAATATCACACTGCTTTAGATGCTCGTGAAATGGGTCTATGTATTATTGATGTAGGTCATTATGCCTCCGAGCATGTGATATTGTCAAGACTGCAAATGCTATTATCAAATAAATTTGATTCGGTTGAAGTAATATGCAGTAAAATGGAAAGTGATCCATTTCTTTTCTCTTGACATATCCGGCCTTAACATCTATAATAAGTTGTCCAAGCCCAGAAGATATATTTTTTCTTAATTGACTTGGCACAATGTAAGCTTTTCAGTAATGGAAAGTAATTTAAGTAATATGTAAGGTAATAGATCGAATAAAGAAATACAAGAAATATAGTAATAAATGAAATATTATTATAGATGAAATAAAGTAACAATTAAATATTAGTGAATAGTTATGAGTAAGCCAGATGATCGCAGGCACAGCCTGAAAAGGCGTGAATGAGGAAAGTCCGGGCTCCATAGGGCAATGGTGCCGGGTAACTCCCGGTGAAGGTGACTTTAAGGAAAGTGCAACAGAGATATACCGCCTTCTGGAAGTTTGACGTTGGAGGTTAGAGGTTAGAAAATATAAAAGTGTTTTATCAGTTTTCTATCTTCCAACATCCAACTTCCTGCTTCCAGCAGGTAAGGGTGGAAAGGTGAGGTAAGAGCTCACCAGCGGCATGGCGACTTGCCGGCTATGTAAACCCCACCTGGAGCAACGCCGTGGAGGGACGCAATGACTGCCCGTCAGTCCCGGGGAGGTGGCTTGAGCGCTG
>JAEZKZ010000058.1 GCA_023415305.1 Bacillota bacterium
ATATCGCAGATATGGAGATTATAAGCACACCAATTGACTTCCTGGGAGTAAACAATTATTCGAGCAATTCCGTAATGCATGATAATGATAGTCAGCTTCTTCAAGTCTCTTTTGCAACAACCGGAAAGGCTGTTACAGATTCTGGATGGGAAATCTACCCTGAAGGTCTTTATGACTTGCTGATGTATTTACATAGTGAATATAAAGGTATTAAATTAATGATTACCGAAAATGGGGCTGCTTATAAGGACATTGTAAATGATAAAGGTCAAGTTGATGATGATAATCGAATTAGTTACCTGAATGATCATATTATACAAGCGCATAAAGCTGTTAAGGATGGAGTTAATTTAGTTGGATATTATGTCTGGTCATTCATGGACAATTTTGAATGGAATCTTGGTTATTCCAAAAGGTTTGGATTGGTTTATATTGATTATATTGATCAAAAGCGTATCATCAAGAAAAGTGGGCTGTGGTACATGGACGTAATACAAAAGAATGGCTTAATAGTCGGGCAATCGGCCTTACAACAAAATTGATAACATCATAATAAACAGAGAAAAGCTAAACATCTTTAATAGAAAGACAGGAAGAAATCAGTTTCAAAATTCCTGTCTTTTTTCTTTGCTATATATAGTTAGAAAAGAATATAAGGCTGGAAAATTAATATAAATAATAGTTGCAAATTCAAACTATTACGTGATACAATAATTGCAGGAGGTAATTAATCACTATGATTTTTTCTGATGATACTAAGCAATTACGAGAGCTGATAAGAATACTTGAGAGAAAGCTCGGTATTTTGCAGGAAAAGCAAGTTTCATGTTGTGATATAACTCTTGGTCAATGTCATGCTTTAGTTGAAATAGGACGTGCTAAGAGTATTTCACTAAATGAACTTGCAGAATTGTTGAATCTTGAAAACAGTACAATGAGCAGGACAGTTAATAATTTGGTTACTTTGGAACTTGCCAAAAGGGATATCGATCCAAAGGACAGAAGGTATGTGACAATTTCCCTTACCGATAGTGGTTCAAGACTATTTGAAGGTATTGAAGTCGACATGAATTCATATTTTGGTAAAGTATATGGGTCAATACCAGAAAATAAGAAGCAACAAGTGCTTGAAAGTTTACAGATTCTTATTGAGGCTATTGGAAAAAACGAACGTTAAGGTGAAAATGCCCTATGCTTGTCAGAGATTTATCTGAAATAGTTGAAGAATTATTAGAATTAAATAAATTAGGGAGTGAAGAACATGGATAGTAAGATGTATTTTAAAGAGGTTGCAGGTCAATGGGATAAAATGCAACAGGGATTTTTCTCAGAAGCTGTTCGTGAAAAGGCGTACTGTCTTGCAAATGTTAAAGAAGGAGAATTGGCTGCAGATATTGGTGCAGGTACTGGTTTTGTTTCAGAAGGGCTGTTAAATAAGGGTTTAAAAGTTATAGCTGTAGACAGGTCTGAAGAAATGCTGGAGCAGATGAAAAATAAATTTGGTACAGATAGCGGAATTGAATATCGACAAGGTGAAGCAGAATGTCTTCCAATTGAAAACAATAATGTAGATTATGCAATGGCAAATATGTACCTACATCATGTTGAGGATCCGTTAACAGCTATAAAAGAAATGACTAGAATTCTTAAGCCAGGCGGTAAACTGGTTATAACGGATTTGGATAAACACAATCATGAGTTCTTAAAACTTGAACAGCATGATCGATGGCTTGGATTTAAGCGAGAAGATGTTAAGGAATGGTTCACTTCAGCAGGGCTTAAAAATATTGTAATTGATTGTGCCGGTGGCAACTGTTGCGCAAGTTCCAGCTGCGGGTGCGACCAAGCAGCAATCAGCATATTTGCTGTTTGCGGAGAAAAATAAATTTTATGGGGGTTTATTATGACTTGTACTCGTAACGATAACCTGGGAAATGATAATAAATGCAAATGCACATTTACACATTGCGAAAATTGGGGTAAATGTTGTTCATGTGTTTTATTCCATCGTACCAAAGGTGGTTTACCTGGCTGTTTTTTTACTGAAGAAGCTGAAAGAACGGGTAATAGGGATGTAGATTATTTTATAAAGAATATTGGTGTGCCATTGAAAGAAGGCGAATAACATCAGCTATATGTTATCTTTTTAGTAACCTAAATTAATTTATAAATCAGATTCAAATGAGAACTCAGCTTTACGTGTATTAAACGAAAGATACACACATTGAGAGATTACAGACGAAGAATACAGAAGAAAAGGTTGAATTAAAAAATTGACGGAGGGGAGCCAGAAATGGCTCCTTTGCTCATCGTATGACCCTATAATAAAATTTAAATATTTGATTCATCTTCATAACTTCTTCATAAACCACTGATATGATTAGGGAAAATAGCAATAGGAGGGCAGATTATATGGCAAATACGAAAAAAAATATGTCAAGAAAAAGAAATAAAAAAATATTAGTTATTGTTGGTGCAATGGTAGTTATCCTTGCTTTTGTCCTGGTTATTAAAGGCGCTTGGAGCAGCAAAGACTCTAATATAACCAGTGATGGAAGTCTGATTATACCGAAAATTGATATTACCGCAACTGCGAAATTTTTCCCGTACAATGTTGGAGGTACTAAAATGGAGGTACTTGCTGTAAAAGCATCAGACGGTACTATCAGGACAGCTTTTAATACCTGTCAGGTATGTTACGGTTCAGGAAGAGGGTATTACAAGCTGGATGGTGATATACTCGTATGTCAGAATTGCGGAAATAGATTCGAGCCCGACCAGGTTGAAATGCAAAAAGGGGGCTGCAATCCAGTTCCGATATTTGATGAAGATAAATCAGATGATGGTCAGAATATTGTAATTACAAAAGACTATTTTCAACAGGCCAAAGAGATATTTTCAAATTGGAAGAACTGATTTTATAGGCATAACTTGAACTAGGGGTGGTAATTTTTTATGGAATCCAAAGAGAAAAGAGCAAAAATTAGTATCGGTGGTATGACGTGTATCAGCTGCCAAAACAAAATAGAAAAAAAGCTTCGTAATACTGAAGGTGTGAAAAGTGCTACCGTAAGATATAGCGAAGGAACCGCTGATGTTACTTATGATACAGGTGTCATTACCTTCAAGGATATTTGCGCAATCATTGGAAAACTGGGCTACAAAATATTAACTGAAAATGAAAAACTAAAACCGGATGCAAGCCGTGTCATAGGAATATTGATTATTATTGTTTCGCTGTATGTGCTCCTGCAGCAATTCGGTATTTTAAACCTTCTTGTACCAAGTCAACTGGCCGATGCCAGAATGGGATATGGGATGCTGTTTGTTATTGGATTAATAACATCTATTCATTGTGTCGCGATGTGCGGCGGTATTAACCTCTCTCAATGCATACCCCATGATGGAGAGTCAGATTCGCAAGCCCTGGGGATAGGGAAGAGAAGCCGTTTTTCCACATTCACGCCGGCCTTTTTATATAATCTGGGAAGAGTGATTTCTTACACAGTTGTCGGGTTTATTCTTGGCTTTGTAAGCCTGCTGTTTGGCGGAGGCTCAGGTGCGGGATTGCCAGTTTTAGCACAAGGAATTATCAAGCTTATTGCAGGCGTGTTCATGGTGATCATGGGAATTAATATGCTTGGTATTTTCCCATGGTTGCGTAAATTGCAACCACAAATACCTAAATTCCTCGAACGTAAAGTCAATAAAGAAAAGTCAAGAAATAAAAGTCCTCTGATTGTAGGATTATTAAATGGCTTGATGCCATGCGGGCCCCTGCAGTCCATGCAAATCGTTGCGCTGGCTTCTGGAAATCCGTTTGCAGGCGCAATCTCCATGTTCCTGTTTAGTTTGGGAACAGTACCGCTCATGCTAGGGCTTGGCTCCATTGTATCTGCATTAGGAAAGAGATTCACCCAAAAGGTTATGAGTATAGGCGCTGTTTTGGTTGTAGTCCTTGGATTAGCCATGCTTTCGCAGGGCGGAAGCCTTTCGGGATTATTGCCCCCTAACCTCTTGCTTTCCATAATTCTTGGACTTTGTGTGGTAGGTATTGCGTATAGCATTCCTTTCCGCAGTTTCTCTAACAGGGCTTTACCAACTGTTGCCACATCAATTGTAGTTATTGCTGTTATATTTGTGTTTAGTTCAGGAATTCTGAGCAACCGCGCTAATGCTGAAAATGTCGACGTCAATATTGTGGATGGAAAACAGGTTGTCACAAGTACCCTTTCATCGGGTAGATACCCCAATATTGCGGTACAGGTAGGGACCCCTGTAAAATGGGTTATTAATGCACCGAAGGGAAGCATAAACGGGTGCAACGACAGGGTTAACATTCAGGCATTTGGAATTAGTAATTATCAGTTCAAGCCCGGTGAAAATGTGATTGAATTCAACCCCACAAAAACAGGAAAATTCCAATATAGCTGCTGGATGGGAATGATTCGCGGCACTATTATAGTGACGGATGCGGGTACTTCGATTGGTGAAAGCTCTGACGACTCGTCAGCACAAAACAATTTCGACAATGGCAATACGGGACCAAGCGATCCGGTTCCGGCAGGCTATAAAATCCCTACCGACAAAGTCGCAGTTGCTAAGGAAATAACATACAAAGGCATTTACCCGATGCAGGAAGTTACTATTGAATTAACTGATGAAGGCTTTAGCCCCGCTATTATAGTGGTAAAATCAGGTCTGGATGTTAAATGGAATATTATTAACTCCTCAAGCAATACAGAAGGCGGTACAGAGCTTTTGGTTCCAAATTATGCCACTCAGCTTATTCTGAATGAAGGTGAAAACTCTCTGTCCTTCACACCAGATAATAGCTTTGATTTTTCAACCGGAGATAATAAATTTTATGGCTATCTCAGTGTAGTTGATGATGTCAGCGAGGAAACTATCGCGTCAATAAAAGAGGAAATATCTAATTTCCAAACGCTTATTTGGCCGCCTGAAACCTTCCAGCAGAATGTATCAGGGAGTGAAGCTTCAGGTCAAGCGGTAAAGGCAACTGTAAAGGATGGTGTTCAATATGTGACTTCCACTGTAAGCGGTGGTGGATATGAACCAATTCAAGTTCAAAAAGGGATACCGGTCAAATGGACACTGAAGGCTCCGGAGGGGTCGCTGAACGGCTGCAACAACGCTATTGTAATACCTGAATACAATCTTCAAATTGAGCTAAAAACAGGCGACAATCTGATTGAATTCACACCGGATAAATCAGGAACCTTTGCGTTCAGCTGCTGGATGGGCATGGTGCGTTCCAACATTACGGTTGCAAACGATGATGGAACTGTGGATGAAACTGAGGATGATGGTTCATCTAATTTACCATCCTGCTGTGGTTAATAGATAAAGAAAAGGAGGAGCCAGAATATGCAATTTCTACTTGAACATTGGCATTGTATTCTACCCGCACTCGGAATTATTGCGGCGATGTTCTTCATGAGGGATAAGGACAAAGAAAAAAAGGACAGTCATAACTCCTCGAGAAGTGTAATAAGCACTTCTCAAAATGATAATGATAATATAAGGATATAATGAAAGGCACGGCGAAGCAATGCTCTGCCGTGCCTGAATATAGCTTTTTCAATTGTGCGATGTCATTGAGCAGCATATTTCAAGATTATTATCTTTCATGTAGCCTGCTCCCCAATTGTACATGGCATTAAGTATCGGACGTAAACTCAAGCCAAAATTGGTCAACGAATACTCGACCTTTGGCGGGACTACAGGATGGACTGTACGTGTAATCAAATTATCACTTTCAAGCTCGCGAAGCTGCTGAGTCAGCATTTTAGGTGTAGCCTGGGGGATAAGCCTTTGGAGTTCACCATGGCGGAGCTTACCGTCAATAAGATGCCAGAGTATCAGGGCTTTGTACTTTCCGCCAATAAGCTTTAAGGTTGCATCCACGGGGCAGCTAAGATTTTTGCTATCAGTTTTCATAAAATTCCTCCATGCTATCATTTTGGGTAGTATATCACAATATAGTGCGTACTTGTTAAATATCACATTTCGGATATAATGATAGCATTGAGTGAAATAATCGTCAAGCTCAAGTAAAGGATATGCTCATATATTCAATTATAATACTAAATAAGTTAGGTGATGAAGCATGAATAGTAATGTATTAAGTATTAGAGGAATGACCTGCGCAGCTTGCGCACAAAGAATCGAAAAAACAGTTCGTAAGCTCCCCGGTATTGGGCAAGCCACAGTAAATTTGGCCAGTGAGAAATTATTTGTGGAATACGATCCAAATGTACTCCAGCTAGCTTCAATTAAAGAGGCAGTTACCAAAATCGGATACGAAGTTGTGGAAAAAACGGATACAGCAAATATAACCATACCAATCGGAGGTATGACCTGCGCGGCATGCGCTCAGCGTGTTGAAAAAGCCATAGGCAAGTTAGATGGTGTATCCACGGTTTCGGTAAACTTTGCAACCGAAAAGGCAACTATCACCTATAACCCGCAACAAGTGCGCGTTTTCACTATAAAGGAAGTTATTGAAAAAGTCGGATATAAGGCACTCGAAGTATCTAAAACAGATGCGGCAGATGAGGACAGGGCGCGTAAACAAAAAGAAATTCGCGTGATGTGGACGAAATTCATCGTCGCCGCCGTGTTCTCACTACCACTTCTGTACATCGCAATGGTACCGATGCTGACGAAGTATGGAATCACGCTGCCCTATCCGGAAGGGCTTGACCCAATGAACTACTCACTGATTTATGCACTTCTGGAGATATTGCTGGTGCTCCCTGTCATCGGGGTAGGGTATAAGTTCTATACGGTCGGATTCAAAGCCATCTGGCACCGCAGCCCGAACATGGATAGTCTGATTGCCATCGGCACTACTGCCGCTGTTCTGTACAGCTTCTACAACACATGGCAAATCTCCATCGGCAACTTCCGGGCGGTAGAAAGCCTCTATTTTGAAACAGCCGGCGTCATCATTACGCTGATAATGCTGGGTAAGACATTGGAGGCCGTTTCAAAGGGCAAGACCAGCGAGGCCATCAAGAAACTTATGGGACTGGCACCGAAAACGGCGATTATCATTCAGAACGGCGTAGAAAAGGAAATTCCCATCGAGGAAGTGGAAATCGGCGACATTATCGTCGTGAAGCCCGGAGCGAAAATCCCAGTGGACGGCACGGTTTTAGAGGGGCATACCGCTATAGATGAATCCATGCTGACCGGCGAGAGTATGCCAGTGGATAAAAAAGCCGGTGACCCGGTGTATACCGCCTCCATCAACACAACCGGTACTGTTCAGTTTCGCGCCGAAAAGATCGGTAGCGATACGGCGTTGGCGCAGATTATCAAGTTGGTCGAGGACGCGCAGGGCAGCAAAGCCCCGATTGCGGCAATGGCCGATAAGGTTTCCGGCGTGTTCGTTCCCATCGTATTTGCGATTGCGGTTGTCTCGGGTGTGGCGTGGTTCATCGGAACTGGCGGAGACCTGAAATTTGCCCTCACCATCTTCATATCAATACTCGTCATTGCCTGCCCCTGTGCGCTGGGCTTGGCAACACCCACGGCCATCATGGTCGGCACTGGCAAAGGTGCGGAGAACGGGATACTCATTAAAGGCGGCGAGGCGTTGGAAACCGCGCATCAGATTAACACTATCGTCTTTGACAAGACCGGTACTATAACTGAAGGAAAGCCCACCGTGACCGACGTGCTGACAACGGAGGGGTTCCTGGCTGACAAACTGCTGCAAATCACTGCCTCCGCTGAAAAAGGATCCGAACACCCGCTAGGTCAGGCGATTGTGACTGGAGCGCAGGATAAGGAACTGGAGTTCCAGAAAGTAGACGGCTTCAACTCTATCACCGGTCGCGGTATAGAGGCGCAAATCAACGGTCAGAACGTTTTCGTGGGCAACCGCAAACTGATGGATGAACGCGGTATTGCTTTGTCGGCTCTGGAAGCCCATTCCGACAAGCTGGCAAGCGAAGGAAAGACGCCTATGTACGTGGCCATTGACGGACGACTGGCGGGTATTGTGGCTGTAGCTGACGTGGTTAAATCGTCCAGCAGAGCGGCGATTGAGAGCTTACACAAGATGGGTATTGAGGTCGCAATGATTACTGGCGACAACCGAAGGACCGCTGACGCGATAGCAAAACAGGTTGGCATAGACCGGGTACTCGCCGAAGTTCTTCCCCAGGATAAGTCTAACGAGGTCAAAAAACTTCAAGGCGAAGGCAAAAAGGTCGCTATGGTCGGTGATGGCATCAATGATGCACCCGCACTGGCGCAGGCTGACATCGGTATCGGTATCGGCTCGGGTACCGACGTAGCGATGGAGAGTGCGGACATAGTACTCATGAGGAGCGACCTCCGTGATGTTTCGACCGCCATCTATTTGAGTAAGAGAACCATTCGCAACATAAAGCAAAACCTTTTTTGGGCATTTGGATATAATGTCGTGGGTATCCCGATTGCTGCCGGTATGTTGTACCTGTTGTTTGACGGCCCACTGCTCAATCCGATTTTCGCTGCGGCGGCCATGTCCCTAAGTTCGGTATCTGTACTAACAAATGCACTGCGTTTAAAAAGATTTAAGGCCACGGGCCAAGAAAGGAAGGTTGCATAACCATGAAAAAACTAATCAGAAACATAGCCCTACTCTGTCTCACCGGCACGCTGGCCATAACCGCCGTCGCATGCTCCGGTGGAGGTAGTCTCGACGTGGTGGGGAAGACCTCTGTCACATCCTTTGACACCGTATTGAAAGTCATCCCCGACAAGGTGAAAGCCGACGAACTTAATGTCGGATGGGCACTCTCCGCGCCGGATGACTCTGTGCGATTTATTTGGAGCGAGGATTACAGCAAAGCCCCTCTCCACGATGTAATGCTGGAACTCGACGCCCAGCCGTTTCTGGATGCTGGACTCAATCCCGAAAAGCTGCCCGATAATTACGCCTTTTATGATGGCGAAACTATGGGGGAAATGGGGAGTAAGATGCTGATGGTAGGAGCAAAGCTCGGAAGTGACAAGCTGACCTATGACGGAAATCCCACCGCCCTGACCGCTTATGAGCAAATCGTCAACAAGTACCGCGATACCATTAACTACCACACGACCCTCGACCACTACGGCGTGAAGCTAGGCGACGGAAACATGTTCGAGTGGGCGAAGGACATGAAAACCAACGGCTACGACAACAGCGTTCAGGACAAGGACATTGTGTTCGTGCTGAACCCAGAGCCACTGATCGCGGCGGGCGTTGACCCGAACAATGTAGCGGGATGGACATATGCGCAGGTTCCCATTGAAACAAACGGGAAAACCGAACAAGTCTGGAAACTCTTAAAACCATTTAACTTACAATAACGGGAGGTATTCAATATGGAGAAAACAATTCTGAAGGTGGAAGGAATGTCATGCAATCACTGCGAAAATGCTGTGAAAAAGTCAGTAGGTGAATTGGATGGGATTGGAAGCGTGGCAGTAAACCTTAAAGAGAAAACGGTTACAGTTGAATTTGATACTGAAAAAGTCATAATTGATACAATTAAAGCCGCAATAGAGGATCAGGGATACGATGTAGTGCAGTAAACTCAACATATTTACAGAAAAGCTCCTTTTACGAGGGGCTTTTTGTTTAGAAAATACTTCATAATATCTCCATAATGATATGGTATATTTTTTAGAAAAGATTATTTTGTACTGCTTGGAGGAAACTATGGGAAATAACTCAAGAAGAATACTTGTTGTGGATGATGAAGAAAAAATCGTAGATGTTGTCAAGTCATATCTTGAGAATAGCGGATATAAAGTATATGAAGCATATAACGGTAAGCATGCGATGGAGGTTTTCGAAAATACTGATCCTTCGCTTATGATTTTGGATCTTATGCTTCCGGATTTATCAGGTGAGGAGATATGCAGGCTTATAAGAAAAAAATCAAGAGTACCTATCATTATTCTAACGGCGAAAACAGAGGAGGAAGATATTTTAAAGGGGCTGGATATTGGCGCTGATGATTATATGACAAAGCCCTTTAGTCCAAGGCAGCTTGTTGCTAGAGTGGCCGCGCTGCTTAGAAGGACGGAAGAAGGTGGGATGGAGCTCACGGATACTCTTTCCTTCAACAATGACGAATTAATAATAGATTTCAAAAGCTATACGATAAAAAAGCATTGGACAGAGATTAGCCTAACGCCCAATGAGTTTAAAATACTTACTGCAATGGCTAAATACCCCAAAAAGATATTTACCCGCGAAGGATTAATTTCTGTGGTTATCGGCAATAACTTTGAGTGCTTTGACAGAACCATTGACACTCATGTTAAAAACTTGCGTCAAAAGGTTGAAACAGACCCCAAAAATCCCCAGTACATTTTAACTGTTCACGGAGTCGGATATAGATTTGGTGGTGAATAATATGAAACAAAGCTTGAGGACAAAGCTTTCTCTATCTTATATTTTGGTTGCTGTATTTTTGGTGGCAATAATAACCCTGTTTACAAATTTCCTTTTGGAAAAACAATTTAAAGAATATGTAATTCAGCAGCAGGAGCAAAGAAATAATGATACTGTGAATCTTATAGCCCGACAGTATAACGGAGCATGGAGTAAAGTGGGAATTGAAAACATTGGCGTATCTGCTCTAGAAGAAGGAATGATAGTCAAGGTCAGGGACAACTCCGGTAATGTGATATGGGACGCTACAGTCCATAATAACGGGATGTGTACCTCCATGCTCGAGCATATGGCCAAGAACATGGAAAATTATAATGTCAATTTTAAAGGTGGATATATTGAAACCAATTATCCTGTAATTCTCAACTTAGTACAGGTTGGAAGCGTAGATATTGGGCATTATGGTCCATACTATTTTACGGATAATGATCTTGTTTTTATTAATACTTTAAATAAACTGTTTATAGGCGTGGGCATTGCTTCACTACTGCTTGCACTGGTTGTAGGAGCATTAATGGCAAAATTGATTCATATCTCCCTCCAATTACGCGAAATAATAATTTCGCGTAGTTGGAGGGAGATAAAATGATATTATACCTTACAATAAGTTTTTAGTTAAACTACCAAAAGATCATCATGATTAACTGTATTACCAGGTTCAACTATCTAGCTATTAGACGTTAGTGGTAAAAATTTTGAATTCGCTGCTGGATCTTGTTTGACCCTTACATAAGCCGCCACATAGTCTTTGCAAGATAATGTGACCTATCTCCAAATACCATAATCTTTAAAGTACAATAATCCTTTTCAAATTCTATAACCCTACAAAGTATCTCCTTATAATTATATTTTACACTTGAGCATAAAAGTAGATTCCTATTCTTCCAGTTTTATCTTTAATATTTTATTAGTTCTTGCCATATATATTTTATTCTTATGCCCAATTTGTGTTTCATGTTCCCACTCAGACTCCACCAAAATAGTAATACTATCTATCCCAATAGAAACAGAAATATTTCGTTTCATCCAGTTAATTTTAAAAGCCATTGACTTCCACTGTTTTGGAAGCCATGGGTTCAGGTAAATAACTTCATCACGTATCTTGAGCCCTCCAAACCCATAGATAGCTGCCTGCCATGTACCACCTTGTGCTGCAGTATGTATACCCTGTTCAGAATTTTTTTGATTAACATCAATGTCTACATTTGCAGCAATATCAAAATATTTAAATGCCATACTACTATTTTGAACCTGTAAACCCATAATGCAATGAATACTTGGGCTGAGTGAGGATTTATGTATTCATAGAGTTAAGAATCTGTCTAACAATGATAATCTTGATGGTTTCAAAATCAACTCCCCCATTCAAAATTTAAAATTCTATTTCTCGTTTGTAGCTGTATAAAATTAAATAATTTATTAGTTCCCACCAGCACATCGCCCTTAGCAAGCTTCTACCCTTCTTGGAAAGCAACGAAAATATCAGTTGGGGATGCTTTTTATATGAATAAACTATAAAGGAACTTCCGCAATTAACAACATCCACTACTATCACTGCTGCCGGAGCAATCGCAGCTTGGTTCACTTCCTGTAAGCCATCCTTTAATAACTGCATATGCACAGCCTACACCCGGCTTTACTTCTATGGCTCCAAAGGGACAATTTCTAGCACAGGCTCCGCATTCCATACACCTGTCCTTATCCCTAAGCACAGATTTTCCATTTTGCATTTCAAAGACACCATGAGGACAAACCTCAATACATTTCTTGCAGCCGGTACATTTATCATAATTCAGCTTTAGTGTGGCAACATTTTTTAAATACCGATTTCTCATAGCCTTCCTCCTTAAAGCTTAAAAAAACTGTTAAGCAAAATCAAAATTACTCCTGCGCTTATGGATATAGTAATTATGGGTATTGCTATACGCATTTCCTTCAATACCCCTGAAAACGATGTATACGTTGATGATCCGGTAAAGTTCATGGCATAAAATGCAGAAACAGATGGCAGCACCAGCAAATAGCCTATTCCTCTGATTAAGCTTATGGAGGGCGATGATAACCAAGTGTTGAGTAATATTACAGCTATAGCCCACAGTAAACCTAGAATCCACCCTTTCCAAGCAAAAGCCCTGCCAGGAATCAAGGGAAGCATTACCGGTGTCAGTACGCAGCCAACTACTAAAGCACCCACGTACCCATAGACATCAGTAATTCCGAAAGGGTTTAATGCAATGAGATTTATTAAAAACAGGATACCGAAAATAATCATAGAGACTTTAAATGTACTTATAAGTTCAATTGGGATCAGAACCAACCGGTCATACGTGTTGAATCTGATTGTTTTCATTTCATCCGTCGCTTTCATTCCGGAATTGATAAAAGCTTTCAGGTCCTTCGCTCTTACGGTACCATATATCACTTTGAAGGCAGTATACCTGGTCACCTCATGTGCACATACACCTGGAGCTCCCAATTGGGGTAATATCAACGTCCTATGAGCAACAATTTCATGAAGACCTGTTTTTCTTATACGGTTCACGAGTTCCTTGGTGCCGAAGGTGCCTTTTCCTGCGGCACACCATACGTTAATACCCCTTGTATCCAATACTAAAATCCAGGCATTAAGGCCTTCAAGTTCTTTTCTTAGGGCATCAAAAGTCAATTTATAGTTGGCAGTTACAAGTACGATGGAATCTTTGTCAGGAGTTCCAACCGCATAAATACCCGGCTCTATTTTGTAATTCATCCGTTTGATTCCCCAGCGTACTTTCCATGCTCCTAAAGTATCAGCGAAAACTAAGTTAGTGGATACCTGTGGAACTATACCTGCATTTGTTTTTATTTCACCAGTTATCCAATAATCATTCTTATCGTATTTTGTAATTGGCGCTGTTGAACATTTATCGAGTCCACTGCAACTGCATAAATTATCTTTTAATCCTGAAGATAAGGATACAGAATCCTTTGAAATTTTGACCCTTGGTTTTACTTTAATCGCTTTAGCTTTAAAATCTTTTTCTTTGGAACTGCAACAGCTTTTATTATCCAAGCCTTTCACCTCTTAACTATTAACAGCATACATTTTTACCAATGGCATTAATTAGTAATTGCAAACTCTCTATTACTTGATGTGATTTATCTGCAGGTATAGAATCGTATATTTTTGAAAAATAAGAGTTCATGTTTTCTTCTATTTCTTTAAACATCTTATTCCCGTTCTCAGTAAGTGTAATTGTTACATATCTTCTATCCATTGGGTCAATATCCCGTTTTACAAGGTTACTATTCACTAAGTTGTTAACAGTCCTGCTCATAGAGCTGCTTTCAAGGTTAAGCAATTCGGCAAGTTCATTCAAAGAAATATTCTTTGCACGGCCTATCTCAACTAAAGCATGACATTGAGCCATAGTGATTCCACTACAACAGGAGACTTGATAATCTTCTAGTACTCCGAGCTTTCTTTCGAGTATTCTTACCATTTCGCGTAACAGAACTGAATTACTGTCTTCATTTATCATGAGTACTCCTCCTGGTATAATTATATGTATCTCTCCCAGAACTACCATTAACAGGGTTGTTTGCCGACAATATAGAATGTAAACACTGCTTACAATAATTGTAACATATAATAATTAGAATATACAACTATTATGTAATAATTTTCTATATCCCCTGTTATTTCATATATTTGCAATTGTTAATTATTACATGATACAATTAATATAGTAATAAAAGTAATATATTTAAAAATTATTACTTTTAAAATACTTTAGGAGGCATTTATATGAATTTCACAAATAAATTATTCATTGTGTCGGGAGCCGGTTCAGGGATAGGAAAAGCTTGCACAGAGCTATTACTGGATTATAATGCAACTGTTATTGGTATTGACATAAAAAACAGCTCAAAATTCCATGAAAGTTATACACATTATACCGTTGATGTGAAAAATGAAAAGTCGGTAAAACTTATTGTTGATGAAATTGAAAGAAAGTATGAAAGGATAAATGGGCTTGTAAACTGTGCCGGAGTATTTGCGAACTCAAAGCCCTTTTATGATCTGAATGTTAGTGAATGGAACAATGTTATTGAGACTAACCTTACCGGAGTCTTTATTCTTTCAAAATATATAGCATCAAATATGATAAAATTTAAAGCAGGTAAAATTGTAAATATTAGTTGTATCAGGTCAAAAATATTTAGGCCAAACATGGCTGATTATGCCGCTGCTAAAGGTGGTTTAGTTGCTCTTACCTCAGCAATGGCTTTGGATTTAGCGGCTCATAATATACGGGTTAATTCAGTTGCTCCTGGCTTTACCTATACCGGTATGACTTCAAATTCTTTTGATAATGATGAAATCCGCAGTTCTTCAGAGAGCTTAATCCCTGTGGGGAAAATAGCAAAATCTGAAGACATTGCCAATGTCGTATTATTTTTGCTATCAGAAATGGCAGATTACATAAACGGAGAAACAATATTTGTTGACGGTGGCTACAGGATATCAAAGTAGTATGCTATACGTTTTGTTTATTAGAAAGTCTTTTTGCAAGTTTAACTGCCTCGTAGGCATCCCGGGAATATCCGTCTGCTCCGATGGTTTTTGCATATTCCTCGTCAACTACTGCGCCTCCAATCATAAACTTACAGCTTAAACCTTGTTCTTTTGCCAGGTCGATAACTTCTTTCATTTCTACCATGGTAGTAGTCATTAGTGCCGACAGTCCTACTAAGTGAGCCTTCAATTTCTTTGCTTCGTCTATTATTTTCTCGGCACTTACATCCTTTCCGAGATCATACACCTTAAAGCCATAGTTACGAAGCATGAGTCCGACGATATTTTTCCCGATATCATGGATATCCCCTTTTACTGTAGCTATAACTATTACAATAGCTTCTTTTTCCTCTTGTATGTTTTTTTGTTTAAGTAAAGGTTCTAATACCGTAAAGCCGGCCTTCATTGTTTCAGCACTTTGAATAAGCTGAGGAAGAAAATATTTTTTTTCATCAAATAGCTTTCCAACCTGGTTGATTGCAGGAATCAAATAAAGGTCAACAATGTCCTGAGGAGCAGTCTTTTCAGCGACAGCTTTCTTTACAAGCAAATCAATTATTTCATTTTCTCCATTTAAAACTGCATCAAATATCTTTTCACCGGTATTTTTTTCAGTATTTTGTTCACCTGTTTTTCTCTGATTTTCGCCGGTTAAAGGTTTTTCCTTATTGTTGAAGTAAGCAATGTAATTTCTGCTGTTTATGTCATTTTTCATTATAACATCACAGGCCATTTTTATACACATCAGCAACTCACTGGAGGGATTGGCTATTGCCATTGTAAGCCCTCTGGCTATTGCCATTGACATAAATGCAGCGTTTACCCAGCTTCTTTCGGGCAAGCCAAAGGAGACGTTTGACAAACCAACTATAGTTCCACATCCAAACTCTCTGCTGCACCATTCTATAAGCTTCAAGGTTTCCAATGCTGCTTCCTGATTTGATGAAACCGTCATAACAAGTCCGTCAACCACAATATCATTTTTCTGATAACCAAAGGCAGCTGCTTTATTAAATACATCTTGAACTATAGCCTGTCTTTGTATAGCCTTTTCAGGAACTCCTTCATCACTCAGAGGAAGAAGTATAAACATAGCTCCATACTTAGCAGCTACCGGCAGCAAACGTTCAAGCTTTATTTTTTCATGTGATATGGAATTTATAAGCGCACGTCCGGGATAGATTCTTAAGGCCGCCTCAAGTACCTCCGGAGATGATGAATCCAGGCATAATGGAGCATCGGATATACTGCCGAGCATACTCACGGTATTTACCATAACTTCCTTTTCGTCTATACCCGGCATGCCTACATTTACATCAAGAATATCCGCGCCCCTTTCAATCTGTTCATGAGCAAATTTTCTTATTTCATTGGTTGAGCCTTCCTTGAGCTCTGCTTGCAGGCTTTTCTTTCCTGTTGGATTAATACGTTCACCGACAATAGCAACTGGTTTATCAATACCAAAAAACACAGTTTTCCTTGAGGATGAAACCGCACTATATTGGCTGCAAATAGAATTCTGAGGCGTTAAATCTCTACAGTTCCTATACAGCTCCCTTATATAATCCGGGGAAGTTCCACAGCAACCACCTAGCAGGTTTACACCGGCCTGAATAAAACGCTCTGCGTATGAACCGAATTCTTCGGCTCCCATATCAAATACAGTTACACCATTTACCAGCCTGGGCAGACCGGCATTGGGCTTAGCCATCAGCGGCACCTTGGCATAAGGTTTCATTTTAGTTATGATCTCCACCATATGCTCAGGGCCTGTAGAACAATTACAGCCCACCGCATCGGCTCCAAGACTTTGAAGAGTTATTAGGGCAGTAACAGGATCTGTTCCAGTCAGGGTTCTTAAGCTTTCATCAAAGCTCATAGTCACACAAACCGGCAGGTCACAGCTCTCCTTTACAGCCAAAAGCGCAGCTCGAGCCTCCTGTATATCAATCATAGTCTCTATAACAAACAGATCCACTCCTCCAGCCAGCAGACCCCGCACCTGTTCCTTAAATATATCTACACATTCCTCGAATTGCATGTCTCCAAGAGGCTTTATAAACCTGCCTGTAGAAGCAATATCTCCTGCTACCAGACACTTTCCATCTGCAGCTTCTTTGGATAACTGTGCAAGCCTTTTATTAATTTCAAAAGTTCTGTCACCAAGACCAAATTCTCCAAGCTTAACGCCATTTCCGCCAAAGGTACATGTATATATAATGTTTGAGCCTGCAGTTATATAGGCCTTTTGAATTTGCTTTATTATATGAGGATTTTCTATTGCCCATTGTTCAGGACAAACTCCTGCAGGCATTCCTCTCTTCTGAAGTTCCGTACCATTTGCACCATCAAGAATTTGAATTTTCTTATAAACGTGTTCTTTAAATTGAGTATTATTCATTTATTTTGATTCTCCTTTTTCTTCAACTCCGGCAATGGCAATGACTGATTTTTCGGGAATGAGCATAAATTTTTCGGTAAGTGCCATATCTAGCTTACTTAGCTGAAGAACTTCGAAAATATCTTTTTGATAAAATAGTGGTAAATCCCCAAAACCGGGGCTATATCTATGTTTCGTTAACTTCTTTCCTTCTCTCGCAAGCAGTTTGCCCAGCATCTGAACTATCCAGTCAAGTGTAGCATCTGCAGTTTGCGAGGCTACCGAGTCAAGAATCAACCCTGCTGACGCACTACCATTTTCTATTTCGTTAAAAATTCTTTTTGAGACTTCATGACCCAAAGTCGATGCCATAAGAATAACACTTTGACTGTCCTTTAAAAGATTTGCGAGGCTTTTACTCATTAAGCTTAATTTATTTTCAAGCACTACGCCTGTAGTATCCCTTTCCGATATGGATAAATTCAAGTAAGCACCAGCCGGTTTACATAGAAATCTTCCTTGCTGGATACAATTTTCTATTAGCAAGGAATCACCGGGCTTTAGTTCAGTCACACCCTCCCGATAGCCCAATCTGGACAATATCCGGTCCTTCCTGGGGGTGGCGGGAATATTCTCAAAATATTTTATTCTGTTTGCCAAGGTTTCGTTCACGAAAACCAACTCCATATCAGATACTCTTAATTGAATGTCATCTTTTAGTTTTATATATTATATTTCCTTTTTCAGGCAACGTCAACATGACAATGTTTTGTAAAACGAATTCCTAAGTTTATCAAATCAAATATTTGTTACTATATCCGTGTTATACAGGATTACTTTAGCAGGTTTATTTTTGCAGAATTACTTTTTTATTATTATATTGTATGACAATTTCGGGTTCATATATAAGTGTTCCATCAAATATAAAAGTACACCAGTTTTTGTTTTTAAAGGTGAATTTCTCAGTTGTTTTTCTATTATACTTGGAAAGTATAATGTTGACTTGTTTCCCGAATAAGGGACGTTGCAACCTTTCTTCGCCGATATTTGATAAAGTTACTCCATCGAGTCTGATATCCTTCTTTTTTCCTGATAGATCTTCAGCGTATATATCCATACCCAAGTACAGACTACGATCGGGAGATGAGTCGGAAATATATGAAAGAAAATCAAACTCATCGTCTTTGCTTCGTATTCTATTTACAGCATTCCTGTAAGCTTGGTTTTCTAAAGAGCCTGGAGAAATAATGGCAATAAAATGTACACCGTCTTCTGAATACCCGTTATATACAGGAGAATTCTTAAGTTGAGCCCTTACCTCCATACAATTTGCTTTCACAAATGTATTTTCTTCTTCTGTAAGCGAAAACATGGAATTGAGTCCATTTGCCCTGTCTGAAGCCATTATTAGATTATACTCTGACTTGTCACCTGATTGAACCTTTTGTAACATGTTGTTAAATTCGGTTAATAATTGATTTTTAATAGATTTATAATTAATTTCAAGAGTATCTGAACTATCCTGACTTGATTTCTGCTTATATTCCATTTGATTCTTTATTGATATTCCCCAGCCCTCAACCTTATTATCCGAATTTATCACAGCGAAAAAAATGCCGGTTGGATACTTATATTCAAATACTGTTACATCGGGTTCTTCGTGTGAAGAAAATTCTTTTCCATACAGCTCTTTAAGCCGTTGGAGACTATCCCCTGATTTGAGACCTTTAGACGTTTGATAATTTTCTATATTAAATACATAGATTTCATAAAGTACTTCATTTATATCAAAATAAAAACAAATACCGTCAGATGTAACAATACTTCCTGCGCTACCATTACTATCGTTAAATGTAATTTTCATATTTCTTGACTTGAGCAATGCCTTAACGTCTTTTTTTGTCATTCCCACGTTAAAGGTTCCGGTGGAGTTTTCGCTCTGGTCGTTAACTATAATCTCCGAAACGGATAAATTAACATCAGTTGCCATACTATTTGTAGTACTGTTTGTAACTTTGTCCTTTATAGTGACAACTGCATTATCTGTTGCATTATTTATTACCTGACTAATTTCGGTAACTTCGGTTTGCTCCGAGAAATCACTTGCTATTGTAGTATTAGCACTATTTTCAGAATTATTGCTATTTTTACATGCACCTACAATAATTAAAATGATAGATAAAACAATACAATACAATATTTTTTTATACATTTTTAACTCCCTTAACATAAAATACAATATTTAGTTGCCAAGGAAGGAAAAATGCATATAGTCTTTAGAACTTTTCCAGTCTCCTCCCCAAATCCAACCATGTTTTTTAAAGGCTTTGACTACTGAACCGTCTGCAGCCATTGAATACTTATTTTTTCCGGGTTCGTATAACGACCCTGCTATTATTTTATCATTCTTAATCATATAGTTTTCATCCGGATTTATATCAATTGCAGTCCCATAAGAATGATGCGAAAGGCTACTGCTTGCTGCCATTTTTCTGAAATTATATGCACCAACAGACTTGATTGGGAATTTTTCATCACTCTCATATATTTCATTAAAAATAGCTTGTACATCAGCCTGCAAGTTTTTGTTAATAGTTAGTGTTGCCTTACTGGAGTACAATTCACCCTTTGCATTGTATTTCCAAACCTTGATAGTTATTTCTACCATATTCTTGGAGGCTTCACTTTTAGTTTTGTAATAATTCCCGTCTTTGCCAAAGACCACCTCTTCTTTTTCTTTTCTGGACATATCAGCATAAGGTGTCTGGTCTTCGGATTTTTCGTCTTTAGCGCTGTCACTGCCCTTTGTAGCTTCTTTATTAGGTGTCGGCTCTTTATTTTCTTTCTCCGATGCAGCCTTATTATCTGTACCAGCGACAATTCTTTTACACGAATTATAGGTCTTTTTTCGTCTATCCTTGTATTTGCCCATAACACTGTTTGCCAAGGCAGCCTCATGTAGCTCATCCAGGATCAGACCTTTACCTCCGCCGGCAGCTTTGACGATTTTTTTAGCATTGGCAGGACTCTGGTTATATAGATCTGCAAAGTACACAAGAGCCTGATTATCTGTAATCCCAAGTCCTTTACCTATACTTATATAGCCACTCACATCAATTTTCGACTGCTCATCCTGCGCAGATTTACCTTCTGCTGTGTTCAACAATTTTGATATTGCAGCCGCTTCTGATTCATTCACGGTCTTTGTACTCCAATACTCATCACTGCTGTCAAGATTATTGTAAATACTTTTGGTAAGAATATTCTTTGTCAAATCAGGATTTTTACCCCTTATCCTGTTCAGCAAATCTCTGGCTCTGCTTCCATGCCATTGAATTTTACCGATACTTAGAGCACCATTATCATCCTTTGCAACAGTGGAATAGACGCCCTCATTTCCGAATATTATTTCTTCTGCTATAGACACCAGGTTATTGTCTCCGGACTTTTCTGTATTTGACTTTCCAGCAGGTTCCACCGACTTTTCGCTCTTATTTTCATTTTTGCTACTATTTTTATTATCATTTTTATTGTCTTTTGGTTTAGGGATATCAGATTTTTGTGGTAAAATTATTACCTGACCGGGATATATCTTATTTTTATCCTTAATTTTATTCAGCCTGACAAGCTCGTCTACGGTTGTATCATATCTGTTGGCAATTAAGCCTAGATAGTCACCTGGCTTTACTATATATGTATCCACATATGTATCCACTTTTGATGCTGTTTTTAGTTCAGTCTCCTCCTTTTTCTGCGAGGTTTTTTCAGCTTCGGGTTCTTTTATTTCTGATAACAGCTTTAGAACCGCCTGATTTCCAATGGAATGTTGGAGCAGTCTCAAATCTTGACTGGTTAATGATTTCGGATTTCTGCGAATTCGCCATATTGTTTCGAGAACATCCTTCATTGATTCTGCGTTTTTCTTATTATTGCTATTACCTTTTTGTTGAATATTTTTATTACTTTTGCCTGTATTTTGTTCACTGTGTGTTGTTTTTTCGTACATTATCACTCCACCTTTTCTATTTTACCTTATATTTGTAATTTTTTAAATAGTTGTCAATAATAAAGGTGATTTTTGCTCGAATATAACAACCAATTGTAATTAGCTCACTACATATCTGTTTCAAATAATCTTTTTTGCATGAAATAAAAACAAGGCATGGAAAACCATGCCCTGTTTAAATAAACTAATAAACCTTTAATTCGTAAAAGCTGGCCCAAGTATCTGCTTCCAGACCTGTTACAGTTATTCTGACGTATCTGATATTATTAGCTGAAAAAGTATCTTTTTGGGTCTGTTCTGATTTTGTATTTCCGGTGTTATCAACAGCTACTGCCCAGTTTATACTGTCACTTGATACTTCAATCTTATACTTATATACCTTGCTCTTTTCCCAGATAATCTCAGTACCGGTTAGCTCCAGATTTCTTCCCAGGTCTACCTGCCACCAGTGATTAACACCTCCATCTGCGGCACACCAGCGAGTGTTAATATTGTCATCATTTCCATTTGTAGCAGGGTTACCGTTTTCTACACTGTCCGAAATGACAGTTTTACCTGAAGCCAAGTTGCTTTTTAACTGCCGGGTAGAAACGGTTACCGGTGAAGATTGACCAGAGCTGTTACCGGCTGCGTCAACGGCATCTATTGTATAAGAATATGTTGTATTCTCAGCAAGACCTGTTTCGGTGCAATTTGTGCCGGAATATACATTCTGAACCAGATTGCCGTTTCTATATATCCTGTAGACTATTACACCAATATTATCTACAGCTGCAGTCCAGCTTAAATTTATCTGATTGTGCGAGACTGTTACTGCAGCCATGTTTTGCGGGACTGAAGGAGCTTGTGAATCAACATCGGAGCAATATAACTGACTCTTGGGTACAATTTGCTTATTCTGACTTGGACTGGACCAGAATAATTTTACTTCAGCTTCACCGGTTTTATCAAAGTATTCATATTTTATGTCATATTTCTGTCCTGCTACCAGTGCGATAGTTCCACTCTCTTCTTTTGAACTATGTTCATACCAGTTATCAATTACCTTTATTCCATTTATCCAAAGTCTGGCCCCATCGTCTGAAATTGTATTGAATGTATATGTTTCAGAATATAAAGGCTGGATTTGACCGGTCCAGCGGACAGAAAATTCATCTTGCCCCATGTTTGATATGGGTGCATTTTTCCGCCAATTAAAATTAATTGATTCATCAACACGTTGTTTTACCAGACTCGTGAAATCAATATTATTGTAATACTCTCCTTTAAGACCGTTGCCATTTCCTGTGGAAACCTGTGGGGCTGAAGCTGAAGTTTTTGCCACAGCATTTGAGCTAATCTGTGAATTGTTACCTGATGAATCAAATGCGGCAATGGCATATTTATAGGTTGTATTGGCATTAAGGCCTGTGTCGGCATAAGTTGTAGAGTTATTGACTGTCTTGACCAAAACTCCGTCTCTGTATACTTTGTAGCCGGCAATACCTTCATTATCGGTTGAGGCCATCCAACTCAAATTTATTTGAGTTGACGAAACAGCTGTTGCACTCAGTCTTTCAGGGACAGATGGTGACTGGGTATCTATTGCCGCAGAATAAAGCTGACTCTTAGGAACGATTTCTTCCGATTGGCTGGAGCTGGACCATCTAAGATTTATTTTGCCACTTCCGGTACTATTATAGTAATCCAACCTGATAATATATTTTTGTCCTGCAGTAAGTCTAACTGTACCATAGTCTTCTGTTTCACTATGATCAGTCCAATTGTCAATAATCATTGAACCATTAACCCACAATCTGACTCCATCATCCGATGTTGTGATGAATGTATATTCCTCGGAGTATAGGGGCTGAATTTGTCCAGTCCATCGTACTGAATATGTCTCTCTATCTATTCTAAAATCAGGGGAATAATACTCCCAATTTTTATCAATAGTCTCATCTGTACGTGAGAACTTTAAATCTGAAAAGTTCTTGTTATTATAGTATTCTCCTTTAAGTCCGTTGCCGTTTCCATATCCGTAATTACTATTGTTTAATCCTGGGGTTTTTACATAAGCCAATTCACTGTGGTTTGAAAAATTGCCCGCTGCATCATAAGCAACTATTGAATACACATAAACTGTGCCGGCGGTTAAACCTCTATCCCTGTAAGAAGTACCGCTTGATACATCTGCTATCTCACTACCGTCTCTGTATACTTTGTAGCCGGCAATACCCTTATTATCGTATGAGGCGTTCCAGTTTATAGCAGCTTCATTTGATACAGGTGCGGTTACTACAAGTGTGGTGGGAGTAGTCGGTGCCTGGTAATCAGATTTTGTATTTATATTATCACCAAATACCTTAAATTCGGAGAAGCTGGCCCAACAACCTGATTCCAGCCCGGTGACAGTAATCCTCACAAACCGAACAGATTTTGCACTGAACCTATCTGTTTGAGTCTTTTGTTTAATAGTATTACTGCTTTTATTTACTTTCAGCTTCCAGTCCCAGTTATCAGGAGATACCTCTATTTTATACTTGTATACTTTACCTGATTTTTCCCATATAACTTCGGAACCACTAATGTCATACATAGATCCGAGATCAACTGTCCACCAGTGATTTACTGATTCATCTGCAGCACACCAACGGGTGGAGATATTTCCGTCATTACCCTTGTAATCTGGATTTTCTGATTGTTGACTATCTGAAAACGACTTTTTATTCAACGCTATATTATTCCCATAAATTTTAGAATCTTTTGAGAACACAATTACTCTATCAGCAGTAATGTTGGTACCTTTAGATTTTCTATTTTTAGTTCCGGTAACACGCACCTTTAAAGTATGCTGCCCCTCCTTTAAATTTGGGCTTGAATATATTAGTACGTTGTCTCCTCTTTCTGCAGAATATAAATCTATATCAATTTCTTGGCCATTGTCTATAGATACTGCGGCAATACCATGATGGTTCGCCTTAGCTCCGTAAAGTTTTATTTGATTACCAATAAATTTTACTTTGTAATATGAATCACGGTCTGAGGACCAGTGGTTATCCTCTAAATATGCTTTCTTTTGAGTTCCATAGTTCCATTTGCCGCTATATTCGAACTGATTCATTCCCGTACCCATTATGTTATCATTGATACTGTTACTCCCGTTATCATCCACAATAACAATTCCGGCTCCTTCATTGACTTCTGTGTTCTTGCCAAGTACTTCTGCTATAAATTTAATTAATGCTATAGTTCTGTTTTTTTTGTTGGTTGTCAAAACGCTGTTTTTAATTTCGAAACCGTTCACTTTTATAACTTTGTTCTTAAGGTTCATGACCAGTGAAATATTTCCGTCTTTAATTGTAACTATATAAGTTTTCTCGTTCCAATCCACACTTGCACCAAGACCATCTTCTATGGGTTTTACGGGTATTTGGAATCCACTGTAATTTATAACATATCCATCGTTAAACAAATACTCTTTACCGTTAATAAAAATTGATGTAGATTCATCATCATTCTGATAATAACTTTTCCCATCGCTTTTCCATTTAGAGTCATGTTTTTTGCCAGGATTGGCAAATGCAGCCGTAGATGAGAGCAGCAGTACAATTGTCAAAAGGACACACAATAATTTCTTCATGTAGATAACCTCCAAAAATCAAAATTACTAAGACTTAAATTTAAATCCTGTAATTCATTATATTCGATTGCCAATGTTAATTAATGGAAGTTAATCAAATATAATACTATTGTAAGTTTTTTGTAACAGTACAAGTAGTTTCTATTAATATTTCACATAAAAGTATCTAATAAAGATAAAAAACCACAAAATCGGACAGTTAGGCGATTTTGTGGCTTTTTATTAATAAAGTCTATTCTATATTACTCGTTTAGCTCCTATATAAGTACCTCTATACTCAGAAAGTTTCTGTATACGGACTGCCCGGTTTGAAGAAGATGCATGAATAAAACTATCTCCTCCAAGATAAATACCTGCGTGATCTATTACTCCTGACGCTTTCCGTGAGGATGCGTCAAAGAAAAGAATATCACCTGGTTCAAGCTGACTCTTGGAAACTTTAACTCCGTTTGAATACATACTTTGGGCGGATCTGTTAAGCTTAATACCAAACTTTTGATATATGTATCCAACAAGTCCTGAACAATCAAAGCCTGTTTGAGGGTTAGCTCCACCGTACTTGTATCTAACTCCTATAAATTGTTTTGCATAGGCTACTATTTTATCGTTAATTGATACTGCGTCATCCTTTACATCTAAAGTTGTTACTGCAGCTGCATTAGTGGAACGTGATACCTTTGCCGCAGTAGTGGTCGATACGAATTTTGCAGATACATAACCTACTTTTGTTCCAATTTTAACTTTATTCCAGCCGTTTACAGTATCAAGAATAACAACAGCAGTATTCTTATTGAGCAAAGTTATTTTTTTTGCATTAGTACCCGGTCCGGTTCTGAAATTAACACCATTTGCATTAATTATTCCCTGGGTTGATGTAATTTTTAGATAATCGGCATTCACCCATCCTGTCTTGTTATTATAAGACACTTTATACCAACCGTTGGACTTATCGATCACTGTAACACTTGAATTACTTAGTTTCGAAATAATTGTTGATGATGTATTTGGAGCTTTTCTAAAATTAACATTTGTGCCTGTAACTTTTCCAGGTACTGAGGCAGCCATTGCAATTGATGAAATAAATGCTAGAGATAAAACTAGAAAACAGCCGCCCAATACCTTGTTTAATTTATTTTTCATTAGTCCTCCTATTGTGCGCTTCCGAAGTTAGCTGCCGGGTTCGGGTAATAGGATTACCCTACCATATCAATGGATTAACCCCCCTTTTTTTTCTGGTTCCTCCGTACCTCATATGAGGATTCAGCGATTTTTTTCACCAACATCCCTAATATCTGTAAAGATGTTTGGTTTGCCGTCAGATTTTATTTTCCAACAGCTATTCGTATTCTCTCCTTCACCACCTTTCGAATATAAACTACCACATAACTGGGTTTACATAATATTTTACTATATTATTCGACATTGTTAAACCTTTTAAGGGGTATGGTATAAATTGGTACGACTGAACTGTATTTCCTTATCGTGGTTTATTCAGCATTGACTTTTCACCAAATTGGTTCAAAAGTCTTAAATAATGGTTAGCTTCCCTTAAGGTATGATCACCTAATAGAGGAAGAATTATCGATTTAATTTTACATTGCAGTAGCCCTTGAGTACCCTGTTCCTTAAAATCGTGAATTCTTTCAGTGGCGTTTATACTGTCTTCAGTTACCTTACTCTCAGGTATTGTCATATTCATGGCTGCTTTGGCTTCCAGAGTCAACTGGTCGAATTCATTCCCGAAATCATGAGCAGTATTAATGAGTTCATTTTCAGTAGGATCGAGTAAACCGCGAATGAACTTAGAATGCTCTGCCATAATTCTATTCCAGAAAACCTCTGTTTCCAAGGCTTCTTCTTCAATATTGATTTCTTCTCTGTTTTGTAGTCTGAGGATTGTCTGTAAATATAACTTTGCCTCACGCATAATATGGTCTATTAATAAGGGATAATTTACAGTAAACATTTTACAGGATATCACTCTGTTCAAAATAGTATTTTTAAAACTGATTAAATCGCTTACTAGGCTAATAGCTCTATTGTTAATGGAAATAACTCTTTGTTCCAGTAATGGATTCATGGAAACAGAGTCTCCAGCCATGAGGTTATATTCAGCCTTAGTCAGATTAATTGGTATTCTTATTCCGGTATAATAAGATGAAGCGGATTCGGCATCACCGGTGTAGGGAGTAAAAAACTCACCTGAATTCAGAGTTTTATCACTTATCACACCATTGGAAATTGATACGACATCTCCCAATAATCTGTCAAATTCCCTTCTGAATTCATCTGCAGTTCTTGTAAACGAATTGTCTTTCGGTGTAAAACCGACCTCAAGAAAAAAGGAGTGTTCCTTCATAATCCTTACGAAAAAAAGATGCAGCTCCAAAGACAGGCGGATAAAATCATCACTTGCAAGCATATAATTCAACCTTTCAAATATAATTCACTATGATACACATTATGTTTACAAACACAAACTGTTACTCAGTTTAGATACAGAACTGAAGCAGCAGAGTAACTTTTGTTGAGCTGTATGTCAATAATCCGCCTTTCAGATATTAATAAAGTGATAAAAACAAACAAAAAGAACCCCGGAGGGTTCTTTTTGCTCTATTCTTTAATTTTTGTAAACATGCAAAAATACTATTCAAAATCCTTTAAATAGCTCTTAACTTTTTCCATTGGTGTTTCCTTATCAATAAGGGGCTGGTCACCCTTAAGAAAATCGAATTTATCATTAAAGGTCTGCTTTTCCTGCTGATATAATATACCTATCGGGATACGGTCTCCCCACTCCATTGCCTTCTCCATGGCTTTAAGTCTGTCAGTGGAATCATAATTTTCCTCCAGCTTATATACACGTTTGCTGTACCACTGGAAGGTATTTACTTTATTAAAACTGACGCAGGGCTGTAGGATATCCACCAGAGCGTACCCTTTATACTTCATAGCTTCAACCATTATTGAGGTTAAGTGTGCTTTATCTCCGCTGAAGGCTCTGGCAACAAAACCTGCACCCAGGGCCAATGCTACCAGTAACGGATTTAAAGGCTCATTCATTGAACCTGCTGTTTGTACGCCAGTAATTTGTCCGACAGCTGTTGTAGGGGAAGCCTGACCTTTGGTAAGCCCATATATCTGATTATCGTGAACAAAGTGTGTCACATCAACATTTCTTCTTATGTTGTGCAAAAAGTGATTTCCACCTTCGCCGTAGGAATCGCCGTCCCCAGTATTTATCACTACAGTGAGGTCCTTATTTACTATTTTTGCTGCAACTGCAGGAGGAAGAGATCTTCCATGCAGGCCGCAGAAGCCATTTGTATTAATGTACTGGGGAGTTTTTGCGGCCTGTCCGATACCTCCGACGACCAAAACTTCATGAGGCTTCTTCCCTAACTGCTCTAACGCCGACTTTAGGCAGTCTATTATGCTTATATCTCCACATCCAGGACACCAAGCTGTTTCAGAAACATTAAATTTCATTTCACACATAACTATTTATCCCCCTTGACTTTTTCATAGATATACCGGGAACTCATAGGCCGTCCGTCATATCTAAGGACACTGTTATCGCAGAATATTCCCGTAACTTCAGAGATAACTGAGGCTAACTGCCCAGTTGCATTCTGTTCCACATTTATAAGCCTTTTTGCCAGGTTTGCTTTTTCTAAAAGAAGTTTTGTGGGTAGAGGCCAGATATCTCCGAATACAAGAGCACCATATCTCTCACTGGAGTTTCTGTTCAGCATATGCACTGCCTCTGAAACCGGTCCCCAAATTGAGCCCCACGCAAGCAGCAAAACATCACAGTTTTCTTCCCCAATAAATTCAGGTTCCTGAAGATCTTCCTGCTGTAATAATTGCAACTTACGCATTCTTTTTTCAACCATTTGGTTTCTGACTTCGGCATCTTCAGTAATATGTCCAAATTCATCATGCTCGTCACTGTCTACAAGGATAGTTACACCAGGATTCTTACCCGGGATGATTCTCGGTGAAATCCCGGTTTCAGTGACCTCATATCTCTTATATGGGTTGTTTTCATCAAATTCATAGTTGGTTATGCCACTGTTTCTCTCAATTGAGTCCAGATTAAAGGGCTTAACAGTCACTGTTGAATCTGCCAGGAACTGATCACTCAGAAGAATAACAGGTATCTGATATTTATCTGCAATATTGAAAGCTCTGACAGTCTGATTAAAGGCATCCTCAGGGTTTCTTAAAGCTATAACCATGCGAGGAAATTCGCCTTGGGAAGCCGATATAACAAATTTAAGGTCACTTTGCTCTGTTCTGGTAGGCAATCCGGTTGTTGGGCCTGGACGTTGCACCTCAGCTATTACCAAAGGTACTTCCTGCATTGCTGAAAGTCCTAATGCCTCAACCTTTAATGCAAAGCCTCCTCCGGAGGTTCCGGTCATGGCTCTTGCTCCGGCATATGAGGCTCCGATAGCCATATTTATTGCCGCGATCTCATCCTCAGCCTGCTCTACCACAATTTCTGCGTCCAGCATTTTTGAAGCCAGATAATCCATAATACTTGTGGATGGTGTCATGGGATAAGCAGAATAAAATTTGCAGCCCGCGGCAATTGCTCCAAGGGCAACAGCTTCATTTCCATTAATAAGAATATTGTTATCCTGTAAGGATGTACTTACGTCAAACTTCTTTGTAGTAAGCTTTCTCCCCTCAAGAACTGCCTTGTGGTTCATAGATGCAAGTTCTTCATTAAAAAAGGTCTTAAGAACAGCTGCAGTTTCATTGTCGTTGATACCAAACAATTCTAAAACAGCTCCAATTGCTACACTTCCATTTGCTCTGGCATTTCCTACCGATGAGGCAATGCTTTTTAGAGGAAGCTTTATAGTTCTTAAGTCTGAATTGTCGATCTCATTGTCACAGACTGCAAAACCATCAGCTTTTAAACGTTTCAGATGATGTTCCAATGTTTCGCTGTTCATTGCAACAATACCATCCAACTCTTCTGAATGTGAGTATAATTTCTCATCACCGAAGCGTATCTGAATAAAATTATGGCCTCCTCTTACCCTAGACATATAATCTCTGATTGTGAAAACCTCAAAACCTTGTCTTTTCAAGATTTTTTCAAAAACAGCCGATAGAGTCTCAATGCCCTGTCCTGCTGCACCTCCGATTAAAATATTATAATACACAATTCCACCTCTTTTTCTATAATAAAATAGAATTATTAAATTGGACTTCGCTAAAATAATACCACTTTTTATGATAAAAAAAAATAGAAATTATTTCTATTGAACCTTCACGTTATAAATCGTACATTTTGGAATTATACTAACTATATATTCTATAGGTCTTTACTGATTGGAGGCTTGGTATGTTCACTGATAAAAAACTTATGAGAGCTTATAAAAATGCCAGAGTCGAGTTTATAGATGAAAACTCCAGATTCATATTCTTCAGCGATTGTCATAGAGGTGATGATAGTGTATCAGATGAATTCAGCAGAAATCAGAACATAATGCTAAGGGCTTTAGAATACTACTTTGAAAATGGATATACATACGTTGAGGTTGGAGATGGAGATGAACTATGGGAATATCCGAAGTTTAAACACATCAGGCTGGCTCATAGTGACGTATTCTCGGTTTTAAAGAAATTACATGACCACAACAAGCTGATAATGATGTACGGTAATCATAATATTTATTTAAGGAATAAAGAGTACGTAAGAAATAATTTTAATAAATTCTATGATGATTATACTCAGGATATGCATGACCTTTTTGTTGGACTTAGCCCAATAGAGGCTCTGGTACTCAAACTAAAAAGCACAGGACAGGAAATCTTCATTGTTCACGGACACCAGGGGGATCTGATGAACGACCAGCTTTGGGTTGTAAACATGTTCTTCCTCAGATATTTCTGGAGATTTATGCATGTTGTAGGATTCCAGAATCCTTCCAGTCCTGCCAGAAATCATTTTAAGAGACACAAAATTGAGAAAACCTATAAGAAGTGGATATTAAAACACAGGAAAATACTAATTTGCGGCCATACCCACAGACAAAAATTCCCTAAACCACAGGAGCTTCCCTATTTTAATACCGGCTGCTGCATTCACTCAAAAGGCATAACTGGTATAGAAATACTAGAGGGTAAGATAATGATGGTAGATTGGCGAGTAAAGGCAGATCCTGTCGGAGTTTTACAAATTGAAAGACATATTATGAGGGGGCCTGAGCCTATCGAAAACTTTGGTGATAATTTTTTCAACAACTATTTAATAGAAAGTAATAATCTCGATGTAGAAGAAGATTGCTGAAAAGTAATCAATAGATTTTAGTATAAATGAGATAAAGGCTAAGTTAATCAATCAATTCCATTCACTTTATACCATTGAATTATAAGAGTGTCCAATCTTTGACTAAGAGTCAGTATTTCGTTAGCGTTAAGGTCTTTTCCCTCAGCTATTTTATTATTTATCTCCTGTCGCAATTTATTAATTTTTATCTTAATTATGTCCAAGTCCTTCATTTACGATCCTTTCTAGTTCACATTAACATACTACTTTAATTATATTAGATTAATGTGTAGTTTTTATGAAGATTGAATGAATGTATTCCTACTTAATATTTAAGGAAATAGATGCTATAATTAATTTATAAGTTTTCTTGTCTTCGATTATCTATAACGTATAACATAATAACAATATATACATTATAAGGCAATAGTAAATTTACAAAAAAAGTAAAATTAAGTAAGTATTGATAAATTATACGTGCCAAGCATATGAAAAGTATTACAAATTTACGACATATTATTAATTTTTTGAGGTTATACATATGAAAAGTCTAACAGAGTATGAAATGCCTGATGTTTTAAGAGATTTTCTAAACTATTTGCAGACAATAAAGGGAAAATCAATCAATACCGTTCAGGTTTATTTTTATGATTTGAGAGTTTTTTTCCGATTTTTGAAACTACATAGAAATATTGCAGATAAAGAAATGGAATTTGATGAGATCAGTATACTGGATGTTGATACTCAACTTTTGCGTTCGGTTACCTTAAGTGATTTATATTCATATATGTCCTTTGTAAGCAATAACCGGGACAATACTTCTCATGCCCGTGCAAGAAAGGTAGCAAGCTTAAAAACCTTCTACAACTACCTGACTACAAAGGCAAAACTGATTGACATTAATCCAACCAGTGAGTTGGAGTCACCAAAAATCTTAAAAAGATTACCCAGATATTTAAACGTAGAGGAAAGCAAAAAACTATTAACTTCTGTTTCAAAGGTCGAAGGCCCCAATTCGGTTAGAGATTATGCCATACTTACTATTTTTCTTAATTGTGGAATCCGTCTATCTGAGCTTGTGGGAATAAATTTAAACAATATAAAGAATAATACCTTGACTGTTATAGGAAAAGGTGACAAAGAACGCAGTATACCATTAAATAACGCATGTATTCAAGCCATAAACGCTTATATGAAAGTCAGACCCGTTAATGGCATTAAGGACCGAAATGCCTTGTTTATCAGTGGCCATAAGCAGAGGATAAGTAAGGAATCGGTACAGAAGATTGTAAAGAAATATATAAAGGAAGCAGGTCTGGATCCACAAAGATATTCTACCCATAAACTCAGGCATACTGCTGCAACCTTGATGTATAAATACGGTAATGTGGATATCAGGGCGCTTCAGGAGCTTTTGGGACATCAGAGTATTTCAACCACAGAAATCTATACCCATCTGGATCAACAGCAACTCAGAGAAGCTGTAAGTAAAAACCCTCTGGCTGATTTTGACTCCTCAGAAATAGCTGCTGACAATGAGTAGCCATGTTTTGCCTACATGAATCATGTATTCGGATAATATAAATATACGCCGCCCGCCTATACAGGCTGGCGGCGTAACTGTCTGAAAGGGTAATTTAAAACTTAACAGATGGCTTGTTTCCATCCAGTTTAATCAGAGTAGTTTTTGCATTAGACATTGACCAAAGAACTTCTCCCCTTTATCGCTTAAAAATAAAATGAAACATATGCTTCTCTAAAATCTTTTTGTGCTGTTCGTGCTATCGGTACTCTTCTACCTGTTTTGGTTTTAACTTCACTTTGTGAATATGTATCTATGTTAAATAAATTTACAATATAACTTCTGTGGCATTTGAAAAAACCTGCTTCTATACTTAGTTGCTGCTCAAAAATATATAAGGGATCAACAGATTTAAGTGTAATTCCGGATATTAAAGAAATGGTTGTTCCTTTATGTGCTGCTTCTGCATACTCAATTTCATTAAGATATACCTTTTTATATCCGCCAGTAGTATGTATGACTATGCTGCTTTGTGTCTTTTTCAGTTCTTGAGTCACTTTATAGAGTGCTTTGGAAAGCTCAGCATAATCCACAGGCTTTAAAAGATAATCGCTTGCTTCCACCTTATATGAGGCAACGGCAAATTCTTCAGCAGAGGTCAGAAAAATAATTTTTGTCTTATCGTCAAATTCTCTGATCTCCTTTGCGGTATCAATACCATTCAAAAGCGGCATCACAATATCTAAAAAAATAATATCAATGGGCTTACGCTTATTTTCGGTGATTAAATCACCACCGTTGTCAAATATTAAAATTTGTGAAGATATGTCCGAAAGTGATAACCATTTATCTATTTGGGTTTTTGCTTCATCTATATATACTTTATTATCATCGCATATGGCAATTCTCATAACTCACTGCCCTCCTTGATTCATGAATTATATCATGCCAAACAACACATTTCAATGAAGCAGCTACTATGTCTATATGTCTGTCTACTCAACTAAACAATCATTTAAACACAAAAAGCATCTCCTTAATTAACTGAATTTCTATTTTAAATCTTATCTCATTACCGTTCACTCCCGGTAGTCGACATTTGAGTCCAATAATATAGAAAAAGAGCGAATTTTATGTTAATATGTTCTATTATAAATGAAGTTATGTAAACGGGAGTTTGTTATGCAAGGGACTAAGCTATCAGCAATTTCATATATTATTTTAATTGGGGCATCTACTTTATTTATGCTGTTTTTTTCGTACAACACAAGCCCTCTTTTTGAATATATTGGCGTAGACAGCGGTATGTACCTTGTTATGGGCAAGGCAATGGCACATGGTGAAACGCTTTATGCAGGTCTTTTTGACCACAAAGGCCCAATTATTTTCTTTTTTAACATGCTTTCGCAGCTTTTGATTGACGGAACAATTGGAGTATGGTTTACAGAACTTATACTTTTGATAATTTCTTCTATATTGATATACAAAATTGCAAACCGCCATATTGGAAATGCTTTATCTTTTTGTGTACCCTTTATCTATATTTGGATAACCGTTACCTTATTCAACGGTGGAAACTATACCGAGGAATACAGTAATTTCTTTTGTGTAATCTCACTTTATGTTTTCGACAAGTGGCTATGGGACAAAAAGCTGACCTCATCAATGCCATACATTCTTGGATTGTGCTTTGCTTTCGCGTTTTTTCTGCGTCCAAATAATGTTGCCTTCATTGTATCGGTTATTCTTTTAATGGGAATTTATATGCTTATAAAAAGTAGGGAGAAAATAAGAAGTGCCTTAATTTTTGGCTCTTTAGGGATTCTGACTGTGACACTTCCTATAATTATATATCATTTATGCACAGGAACACTGTATGATATGTTTTATGCAACTATTTTACATAATATTAAATATTGCGCAACTGGATATGAAAAATTTCGTCTGATTCCAAATGGAAACAGTCAGCAGCTTTTGTGCTTTTTCATTGCTTTGGGAATAAGTATTGTTGCCATGTGCACTTGTTATTCAAATGACGAAATTAAAATGGGCAACTTTATCTTACTTAGCTTACCGCTTATTGCCGCTGCAATATTGATTGGAAGGCATCCTTTTATTTATTATTGGACACTTCTTTCACCTTTGACCGCATATTCTTCAATATTTATCATAAAGTATGGAATTAAAATCAAGAAAAAGTCTCTGTCGGTGATTGCCTTGACCTTGATTTTTGCATTGATGTTTACAAACAGCTTTTTGGGGTCGGATTTAACAAAGAAAAAAAACTATATAACCGAATATAAGCGCAACGTACACGAAATGTATAACCTGATACCAGACGATGAAAAAACCGATTGCTTTGCTTATAATATGCCTTCAATGTTTATATATGAAGTAAACTTAAATACCCCCTGCAAGTATTTTACTATGCAGACTTGGATGGCTAAAATAAATCCAGATATTGCCAAGTATTGTACTGAATATGTAAAGAAAAATAATCCAGAATGGGTTTTATCGCTTTATAATTTTAAACAAGACAATACAAACCCTGAGCTTTCAGAAATAATAAATACAAGCTATACCCAAGTATTTAACAACAATAGCGGATATCTATATCGGAAGGTGGATAGCTTGCATTGAAAAAAATAACAATTATTGGTGCAGGTCCAGCAGGGCTTACTGCAGCTTATGAAATTCTAAAAAAAACAGATAAATACCAAGTTACAATTCTCGAGCAAACAGATAGATTAGGCGGAATTGCCTGTACTGTTCAGCACAATGGGAATTATATGGATTTAGGGGGACATAGATTTTATTCCAAATATAACAACGTAACAAAATGGTGGCACGAAGTTCCCGGCGTTACTATGCTTAAAAGAGTACGTAAATCTGAAATATATTATAACAGAAAATTTTTTGATTACCCCATAAAAGCAGATTTTAAAAACTTATCTGCACTTGGCATAAAAGAGCTTGTACTGATTTTTATTGATTACATAAAGGCACAGATTATTAAGAAAGAGGAAAATTCTCTTGAAGACTTTTACATAAACCGCTTCGGAAGAAGGCTTTATGAGCTTTTCTTCAAATACTATACCGAAAAGGTCTGGGGAATTTCTCCGGACAAAATATCTCCTGATTGGGGCAGTCAGAGAGTAAAAGGGTTAAGTTTTTTTGAGGTTATTAAGGATAGCCTTAAATCTGCCCTGCACATAAAGGATAATCGAAATACGCAAACCTCGCTGATTGAGGAATTTTACTATCCCTCATATGGTCCTGGCGAGCTGTGGACTGCAGTTGCACAAGAAATTGAAAAAATGGGCGGTAAAATCATAAAGAACTGCCGTGTCAGTAAGGTGCATACAGAGGAAAATAAAATTGTAGAGGTTTCATATATATGTAACGGCAAAGAAATTTTAGAGTATACAGATATTCTTATATCTTCAATGCCTATTAAAAACCTAATTTCAGGTATGGAAAATGTGCCTGATGCTATAAGAAAAATATCAAAGGGTTTAGTTTACCGTGATTTTATAACTGTTGGTGTGCTGGTTAAAGACATGAGCATAAAAACCGATGACTGCTGGATATATATGCAGGACAATAGTGTCACAATGGGCAGAATACAGATATTCAATAATTGGTCTGAAAGTCTTGTGAAAGAACCTGATAAAACAGTATGGCTTGGTCTTGAATACTTTTGTGACAAGGGTGATGACCTTTGGAACAAATCAGATGAAGAAATGGCAGCTTTAGCCGCAGATGAGCTTGTCAGTACTGGAATTATTTCAGATAAGAGTAGCATTGTAGACACACATATAGAAAGACTTGAAAAGGCATATCCTGCATATTTTGGAGCCTACGAAAATATGCAGGATATCAGGGATTTTCTGGACAGCTTTAAAAATCTGTACTGCATAGGCAGAAACGGACAACACCGCTATAACAATATGGATCACTCAATGCTGACGGCTTTTGAATGTGTGAAAAATATTAATGTGGATTCTGAATGCAAGGATAATATTTGGAAGGTAAATACTGAAAAGGAATATAATTAAATGATTAATTTGTTATCTGAGAAAAGAAACAACTTAATAAAAGTTATTGCTTTAGGCATATCCCTTCTTGTGGTATATGTTCTGGTATATATGCTTAACCTTGAAAACAGTGTGCAAGGCGTTATGTTATTCCTCATTATTTCAGCGGCTTTAATGGGCGGCTACAACCTATGCCAAAAATTTGACTCAGAAATGCTGGTAAAATACATACTATTTATCGGCTTTGTGATGAGAATAGGCTATATGCTCTACACACCCTGTACCTTAAGACCCCACGATTTAAAGGCTATTTCCATAGATTCTGATGGGCACGCCGCATACATACTGAATATTCTTTATGGACATTTGCCAATGAGCAACGAGGGACAATTCTATCATCCGCCTCTTTATCATATTTTAAGCGGAATTGTTATTTTTCTGCTTAAACCCATTTTGCATTTAACCAATGAAATAGACATCATAAACTGCGCTAGGCTTGTTTCCTGCTTCTTCTCCTGCATAACTCTTTACTGTGTAAAGTCTCTTTGTGCAGAGCTTAAAACAAATAAGCCTATTCCTCTATCGCTGGTTGCCTTTTTGCCTAACTTCTATCTTATGGGCGGGCGGGTAAATAACGATGCTATGGCAGTGTTTTTTATGACAATGATTTTGCTATTTAGTATTAGATGGTATAAAAATCAAAGCAGAAAAAATACTGTTATCCTCGCCATTTCCTTCGGGCTTGGAATGATGTCAAAAATGTCGGTTGCAGTATTTGCAATACCCACAGGTCTAATGATGATATCTGTTCTGGCAAAAAGTATTAAAAACCATCAACTGCTTAAAACAATTAAAAGTTTGTGTCTTTTTGCAGCAGTAAGTATACCTCTAGGTCTTGCTTATCCAATACGGAATATGATTTTGTTTAATCAACCGATTAATTATGTGTTTGATGTTGGCAGCGCAGGATTTGCATCACAAAATTATTCATATGTACAAAGGTTTCTAACGTTTCCTATAACAAAGATATTTAGCCCTTTATATAACAATGTGAATACCGATTATAACCTTTGGATGTATCTATTAAAGGGCGGCTTGTTCGGAGAATTTCGGTTTAATATTGCAGTTGCTATACCTACTATAATGCTTTTTATATATGCACTAATTAGCATTTATATGATTATATCGGTGATTAGCTCCTTAAAGGAAAAGGATGAAAACATAATTTACCTTGTGCTATCTGCAACAGTGCTTGTAATATCGTATATATACTTTAACATAAAGTACCCCTATGGTTGCACAATGGATTTTAGGTATGTTGCACTTGTGTTTATTATAAACGCACTTCTTTTTGGAAGGTTTATTGACAAGAATAAAGATAAAAAGCGCGGCAAAGTGTTTTACCGTATATCGGCTGGAACAGTTTTAACATTTTCACTTTTGTCAGTATATATGTTTTGTGTGATTTAAAATTTTTTGACTTAAATTTACCAATAGGTAAATTAAGTATATAACAAAACTTTTTTAGGAGGAAAGTATAAATGAGACCATTTTCAAAACAACTTTCGTGGCTACTTGCCTTTGTACTTATTTTAACAAGCATAGTATCCACAGGCATTCCAGTTTACGCAGAGGAAACTGATACAATTAATATTGATACTAATACCGATCAGGTAATTGTTGCAGGAACTAAATTACAATTTTACGGCTTTGGCTCTGCACGCATCAATTATTATGAATCTGCTGATTCAAATACTGTTTTGTACGAAGACACATATGCAGAAAAAATTGGCATTGATGAGATTGCCGTAAAACCATATGCATGGCATGTATCATTTGAAAAAGAGGTACAAGGGGACAACTCGTATACAATGAATCCTAGTACATATTATTTCAAAGCATATCCAGATACTTCTCTAGAAAATGTACCTGTAAATACTAAAATGACTTTACCTGAGGGTACAACTCTTACAGGTACAACTCCTACAAGTACAACTACTACAGGTTCAGCCATCAATGTAAGCATTTATGTAGGAGACACAAAACTAAAAGATTATAATGAAACATCTTCTTCTTTTACACTTCCTTCCCCATCACAACTCCGTTCGGATGTAGGTGAAGAAATGTTTGATCAATTTTTGTATGACTATAATTTCCCTGATTTAACAAAGCTTTTTTATAACGTTGAGCTTACAGAAAAAAGTGCAACTTCATTGAGCTTGAAACTAACTCTTGTTCCGACTGTAGAAGTGACCTTTAATGAATACCATGGTACACCTGATTTGTCTGATATACTAATGTACGCAACACCAAAGGCTCCAATTGATAGTACAAAGTTACCACAAGTTTCGTTGGATGGCATAGATTTTTATGGCTGGAAGATTACCGGTAGTAACGACTATGCATATAAAACAGATGGTTCACCTGTCAAAGCAAGCGTAAATAATGCATGTGAACTTAAAGCTATGTATAAGGAGCCAAATCCAACATTTAAGCTCGATATAGCCAACGAAAAAATAATAAATCTTTTACCTGGCAGAACTTACGAATATCCAAGATATTCATGGAGTACATATTATATTAGTGAAGTAGTTGCAAACGCTAACGGTGAAATTGAATATAGCGATTTATCTAATTTAAATGGACAGTTCCGTTTAACTTCAAGGGATAATAGCTGTTTTATAAATTCGGATTTTGTTTCTCTCAAACACAATACGCCAAATAAGCCAGTGACACGAAATACAGCAACAACTGCAGAGGTTACAAATAAAAATGATTTTACAGGTTGTGAATTTGCTATTAGAGCAACAAGTGATTACAGTGATTTAAGTTGGGGAACTTCCTCTACATTCTCAGGACTGATACCAGATACCCAGTATAAAATATATGTTAGGCATGTTGTTGACGAAAATGGTTTTGAAAGCGATGAAGCTGAATCAGTAGCTTTTAAAACTTCAGCTGTAAAAGTAGTTTCCAACGATGCTCCAAATGGCGTAACTATCGAAGATATCCCGGATCAAAGTCACACAGGCAGTGCTATAGAACCGACACTTGCTATAAAAGACGGTGACAAAATACTTGTCCAAGGTACAGATTACACCGTTTCTTACTCAAATAATACCGATGTAGGTACAGCAACTGCAACTGTAACCTTTAAGGGTAACTATAGCGGAACTATGACAAAGACCTTCACAATTACTGCTCTCACAAGCTGGCTTGTTTCCTTTGATGGAAACGGAGGTACAGGAGAAATGTCAACAGTATCAGTAATAGATGGACAGCAGTATATACTTCCAGCTTGCACATTTATAGCTCCTGCAAACAAGGAATTTAAGGCATGGAATATTGGCGGTACAGAATATGCACCAGGTGCTAATTACATAATTACCACTAATACAACCATTACAGCTGTTTGGAAGGATTTAGAGAAAGTAAAAACTCCTGCAATTTCACCAAATGGTGGCACATTCAGTGGTTCACAGACTGTCACAATTGTATGTGAAACCTCAGATGCAATAATTTACCATACGACAGACGGCACAGTACCTACAGTCGGAAGTACAGTATATTCGGGACCTTTTACAATCAGCAGCTCGGTAACAGTAAAGGCTATAGCAGTTAAAGGTGGTATGGTTAATAGTGACATTGCTTCTGCAAGCTTTACAAAATATTCATCAAATAGTGGTGGAAGTACTCCTCCCACAAATACTACCCCCGCTGAACCAACAGATACTACCCCACCAACAAAGGTAGAGCCTAAACCAACTGATAACGCCGAAAATGAACTTGTTTTAACAATTGGTAAAAAAGAAGCCAAAGCTTTTGGTGAGGAAAAAACAAACGATGTTGCTCCAATTATCAAAAATGACAGAACAATGCTTCCTGCTAGATTTATAGCGGAAAGCCTCGGTGCTGAGGTCATTTGGAACGGCAAAAAACGAGAAGTCACAATTAAAGGTAAAAATGCAAAAGGTGAAGATATAATCATCCTACTCTATATTGGCTCAGACATTGCTTATATAAATGGTAAAGAAGTAAAATTAGACAGTCCTGCTTTTATCGAAAATGGCAGAACATATACCCCAATTGGTTTTATAGCTGAAAACCTTGGTGCTAGTGTTGCATGGATTGAAGAAGAACAGAAAATCAAAATTAGAAAGAAAGATAGTTAATTATTACTACTGTTAACAGTAAAACTTTTTAAAGAGGCTCAATCAGGAAAATACTGATTGAGGACGCTGTAAAAAATTTTGTGTATGGAACATAGGAAATACTCCTTTTTGGTTAAGAATTTAAGTATTAACCAGAGAGGAGATTTTTTATGAGTGCTCTACCAAAAGAAGTGATTCAGGAAATAATT
>JAEZKZ010000066.1 GCA_023415305.1 Bacillota bacterium
CATTCAGAACCACCCACCTCTCGCCATCATAATCTTCATATTTTTCAGTAGTAACATTCTGCTCATAGTAAACTCCGAGCAGCCTTTTAATGTCTGCATTATCCGACCGCCTTGCAGTAAATCCCTGATCCTTCAGGCTCTTGTCTATCCTTGAAAGGTAAGGGGAAATGTCTGAAGCAATAGCATTATGGTTTTTTCAACGGTAGAATTCTCATAAGAGATCCATTTCCATATCACGTTCACCTACACCCCCGCATTGTAATGGCTCTACTCCAGACACAAATCTCACAATAGCGGTTTGCTTTAAGTCTTCCACGGCTATTAAATTCAACAGGTACTCCAAGTGCATCTACTACACACAGGCCCATTATTCCATCTAAAACTCTATTTTTCATTCTCATGCCCCTTCACATACATAATCCCTAGCTTTATATTTTCAAATACTTACAGGGATTTGCTTCTCCCCTTGAAAAGAGATGTTTAACAAATTTGTCGATATACTTTGTTCTTATAGCCTCTGACGCTAATACACCATCAAATAATATCCTTTCTAAATCAATACATTTGTTCCAGCTCAAAGGCTTAAACACCTCTTACAATCCCATTATGAACGCTTAGAACATAGACTGCTTTTTCTGCATTTACTTGATTTGCTTTCCACCATTTACTCGTTGCTTCATAGATCTCCTGTTAATTCATGTCACTTCTATATTTAGCATTTATTTTTTTGTCATAACATTGTCTTGGATCTCAATTTTTTTAGCTCCTAAGAGAATGTCCAATTCCTCACAAGAAATTTTACCTCGCTCAATGGAATGCTCTTTGACGCAATTTGGCAAATTATCAAGTCCTATAAAAACAATCAAAGCTGCTTCAACTTCAAAAGCTTCTTTCTCACTTTAGCCCGTATCTGATAATCCAGAGGTCCACCTTTTGACCTTTACTTTTTATATTATTGATCACTTCAATTTTCTCAATATTTGAATCACTTTCCAAATTTCCGTTGGCATGATTAAACACTCTATTCCCTTTGCCTTTTCCAATATAAAAGGTCTCTCCCGTATCAGGATAATTTAAGCAATATACATAATACCATCTTCTCTTGCGTTAGTGGCGAAAACATTGCTAGCCCTCCTTCTCAGCAAATAAATCAATTATTTTAATTCAGTATCTGTTACATCCTCAGTTCCTCCACCAAAGAACCAACCATTTATCTCTACGAAATTAATGAACCTTTCTAAAAAATCATCGTGGCTTAAAAAGGGTTGTATAGAAATACATCCATCAATCTTTATAATTCGTTCCTCTTCGAGACCGTCTTCAAGTGGTAGCGCATCCGCAATTTTACCTGCAGCAGCTCTATATTTCTTGATTCGTTCCTTGTCCTGTTCAGTAGGGTTCTTAATTCTAGAAATATTCATATTGTCACATAGATCTGCGAGTTTAATCCTACAAGCGATTTCATTCCCAAGAATTCTGCCAATAAAATCATCATAACTTTCACCAGTTCTCTTCGTAATGCAATTGAGAACCTCAATTATTTCTTCTGAAAAGCCTTCTCCACGAAGATCATCAAATGTCACATCTGAATCTTCAATGACATCATGCAGTACAGCACAAATTCTTTCAATTTCGTTCGCTCGTGTCATCATCACTCTCAATGGATGAAGAATATATGGTTCTCCGGCTTTGTCTACTTGTCCTGCATGAGCACGATTAGCAATTTCTAGGGCTTTATTTAGCATCACATACCTCCACTTTCTGTTTTCATTCACCCTCAACAAGCCTTGTTACATCTCTCCCGCACTTTTTACATTTACCATTCAGAAGAACGCCATATTTATCATTGTGAATACTATAGTCTACAAGCGTTGTCACTCCACAGTTACTGCAAAACACATTATTGATTAGCAGCTCTTGAACATTCTTCGGAATCTGATTCCATTTCTGAGCGGCTTTAAAATCGATTACAGACATTAACGAACCTCCATATCCATATAATCATTTGTAATAAACGCAGCGTACAATAAAGCGGAAGTTGAATGTTCCAATGCACTAATTTATTCATATTGCATCAGAATTTCCTTCATACAATTCTTGTACTGTTCAATCACCGTCTCCGGAGATAGTATTTTCACCTTACTTCCAAACTGTGATATCCAAGCAAAGAAGTAGAGCTTACAGCCACCTTAATCCAGATACAGAAGCTATTTTCATCCTTTTCCAATCACAACGTCTTTTCCAAAGCGATCAATAACTGCATTTACAAGCGAATCATCAAATTGCAGCTGTACCAGAACTTCCTCACCACCGAACATGTTTAAAACCTTATTTGTATACTCAGCAATATCGAAATGCTCCCTATCCGGCAGCGCAAGCTCTCTAGTTAAGTTGGTATTATTCGATAATATTATAAGGCTCCTCTTTATTTTCCTTTCCGACAATTATATCACAAGTTAATTTATCTATTGCACTGAAAGTACGTAAAAAAGAAGCATATCCATCTGATTTTAACTCAGATAAGATATACTTCTTAATCTTCTATATGATGCATACTTCACGCTATGTTTCTTTACACTATGTTGTAATCATACTATAATTCTCATCAAAAATTGTCAATCAATGATTCTTCATCCTATCCGGTCATTACATTATGCTTCAAACATCATACAATCAATATAGAAGTCATTGAAATCCTTTGAACTTGATAATTCAACGTATTTAATCTTCTTACTGATGGAATTTGCCTGGGATAGGCAATCTTGCGACACGAGTCCTTCAATGGCTCCCTGTCCGGCAGCATTCCCTACAGCCTGTATTCTGCCTCTTAATTCAGAAGGAATAAGTCCGATTTTCAGTGCGCTGTCAATATTGATATAAGTACCAAAGCCACCGGCAAGATATACATTTTTTATGTCAGAAAAACTAATGCCTGATTGCTTTACAAGAACATTAATGCCTGCGGCAATTGCTGCTTTAGCGTTTTGAAGCTCACGGATATCCTTTTGAGTAATAGCAATGTCACCTTCAATAACAAAAGCACTCATTTTATCAATTACTGCAATATTTTCTAAAATACCGGACATTTCCGGTGATTTCGGTTCCCATTCATCATCTATCCTGCCAGTTTCGTCTATTATCCCAATATCAAGCATCTGCGCAACTCCATCCACTATCCCTGTTCCGCAAATTCCAACGGGGCTCACATTCCCTATAGTTGTATACTCAATACCTGACTGCAGAGAAATACTGTTTATTGCTCCCTTGACACTTCCTATTCCATTTCTAATGTTAGCACCTTCAAAAGCCGGACCTGCAGCCGAAGAGCATGCATATAAATTATCCTTGTTGCCCAGCACAATCTCACCATTTGTACCAATATCTATAAGAAGAGCTATTTCTTCCTGCTGGTACATACCGGTAGAAAGCACGGCAGCTACTGTGTCTGCACCAATATATGCCGAAACAGCCGGAAGTATACAGGCAATGCCAAATGGATTTATGTCAATGCCAAGCTCTTTTGCATTAATGGTTATCATCGATGTTACTGCTGGGATAAATGGAGCTGCAGCAATATTCCTTGCCGGTACCTTTAGTAGGAAATGCTGCATTGTAGTATTTCCTACCAGAGTAATTGCATATATGCTTGTCCTTGGAATACTTGCTTCCTTACACATCGCCTCAATACAGTTGTTTAGCCCATTGATTATTAGTGCTTGCATCTCCTCTAATCCGGCTTCCACCTCAATTGTGTGTTTAATTCTAGAAATTACATCGGCACCAAATATCTTTTGAGGATTAAGAGCAGATTGTACTGAGATCCTTTCTCCATTTGTTAAATCAATGAGGTATGCAGCAATAGTAGTTGTACCAATATCCACAGCTATACCAAATTGTCTTTTAAGGGTATCACCGGCTTCTATTCCCAATAACAGGTTTCCTGTTTTTATTAATGATACATTATAATCTTCCTGCCTAATTATTTCAGGTATCATCCTAATTAACTGCAAATTAGGAGTTCCAATTTCCAAAGCATCACCGATAACCCTTTCAAAATCCGCTGTCTGACATGACAGACCAGGCTTTTCAAGAGTAATCTTCTCCTTTGTAACAATAGGTAAAATTGCTATGTTTCTCTGCTTACCTTCAGTTACAATTTGTGCTTGCAAATTAACGTCTTCTATAATAACTTCCATATCTGATTGAATATTATAGCTGCATGAAAGTCTGTAGCCTGCCTCAATTGCACTGGTTCCAAGGATTTTCATCTCATTTGAGGATGCAGCTGGTAAAGTCTTTGACACTATTCTGACCTTGCATTTACCACAGGTGCCATTTCCATTACAAGGTGAATTAACAGTAATATTGGCTTCTCTGAACAACTCCAATAAATTCTGACCCTTTTCTGCTATAATTTCATATATTTCTTCATTTATTTTTACTGTAAGCTTTGGCATATTAACCTCCTTGAGCCACATTGTGGCCACAAATAGTAATGAAATATATATCCTTTATCGCAATGGGGCGAATAAAGGAGGTTAATTGGCCATGTACGCTTTTAAAGTATTGAAAATACTTTGGTATTGAAATACTTTAAATATTTCGCACGGCCATAAATTCATAGGTTAATTTGGATGACGAGCATTAGCGAAGTCTTTCAAGTTAACCTCCTAACTATTCTTGCGGTACATATTGTTCAATACTGGCGTCGGCAAAGCTCCCCATCTGAGTGTAGGCGGCTATTGCAGCATCAATAAGCTGATAGCCTAAAGCTGCTCCTGTTCCCTCTCCAAGTCTCATATCCAGATTTAGCATAGGCTCCATATCAAGGGCTTTCATAACAGACGCAGTTCCAGGCTCGGCCGATCCATGTGAGGGCAGCATATATTCCCTTGCCCCTGGATGTATCCGTGTTGCAGATAATGCAGCAACAGCAGAAATAAAACCATCGATAACAATAGGAATTCTGTATATGGCCGCCCCCAGAAAACAACCGGTCAACCCCGCAATATCAAAGCCTCCAACTTTTGAAAGAACATCGATGGGGTCATCGGGGTTAGGTTTATTTATCTGAATTGACCGCTTAATGACTTCTATTTTATTTATATAAGCTTCTTTGGATAAACCCGATCCAACGCCTACAATGGTATTGACCGGCATACCGGTTAATACCGCTGTAATTGCGCTGCTTGTGGAGGTATTTCCAATACCCATCTCACCAGTACCAAGAAGGTTTACACCCTCAGCTTTCAGAGCTTTGACAATATCTATACCCGTCTGTATGGCTTTTATAGCTTCGTCGCGAGTCATTGCGGGACCCTTGGCCATATTCCACGTGCCATTTCTTATTTTTCTGTTTAGTATGGTGGAATATGGTATGTCAGCGTCAACTCCAATATCCACAACCACTACTCTTGCCCCTGTAAGTCTTGAAAACACATTTATTCCCGTTATCCCGCGAGTAAAATTACAGGTTACTGAAGCAGTCACACTTTTAGGGCAGGAGCTTACTCCCTCCTCGACGACCCCGTTGTCTGCACACATTATGACTGTTGCCTTGTTATCTGCTCTAGGAGATAGAGAACCATTTATACCTGCAAGTCTTACCACAATTTCTTCAAGCTTTCCAAGGCTTCCAAGTGGTTTTGTAAGGCTATCTAATCGCATTTGTGCCGCCTTCATTGATTCAGTATCAAGAGGTACTATTTTACTTAAAAATTCATTTAGCATTTTGACCAACCTCAAATATATTGAAATTCTATCTCAGTGATATTTCTAATACACCCTGTAACTAAGTGTTCTGTTGCCTTGTTATTATTTCTTCATCGTAGGATGCATTAACTACTGCCCCCGGTGGAACTATTAATACTTCATTCTCATTAAATTCACCATTCAAAATATTTTTCATAAGCGTATTACTTCCCTCAATTTCTATGAAACGCCAATTGAAGAATTCCGATGAGCTCTTTGTGAATTCTCTATAATACTCATTATTCTGGAAACAGTCCCAAGAAATAAACCCGGCATTTTTATATTCCTTCATCCAGTTCTGTTCCATCTCCATAAGAAATTCCGCATTTTCTACGCCATATCTCTGTGTATAATCGTTAAGCAGTGTATTATATTTGAGCTCACTGGGCTGCCAGCCTCTCTCTATCCAACCACTGGAAAACCAGTAAGTTCCCGGGTGCTCATCAAAGTAACTTCTGTATTTCTCCTTTGAACCCATAAGAAAGGTTATACAATCATGAGCTTTTGGGATTACCATAGGTACTGTTTTACTTGTTAATCCAACAATACCATTACTGCACAAACCATAGCCAAGTATGATGTAATCGTACTTGGGACAGGTATTATAATAGTTATAGGGAAACTCGCCATTGGCCTTGTCTATTTCGGCCTGAACTCTTTCTCTTAACTTGTCAGGAGTATTGTGCAGCCCTTGATTAAGAAAGGTTACATCAATATAATGCTTTGATTGACTTGCCAGAAAAGATATCTCTCTATTTAACACATCACATGCTATTATCTTAAGCTTTAACATTTTTATCTCCATTTCTGACATGGTGTAAATGACTTGTATAATAAATATATCAAATTATGTGTATTTAATGTAGAAATAATTTTTGATAATATATAAATATTTTTTGATTTTAAAATTTCTTATTAATATAATCCTTATTAATTTTATAGGATTACTAATTTATTCTAAAAACCTCAAAAATATTCAAGAATTCAGCAAGCAATATCTTTTATAATCTAACTAATTCAAAAATAAATTTAAAGGAGTGTATTGATATGGTATTTAACAAATTAGCCTATGAAAATGTTAATGATTTTATTTATGGTGTATCTCAAAAGCCAGTAGTATGTAAAAATGGCCTAGTGATCGGCGGAGGTACTATTTACCCGGAATTAAACTTTACTCTCCCCACCATGCTGATCAATAAAGACAGTATGCCTGACGTTATCAAAGAATATAAAGCTATTATTGAAGATGCATGTAAGAGGGCAAAGGAATTATATGTTCCAGGCTTAGTTGTGGAAGTTGAACTCTTACCCCCCACTACCTACAATCCTGAATGGGGAATCGAAATAACCAAGGCTGTAAGAGAGACCATGTATGAGTATGAGGCAAAGCATGGATTAAAAAGTGCCCTTAGAATTACGCCTGTTGATATTCGAGAGGACAAAAAATCTCCTCATATGTGGCATGGAAGCCATTGGGATTCTATAATGGAAACCTTTGAAGGCTGCGCAAAAGCAGGTGCAGATTTACTTGCAATTGAGTCTATCGGCGGTAAGGATATGCATGATGAAGCAATGATGTTCTGCGAAATTGACAAATCCTTATTTTCGCTTGGTGTCCTTGGCGCTATGGATATGTCCAGGCTTTGGAGAGAAATAAAAGGAATTGCCGATAGAACCGGAACAATTGCAGCAGGTGACTCTGCCTGTGGATTTGCAAATACAGTAATGGTACTTGCAGATAGAGGCTTCGTTCCCAAAATCTTTGCAGCCGTTGTAAGGGTAATTTCTTCTGTAAGAAGCTTAGTTGCTATTGAAGAGGGTGCTGTCGGACCTCACAAGGATTGCGGATATGAGGGAATATACGTAAAGGCTATAACAGGAACTCCGATATCTATGGAGGGTAAATCAAGTGCATGTGCTCATCTGAGCCCTGTTGGAAATATCGCAGCCTGCGTAGCTGACCTGTGGAGTAATGAATCAGTTCAGAACATAAAACTACTTGGCGGAATGGCTCCAACAGTGTCCATGGAACAATTGGCGTACGATTGTAGATTAATGAATACAGCAGCAGCCTCAGGTAAGCAGAACGCTTTGTTACTCAGAGATTGGTTATGTGAGTCCGATAGCCAATATGATCCGCAGGCATATGTTTTGAGACCTGATGTAGCCATAGAAATATCCAGAGAGATTATCAAGAAGGATACTCCTTTCGAACGCTCCAAAGCTGCGGCAATTGCAGCTATTGATATTCTGAACAAGGCTGTTGCCAGTAACAAAGTCCAGATTAGTGAGAGGGAGCGCCAATGGTTGCCTACAATGCAGAAACAGATTGAGGCCATTCCTGATGACTGCGAAAAGTTTATTGCAGACATGCTGGAAAGAGATGAGTCAGGCAAGATGGATCCTAAGAAATATGACCTGTAAAACCTGTTAACCTTACTTTTTAACTTTTCAAGCTGTACTGATTTAGTCCAGCTTGAAAAGTTAATTAATAAATATAAAGTTTTCCATAAAGTTTATTAATGAGTTTACTATTAAGTTTACTATTAAGTTTACTATTAAGTTTACTAATGAGTTTACTATAAAGATTAAAAGGATGGATGTCAAATGATTAAAGTTAACGTAGTTTCAGGCTTTCTCGGTGCAGGAAAAACAACACTTATCAAGTACTTGGCTGCTGCTTTAACAGAAAATAATGAAAAAGTGGTAATTTTGGAAAATGAATTTGGTCAAGTAGGGATCGACGGTAAACTGCTTGAGTTTGAAGGGCTGGCTGTCTACGAGATATCGAGTGGTTGCATCTGCTGCTCTCTAAAGAATGATTTCACCAGCACTCTTCTCCATATTGCAGATGTCATTTGTCCTGATAGAATACTAATAGAACCTTCTGGAATTTTCGTGTTAAGTGAGATGTACGATATATTTACAAATCCAGAAATTAAGTCTCGCCTAACCTTATCCTCGGCACTTACTGTAATTGATTGCAATAAATTTCTTAAGCAAAGAAACCATTACGGATATTTCTTTGAAAACCAGATAAATTACGCTGATAAACTTATACTAAGTAAAACGAAGGATATACCAGAAATCACGCTGTTGAGCATAATCGAGGACTTACAGAATATTAATACAAGAATTGAAATTATCTCAGACCAATGGGCATCCATGACCAAAAATGACTTTTTAGCTCTGTTACCTTCTCAAAACTCAACCTTTAGACTTAATGGGCCACTATTCAATTCTAATTTAGATATTGAGAACAAACCTTCATCCAAAAGACATGGAAAGCACAATTTCACGGCCTTTGGTTTATTGGGTCCGTTCAGATGTACTGAAACCAAACTGGACAAGATGCTATCCACCCTAGCTCTTGGTTCCTTTGGAACATTAATAAGAGCCAAGGGACATGTTGATAGTGATAATGGCATTCTGGAATTCAGCTATGTGGATGGCACATATGAAATACACCAAATCACCGGGGAAATTGAGACTTCGATATGTTTTATTGGTGAAGAGCTAGATAAAACAGGTATAACAGAGTTGTTTGGAAAGTAACCTCTATCCCTGACCTCTGGTTGCTCTATATTTACCAGGAGTTATGCCAACCTCTTTCTTAAATACCTTTGTAAAATAACTCTGATCATCAAAGCCAGCTAAGGTCGATATATCTGATAATGGTATGGTGTTATTCATCAAAAGGCTCTTACTTGCATTTATCCTAACCTTGTTTACATAAGCTACAAAAGTACAATTCATTTCACTTTTAAATATTTTACTAAAATACGATGGATTTAAAAACACATGATTGGCAACCTCTTCAAGGGTTATTTGCTCAATATAATTTCTTTTAATATAGTCCAAAGCCTTATAAATAGTGTCCTTGTGCCTTATATCGGCAAGATTGAAAACACAATCAGTAAACCTGGCCATTATTTTAGACAACCAAAAGGTAAGATCCTCAACGGATTTATATTGATAAATTTCAGAAAGATATTTGAAATTCAAGCCGAATATCTCTTCAATATTGGCACCACCTTCTACGGCAGCTCTTGAAAGCAATACTATAAGCTCAAGACTTCTGGCCCTGATGACCTCAAAATCATTACCGGAGGAAAAAAATACATATCCAAGTATCTCATTCAATATTTTTTGTGACTCATGTTTATCACCAAGAGCTATTTTTGAGAGTAATGCCTTTTCCTTTTCAAATGGATAGCTGGAATAATCATTGTTCTTTTTTTCGATGGACTTCATATAGTGTATCCATTGTGATATGTTTGACTGAATCTCATCAGACTCATTTTTTTGATCATGCTTTAAACCATTTCGTTCAGAAATATTATCTGCGAGAATGGCCAGCAGTTCAGATAAGTTATTTACTCTTTCAGGCTCTATTATAGGAACCTTGTTAATATACTCATTAAGCTCAGAGACTTGCTCGTCGTTCAGACCGTTTTCTTTAATTATATCCTTTAGCATAAATTCATCAGGGTCAACCATTAAGACAGGTCCACCAATAAACGCTCCGTATAATGTATCATTATCAGTAATAGGTGCCGCCCAATGAACAAAGCCCATAGGACAGAAAAACACATATTTCCCTCCGAACCTTTCAGCCTGATAACTTCCATACAGGTGAACGCTGGAGCATTTTGAGGGTTTATTTGTGGTATCCTGAATCTTCTTACATAAGTGACACAATTCCGAATTTCTACTGAAATTGTAGATGGACCGGCCTTTAGAATCAATAATGAAACTTTCAATACCGGTAGACTGACTATAGGCTTTTATACTTTTTATTGCCTTATCTAAATTGAAAGCATTTTCATTTGTGTCTTTAAATAGCATCCTCATGATAAAGTTCTGCCCCCTACTCCGAATATATTCATCTTATTTCTGTAACTGTAATTTCTCAACTAAATCCAAGAATGCTGTTTTTACTATAATTGTACTCTATAAATGCGGATTAGTAAAAGACAATTCATGTAAACAAATTTAAGAAATTCGAAGCGGAACTCCAAAGTGCTTCTTGGAGTCCCGCCTTTAATAATATATTCTTTGTCTACTTTTACTACTTAGTTTTGTGCACACACTTTTGCAGCAGCGTCAGCAGCTGAAGCTGCATCAGAGGTGTAAATATCTGCTGATACCTTTTCACAGAAGCTCTGTGTTACAGGAGCACCACCAATCATAATGGTTACCTTGTCACGAATTCCAGCATTTACAGCTGCTTTTATTACATTTTCAATTTCTCCCATTGTTGTTGTTAAAAGAGCTGAACAAGCTATTATCTGTGCATTTTCCTGAATAGCCATCTCTATAAATTTTTCAGCTGGAACGTCAACACCAATATCTATAACCTCTAAGCCTTTTCCTTCCATCATCATTCTAACGAGGTTTTTTCCTATATCATGTAAATCCCCTGCAACAGTACCAAGAATAACCTTACCTGCAGATTTAACACCACTTGATGCGAGCAAAGGCTTAAGTATCTCTGTTCCTGCATTCATAGCTCTGGCAGCTATAAGCACATCTGGTACATAAACCTCATCCTTTTTAAATTTTTCTCCAATTATACCCATGCCTTTCAAAAGGCCTTCCTTTAAAATCGTCTCTGCGCTATTACCTTCAGCAATCGCCTGATTAACCAGTTCTTTAACAATCTTTGCTTTACCAATCTGTAAATTTTCAGAAATTTCGTTTAATATACTCATTATTCATCCTCCATTATATATTCTTTAGATATAAGCAACTTTTCTATTCTTATTTTATTACATGCATCATTTTATGTATTGCAATTATTTGATATTTTTTGTACATTTTAATGAATATTCTACTTAATTATGTATTCAAAAATAGTAAAAATAATCACATTTTAACTTCTATCTTTATACAAATTCATCTTATTTAACTTAATAAAATACTTACCAATAATCACAAAAATGTCATACAAATTAAAGGTGGCATTCTATAAAATGATGATAAAGAAGCATATGATAAAATATTTTTTGTCGCAAATAGCGGCTCATGGAGGTTATATTTATGAAACTAAATATGAAAAATTGGCTTAATGAATTACTTGAAGCTGATGTAAAAAAAGCTATGCCTGTATTATCTTTCCCTTCTATTAGTCTTATGGGAATTAGTGTTGTTGACCTCATATCAGATAGTGAGAAACAGGCGATAGGTATGAAGCTTATCGCAGATAAATGTGATACTGCGGCTTCAGTAAGTATGATGGATTTATCCGTTGAGGCTGAGGCCTTTGGAGCGCAAATTAAAGTTTCAGGAGATGAGGTTCCTACAGTTATAGGAAAGCTTATTGAGGATGAAGATGATGCTAAGGCGCTGAAGGTTCCTGAAGTTGGAGCCGGGCGTACAGGTTTGTACATCGAGGCAATTGGAAAAGCTACAAAGCTGATAGTAGACCGTCCGGTCTTTGCAGGTGCAATTGGTCCTTTCTCCCTTGCCGGCAGACTGATGGACATGACCGATATAATGATTAACTGCCAGGTTGAACCTGATATGGTACATGAGACCCTGAGAAAAACTACACAGTTTATCATTGAATATATTAAGGCCTATAAGGCAATAGGAGCTAATGGTGTTGTTCTGGCTGAACCAGCTGCAGGACTTCTCTCACCAAAGCTGATTGCAGAGTTTTCATCTAAATATGTAAAGGAAATCGTAGATGCAGTTCAAGATGATAACTTCATACTTGTATATCACAATTGTGGTAATACAATTCCGTTAATTGACTCTATTTTGTCAGTTGGCGCTGCTGCATACCATTTTGGAAATGCAATTAAGATGGCTGATATGATGAAGCTTATTCCGGCAGATACAGTTGCATTTGGAAATGTGGATCCTGCAAGCCAGTTCAGAAACGGTACACCAGAATCCATAAGAGAAGCCACCCTGAATATCATGAAAGACTGCTGCCAACACAAGAACTTTGTTATTTCCTCAGGTTGTGATGTGCCTCCTCTTTCAAGCTGGGATAACATCGATGCTTTCTTTGGTGCGGTTAAAGATTTTTATAAAGCATAGATTAGATAAAATTTTTGGACTTTTGAATTATAGAAAAATTTTATTACCTTTGCCTCGTTATAAGGCGCAGGAAAATATTAATTGTAAATAGCAATTGCAATACAACTCCCTAAATAGTATAGTACAATAAAAACCTCAAATCATATCAGGATTTGAGGTTTTTACTATTTCTTAATCAGCTCAATTATTTTTGACTCCATATTTATAAGAGCTTCCTTTTCAGATATTTCACCAGCTAACACACGAACTATTTCCTTCGGTATAATACTTGTATAAATATTATTCTTCCATCGGCTTTCATCCAGTATCTCAGGCATATATCTCTTTCTGCTCTGCTCATAGCTTTTGAGTACAACCGACTTCCAGGGTTCAAGATTCTGTAAATCTGTTCGTGTGTAATATTCTTTCCTTAATGTGGAGCCACCCAGCAACGGCAAAGGAATTGCATTTTGGTTACTGCATGCCCACATTAAAAAATCTTCAGTTTCCCTTATACTTTTACCGTACTTGTTAATGCCAAGACTCCAGCCGCCCAGTACAGGTGTACCCCCGGGTATCAATGCATATCCGATATTCCCCGCAATTTTTGATTTAGTATAGTTGTTTATGTCGCCTGCATCTGAATCATATAATATAGTCATAGCATACTCACCAGTCTTAAATTCCCCTGCCACTTCGTTCCATGAATTTGACTTTTTTGGTGAAGTAAATTTATAGCTGCTGATAAAATTCTTCAATGCCACTTCCGAGTTGCTATTATTTATGATAATTTTTCCTTTTTCATCAAATACAGAACTTTCATATGCCCACAAATGATTTAAAAAACTGATTGCCGTAAAAACATTTTCTCCGCTGACTAAAGCTGCACCATACTTGACCGGTGAGGACGGATGTATGCTTTTTGTAAAGAACTCTGCCACTATATTAAACTGCGCCCAGGTTTTTGGAGGTACCAGTTCCTGTCGGTATAGTCTTTTAAACTTTCTTTTTATAGTAGGGTCCTCAAATAAATCCTTCAGATAAAATAATATTTGTGCACCTGACATAAACGGGAAAGCATACAATGATTCTACATACATTCCATACCCTTTTAATATGCCATCTATAAATCCGTCAAAATACCTCTTGTTGGACTGTTTTAAATTATCTAGATTCAGAACATATCCACTCTCAACAAGACCTTCCAACCAGGTAATATCCATCATAATCCCATCATAAAGTTCAGATTTATTTCGAGCTTCTTTATAAAGAACCTCTTCTAATTCAGAATAAGAGAAGAGATCAAAAGTTATTTTCCCATTACTCTCATTTTCGTACACCTTTGCAATCATTTTCAGGCTCCATGAAGATGGGCAATCGAACATAGCAAAACGTAAATGTGTTTTAGTTTTTCTTATTCCGTATTTTATTGGGGATATACTATCACATTCCGCTGATATAACACTTGTTATAGGTTCGTGAATCGAAGGATTGGCGATTGCTTCAAGCAGCTGTTCTACCGCCTTCTTTGCGATCTTATTTTGAGATACCGAAATCTGTTCTTCAAAATCACCCTCATCTTCAATCCAACTGCTTTCTTTTATTACTGTTATTGAAATACCCTTTATCCCAAGAGTATCCATAGCTTTTTGTATACCTTGAGCTATCAAATAATTTCCGGCAATTAGTCCTTTAATATTCGGATTATACAGATATAGCTCGAAAAAAGCCTGAAATCCTCTTTCCTTATTACAATCTACTATTTTAACCAAGTCATTTCTATTGTAATATTTGTTATAAATATTCAACAATCTTCCATCATCTAAAAGGTCATATTCCATTATAAGCCCAATATCAGTAAGGCCCTGGTCATGAAGTCTCTTTATAGCTTTTTCGAAGGCTTCTGAATAATCAATTACAATTCTATTTCCCATATAATCAGGGAAATTGCGTCTTGTAATCAGAATCGAAGGCAAATTTCCATTGACATTCGAATCATTAGGTTTTTTTCTTGTCATTGAATATATAATAATTCCATCAACGCTTTGTTCAATAAATCGAGAAATACTCTTCTTTTCAAGTAAGCTGTTATTTTGACTAAATTTTATTAAAATACTATAGCCTTCCGCAAGAAGGAATCCCTCTACTTCCTTTACAAATTCCGAATACTCAGGCTGTATAATATTAGGAATAATAACTCCTATTAATAAACTTTTAGTATTTTTTAGATTTCTCGCATTTGCATCCGGATGATAAGCTAACTCTTCCATCGCTTTTTCAACCCGACTGATCAATTGTTCATTATCAGTTTTTCCGTTAAGTACATTTGATACTGTACCAATCGAAACGTTTGCAAGCTTTGCAACCTCTTTAATTGTTGTCAAGTTATCTTACCCCCTTGAAATCGATAAGTTCTGCTCATATGGATTTTATCACATACCTTTCAGCATTATCAATGTTTCCATTTTTACTTAAGAAAGATACTTAAAAAGAGGATTCTTTGCAAAAGTTATACAAAGAATCTTCTTAATCAGACGTTATTATTATTTTTCTCCATTATACTCTTTTATGGCATTTACCATTGCTACAACATTTTCAGTAGGAACACCCGGCTGAATATTATGAATTGTATTGAATACAAAACCGCCCTTCTTGCCGAAAGTCTTACAACACTCTAATACCTCGTCATGAACCTGCTTAGGAGAACCAAAGGGTAATGTTTTTTGTGTATCAACTCCACCCCCCCAGAAGGTAACCTTATCCCCATAGGAATCCTTCAACAATGCCTTATCCATGTTTTTGGCCGTCCATTGTACAGGATTTAATATGTCAAAACCTGCATTAATGATTTCAGGTATAAGCTTGTATACACTTCCGCAACAATGCTTAAAGGTCTTCCATGTTGTATTTTCATGAATCCAGTCATTAACTTTTTTGTAGTAAGGAGCGTAAACCTCAGTAAATACTTCATTTGAGCAAAAGGGCCCGTTCTGTGTACCAAAATCAGTTCCGCATATATAGGCAACCTGAATTGTTTCGCCTAATACATCATGCATTTTCTTTAAATTCTCTATGGCAAAGTGAAGCTGATATTCAAATATCTCACGTAAAACCTCTGGTCTTGAAACAATAGAAACATACCACTCAGTAATATCCCTAAGCCCTTTTGGCTGCTTTAGCTGTGGTCCCGGTACTAACGCAATATCACCAAAGGCAGTACCTCCAAGATTCCCCATAACTACATCTCCACTATTCTCAAACATTGGTCTTTGAATTTTGAGCCACTCCAGATCTTCATCGGATATTGGGCCAAATTCCTCAAAGTTATCCTTTACATCATATTCATCTTCATCAAATTCAGGAGCACGATTAATACTGTCAAAATACACTCCGTTCTTAGGCATACAGCCTGCAGGAGGATATGAAGTATCTCCGCAAGAATAAATATAAGTGTTTCCATTCTTATCTGTGCTGGTCATAAAATCCTCTGCTACCAATACATCCTGTCCCCAGGGGGTCCTCCACTCCTTGAATTTATCTTTCTGCTTAAAGCCAAACATTGTTCCGGTACTCCATAGAGGAGTGGTCTGTATTCCCATTGCCTCTTTCAAATCATTTTCAACGTAAGCCAGCATTTGAACCGGTTCTAAAATTTTGATTGGCTTTTTTGCCAATCCGTAATACTCTCTTAAGCCTTCTACTACTTTACAATGAATACCTGTAGTAGGCATACCACCAATATCTAAAAGTACCGGTCCATCAATATGATTAACTGCTAGTTTTAATTTCTCTTTTCCTGTCATCTGCATATCTCCTATCTGATTATTTCTTTTTAGATTGATTGATAATATCTAATTCCAGTCAATAAAATTAATTTTATTTAGTTAATTGATCAATTTCATAGCAAACATCACGATATTCTTCAGCACTGTTAAGGATTTCAAATTCCAGACGTATTTCTTCACTATCAAATGGTAATAATTTGTGTATATGAGAACCTTCCATTTTTCGTCCATATACACCAGAATTCGTCGGTTCCAATCCCATTACATAGTCTCCTGAAGCAATAGATTTCCATTGTACAAATTTAGGCAGATATTGTTTATTAAACTTAATTTTAATTCCAATATTACTTTTTAGATTAAACAGGCAAGCAAAAGTATCTCCATTCTCATCCGCTGCCAATTCATGTAGATATACTCTTTCTGGTTCATTGTCTACGGGTTCCTCCATGAGATTCCATTTATCAGCATCCTTCTGAGCTTCCTTATCTCGAGGGGTAACCTTTAATGTCGGCAAAAGTACAACTGCATTTTCATTTAAAAAAGGATATCCGAAATTGAAATGGTATAGCAGCATCATTGGTTCTTCTCTAAACCCGTTATTTTCAATTACATCAGTTATAACTATCTTTTTTTCCCCATATACAGTTTCTATCTTTCGTCTCAGGGTTAAGTTCTTCCCGAAAATTTCTGCTTCTCTCATTTTTCCGCTAACCGAAATTATGTAGCGCTCCTGATCCCATTCACCATCAGCACTTACATGTTCAGCCGGAGTCGAGCGGATTCTTCCATGCATTGGGTAATGGCTGTTGTTCTCTTCACATGGAAGACAAGTATTTTCCAATCCACAAGTGAAAAGCAATCCCCCCATCAAACTCCTGGGTTCTTCTTCACCATGGGTATCATAGTCGGCTCTACCTATCAAACCTTGTTTAGCCAAAAAATTAATATTAATTCCCTTGTAGGAAAGATCTATAATATCAAGGCATTTATCTACTGCTAACTGAGAACGCAAATCACCATTTTTGACATCATAGCCTTTCATGCCACTAGCCCTTCCTTCTCCAAAAGAAATGGGACGTACAAATGCTACCTGTTGCATGCTTCCAACATATTTGTGAATTTCTCTGCTATTCATATTTTCCCCCTTCGGATTTGTGTTTCATGAATCGTTTCATATTATATGCTATCACTATATTTATCATTATTCAATTATGTTGTCACGAATTTTATAGATAAATTTAGTCAAAAACTCGAAGATGGATAAGATAATCGGAGCATTCCTATTGGTTGCAGCTGATCTGCTTTAATTAATCTGTATTTCAAAGCATTAATTTTATGTTAAGTTCTGATAGCTCCGCCGTAAATTACTAATTTATTGAAATAAAATTATACTGATATCACGACACCCGACTTAAATGCGGGTGTTGTGATATCAGTTGTTTTTATCTGTTTATCATGCTTAATAATTTCTGCCATTCTTTCTTATTCTCAAATGCTTTGAAGGCCTCTATATTGGGAAGGTAATCAGCAAACCACATCTGTCCGGCTTCTATTAATTTCATAATGTTTTTAATAGCCTCCTCCATTTTCGCCGCCTTTGCCCAGCATTCTGCCGCCAACCAGAAATAATCCGGCTTTATCTTATTCATCTCAGAATAATATGTCGCCCACTCACTCCATTGTTCTTTACTTAAGTCTGTATCATTTTCAATTGGTGGATAAGGGGTAAAGGAACTATATTTTTTTATCAATTTAAATCCCACCTTCTCAGCAGTCTTTATTGATCCAATATTTGTGTCAACACAATGCCAGCCTATTTTCTTTATCCCTTTAGAGATACTGGAACTTACTGTAGCGGCCGTTGCAATAGAGCCAAATCCTCTCTTCTGGTATTCCTTTTCGGTTTTTACTCCGATTTCTATTCTGTCATCTACAATACAATCTGCCATACTCATACTTATAATCTCTTTATCTGTTCTTACATATGCTCCGAGGCAATAGTTCTTAAATGTACTGATATTCTCAATTTTAATCCAATCCCTGATTTTATCACTGTTTTCAAAATCTAAGTTGTTCAGATTACCAGCGTCTACATATTCTAAAGTATACTGATCGTCCAGGTTTTCAAGAAAATGAGTAAATTTGAGTTGGTCCAATTCATAATACCTTCTTATATATTTTCTTAATGCCAAGTTCTTATGAATTTCATTTATGCTGTTTTCCCATCCTTCGTCATCACAGGTTACCTGGTCAAAGAAATCAAGTTCTTCCTTGACCCCCAAGTTAAAAAGCTCATTGTCTGCCTTACCGGCAACTACATTACACTCTGTCGTTTTAATAAGAGTAGATAACGGGTTTTCTAAATTATCAACATAGATCTCTCCTGGCAAAGTACCATTTATTACTGCTTTTATAGACAATTCATGATTACTTTTCTTTATTAAGCCTTCTACCTTATAAAAATCTCTTTTCTGTAATTGATAAATCATATTATTTATGCCCCCTTTGATGCTGTATAACAAATTCTTCCTGACAGCTTTGCATTTATAGTCCCATTCTCATAAAACAGAAAATAGTTATTGTTATGTTGTTTTGCCACTCTTGCAGGAATATAGCCAATATTGCTAAAACTCATAAAACATCTTTCAAAATCATTATCCCATCCTAAATCTATTAGTTTCATATAATCCTCCTAAACTAAAAATGTACATAAAAATCCCACAGAAAATAACCTCCTGTGGAATGCTAAAATTAGATAAACAAAGATGGTAGAGCACTTTTGTTTCTAAAAAATATTCTTTACAAGGCATAAAAAAAGCACGATAACCTTACCATGCCAATAGTTATGTCTTATTAATATTTCAGGCTGAGGGGTTAATACAAGGGTGACAAAGGGTACAACTAATAAATCAAACTATAGAAAGGTTTGTTTGATAAATATACCATTTGTCCTATATTTAGTTATAAGAAATCACCCCTGTTATTTTTATTATCTATACCCATGTTTTTTACCTCTCCTTTCACCTTTTAAAATAAAATACCATCTTTTACATTATATTGGTTAAACATTAAATAGTCAATCAAATGTTTGCTTACTAGATTATTTATTTATGATGATGGTAAAATTCTTTATCTATCCATTCACGAAACGTCTGGATAGTATTATCTGAATAGTATTATCTGAATAGTATTGTCTGAATAGTATTGTATGGATATTTAAATCTTCAGCCAATGATATAAAGTGGCTAGAATTGCAATAATCCCCCCCAATAGACCCGGTATAAAAATTAATAGCATTATCCAAGTTAGTACTCTCCGCTTTTTCTTATATTTGTCATCTATTTCGACAATACTATCTTCAGAAATTTGATTCTCAATTTCTATTGCACCCTCAAAGCTGCTTTTAATAATCTCTTTTGCCTTTACCATCAGTTTTGAAGGCACATACAAATCTACCCCAAAATTTGTCGCGCCCATGTAAATTTCTAAATATGCCCCGGCTTCTTTATACTTTTTTAGTACAGGAATTTGATTTGAAGTCAAAAGTGCTTCCAGTACTTCAGCCTCAATACTATTAGCTGCTGAAATTAGATATACCTCTCTATCATATCCAGTATAGCTATGTTCCTTTATCTGTACTAATTCATCTACCAAATCAGTTTCGCAATCAGCACAAGTTTTATAGCCTTTCTCATATTCGTATCTACACTTTGGACACCACGGCATAATCTATCCTCCTGATCAAATATCCTTTTTTGTAGTAAACGACTCAATTTCGTATCATGCTTATTTGAACGTCACCTGTTATATACCGTTGCTTTTATGCTAACTGACATTGGAAATTTATCGTTATTATAATCATAATTAAATAAGCCGTTTTCACCCACGATTTCCATACCACCCGCATTAAAGAAGTTTTCCTTAAATTCATTGAGGTATTCAATATGTAAACCTGCGGAGGTAAGTGAATTTATTAAATCAGATACCGTATACATCCAAAAATATGCTTTTACACCGTGCTTCGGTTCAGAAGCATATCCGCCTATTGAATCATCAACATCAGGAAGCTTTCCAAAATAAGGGTACTGAACTTCTAAGACTTCTTTCGGAAGTTTCTCTGTATTCAGCATCAAGAAAAAAGGATGAGAATCAAACATATAAAAGAAACCATCATCTTTAAGAAGATGTCTTATGGTTTTTGCCCACTTATTTAGATCAGGTAACCATCCAATCGCCCCTTCTGAAACAAACACAACATCATATTTCTCATTGTGTTTTTCCATAAACTCCATAATGTCCGATTCTATAAACTGAACATTTGTAATATTTAAATCTTCAGCAAGTTTTTTAGCATAGTGAATATTATCTGGTACCAAATCAACGCCTACGGCACTTTCTGCCATTCTGGCTAGTAAAATAGTATCTGCTCCAGTGTTACATTGTAAATGAATTACTTTTTTACCGCTTAAATCTCCAAGTTCGTTTTTAATATACGTATTGAATTGATGTCTCCCATCAAGCAATGACTTCTTAAATGAGAAATAGTGGTCTCTCGAAACTTGACTCCATGCATGTTTATTTGATTCAACCTCTTTCATTAGCTAGCTACCTCCTACATATTACATTCATAATTAAATACATGTTTTAGAACAATAATTCAATGCTATCAAAAATTTCCTTTAATGGCAACCCGCCCATGGCTGAACACTGCTATTTACGAAAAGGTGTTTTTTGTATAACATCTTTGAGCACCCTCATAAAGGGTGGTTGACTAGGACTAAAGCTCATAAAATTTACCAGTGTCAATACTCTTGACCTGCTTACCGTTAACATCTCAGGGTGTTTTCCCTTAAATTGCATTCTGAATCGGCAGGGCAATATCATACAAGAATGCTATTGCCACTTGTGGTACACTAAGTATCAGATAAATCAGGAAGGCAGGACAAATTTATGCAAGAGATAAGAACGGTAAAATATGATGCTGAATTAAAGGTGGAAGCCTATCATTTTCAAGGTATTATGCAGAAATTCCCCAATCATTTTCATGAATACTATGTGATTGGTTTTATTGAAAACGGCCAGCGTTTTTTGTCTTGCAAGAACAAAGAATTCACCATAGCGCCGGGGGATTTATTATTGTTTAATCCCCGTGACAATCATACGTGTGAACAAATCGACGGCAAAACACTGGATTATCGCTGTATCAATATCCAATCGGAAATCATGAGTAAGGCAGTCTTCGAAATAACAGGAAAAGCTTATTTACCCTATTTTATGCCGCAGGTAGTATTTCATAGCGAATTGGTTGCTGTGCTTCGTGAATTACATCAAATAATCCTGGAGGAGGAAAGTGATTTTAGAAAAGAGGAAATCTTCTTTTTTCTTCTGGAACAGCTAATTGAGGAATATACCGAGAAGGCTATTCCAATAGAAAACGCTGGACAAAGCACTGAAGTAAGGGAAATCTGCGAATTTTTAGAAAAGCATTACATGGAGAATATTACTCTTAATGACCTTTGTAAGCTGACAGGACTAAGCAAATACTATCTTCTTCGTTCGTTTACTAAACAAAAAGGGATTTCTCCTTATAGCTACTTGGAAACGATACGAATTGGCAAAGCAAAGAAAATGCTGGAACAAGGCATTTTACCAATAGATGTGGCTTTGCAGACAGGCTTTACTGATCAGAGCCACTTTTCCAACTTCTTCAAGAAATTTATAGGTCTGACACCAAAGCAATATATGAATATCTTCAAGGATACTCATAGTTGAGCTATTATATAGAAAGGGCTTTCATGGACAGAAAAAAAGAGATCACGGGACATTTATCTGCACTTATTACAATTTTTATCTGGGGTACAACTTTTATATCGACAAAAATACTTTTAGAAGCCATTTCTCCAATAGAAATATTATTTTTAAGATTTACAATCGGTTTCATTGTGCTACTTGTAGTTTACCCTCATAGACTGAAAGTTAAGGAGAAAAAACAAGAATTATTTTTTGCCGCTGCCGGTTTGTGTGGTGTCACACTATATTATTTGCTTGAAAACATTGCTTTGACTTATACCTTCGCCTCCAATGTTGGGGTCATTATTTCGGTAGCACCGTTTTTCACTGCTATCTTTGCGCACTTGTTTTTAGATGGTGAAAAATTGAGAGTGCAATTCTTTATAGGTTTTGCGGTTGCTGTCGCTGGAATTTTCCTCATTAGTTTTAACGGAAGCAGCAACTTGCAATTAAACCCATCAGGAGATATCTTGGCTGTTTTAGCCGCTGTAGTATGGGCAGCCTATTCTGTCCTGACAAAGAAAATCAGCAGTTTTAATTACAATACCATCCAATCAACCCGAAGAATTTTCTTTTATGGGCTGGTGTTTATGATACCTGCATTGTTTATATCTGAGTTCAAACCAAACTTAAATCAGATGATTCAGCCAGTGAATCTGTTTAATATCCTGTTTTTGGGATTGGGCGCATCTGCCCTGTGCTTTGTAACATGGAATTCAGCGGTTAAAATATTGGGCGCAGTAAAAACCAGTGTTTATATTTACATGGTTCCAGTTATAACCGTTGTTACCTCCGTTATTGTACTTAGTGAAACGATTACCGGAATTGCGGTGTTTGGAATTTTACTTACATTAGCGGGACTATTTATTTCGGAACTTAAAACCTCTGCAAAACAAAGGAGCATAAATAATGAGTGACTCAGCAATGAAATGTGTAATGATTATAGATTCTGAACTGCCAATGGGCATTATGGCGAACACTTCTGCTATTTTGGGTATTACGTTGGGAAAACATATTCCTGAACAAATAGGATCAGATGTAATAGACGCATCGGGGCAATCCCACTTGGGTATTATTACTATTCCGGTTACAATGCTTCGTGGAGATAAGTTAACCTTAAAAGATTTGCGGGAGCGATTGTATAGCTCAGAATTTACCGACTTGAAAGTTGTTGATTTTTCAGATGTTGCGCAAAGCTGTAATATATACAGTGAATATATTTCAAAAGCCTCAATCAGAACAGAGCAAGACCATAATTATTTTGGAATTGCCATTTATGGGAATAAGAAAAAAGTAAACAAGCTAACAGGTTCTATGCCGCTTTTAAGATAATATGCAGCGATTAAGCCTGCTGCAAGCACTAAATAATAACGGCTTATAGACTTAAAGCCCAATAACCACAAAAACACCCGCCTTAAAAGCGGGTGTTTCTGATAAATGTTATGAGTAAGTCTATAAGCCGGGTTCTGTATTAAATGATCATCTATCTAGGCACTGCATTTCTGCAGCGCTCAAGCCACCTCCCCGGGACTGACGGGCAGTCATTGCGTCCCTCCACGGCGTTGCTCCAGGTGGGGTTTACATAGCCGGCAAGTCGCCATGCCGCTGGTGAGCTCTTACCTCACCTTTCCA
>JAEZKZ010000110.1 GCA_023415305.1 Bacillota bacterium
GGGGAATACACCATTACTGTAATGGATAAGACGGAACTATTAAGCCATCCATTTACAGATGTTCCAGATAGTGCATATTATGAAAAAGCTGTCATTTGGGCATCAAATAATAACATTACCAGCGGAACTTCAAGCACTACCTTCTCCCCATATGCAACCTGCACGAGAGGTCAGGTTGTTACATTCCTATGGAGAGCAAAAGGTCAACCCGAACCGACTTCAACATATAATCCATTTAACGATGTAAGTCCTAATGACTATTTTTATAAAGCTGTACTATGGGCGGTGGAAAATGGCATCACCAGCGGCACAAGCGCCAATAAATTCAGTCCCAACGAGAACATTACCAGCGGTCAGGTAGTGACGTTTTTATGGCGATCAAATGGCAAACCGGCAACAGGCGCAAGCAGCCTTGCTGAACGCTATAGCGGTCAATACTACACTGACGCCATAGCTTGGGCAGACAGAACAGGTTTGCTTTCGGGCACAGACATAACCTTTGCACCAAATAACAATTCTCCCCGAGCCGAGATTGTCACTTATCTCTACCGCAATGCAGGAGGCCCGGCTGTTAATATCTCTGCTAATACAAAAACAAGCAATGAAGCATTAGAAGATGGAGTTTACTATATCAAAGCTTCAAAAAAAAAAAACTTTGTAATTGATGTGCCCAATTCAAATGAAGAGGATGGCGCACAACTCATTATTTTTACCTACCAAGGTAATGCCAATCATAAATTCAAAATTACCAGAGTAAGCGACAACAAATATACAATCCAGTGTGTTCATTCAGGTAAGTGGTGGAAAAGCAGCGGAACAAAGGGGGCGATACTCACTCAAACCGGCTCTTCAGCCGACGATAGCGCCATAACCTTTACAATAACAAAGCAAGCAGATGGAACCTATAGAATTATGGATAGTAAAGGGCTTTATGTAGGCATATCAGCTGCAAAAATGGCAAACGGAACCAATGTCATACTATGGACAGAAGCATCGGATGGAAGCCAGACATATATATTTGAAAGGATAGATTAAGAGCAAACACGATAATTATAAAAAAAGAGGGGTTTGTCCCATATGTGAACCGACTTCCAAAAGTTAGACCTGAAAATATAACTTTTGGAGTTTGGTTTTTTTGTGGTAAAATACAGTTTTAAATTTAAGAAAAAAGTTGTCTTATGGGAGTTATTTGGTCAACAGTGCCTGGTCAAGAGTATTTATTCTTTGACAGAAAATAGCATTAACCTCTTGACTCTTCCTTTAGGGAATCCTTTATACTAAGTTTATCCCTGATAATTAAGAAAAGAGGTAAATCAAATGAATAACCTAATTAAAATCAAAGATGTGTCAAGCAAATATGACATTACAGCCCGTACACTGCGTTATTATGAGGACATGGGATTGCTGTCCAGTACCCGAAGTGATGACTATACATATAGAATGTACGACGAAAACGCTGTTAGGCGGCTTGAACAAATACTCATTTTACGCAAGCTGAATATCAGCATAAAAGACATTCAAAGTATTTTCAACACTTCCGGTTCCGATATAGTTTTAGAAGTGCTGGGTAAAAAAGTACAGAGCATTGACGACGAGGTTGCGCTTTTGCATGAGTTGAAAGAAATCGTGCTGGATTTTATACGCGAAATCGAACAGGTGAACTTTGCAGACAACTCCGACATAAAAATGCTGTATAACAAGGCAAAAGAGATTGAAACACAATTGATAAGCGTTAACTATATCGGCAAGCCCTCCAATATAAACCGCTTGATTGAAATAACAGAAAAATTAGATAAAAAAGTCCCTGATATAATGGTCGTCAGTATACCGGGATTTAGAGCGGTGACAGTGGGCGAACAATCTTTGGAGGATATGTTCAAAGACGGAGGATACATGTATCAATTGTGGCAGCATTGTCATTTGTATAAGAGTGTGATTTTTGATTGTTTTGATTTTTTGTTAACTAAAAATGACAAAGCTGAATGGATATGTGCTGTTAATGATGGTGTTACTGATACGGATGTAAGCCCTTTTAAATTGTTCGATTTTCCAGGAGGCTTATATGCTATGACAGTCAATATTGACGAAGATAACGAGAGCATACAGAAAGTGGAGGATAAAGTTTACCGATGGATTGAAAGCACAAATTTTGAGTTTGACAAAGGCCGCAATGTCATGTTCAATATGCCTTATTTATATGAAGATGGAAGAGATATTGCCTATAAAGACATAGAAAAGGGACTTGGCTATAAACAAATGCAAAGATATTTTCCAATCAAGCTAAAAGAAGGACTCAATCATTGATATAAGAAATACTATCGAAACTTGGCTTGACAAGGAATTGTCATTTGTATAGTAAAAGCATAATGCAGGGCCCCTATTTTCGCTCTTGGCTCACACCATCCATATTTGATGAGTGTTTGTGGTTCGGAGGAAAAATATAAAGGTGTCTTCTACATAAAATATGAGTATGAGTCAGACACCTAAACATTCAACGCGAAGCGATGTGCATTCGCGCTTCTTTTTACTATTTTACTATCAAGGGCTTTGTACTGCCGCGAACCTTTAACACTGGATCAAATATGAAAAAGTTATTTTCGGTATTTTTCTTCTCAATAGCTTTTAATACTTGATTCACAGCTTCATCAGCCAGATTTTTAACTGGCTGTTCAATTGAAGTCAGCGGTGGTGTAATAAAATCTGAAATAAATATATCGTCATATCCCACAAGAGATAGATTATCAGGTATGGAAAGGTTATAATAACTAGCTTGCTTATAAACTCCCAATGCCATCATATCATTAAAGGCAAAAATAGCTGTAACACCTCTTCCAAGAAGATAGGGAAGAGCTTCCATACCGCTTTCCCTATGAAAATTCCCCTCAAATATGAGATTTTCCTGTATGGGTATGTTTGCCTCCATTAAAGCTTCCTTATAGCCGTTTAAGCGCTCTATTGAGCTGTAAACATTTTTTGGTCCGGTTATACATCCGATGGAACGGTGTCCCAGGTTGATCAGGTGCTGTGTAGCTAAATACCCTCCCAGCTTCTGATTGACAACAATGGTTGTTCCAGCCTCAATATCAAGCTTACGGTCCACAATAATAAAAGGAGTACTGGTACTTGAAATAATCTTCTGAATATCACGAAGGTGCTCATCAATGGAATTAGATAAAATAACAATAATTGCATCTACATTACGATCCAGAAAGATATTTATATAGTCGATATCCCGACGAGACATATCATGGGTATTGCCATAAAGTACGTTATAGCCATGATCATAACAGGCCTGCTCGATCAGTTTGGAAAGTTCAGAAAAATATATGTTACTGATATCAGGAAGAACCAATCCGATGGTTTGGGTAGTTTTTGTTACCATACTCATTGCGATATGATTGGGCCTGTAGTTCAATTTTTCAACTACATCAAGTATCTGCTTTCTGGTTTTATCTGATATTTTGTTGCTTTTTCCGTTTAATACAAGAGACACAGCTGTTGTCGATACTCCGGCTTCAGCTGCTACATCTTTAATAGTAGCTCGCAATGCACCTACCTCCTTACCAATTTTTAGCTATAATCCAACATTCATTATATTAAGAAATACACCAAATGTAAATTGCATTTTTCTGTCAGGCTAGCTTGAAAGACTTAGCGGAAGCTCGTATTCCAAACTAACCTATAAATTTAATATGATAAACTACTCACTACCAATTTACTAAAACTAGTTTACTATTTTTAACCTCTGATAAAAATGGGATGGAGGTGGACGCTCCATGTCTTGATACTGCTAAGGATGAAGCAATAGAAGCTGTGCGAAGGCAGGATTCTATTGGCTCATTATTAGCATATGCAGCGAGAAAATAACCGGTAAAAGTATCCCCTGCAGCTGTTGTATCAACTACCTTCACATCATAAATACCATGTCGATAGGTATTCACTCCGTCACTGAACAGGGCACCATTTTTTCCTAACGTAAGTACAATTGCAGTTTTGGGGTAAATCTGATGAAGCTTACTAAGAATATCTTCATAGTTCTTTTCTTTTGTTAATTCATAGCCCTCAATTTCATTTAGAAGTAACATATCAACTAAATGTAGTGGATAACTAAGCAGTTGTTCTGTTATTGGTGATGGATTAAAGGCAATTTTCATACTCTTTTTCTTTGCTTGCTCCATAATATACGGAACGTTGTTTATTTCGTTTTGTAATAAAATGAAATCTCCTGGCTCAAATTGGGCCAGAACTTGATCGATGAAGGCTTCATCAATCATATGGTTAGAACCGCCATAACAAATTATAGAGTTTTGACCATTTTGATCCACTTGAATTACGGTATGACCAGTCATATGATGGTCGCTAACTGAAACATATTCGGCATTGACATGGCTCTCCTTCATTGATTTTATCAGATGGATACCATCCTGACCGATCATTCCGGACATATAACAATCCGCATCTGCCCTACCTAACGCAAGTGCCTGATTTAATCCTTTACCGCCGTCAAATATATTGTAGGAGGTGGAGGTTGTTGTTTCTCCGGGTTTAACAATGTGACTTACTTGATAGACATGGTCTAAATTTAATGATCCAAAACATAATATCTTCATAATGATTCACTCCGTTAAAACGTTTTAATTATTATTTACTCATTTAACATATATTAAGTATATTTTATGACAATTCACATGTCAATAAAAATAATATGTCGAAAATTAATATAAAATGACGAAAATTATGTTGACTTCACAAGCTATTTTGTGTATATTGTAGATATCAAGTCGACATAATTCGTATAAAATGCTTGGTGAAAAACAAAAGGTAAAACGATAAACTGTATTGATTACAGAGAGATATATAAGTTTTACAGAAAGTGAATTGTCGACAAGGTAATAAATGCTAGTTTAATTATTGATAATGCAATATGAAAGGAGTAACTATGAATTCAAGAGAAAGAGTCAGAGCAGCATTGAATCATCAGCAGCCCGACCGTGTTCCAATCGATTGTGGCGGTCATATGTCAAGTAATTTTTCTGTGCAGGCCTATAGGAATTTACGTGAATATTTGGGACTTAAGAAAAGTGAACTTTATGTATGTGACGTCATACAACAGTTGGTTTTTCCTGAAAAGGATGTACTGGATATGTTTGGTATTGACGTAGTAAACTTTGGAACTGAATTTACAGACCATGATGAGTATTGGAAGGAATGGAAGCTACAGGATGGTACGCCCATAAAGATTCCAGCGTATATAGATATAAGAAAAGAGGGCGACAATTCATTTTTATACAACAGTAAAGGTAAGCAGCTTGCAATATGGAAAAAAGGTGTACTATATTGCGAACAAACCTATTACCCTCTTGAAAATTCAGATTCAGATGATTTTTCCAATTTACAGGATAATTTAGATGATGTTATGTGGTGTGCGTTTCCCGGACCTCCTGCACCGTTAGGTTACTCCGGAGAAGACATGGCTAAAAGAAAAGCATCCATATCAAAACTTCGTCAGTCAACGGACAGAGCTATATATGCTCCTTTTGGAGGCAGTATATTTGAAATGGGAGGTTTCCTGTACCGTCAAGATAACTTTATGATGGAAATGATGCTAAACCCTGAGAAAATACACAAGTACTTAGATAAAATCAAGGAAATATATTTTGAAGGTATCAAGAACTTTATTGAAGCGAATGGAAAAAATATTGATGTAATGGGTTTTGGTGGAGATGATATGGGAATGCAGGGCGGACCTCAGATTTCACCTGCAATGTATAGAGAGTTCTTTAAACCTATTCACAAAGAAATATGGGGTTATGCAAAAAAATTAAATCCAGATATAAAGCTTTGTTTACATTGCTGCGGTGGAATATTCCCATTAATAGGAGATATTATCGATGCTGGAATGGATGCTATAAACCCGGTTCAAACCAGTTGTAAGGATATGGAGGTTGAAAAGCTCAAGTCAACCTTCGGTAAAGATATTACATTCTGGGGTGGCGGTTGTGATACCAGAGACATTCTGCCAAACGGAACACCACAACAGGTTAAAGATCATATTCGAAGAAATCTTGATGTAATGTACCGTGATGGAGGCTTTATATTCCAACAAGTTCACAATATTGTTGCAAACGTTCCGCCGGAAAATATCGTCGCAATGTTTGAAGCAGTAAAAGAATACACCTAAAAAATATTTAACAGGGGGAAAGTCATGAAAAAGAAGCTAATTTCAGTAATGTTGTGCATGGTTCTGGTAGTTGGATTATTTGCAGGTTGTACATCTTCAGACGACAAGTCTGCAACAAGTACAGGTAATGTAAGTACAGATACTACTAAGGCATCTGTTGAATCTTCTACAGATGCAAAAAAGAGTGATTTAAAGTATGCAGTTGTACTTCACGCATTGAATAGCTCATTCTATGCAAAGATTCAAGAGGGTGCACAAGAAGCAGGTAAAGCACTTGGTATTACAGTTGACGTTATGGCACCAAATACAGCAAACAATCTTGCTGAACAGGTTAGTATGATTGAGACTTGTATTTCTTCCGGCTATGATGGTATTGCTACAGTTGTATGGGATCCAGACGGATTTTCCGATGTAATCAAAAAGGCTAAGGATGCTGGGATTCCAGTGCTCAGTCTGAATCAGAATTCAGGTAAGGATGACGGTACTGTATTCGTTGGACAGGATCTTGAAGATTCTGGGTACATGTTAGGTAAGTATATGTTTGGTGAAGTAATGAAAGGTAAGGGAAAATATATAATAGCTTCTTGTGCTCCGGCAGATGTTGCCTTGATTGCGCGTGAACAGGGTATTAAAAGAGCAGCAAAAGAATTCCCTGAAATCGAATTTGTTGAATTGGTTGATATTACAACTGACTTGACAACAGCTGTTGGTGTAATTGAAAATGCATATCTTGCTCATCCTGATGTAAATGCATTCTTAGGTGTTGACGTATTTAGTGAAGCAATAGGAACCTTCATTCAATCAAAGCAGTTGAATGGTAAGGTGTTTGGAGCAGGTTTTGACTTGACAGAAGGTACATTACAGCACGTATCTAATGATGCAATGCAATTAACAATAGGACAAAACCCATTCCTTCAGGGATATTACCCAGTTGTGCAGTTGTTTACAAAAGCACAATACGGATATGATTTGTTAAATATGAATACAGGTGCATTCTTAGTTACAAAAGACAATATAGCTAACGTGAAACCTGAATAATAATCTTAACTAAATTGCTATGGGACTGCCTTTTTATAGTCAAATAGGCAGTCCCTCACTTTTAAGTGACAAAATTTAATCACATTTCAAAAGATGGAGATTACTATGGAAAATAATATTGCTATTAAATTAAAAAAAGAAAATAGATCCTTCAGAGAATTTGGTGTACTGATGGTTCTTCTGGGAATTGTAGTAGTTTTGAGTATTGCAGCACCGTCTTTCTTAAGAGCTCAGAATCTTATCAATATTGTCAGACAGATGACGGAAATTGGGATTATGGCTATAGGTATGACAATGATTATAGTCTGTGCCGAGATTGACTTGTCAATAGGCTCAATCTACGGGGCAACAGCAATGATGGCAGCTTTGTTAATCAAAGATGGGATTTCTCCTACAATAGCATTTGTTATCGCAATTGCTGCAGGTGCTGCCATTGGTTTCATCAACGGATTTTTATCAACAAAGGCAAAGATGCCCGCATTTATAGTAACTTTGGGAACAATGCAAATATTCAGAAGTGTTGCCTATGCAATCTCCGGTGGCAGAAGCATCGGCGCATTTTCCAAAGAGGCTCAAGGCAGCTGGTTTTTCGGTATTGGTGGTAGTGTTGGTCCTATACCTGTTCAAGTTATAATAATGATAGCTCTTTACGTAATTGCTTTCGTTGTTATGAAAAAAACCAAATTAGGTTTTGATATTTATGCTACAGGTGGAAATAAGAGAGCAGCTAAATTGGCAGGAATAAATACTGACCGTATGAAAATTGTCAGCTTTGTAGTAATGGGTGCTTTAGCTGCTTTTGCAGGAATCATTAGTATTGCTTACCTAAAGTCTGTTCCTACAACTGCAGGTGCAGGTCGTGAGATGGACGTTATAGCGGCTGTAATTTTGGGTGGTACCAGCATGAGCGGTGGAAGAGGTTCAATATTGGGCACATTTTTAGGAGCCGCCATTATGGCTGTTGTTAGAAACGGTATGGTACTTCTGAGCGTTCCCGCCTTCTGGCAATCAGGATTTATCGGTATAATAATTATCGCAGCAGTATTGATGGATACATGGATTACTCAACGAAAAAGCGTAAGATAATTGCAAGGAGGTAGGATAGTGGATCACATTATTTGTTTTGAAAATATAACCAAAAAATTTGGTGGAACATCTGCATTATCAGACGTTTGCTTTAAAATTAAAAAGGGTGAAGTTCATTGCCTGTGTGGCGAGAATGGAGCTGGAAAATCAACACTGATGAACTTATGTGCCGGTGTTTTCCAGCCAACCAGCGGCATTATCAAGATTGATGGTGAGGAAGTAAAGATTCATAGTATTGCTCATTCGGAAAAACTGGGCTTTTCCATTGTATACCAGGAGGTTCCACTATGCTTGAATATGAGCATTGCACACAATATATTCATGGGTTCCTCAAAAAGCACAAAGGGTATTTTTCTCAATGAGAAATTTATGGAAAAGGAAACAGAGAAACTCTTAGAGAGATTCAAGTTAAACAGAAAGCCCTCAGATATGGTTGGAAGCCTGAGTATAGCAGAACAATCAATTGTCCAGATTGCGAAAGCGGTGTACTTTAATCCAAGGATTTTAATAATGGATGAACCTACAGCCGCATTAACAAATGACCAGAGAAATGTCATGTTTGAAATAATTAAAGAGCTTAAGGAAAAAAACGGGACAACTATCATTTATATAAGTCATAGACTGGAAGAAATCATGGAAATAGGAGATACCATCACTGTTCTCCGTGATGGCCAATTTGTAACCACTGAAAGCGTAGCTAACGTGACAATTGATGATCTGGTAAACCTAATGGTTGGCAGAAAGATTGATGCTTCTCAGGATATACCTAGCTACAACACCGGTGAGAAACTTTTGGAAGTCAGAAACCTAACCAGAAAAGGTGAATTCGAAAATATCAGTTTTGAGCTCAATAAGGGTGAAATACTGGGCTTAGGTGGATTTGTGGGGGCTGGCAGATCAGAAGTGCTGATGTCCTTGTTCGGGTTTAACAAACCTGATTCAGGAGAAATATATATTAATGACGTAAAGGCTTCTATCAACTCACCTGCAGATGCAATTGGAAACGGCATCGGCCTCATCCCTGAGAATAGAAGAGATGATGCGCTGATAGAAGAAATGACAATTAAGCAAAATGCTCAAGTAGTTATAATTAAGGATTTAGTTAAAGGCCTTCTTATAGATAGAAAGCTAGCTGACAATAAAATGAAGGAAATGGTCAGTAAGTATAAGATAAAAGCTAATAATGTTAATCTCCCAATATTAACACTCTCAGGAGGTAATCAGCAAAAGGTAATAATTTCACGATGGATAAGTAATTCTCCAAAAATTCTTTTGTGTGATGAACCCACCAGAGGTATTGATGTTGGTGCGAAAGCTGAAGTTTATTCAATTCTTCGAAGTATTGCAAAAGAAGGTATAGGAATTATAATTGTATCCTCTGAATTACCTGAATTGCTTGCTCTCAGCGACCGAATCGTAGTTATGCACGAGGGTCATATCACAGGCCAGATGATGAGAAAAGAAGCTACTGAAGAAAAATTTATGAGATATGCAGCAGCTGTTGTCTAAATTTGACTAAGGGCTTGGAAATATTTTATCTTTTAGTAAGTAGATCGAGATAAGTTATTTTTTAAGAATAGTAGGTATACAGATGAAAAAAACAAAAATATTAAACTCAGATTTATCCGCTGTAATCGCATTAATGGGGCACACAGATTCAATTGCAATTGGAGATGCCGGATTACCAATACCAAACTCTTCAAAACGAATTGATCTGGCTGTCAAAAGGGATTTACCCTCCTTTCTTGATGTTCTTGAAACCGTTCTTTACGAATTGGAAGTTGAAGAAGTAACTATTGCTTCTGAAATGATAAATGATAATCCGGTTTTATATAAAAAAATGACCGAAATGTTTAGTTCGGTAAAGATAAATTTAGTTCCTCATATAGAATTTAAAGAAATGACAAAAAGTTGTAAAGCCGTTGTCAGGACAGGGGAATGTATGCCATATGCGAATATCATTCTGCATTCAGGAGTAGCTTTCACCTGTGCAAATGAGTAAGCGCGGTATTTTTAGAAATAAAGTTGTTTCAAGAGAAATTTCTAAAATCCACATCCGGTCAACTAATTATAATTATAACGTATAGGTTATTGATAAGATTTTATTACCTCTGCGTGCCAAAGAAGAAATGGTGTTTATAGTGTCCTGATAGGACGCTGTAAACACCATTTCTTGATTTAAAAAGTTCTTTATCAATCAATCCCCAAAATATATAAGCCAAAGAGTGAGACAATGTACCAGCCTATATTAGAACTATTAACCGATTTTGCCATCAGAATTAGTAAAATCATCGAGAAAATGCGCGACGTAGGTATATAAAACTGATATAGTAAATACAGGGTTAATATTAAATTTGTAATACAATTTTATTGGAAAAGTAGATAAAAAATAGGAATATTCATAAAATGAAGAATATACTTTGAAAACAAGATTTTAGAGTATACTAGATAGCTAAATGAATTGTATATAGGGGGTTTTATGAATAGAGGTGCATTTGTTAAGCTTGCATACGGGTTTTTATTCATATTAATTGATTTTCGTATCATGGGTATAGACGTACTACCTGACTTTATCGGGTATATATTGTTTGCTTTAAGTTTCAGCGCATTGACCTCATACAGTAATTATTTCAGAAGAGGATTGTATGTTAACATTCCAATGTTGATTTTTTCATTTTTCTCTATATATGAGAAGCCCGGACAGACAAACGGGATAAGTATTGGCCCATGGGGATTGTTGGGAATTCCTATTACTATCGGAATTATTATATTAAGTATTTTGGTAGTGTACTATTTGTTTCAAGGTATTATTGAAATGGCAAAAAATAAAGGTGTTGGTCACATTGCAGATGAAGCCGGCAATAGATGGAAACAGTTTTTGTATTTACAGGTTGCATTCCTTCTTGCTTTTGTATTGATATTTGTTCCTTTCCTTGCTATTGTTTATATTATAGTGATGCTGATAGTATCAGTGGTTCTTACATTTGCTTTCATGAGATTTATGAGGGTTTGCGGAGAGTATTTATAAGAATAGAATAATGTTATGTATAAGGTAATATGAAACGGAGAGAAGTACTAATGAATGAACGCTTGATGAAACAAATACAGTTTATCACTGAGATAGACAGACTAAAGAATATTTTTCGACAGAATATTGTCATAGGAACAGACCGTAAGGAGAATGATGCTGAACATTCCTGGCATATGGCTGCTATGGCTGTTCTATTGTCGGAATATTCAGCTGATAAAAATCTGAATCTCTTACAGGTCTTAAAACTTATACTTGTACATGACCTAGTGGAAATAGGTGCAGGAGATACCTTCTGCTATGATGAGAAGGGCTGTAAGGATAAAGCGGAGAGAGAGGAAAAAGCGGCACAGCAGCTATTCAGTTTGTTACCCCGGGATCAGGCAGACGAAATTTATGGTCTATGGAGAGAATTTGAAGAACTCAGAACACCCGAAGCCAAATTCGCTGTATGCATGGACAGGCTTCAGCCACTGCTGTTAAATTATAATACAAAGGGTCATACCTGGCAGAAGCCGGGTGTAACCAGCGAAAAAGTTATCAAAAGAAACAGAATGCTTGAACAGTACGCACCGGAATTATGGAAGCTCGCTAAAGAAATTATTGAGACATCAATTGAAGAAGGCATATTGAAAAAATAACAGTTTTTACACTCAAATATTATTAACAACATATAAAACAACATATAAACGGAGGTATAAACATGTTTAAGGAAATGAGAAGAAGTGACAGGCAGCTTGGTGAAGAAGAAGCACTCAAATTGTTAAAAGAGGCCCAATACGGGATTCTTTCAACCTCTGGAGAAAATGGGTATGCATATGGAGTGCCCTTGAATTATGTCTATTCAGACGGCAGTATATATTTTCACTGTGCTCAGGAGGGAGCCAAATTGAATAATATTTCTAATAATAACAAGGTATCCTTTTGCGTAATAGGAGACTCTGAACCCATCCCCGAAAAATTCAGCTACAGATATATGAGTGCAGTTGTATTCGGAAGTTGCTCAGAAGTGTTTGAAAACGAGAAGGAAATGGCTCTGACTGCGTTGATTCAAAAGTATGCATCTGAATTTCTTAATAAGGGCATGGATTATATTAAAAAGGATATAGACTCTACTAAAGTAATTAAAATTAGTATTGAACATATAACCGGAAAGGCAAGAAGATAATTAATTTACAAATTATTCCTGTTAATATAAAAATTTGTATGTCATTGGAATCTGTAAAAATATGATTGGTATAAAAATTCCTCTTAATCAAATAATATTTACTAGCTTGAAATAATTAAAATATAAGTGGAGGAATTTGAATATGAAAGTTAAAAAAATGGATCATCCAAATCAAGGAATAAGATGTATTGTTAATACTTGCACTTATTATATGCAAGGAGATCACTGCTCAGCAGAGCAAATCGAAGTAAAACCAAGAAACGCCTCAAACTCTCAGGAGACCGATTGTTCAACCTTCTCACCCGAAGCTAACGCTTAAGAAACATAATTCAAGCCTGTGAAGAAATTCTTAACAGGCTTGAATTTTTATTGTCAAGGAAAGTAAAAATTTTAATATCTTAAATGATGGAAAATGGTATAATAAAAGGATAATGAATAACTTTCCCTTGACAATAACAAACTTTGATTTAATGCACGTGCCAGAATTTCACTAATACATTAATCTGAAGAAAGTATTCAGTAGAAGGCACATGCGCAAACAAAAGTGGCTCTGCCACCTTTGTTCTTATGGATAAAGTAACATTTAAAGAATGGAGTGCCAGAGTGAATGATATATGTGGTAAGTCACTTTGACTTTCACACAGCGAAATGCACTACGTGTCTTATCCTTACTATTTGGTACGCGCTGTGAGCGCGGATGAGAGATAATATTACATATAAGGGAGGTCTGTCCCATGAAATACTTCGAATTATATGACGCAGACAATAAACTACTAAGAATGTCCAGAATTATTCTGGGAGGAGTACCTTTTGGCACCACTCTTGATGAACAACAATCCTTCGAAATGTTGGATAAGTATTTTGAAAGAGGCGGAAACACCATTGATACAGCAAGAGTTTATTGTGATTGGCTTGAAAATGGTCATTCGGCTAGTGAACGCACTATTGGAGCCTGGATAAAGTCAAAAAATAATCGAAATGAGGTTATACTCATTACCAAGGGCGGACACCCTGCTGAAGACGGAGTATCCCGTTTATCCAAGCAAGAAATACTCAGTGATATGGACCTTAGTCTCAAGGCATTGCAAACCGATTATGTAGATTTATACCTTTTGCATAGAGATGATTTTAACAAACCTGTTAATGAGATCATGGATACTTTGCACTTGCTGGTTCAACAGGGAAAAGCAAGAGCTGTAGGTGTATCAAACTGGACTTGTGACAGAATTCTTGAAGCTAATGCTTATGCTGATAAAAACAATAAAACCAGGCTTATAATTTCACAAATCCAGTGGAGTCTTGCTGAATGCTTTCCGCAAAATTTTAACGATTCGACTCTTGTTTGTATGAATCAAAAAGAATATAATCAATATCTCGATATGGGGATGCCGGTTATGGCATTTTCGTCACAGGCTAACGGATTATTTTCCAAAGCTAATGAAAATGGCTTGGAATATGTACCTAAAAAGCTCCTGAAATTTTTAACACTGGAGAACATCAACCGTTTTAACAACTTGCTTAAACTATGCAAAAGAAAAGGTTACAGCAGAACCGCTGTGGCGTTGAATTATATTATAGATAACAAATTGAACGGCTCGGCTATCATAGGGTGTACAAATCTTGAACAGCTTTATGATTGCATGGGAGCAGCTGATATTACACTTACAGAAGAAGAAGTCGAAAGCCTTGTATAAGTTTTTTGTCATGACTTTAGTATTATATTAGAAAGCTTACAGTATATTGTTATGTATAATAAAGTGTGATAGCTGAGGAGAATTATGAGGGGTATAAACACAAGCGGTGCTGTTCTGCTGCTGTTTATTATATGGAATCTTTCGGCCTTCATATATCGGAGGCTTTGGAGCGGAAACAATACCAGAAAGGGTAAGAGCAGTAGAGTACGGCTTATTACATTAACCATAAATGTTTTGATAATAGCCGGTCTTGTCTATTTTTCAACAGTAATAGGTGTTACTCATTACATAATCAAGTCGGATAGAATACCTCAAGAATTTAATGGATATAAAATACTACAAATATCGGATTTTCACACGGGTTCCTTTTATGGTGGAGTAAATGCTCTTATAGAGGAAGTAAGGAAAGAAGACCCGGATATTATAGTTTTAACCGGAGATATGGTCGATGATAACAAGATTAATATGATTCCGTTAAAAAAGCTTGTAGTAGAACTGGTCAACATTGCTCCGGTGTATTCCGTTTCTGGTAACCACGATGTATGGTATGGTAATTTCAAGGAGTTACAAAAGTCAATAAAAAATTCAGGTGTAAATCTGATGGATAACAGGAAAGTAATACTTCAAAGAGGGAATTCAAGTATTAACCTGTACGGGATAGGTGATCCCGAATCATGGAATTATACAACAGCTTCGTATTATCTGCAGGAGAAGATTAAGGCGCTGAACCCCGACATGGGCTACAACATACTTCTTTTTCACAGGGCAAATATGTTTGATACTATTAAAGGAAACGGTTTTCAATTAGTATTGTCGGGGCATATGCATGGTGGACAGTTACAAATTCCCTTTATCGGTGGCTTGATCTCACCTCATCTTGACCGAAGATGGTTCCCAAAATATACAGATGGTAAGTGGACTTCAACCGGTACAACTCTGATTGTCAGCAGAGGGTTAGGGAATAATGCTCCTGTACCAAGGGTGCTGAATCCTCCTGAGGTTGTTGTAGTTACTCTTGAAAGTGGAAATTGAACATTTGTTCGATTTGTAGTATAATTATCTTATTATTGGTAGTAAACTAGTTAGCAATTTAAGGATGGGTATGGAAAAAGCACAGATAAAGATTTCTATAAGAAATCTGGTGGAATTGATATTAAGGTCAGGAGATATAGATAACAGGCTGGTTTCTTCAAATCGGATGCTGGAGGGCACCAGAATTCATCAAAAAATACAGAAGGAAAGCGGCGATAACTATGCCAAAGAGGTGTTTTTGTCATATGATTATCAGCTTCAGGGCTTTACAATTAGATTGGAGGGGCGGGCTGACGGAATAATTACTGAAGCCGATGGAATAATTATTGACGAAATTAAGTCCACAGCTAGGCCCATAGAATATATTGATGAGGAATTCAGTCTGCTACATTGGGCACAGGCAAAATGCTATGCCTTTATTTATTGTGTCCAGAATAGTCTAAATGATATTTTTGTTCAGCTTACATATTTTCATATTGAAACAGAAGAGAGGAAAATAATACGAAAAGCCTTTACCCTTCAGGAACTTCAGGAGTTTATGAGTCAGCTTTTGGACAAGTATATGGTCTGGGCAAGTATGTCGGATAGCTGGAACACTCTAAGAGATATGTCCATTAAGGAACTTCAGTTTCCTTTCGAAAAATATCGTAAAGGACAGAGAGAACTGGCCGTTGCAGTCTATAAAACCATAATGCAGGAGAAAAAGCTTTTTGTACAGGCCCCCACAGGAATTGGAAAGACTATATCTACATTGTTCCCAGCTGTGAAAGCCTTTGGAGAACAGCACATTTCAAAAATATTCTATCTGACGGCAAAAACCATAACCAGGCAGGTTGCAGAAGAGGCTTTTTCAAAAATGAGAGCCGGGGGCCTTAAATTCAGAACCTTGACCCTGACTGCCAAGGAGAAAATATGCTTTCAGAATGAAGTCAACTGTAATCCGGATTTTTGTGAATATGCAAAGGGGCATTATAACAGGGTCAATACAGCTTTGATTGATATATTGAAAAACTCGGAGTATCTATCAAGAGAGATAATAGAACAGTACGCTGAAAAGCACAAGGTATGCCCTTTTGAATTTGCATTGGATATTTCACTTTGGGCCGACTGTATTATATGTGACTACAATTATGTTTTTGATCCAAGAGTGTATTTGAAGAGATTCTTTCTTAATAACGACGGTGACTATGCCTTCCTTGTGGATGAGGCACATAATCTTGTGGACAGGGCCAGAGAAATGTTTTCTGCGCAGATCAGCAAAACAGCTTTTTATGAGGCCAGAAAGGCAATCAAAAACCATCAGCCTAAAATAGCAAAAGTTTTGGGAAAGATAAATACTTATATGATCTCACTCAGGAAACAGTGCACTGATGACGATTATATAATAAACAAGGGTGAGCTCAGCGATCTGTACAAATTACTCAATCGTTTTATATCAGAGGCCGAGGAATGGATTGTTAAAAATCAGAATAGAGGAATAGAGGGATTTGACCTGTTGTTGGAGGCATATTTTAGTGCTATAGCCTTCCTGAAAATATCTGAGTTTTTTGACCACAGATATGTAACCTTTATTGAAACCTACCGAAGTGAGGTCAGGGTGAAGCTTTTTTGTATAGACCCATCCTTTTTGTTGGCTGAAGCGGTGAAAAGAGGAAAGACAGCGGTATTCTTTTCAGCCACTTTGACACCTTTAAGCTATTTTATTGATATTCTGGGCGGTGACAAGGACGACTATAACATAAATCTCTGTTCACCTTTTGACAATAGCAAACTCTGTCTATTAGTGGATGATGATGTTTCTACAAAATACAAAAATCGTGAGAACAGTTATGATACAATTGTTGAAATAATAAAGACTGCGGTTGATATGCGTAAAGGTAACTATCTTGTATATTTTCCGTCCTATAAGTATATGAATGAGGTGTATTTCAGATTTAACGAACAATACCCTGATATTAATTCCTTTATACAGGAGAATTCCATGTCTGAAGAGGAAAGAGAGAGCTTCCTCAACAGATTCCAGCCCGATAATCCTGAGTCTATGGTTTGCTTCGGAGTGCTGGGAGGTATATTCTCTGAAGGAATTGACCTGAAGGGAGACAGACTCATTGGTGCAATAATCATTGGAGTTGGCCTGCCGCAGGTAAGTGTTGAACAAGATATAATTATGGACTATTTCAACAGGAAAAATGGCATGGGTTATGAAAATGCTTATATGTTTCCAGGAATGAATAAGGTGCTTCAGGCGGCAGGCCGTGTAATTCGTTCTGAAAATGACCGGGGAATGGTACTTCTTGTTGATGAGAGGTTTTCACAAAGAAATTATTTAAATCTGTATCCCAAACACTGGGAGCATAAAATTAGGGTCAGGAGTACAGACGAGATAAAAACCAGATTGAAAAACTTTTGGAGCTCCTGTTAGAAGGAGAATAATGCTGTCTCAGATGAACCTGGGAATTAATGAATTGGGAATGTATTAAGTAGTTTAATATAAAACTTAATAAGTAGTTTAATATAAAACTTAAATAGAATAGAATGGAAGGATACCTTGGACTTTTTTAACATTCTTAAAAATAAATATAATATTGACTTAAATGAGGAGCAAAAAAATGCAACCAGCCATATAAACGGTCCGGCATTGATTCTGGCCGGTCCCGGCTCGGGAAAAACCACCGTAATAACAGCCAGAGTCGCCTATCTGATAAAGGCAGCAGGAATTAAGCCACAAAATATACTGACTCTTACTTTTAATAAAGCCGCCCAGCTTGAAATGGAAAAGCGCTTTAACAGGCTGTATGGAAGTGACATTACTGAAAGAGTACATTTTGCAACGCTGCACAGCTTCTGCAACAGAGTGGTCAGGGACTATGAGAGAATGAAGGGTCGCAGGCTTCACAGGATAGAAGGCAATGACCAGGAAATAAATAAGCATCAGCTGTTAAAAGAAATCCACCAAAGCATTAACAACTCAAAAATTAATGATGATGAGCTTGAAACCCTCATTAATGAAATAGGACTTGTTAAAAACAGTCTGATTAAGGACTTTGATGGTTTAACCTTAACAACAAAAAGATTTCAGCAAATTTACAAGGCTTACGAGGAATATAAAAAAAGCAATCTTTTAATAGATTTTGACGATATGCTGACCTATGCGTACAGCATTTTATCAAAATATCCTCAGCTTCTTGAGCACTACAGAAATAGCTACAGCTACATACAAGTGGATGAAGGGCAGGACCTGTCAAAAATACAGTTTGAAATAATCAGGCTGTTGAGTGAAAAAAACCGGAACTTGTTTATAGTTGCAGACGATGACCAATCTATATATGGTTTCCGGGGTGCTCACCCACAATTCATTCTGGACTTCGAGAAACAGTTCCTGGGCTGCAGCATATTCAGGCTTGAAAACAATTACCGCTCAACTGAGGATATTGTAAGTCTCAGCAGCAGATTTATAAAAAATAACAAAAACAGATATGATAAGAACCATGTAACGCTGAATGAAAAACTGACCGAACCTGAAATAATCAAAGCACTTGATCAGCGTGATCAGCTTCAGTTTATTCTGGATAAGCTGACCAGTTATTCACAGCTCTCAGACTTAGAGCAGAGCACACAGATAAAGCCAAAAACACGCATAAAGGGAAGAAAAAAGCAAATTGCAATTCTTTACAGGAATAATCTGTCATCAGTCCTTACAGCTGATATACTCAATAGAAACGGGATTCCTTTCAGACTAAGACAGAACAGACTGTTCTTTTTCAAGCACTGGCTGGTACAGGAGGTTTCAGCTTTTTTGCTTTTTGCATTGGACCCTATGGATGTTGAAGCCTTCTCCAAAATATATTACAGAATGAACAGATATATATCTAAAGCAATGTTGGAGTGTGCCATGACTGGAAATGCAGGCAAGCCAGTTATTGACCGTATTATGGCTGGTGTTGAACTGAAGCCCTTTCAGATAGAAGGCTTGCAGCAGTTGAAGCTTGAGTTTTCAAACCTTGCAAAAAAGCCTCCTTTTAACGCTTTGGAATACATTAAAAACAACTTTAAGTATCTGGAAAGTGTTAAGGAATACTGCTCTCTGGTAGGTCTGTCGTATGAATATATATCCAGATTATTTGAGATTCTACAGGGTATAGCTTTAAACTGCCAGACAATTGTTGAATATCTTGACAGATTGTCTGAATTGTATAAGCTTTTTGAAGGAAGTAGTAACTGGGATAACAACGAAGGGATTTTGGAAATTACACTAAGTACCATTCATTCATCAAAGGGGTTGGAATATGATTGTGTATTCATGATAGACCTGATAAACAGTGAGCTCCCGGGAGAGAAGGCTATTGAAAAAGCGGCTGAAGCTAAGGACTTATCTTTGCTCGAGGAAGAGAGAAGGCTATACTATGTAGGAATGACAAGGGCAAGACAAAGCCTTTTTATGATCTATCCCACTGCAGCTAATGGAGGCAGGCTTTCTCCTTCCTTGTTTCTTAAAGAGCTGGCTGTTCTGCTGAAGAAAAAACTGACAGATGGTTTTGCTGAAGGTGTTATTGTAAGGCATGCAAAGTTCGGAAGAGGTGTGGTGATTTCACAATATTCTCCAGATGACTTAAAACCACCCGGAGAGCTTATTGAAATCAAATTTTTTAACGGAATTGTCAGAAAACTTGATTTGATGATTTGTCTTGAAAACCGATTGCTTGAATTCGAAAAGACCGATCAAGACATAGCTCATCTAATTTAAATTTATAGTATAGAAATTTATTGCAGGATGGATAATAAAAGTAATTCGTATATTGTGTAACTTCCATTCTTTTGTTATCATTAAAAATTGATATGGAGGAAGATAGCAAATGATTGAAAAATACTACCCTGATTTGTACTGCGACAGCATCAGACATATAGACTTGGACATGCTGCGAAATAAAGGAATTAAAGGTTTAATTCTGGATATAGATAATACACTTGTCCCAATGCACAGGAAAGATGCTGATGAAAATGCCATAACCTGGATAAGAGACTTAAAAAACAAAGGTTTCAAAGTATGCATTTTATCAAATGCATCCGAAAAGCGTGTTGTCAGGTTTAATAAGGACATTGCGGTTATTGCAATACACAGAGCCTATAAACCTTCAGGCAGGGCGTTTCTTATGGCCGCTGAAAAGCTGGAACTTGAGCCTGAAAACGTTGCCGTAGTCGGAGACCAGATATTTACCGATATACATGGCGGTAATAAGGCAAATATGCTGACCATTCTTGTCAAGCCCATAGACAAGAAGGAAATCCTTTATGTCCGCCTTAAAAGATGGCCTGAAAAAATCATATTGGCAGGTTATATGAAAAAGCTTGAGCATCATCTTAGAAAGAGAGAGCTTTGGAAGAAAAACAGGCTGATAATTGAGAAAAACAGATATAAAAAGTAAAGATTGTGAGGATTCTCAATGAATTTAGTTGAAACTGTAAATGGGAAAACAGGGCTTTTCGGACTTATCGGCTGTCCGGTGGAGCACACAAAATCTCCATACATTCATAATACGTTATTCAAGGAATTTAATATAAACGCAGTTTATGTACCTATACACGTAAACCAGGGAGAGTTGGAGAAGGCGGTTAATGGTCTGAAAGCTCAACATTTCACTGGTTTTAACGTTACAGTACCCTATAAAAAAGATGTAATAAAATATCTGGATGATGTATCAACTGATGCCCTGCTTATGGGGGCAGTCAATACCGTAAAAAATGTAAACGGAAAATTAAAGGGGTACAATACAGATGCCGAAGGTTTCTCAAGAGATTTCAAGGATTCCTTCGCTACCGGTTTCGCCGGAAAAAGGGTAATGCTGCTGGGAGCAGGAGGGACGGCAAGAGCATTGTCAATCAGACTGGCTTCAGAAGGCGTACGTCACCTGGTCATTGTAAACAGAACCCTTGAAAATGCTCAGAATATAGTTTCGCTGGTTAAAAACAATTTTGGTAACATTGTAACCGGGATAGTTCCTGAAGCAGCAGAGTTTAGTGGTCATTTGCAGAGCAGCGATATTATTATAAACACCACTCCCGCCGGAATGAGTACATATGCAGCAAAAACTCCCTTTGATTATACCTTTGAATTTCAGAAACAGCAATTGGTGTATGACGTAATATATACCCCTGAAAAAACCCGGTTTTTAAAACAGGCTGAAGAGAGTGGCTGTAAAATAAAAAACGGTTTTGGAATGCTTATTAATCAGGGTATTTCAGCCTTTGAAATATGGACGGGAAAGTCTGTGCCTAAAGATACTTCCTTAGAAATATTAAATCTTATAAGCAAATTAAAGGATTTATGAAAAATATAACGAATAATATAAATATTTGGTACCGAGAATGTCGTCAGAAACCTGTTACGACATTGTAAATAAATATTTTTTCTATGAGTTTTACCTAAGGAGGATAGAAATGGTTATTTTAAAGAATTATATGGAAGAAGTGGTGCTCAATTTAATGGAAGGGGTACTTGATGATATCAATGTGTGCAAATGTGAACTGTGCAAGATGGATATAGCAGCCCTTGCGCTGAATGATCTCCCTCCGAAATACATCGCCACCGAAAAAGGTGAATTATATTCCAAGGTTAATTCCCTCAGAAATCAGTTTGAAGTTGATGTTATTGCCGCTATCACAAAAGCAGCCGTACTCGTAAAAAGAGCACCAAGACATAAATAGTATTTTCTATCGTAGTGTTGTAGAGCGCGCCTTGATAATACCTACTCATTAGTTAATAAAACTAATAATAAAGCGTTGGATGATATAACTTCGTCCAGCGTTTTTTTGTGGTGTGTACAGACTAACTGGACTAAGGCTTATCTTTTCCTGTTCCCTTTGAATCGGTTTCAGCATTTGAAGGGTTCTTTTTTTCAGGGGTTACAGGTTTCTTTGCGGGTTTGGCAGACTCATCCTCGTTATTTTTGTCAGGAACAAATAATTCTGAGGGGGTTGCTATTCCTCCAACTGATTTGAAGTATCTGGCAACGATGTCTTCAGCCGGCAGTGATTCCTTTGTATCAATGTTTAGCATTTTGCCATTGTAGGCATAGAACCAACCTCCGCTGATAATCTTGTCCTCACCGTCTAACCTGAAGGAATTAAAGCTGTCGGTTGAGATGTTGATAACACCAGAAGTAAGCTTAAGTGCATCGCTCAGGGTCATATTAGTAATAATATTTTCAAAGGCATAATTTAACACTGAATTAAACTTTGGAAGATATTGAATATTAAGTTTCTGTCCTATAAAGGCTTTAATAAATTTAACCTGCATCTCAGTCCGTTTAATATCACTGCCATCATAGAACTGTCTTAGCTCTTTCAACTCTTCTCGTGAGTACAATCTTTCATTAGGCTTTCTAAACCTCAGTAACTGCTCAACCTTATCCCCATCCAATAGCTGATAGCCTTTTTTCAGGTTTATATAAAGATCCTGGGTGGGGTCCTGGTACCTTAAATCTGCAGGCACATCAAAATTAACTCCTCCAAGCATATCTGTTATTTTCTTTATAGAGGAGATATTTACGTGAACATAATAATTAATATTAATGCCAGTCAGATTACTGACAACTTCGGAGGCATACTTTGCGCCTTCATGCTCGCGACCGCCAGCTGCATAGGCAGCATTAATCTTTGGAAGAATATTATTTTTCAATTTGACATTTGTGTCACGCGGAATGGTAACAATACTAATCTGTGGAGCTTCACCATTATCTGCTGAGTTTGGATCATAGTTTACAACCATCATTGAATCTGTATTGCCACTGGATTTATCTCCTACAAGCACAAGAAAATTCATAGGCTCATTTTTTTTCGCTCCGCTGAGTCCGTTAAAAATTTGTGGAATAGATGAATTGGAACCCTGTTCCGGAGCGACGCTATTTATATAAAACAAAAAGAATGTTCCAAGTACAAAAAGAAACATTCCCAGCACTAAGGTAGTAACATAGGTAAACTTTCTTGTATTCATTGAAGACCTCGTTATAAATTTTGTTTTTTTCATCATAAAATTATATCACAAAATATTGTTCATACCATATATAATCTCCAATCTTTTTATTTAAAAACAGATTGCAGCCCTATCAATTTCCAAGGTTACCATTAAAAAGTATACGCTGTAACATAAAAGGTTTACACAACATATTATATCTTAGAGCATTTATTGCTTTTCTAAGGGGGGAGTAGTACTTGAATTACATGGATATTGACAGGTTAAAAAACCTGTTTTCGGATATGCTTAGGAATCAATATACCCTGAGAAGTATGGATCTCGGCATTGAGGGAAAGCTCATAGCAATTGGTTACAAGCCATATTGGACTAATCGTCAGGATTCAAAAATAGAGACTCTGGAATTGAATTTTTTAAGCAGTAACGGGATAATGGTTCCGATTATTTTAAGAAATGTAGTCAGCTATGAGTTATATCCTAAAGAGGGCAGAAAAAATAAAAAATACAGGGTTAATATGATGGAACTGCTACTTTTATCACCTTATATGCTATCAAGAAATTCTAAAGATGTTTACGATAAAATTAAACTTGAAATTATTTATGATGAATGACTACATATGAAGAGTGATTTCTATAATACAAATACCTCCCGCACCCAGTCAATTACGATCGGCCTTCGATGCCGATTGTAATTGACTTTTATAAAAATTATCCATTATAATAAAAGCAATGGTTTAGCACTATAAATTATTAAAATATTATAGAGATAAATGGATTAATTTATACTAATTTAGCGTGAGGGGTCACGCAGATGGAGGTTAAGATGAAGAAGCTCATGCTTGGCAATGAAGCTGTAGCAAGAGGGGCATATGAAGCCGGCTGTACTGTCGCAGCTGCTTATCCAGGTACGCCCAGTACTGAAATCACTGAATACATAGCAAAATATGACGAAATATATTCCGAATGGGCACCAAATGAAAAGGTAGCTCTTGAAGTTGCCATAGGTGCATCAATCGGTGGTGCAAGAGCAATATGTGCTATGAAGCACGTAGGACTAAATGTCGCAGCTGACCCGCTGTTCACGGTATCCTATTCGGGAGTAAACGGGGGTCTTGTTATAATGGTGGCTGATGACCCTGGAATGCATAGTTCGCAAAACGAACAAGACAGCAGATTCTATGCCAGATCTTCCAAAGTTCCGATGATTGAACCCTCAGACAGTCAGGAATGTAAGGATTTCGTAAAATATGCCTTTGCAATCAGCGAACAATTTGACTGTCCTGTAATTGTACGTCTCACAACAAGAGTATCACATTCACAAAGCGCTGTTGAGATTTGTGATAAGGAAGATTTTAAGCTGAAGGAATATGTTAAGGATGCCAATAAATATGTTATGATGCCGGCCATGGCCAGAAAAAGACATGTTGAAGTTGAAAAAAGAATGGCGGCCCTAAGAGAGTTCTCCAATTCCAGTGAATTGAATAAAGTAGAATTAAACAATCCTGAAGTTGGTATTATTACAAGTGGAATATCATACCAATATGTTAAGGAAGCTGCTCCAAACGCATCCGTATTAAAACTTGGTATGGTGCATCCGGTTCCGGAGAAGTTAATCCTGGAGTTTGCTTCCAAGGTTAATACATTATATGTAGTAGAGGAACTAGAACCATTTTTTGAAAATCAAATATTAAAAATGGGAATTAAAGTTATAGGTAAAGAAAAACTTCCTGTCATGGGAGAACTTAGTGCACAGCTAATTGCTGAAAAGCTATTTGACAAGAAGTTTGAAGCATCTGTACATCCAACGACTCAACCCATACCGGTAAGGCCTCCTGTAATGTGTCCAGGTTGTCCTCACAGAGGTATGTATTATGTTCTGAAGAAGCTGAAATTGAATGTGAGCGGAGATATAGGCTGCTATACCCTTGGTGCACTTCCTCCAAACGAATGTATGGATACCTGTATTTGTATGGGTGCCAGCATAGGTGTTGCTCATGGCTTGGAGAAGGCTCGCGGCAGTGAATTCAGCAAGAAGACAGTAGCAGTTATCGGTGATTCAACCTTTATTCATTCAGGAATAACAGGACTTATTGATGTAGTCTATAACAAGGGGAATTCGACTGTATTAATACTTGACAACTCCATAACAGGTATGACCGGACACCAGCACAACCCTACCACAGGCTTTACAATAAAGGGAGAGCCCACAAAGCAGGTTGATCTTGAACTCCTGTGTAAGGCTATCGGCATAGAGAGAGTAACAGTGGTTGATCCCTTTGATGTAAAAGAGTTTGAAAAAGTAGTTAAAGCAGAAATCGAAGCAGATGAGCCATCCGTCATAATTTCACAAAGACCTTGTGCACTTTTGAAAAATGTCAAATTTGAAGGCAGTCAGCAGATTAATCAGGAAAAATGCAAAACCTGCAGAGCCTGTATGAAAATCGGATGTCCTGCCATAGTGGACAAAGGCGATCACCTTGAAATCAATTCTGCACTTTGCGTTGGTTGTAAGCTTTGTACAAAAATTTGCAGCTTTAATGCAATTGAAAGGATTGGTGGCTAATAATGGATAAGTTAAATTTATTGATAGTTGGTGTGGGCGGACAAGGTACACTTTTAGCTAGCAGAATTCTGGGTACTGTTGCTCTGAAAATGAATTTCGACGTAAAGGTTTCAGAGGTTCATGGAATGTCCCAAAGAGGCGGAAGCGTTGTAACCTATGTCAGATTCGGTAAGAAAGTATTTTCACCATTGATAGAAAAAGGTGAGGCAGATATTATTATTGCCTTTGAAGAGCTGGAAGCTTTAAGATGGATTGATTACCTGACTAAAGATGGAAAGATGATAATAAATGAACAGGAAATCGATCCGATGCCTGTCATTATAGGTAAGGCTAAATATCCCGAAAATATTCTGGCTACCCTAAAGGCCGATCACAGCATATACTCCTTGGATGCACTGAAAATAGCGCGCCGGTGCGGTACCATAAAAGCGGTAAATATTGTTCTTTTAGGTGTTATGGCCAGACTAACAGGAATAGATAAGCAGATTTTTCTTGATGCCATTCACGAGGTTGTACCTGCAAAGGTGTTGGATGTTAATCTGAAGGCCTTTGAAGAGGGATATAATAACCATAGTTAGAGGTTGGAAGTAGGAAGTTGGAAGTAAGAAGTTGGAAGTTGGATGTTAGAAATTTAGCCGATTGCTTTTGTGTGGGGCGGCCCTGCTGTAAACCCTGAAAGCCATTCCGGGGTGGGATGTTTGGCGAAAAATATAAAACTAAATATCTTAATCTTGGAGGGAATGTATTTATGTCTTATTGGAATGAGAAATATGAATGTATGTCCAGAGACGAAATGAGAAAAGTTCAGACTGAACGACTCATTAAGACGGTTAACAGGGTATATAATAATGTACCTCACTACAGGGAGAAGATGGACCAAAAAGGTATTCTGCCAGGAGATATCAAATCAGTGGATGATTTGAAGCATTTGCCTTTTACTTATAAGCAGGACTTGCGAGATACATATCCGTTTGGTCTTTTTGCCGCACCCATGAATGAAATTGTCAGAGTCCATGCATCATCAGGTACTACAGGCAAAAAGACAGTAGTGGGCTATACAAAGAATGATATTGAGGTCTGGTCTGAAGTTATGGCTCGTACCTTTGCCGGAGCTGGAGCCGGAAAAGACTCCTTCCTGCAGGTATCCTATGGTTATGGGCTTTTTACCGGTGGTCTGGGTGCACATTACGGAGGAGAATATCTAGGAGCTACTGTTATACCGACTTCTTCTGGAAATACAAAGCTTCAGCTGTCGCTGATGCAGGATTTCGGAACAACACATATAGCCTGTACACCTTCATACGCGTTATATCTTGCAGAGGAAATGCAGGAACTGGGTATTAAGCCTGAAGATTTAAAGCTTAAAGCAGGGATATTTGGAGCAGAACCCTGGTCTGAAAGCATGAGAAAGGAAATTGAAGCAAGACTTAAGATTAAAGCTATTGATATATATGGACTTAGTGAGGTAATTGGCCCTGGTGTGGCTTGTGAATGTGAATACCAGTGTGGTATGCATATTCCGGAGGATCACTTTATACCTGAAATAATTGATCCTGAAACAGAAGAGGTTCTGCCTGAGGGTTCCCAGGGAGAAATAGTATTCACAACTATCACCAAGGAGGGTCTGCCTCTTATAAGGTATAGAACCAGAGACCTTTCCTCACTGAACTACACACCCTGCAAATGTGGGCGTACAGAAGTCAGAATGAGCAAGGTAACCGGAAGAACTGATGACATGCTAATAATTAGAGGTGTAAATGTATTTCCTTCACAGGTTGAAAGTGTTCTGCTGTCAATAGGAGAAACAGCACCGCATTATATGTTGATTGTTGACAGAAAGGATAATCTTGATACTCTTGAAATACAGGTTGAGATTACTCCTCAGCTATTCTCAGATGAGGTAAAAAAGCTTGAGGATATCGAAAGAAAGATTAGAAAAGAGATAGAAAGCACTCTTGGAATAAGTGCCAAAATCAAGCTGGTTGAACCTAAATCAATCCAGCGAAGTGAGGGTAAAGCCAAGAGGGTAATTGATAAGAGAGTGTTATAAAATAGTAATCGTTATATGCTATGTACTTATGGACCATATTTTACACTTAACCAGCTATAATGACTTTTCTTTCAAGAAGGTTAAATCTTAGGATAAACGTAGAGTGAGGACACATATGGAAGTAGAGAAAGAACAAATGATAGGTCAGGGGAATACATCAGAAATATACGAAATGAATGATAACAAAGTATTAAAGCTTTTTCGAAGCGGGCTACATAAGAGCATTGTTGAGAGAGAATATCAAAACGGAATTATCATACAAAGTATATTGGAATGTGTTCCTAAAGTATATGAAATGGTTGAGGTAAATGGCAGGCATGGAATCATATATGAGAAAATTCAAGGAAGGGATATGCTGAGAAGCATGATGAGTTCCATGTGGAAAATCAATACGTATGCAAAAGAATTAGCGCATTATCATTTGTCGATACACAAGCCGATAATTGATAATTTCTATACTGTTAAGGAAAAACTGGAGGAAGATTTAGATAGTGTTTATATACTATCTGATGAAAACAAAGAAATTGTTCGGAAATATCTAAAACAATTACCTGAAGGAAATGGACTATGTCATTTTGATTTTCATCCGGGAAATGTAATGATTTCAAAGGATAGAGAGGTAATTTTAGATTGGATGACAGCTTGCAGGGGAGATGTGTGTGCTGATGTTTCAAGGACGTGCTTGATGTTAAAATATGGAGAAGTTACTAATGCACCATGGGTTATACGAAAAATATTTTCACTATTTCAACACATTATTTACAAAATATATATTAGAGAGTATCTTACAATATCAAAAACAAGTGAGGAAGATATTAACAGATGGGAGTTACCTGTTGCGGCAGCGAGATTACGTGAATGGATTTCGGAAAATGAAAAGAAAGTATTGCTTCAATTGGTAAATGAGCGTTGTAGTGAGCTAAACAAAAAAGTTGGATAAAATTATTATATAGTTTAGTGATATTTAAAATAAAGGAGGCCTGTAACCATGCTGGTAAAACAGATTTCTGTATTTCTGGAAAACAAGTCCGGCCGTTTGGCGGATGTTACAAGGACATTGGCGGATAACAATATTAATATTTGTGCTTTATCAATTGCTGATACAACTGATTTTGGTATTCTTAGACTGATAGTAAACAAACCTGAGGAAGCTGAAAAAATACTGGGTGAAAATGAATTTACTGTGAGTTGTACAAATGTTATTGCAATTGGGGTGGAGGATAAACCGGGAGGCCTTGCAAAAGCCCTGGATGTATTACAGCAGAATAACATAAGTATAGAGTACATGTACGCTTTTGTTGGCAAAAACGGAAATGAAGCGTTCGTTATACTTAGAGTTGAAAACCCTGACGATGCCATCAGAAATTTAGTAAACTGCGATATTTCGCTGGTACCAAGTCAGAAGGTTTATTGTGTTTAAATAATCTGGTAACAAATCCCCCTAAACGCAGTTAGTTATATTCTACGTTTAGGGGGATAGTTTTACAATGCCCATTTTCTTGGTTCAGTACAAAGGTGATACTTCAGGGGCTTTTGTTAATAATCCTTATTCAAAAAATCTGATAATACTACCGTCAATTGTGGTTACATCACAGGTTCTGCAACCCCAGGGCTCCATTCTTATTTCGGTAATTTGTTCCCAGCCTTGATTTGTAACAAACTCATAAAGTTTGTCGATTCCCTGAACCAGTATAAAGGCAACCATACTTTTTTGCGGTTTTCCGTGGAACATATGTATTCCGGTGAAGGGGGCTATATGAAGAGCTGCCAGATCATGGGGGATGGTACATACACAGCCGTAAGTTCCTTTACCCTCCTCATTCCTCGCGTCAATCTCATCATACCAGCCTAATACATCTCTGAACCACTTGGCAGTTCTGTCCATATCTTCAGTGTAATATACAGAACCGTTTTCTTTCACTAAATAGCCTCTTTTACTTAAATCCTGCATAGCATCCTTCCGCCCTTCTAAAATAGACTTTATAGTTATTTTGGCAAATGAATCAGGAAGACTTTTTCGATTGCGCGCCACCGAAGGAGCCATACCATAAAAACGAGTAAAGGCACGTGAAAAGCTTTCGTGCGAATCATATCCGTGTTTAAGTGCAATATCAATAATTTTATGATCCGTCGTCAGCAATTCAGAACCGGCAAGAGTAAGTCTTCTATTTCTGATGTACTCGCCTAATGTACAGTTACAAACAACGGAAAAAACTCTCTGAAAATGATAACTGGACATACAGGCCTGCTTTGCTATCAAGTGATATTCAAGGTTATCAAAAATATTATCCTCGATATAATCTATTGCTTTTTGAATACTCGTTATAAAATCCATTTTTCGCCTCCTATTTGTTTAGAGTATATCGCTGAATAAAATAATAAGCTTGATATTTTATGCTTAAATCTGTTAACCAAGTAAATTTGACGTCCATTTTTTGCGTACAGGAATTTATATATTTTCTATTCTTTGAACGTGTTAATATAACTTGGGTTGAGCAAGGACAGAGTAATTAGAGCTGGCACTAAGCAGCTTAGCGAAGAAAATTTCTTGCTGAGGCTTGATAATTTTCGATAACCCTGTCGCACCAGATGTCGAATTCTGCGTCTTCCTTCTGCAATTCAGGATGTGAAAGAACATTTTTGATAATAAATTTTATACCCTGATCAAAACGAACTGTTGCATTAAAGCCCGGAACCAGCCTTTTTAGCTTTGAATTGTCAAATACAACTGTATTTGCTTTGTCCCCAATCAAAGAACCTGTAAAATCATAATTACTACATGCAGCCAGGTAATCTGACGGTATGTGAACCGCATTCAGTTTGACACCGAGAGCAGATGCAATTAACTCATATATCTGATTCCAGGTCAGACTCTCATCGGAAGTTATGTTTACTGCTTCACCTATAGCGTGTACATTGCCCATAAGGCCAATAAAACCCTTTGCAAAATCGCTGTTATGAGTGAGAGTCCATAGAGAAGTACCGTCACCGTGAATTATTACAGGCTTATTTTCCAGCATTCGCTTAGCGACCTGCCAGCTGCCGTTACTACCATGTACACCGAGAGGTATACTCCTCTCATCGTAAGTGTGACTTGGACGAACAATGGTTACAGGAAACCTATTCCTTCTGTATTCTGTAATAAGCAGTTCTTCACAGGCAATTTTATTTCTGGAGTATTCCCAATAAGGGTTAGCAAGGGGAGTGGACTCAGTTATTCTATAATCAGAAAGGGGCTTCTGCTAAGCTGAGGCAGAACTTATAAACATGTACTGTTTAGTTCTGCCTGAAAATAATCTAATATCTCGTTCCACCTGGGAGGGTACAAAAGCTATAAAATCAGCTACAACATCGAAATCAAGATTATTAATCAGAGCTTCAACCTTTTCCTCGTCATTTATGTCCATTGTGATGAGCTTTGCACCTTCAGGGACTCTGTCATTGTTATTTCCCCGGTTTAATAAATATAATTCCCACCCCTGCGTTACCAATGAATTTGAGATAGCTGTGCTGATTATCCCAGTTCCGCCTATAAACAAAGCCTTCATAAGTGAAATCCTCCCGAATTGTTATTTAATTGCTTTTGAATTGTATAACGTATTAATATTATATAACTGTTCAATAAATTATTGTAGTAAAAAAAGCATTTGAATAAATTGGGTATTATGGTATAATATATATGTTAAAAACAGTACTGATTTATTTAACATTTCCTAATTATCCCGTCTTGTTCAGCTTTGAACAATCATTTTACATCTTTTTCTTTATTAACAGCTTACTTTTTGCTTTCAGGTTGGTATAATATTAAAGAACTACTTGTTAGGAAGGATGACTTTTATAATGAAAGCTGAAATTCTTGCTGTTGGAACCGAACTGCTCATGGGGCAGATTGTAAATACAAATGCGCAGTACTTGTCTTCAAAACTCCCAGATGTTGGTGTCAGTGTTTATTATCATAGTGTTGTAGGAGATAATCCGGAGAGACTGAAGGAAAGTCTTGAACTGGCTTTAAAAAGATGTGATGTTGTAATAACGACAGGAGGTCTTGGCCCTACTCAGGATGATTTGACAAAGGAAACAATTTCACAAATCTGTCGAAGACAACTGGTGCTTCATAATGAAAGTCTTGAGGACATTAAAGCCTTTTTTAAAAAATTAGGCAGGGAAATGACACAAAACAATGAAAAACAGGCGTATATGCCTGAGAATTCCATAATTCTTAAGAATAGCAACGGAACAGCTCCAGGCTGTATTATTGAACATCACGAAAAAGTAATTATCATGCTTCCGGGGCCTCCTTCGGAAATGAAGCCCATGTTCAATGACTATGTATTTCCATATTTTAAGAAAAAGTGCAGTTATACTATTGAGTCAAAGTTCTTACGGGTTTTTGGCATTGGTGAATCAGCCATGGAAACAAAAATACTGGATTTGATTGACCGCCAGACCAATCCGACTATTGCTACCTATGCAAAAGAGGGAGAAGTAACCATAAGAGTTTCGGCAAAGGTGGAACAAGGGCAGGAAGCAGAGGGTCTTCTGTATCCTGTTATAGAGGAAATCCGGAAAAGAACCGGGCACTGTCTATACTCCGAGGAGAATAAGACCCTTGATCAGGTAGCGTCTGAACTTCTTCTGGAAAACAATCTTACCCTGTCTGCGGCAGAATCCTGTACAGGAGGACTTGTTTCACAAACTCTGACTAATATTCCGGGAATTTCAAAGGTTTTTATGGGTGGAGCAGTAACGTATTCCAATGAGTCAAAAGAAGAATACCTCGGTGTTAAGAAGGAAACCTTGCTGAAGTATGGTGCAGTAAGTCGTGAAACTGCTTTTGAAATGGCTGAGGGTATCAGAAGAAGATTAAAGACAGACATTGGGGTTTCTATAACAGGTATAGCCGGTCCCGACGGGGGGACACCTGAAAAGCCGGTTGGTCTGGTATACATTGGTCTGTCCTCTGAAAAGGGTACAATAACAAAGGAACTGAGACTGCTGGGAAACAGGAGCAAAATCAGAACAATTACAGCTCTGTATGTTTTTGATATGATCAGAAGGTATATTTTGAAGCTCGAAATAGATACAGGCAGTAAAGTATAATTTACCAAAGAAAAAATCAGTTGCCGCAGCTGCGGCTCACGGAGGCTATAAATTGAGCTCAAACAATAAAAAGATAACAGGCGCCGCCATTATAGTCATGTCGTCATTGGTTGTCAGCCGTATCACAGGCTATCTGCGTACAATTTTAATAAACAATTTGCTTACGGCATCTCAGTCAGATTCGCTTCTGGCGGCCTTCAGAACTACCGATTTAATGTATAATCTCTTGATTGGCGGCGCAATATCTGCTGCATTGATTCCCATTCTATCGGGGTATCTGGCAAGAGGTGAGGAAGAGGACGGCTGGAAAGCAGTAGGAACCTTTATAAATGTAATATTTATTGCGATGCTTGTAGTAAGCACCCTCGGAGTAATATTTGCACCCTGGGTTGTTTCAATGACTGCGTCGGGGCTGGAAGGTCAGGTAAGAGAAACAACCATCCAACTGACAAGAATCCTGTTTCCGTCAGTAGGGTTCATGATGCTGGCGGGGATGACAAACGGCGTGCTGAATTCCTACCAGAGGTTTGCGGCAGCTGCCTATGGTCCATCAATCTATAATCTTGGGACGGCATTGAGTATTTTTATTCTCAGCCGTTATGGAGTGCACTATGTGGCATATGGAGTGCTTGCAAGCGCCATAATGTATTTCCTGATACAGGTATCCTTTGCATTTCCAAATTTGAGATATTACAGACCAAAGCTGCTATGGCGTCATCCGGGCTTCATAAAGCTGTTTAGACTTGCAATCCCTTCTTTGGCCGCATCTGCAATTGTCCAGATAAACATACTCATATCGCTGAACTTTATTTCACTGTTTGAGCAGGAAGGAAGCATTACTGCCTACTACAATGCAAATGATATCTGGCAGCTGCCCTACGGTATATTTGCAATGGGTCTGGGGACTGCACTGCTGCCCACAATGTCGGAAAAATTAGCCTTAAAGCAGGTTGATGAATTTAAAAGAATTATTAACGGTGCCTTTAAGACAATACTCTACTTGATAATACCGTCAGCCATAGCTTTTATAGTTTTATCCAGACCTGTGATCAGTGTAGTCTATAAATGGTCAGCCAATATTGACAGTGAGAGGATAGTTTCTACCGGAAATATTCTGCTGTTCTTTACCGCGGCCATGCTTGCCCAGTCAATGCTTGCAATACTTAACAGAGCATTTTATGCCAATAATGATACTAAAACACCGCTGTACATCGGTATTGTTTCAATAATACTGAATTATGCACTTTGTTGGATATTCCTTAAGGGAACAAAGCTTGGACCTGCTGGTATGTCACTTGCATATTCAATTCAAAGTCTTGTTAGTATGGCCGCAATGATGTACATATTATCAAAGAAAATGAATGGGCTAAACTGGAAAAAACTTGCGGGTTATTCTGTAAAGTTGTTGGAAGCAGCTGCTTTAATGGGTGTTGTTATATTTGCGATAAATAAATTATTGCCTGTTGACTTTACAGGTACCTACACATTGCATTCAAAGGTTATTGAAATAATTGTTCTGGGCGTGGAAATTGTTGCTGGAGCACTTGTTTATTTCAGTTGCACAATGCTGCTTAAGGTTGAAGAAGCAGTACAATTCAAGAATAAACTACTGGGAAGATTCACTAAGATACTAAAAAAATAAAATTTAACATTGACTTGAGAAAAAAAAATCTATATAATAAAAACAGAACAAATGTTCTATAATTGCGAGGAGGTCACCCCATGTTAGAAAAGAAAAAAGCACTAGAAATGGCTCTTGGTCAGATTGAAAAGCAATTTGGTAAAGGTGCTGTTATGAAGTTGGGCGAGAATGCACATATGAATGTGGAGGTTATACCAACCGGCTCTCTTAGCCTTGATATCGCTCTTGGCGTCGGAGGAGTACCCAGAGGAAGAATAGTTGAAATATATGGACCCGAATCATCTGGTAAGACAACAGTTGCATTACATATAATTGCCGAAGCGCAAAAAGCGGGCGGAGAGGCAGCTTTTATTGATGCAGAGCATGCCCTTGATCCGGTTTACGCAAAAAAACTTGGGGTTGATATAGATAATTTAATAGTTTCACAGCCTGATACAGGTGAACAAGCCTTGGAAATAACGGAGGCTCTTGTTCGAAGCGGGGCCATAGATGTTATTGTTGTTGACTCGGTTGCTGCCCTGGTACCTAAAGCCGAAATAGACGGGGAGATGGGTGATGCGCATGTAGGTTTGCAGGCCAGACTTATGTCCCAGGCACTGCGTAAGCTTGCAGGTGTTATCAGTAAGTCAAGAACAACAGCCATATTTATAAACCAGCTTCGTGAAAAGGTTGGAATAATGTTTGGAAATCCTGAAACTACTCCTGGGGGACGAGCTTTGAAATTCTACTCATCGGTGCGTCTTGATGTAAGAAGAATTGAGTCCATAAAACAGGCAAATGAGGTTGTAGGAAACAGAACAAGGGTTAAGGTTGTTAAAAATAAGATAGCTCCTCCATTCAGAGAAGCGGAATTTGATATAGTTTACGGCGAAGGTATTTCCAGGGAAGGCAGCATTCTTGATATTGCTGTAAACAATGATATTGTAAACAAGAGTGGCGCGTGGTTCTCTTACAATGGGCAGCGTATCGGTCAGGGTCGTGAGAATGCCAAGCAGTATTTAAAGGAAAACTCTGCAATGTGCATGGAAATCGAAAAACTGGTCAGAAATAATCTGACGGTTGCTCCTGTAGTAACTGAATCAGCAGAGGAAATTGAAGAAGAACTTGATTAATCTGTTGTCAACATATACGCGATAATTTAAATTAAAATAAAATATCACCTTCGACAAAATATCAGGGCATACCGAATCAGAAATTACTAAAAAGTATTTGATTAGGTATGCCCTTTAAGAATTCTATAAAAGAATTACCCTAATATATTAATTATCAATTATAATATTTATCTATAAAGTTCTAATCTTAAAATTCTAATTCTAGACTTTGTTAATAGGGAGAGAGTAGTATGAAAATAATTTCCTTAGATAAAAACGAAAAGGTTCCTTCTATGTATAAAGTTTCAATGGAAAATAATATTTCTTTCTGTCTGCCCAAAAAGCGTATTGAATTGCTTGAGCTTACCGAAGAAAAGGTTATATCCGAGGACACTTTAAATTACATATTGGACACTGAGGTATATGCAGCAGCAAAAAGTGCAGCTGTAAGCTTTCTTGCCCTAAAACTACGAACAGCTTTTGAAGTTGAAGAAAAGCTATCAGAAATGGGCTATGATGAAGCAACAATTGAGAAGGTGGTAGAGAACCTTAAGGAAATAAACTATATAAATGATTATAACTATGCCAGCAAGTACATAGCTGAAAAGACAAAACTAAAACCAAAATCGGTAAAGTTATTATCCTTGGAATTAAGTCAAAAGGGCATCCCTGATTATATTATTAGCGAGGCTTTTGAAGCCTTTGAACTTGATGAAGAAGCAGTGGCTGTGGAACTTTTAAGGAAAAAATACTCAAGGTATAACTCCTTTGACGAAAAAACCATTCAGAAGATGAAAACGTTTCTACTGAGCAGGGGCTTCGGCTATAGCCTGATATCCAGAGCAATAAGCATTTTTCTGCCGGAAGAGTAACAAGCTGATACCGGAGAAGCGGGAATGTATAATTAATTCATTCTTAATCATTGACAATTCACCAATATTATTAAATAATTTTTATAGAGATTTATACATTTATATTTTTGTTTAATTATCACAGTTTTTTGTACCTACATTTGTAGCTAAACATAAACTAATTTAAGGAGTGTAATTGGTGAATAAAAAAATAGGGATTGTGTCTTTAGGATGCCCCAAAAATCTGGTGGACAGTGAAATAATGCTGGGTATGCTTAAGCATGCAGATTACGAAATAGTAAACCATAAGGAAAATGCAGAGGTTCTTATTGTTAATACCTGTGGTTTTATAGAGTCAGCTCAACAGGAATCAATAAACACCATCCTTGAGATGGCAGAGGAAAAGAAGCGAAGCTGTGAAATTCTGATCGTTACAGGCTGTATGGCTGAAAGGTATAAGGAGAAAATACTAGATCTTATTCCTGAAGTTGATGCAGTACTTGGAACGGGCAATTACAAGGAAATTGCTGATGTTATTAACAGGGCATATCGTGGTGAAAAGGTTGTAGCCTATGGAAAGTTAAGTGAGACAGATTACCTTGATGAAGAAAGAATAATCTCATCAAACAGACATTCAGTATATCTGAAGATTTCAGAAGGCTGCGACAACCGCTGTACCTACTGCATTATTCCATATTTACGGGGAGCCTATAGAAGCAGAAAAATAGAAGCACTTGTAAAGGAAGCTAAAATTCTTGCGGCAAATGGTGCCAGGGAGATAATTCTCGTGGCTCAGGATACAACTAGATATGGGATTGATATTTATGGAAAGAAAATGCTTCCTGAACTTATACGGGAAATATCCAAGATAGAAAGTGTTGAGTGGATAAGGCTGTTATACTGTTACCCCGAAGAGATTAATGATGAAATGATCCGCGAAATAGCTGCTAATCCTAAAGTATGCAGATATTTGGATATACCTGTACAGCATGCATCCGACAGAATATTAAAGATGATGGGAAGAAGGGGAACCATAGGCGATATACATAATGCCCTTTCGAAGCTCAGGGAAATGGTACCGGATATTGTTTTGAGAACGTCCTTGATTGTTGGCTTTCCCGGTGAAACCGAAGAGGATTTTCAAGAATTGGTTGAATTTGTTACAGAATTTAAGTTTGACAGACTTGGAGTATTTACATACTCGAAGGAAGAGGGAACACCTGCTGCTAAAATGAAAGGACAGATAAGAAAAAATATTAAGATAGATCGACAAAAAACTATACTGGAATTGCAAAATACAATTAGTGCAGAAATTAATACCAAAAGAATTGGAAAAGTATATAAAGCTATTGTTGACGGGATTGCTGATGATGGTATATTCTATTATGGACGAACATTTGCAGAAGCCCCGGAAATAGACGGCACAGTATATTTTACCAGTCCTGAACCGCTAAATATCGGGGATTTTGTTATGATTAAAATATTAAACTCTGAAGATTATGATTTGATAGGAGAGGTCATAAATGAACTTACCAAATAAAATAACAGTATCCAGAATAGCTCTTGTGCCATTATTTATGATTTTTGTTATACCAATTCCTGATGCAACGGTTAACCTGCCGCTATTATCTTTTATAAAGGGTGAAATGCTCAGTATAAATAAGTTTATAAACAGTTACGGTAATTATGTTGCAGCTGCTTTGTTTATTATTGCTGCGAGTACTGATGGGGTGGATGGCTATATTGCGCGAAAACATAAGCTTATAACTGCATTTGGTAAATTCCTTGACCCTATAGCTGATAAGTTACTGATAACAGCAGCATTGATAGCTTTAGTACAAAGAGATGTAGTTACAGGATGGGCGGCCATGATAATCATATCCAGAGAATTGCTGGTAACGGGAATGAGATTGGTGGCAGCAGGTGAAGGCCAGGTTGTTGCAGCTAACAAGTCAGGAAAAATTAAAATGGTATGTCAGACTGTAGCAGTATCAGTAGCTTTACTAAATAATTTCCCATTTTCACTTTTTACAGATATTAAGATAGACGCATATCTTATGTTCATAGCTGTTATAGTAACAATTTACTCGGGAATAGACTTTTTTGTAAAGAATATTAAAGTTATCAAACCGGATGACATGTAAATATATAAACACCGTCAGATAGCCGTAATTATTTACGGCTATTACTTTTTTGCAACGAAGATAAATTTATATATTTTGTATGCGTTGGAAAAAATGCTGATATATTTTAAGGTTAGATTGGCAGCCTGATAATTTCGTGTAGAGAAATCCCCAAGAGTGGGGTTTGAATAGGGAAGTATCTACTTTCCGTTAGAATCTATAGGTTATAATAGGTGCAGGTCATAAAACCAGTATAAGGCTTTTAATTTTGGTTAATATTATCAGAAAATAGTTGCAATCATAGCAAAGTTAATATATAATTTTGTTATCAGCAATTAGTATCTGGTAATAATTATAATAATTATTAATAAGGGGTGGTTGTTAGTGAGCAGATCGTCTTCACAAAAACAACAAAGACAAAAGATTCTACTTGATAAAATTAAGTATGACCCGTTTTTGACAGATGAAGAATTGGCTGATTTTTTTAAAGTAAGTGTACCGACAATTAGATTGGACAGACTGGAATTAGGTATACCTGAACTCAGAGAGAGAATAAAGCATGTGGCTGAAACAAACCATGAAAAGCTGAAATCTATTGAAGGTAAAGAATTTATCGGAGAACTTATAGACTTACAGCTGGGACAAAGTGCTATTTCACTTATGGAGACAAATAGTTCAATGGCATTTGAAAAAACTCATATTGTCAGAGGACATTACATTTATTCACTTGCGGAGACTCTGGCTATAGCTGTTATAGATGCTCAGGTTGCTCTTGTAGGAATAGCAAACATAAAGTATAAAATACCTGTATATTCCGGTGCAAAGATTGTAGCAAAAGCGGAAGTAAAGGAGTCGAAGAAAAACAGATTTATTGTATGGGTTAAAATATTCGAGAAAAGTGTTGAAGTCTTCAGAGGTAAATTTATTCTGGTTACTGTAGATAAAGGTATTGCAAAAGAACAGCCCGTCAAATAAGCATACTGATTTAAAATTTTTTTAATACGGGGTGTCCTGATCAATTGGAGGAAAGTTAGTTTATGATAAATATTATTGTTGATGCCATGGGCGGCGATAACGCACCTGATGCTATTATCGACGGTTGTATTGAAGCTTTGAATATGCAGGAAGGCTTCAATATCACCCTCGTGGGGATTAGTGAAGTAATAAATGATAAATTACGTAAAAGAGAATATAACAGAGACAGAATTGAAGTAGTAAATACTACGGAAGTAATTACCGGGGATGATACCCCTACAAAGGCTATAAGGAACAAAAAGGACTCCTCTATGGTGGTCGGCTTAAAAATGCTGAAGGAAAAAAAAGGAGACGCTTTTCTATCGGCAGGTAATACAGGCGCTCTTATGACCGGTGCTCTGCTTATAGTTGGCAGAATGAAGGGAATCGACAGACCATCCATGCCTGCATTGGTACCTACCAGAAAAGAAATGTGCCTGATTATAGATGCAGGTATGAACACTGTTTGCAGACCATTAAACTACTTGCAGTTCGGTATAATGGGATCAATATATATGAAAATAATTTATAATTTTGAAAACCCCAAGGTTGGCTTGGTGAATGTGGGTTCAGAAGATGCTAAGGGTAATGATACCCTGAAACAGTCTTTCAGACTGCTAACAGAATCACCTGTCAATTTTGTTGGTAATATAGAAGGAAATGATATCACCAGCGGTGAGGTCGACGTTGCCGTTTGTGATGGTTATGTAGGGAATGTGGCACTAAAGCTGTACGAAGGCGCTGGTGTTTTATTTTTGAAGGAGTTAAAAAAGATATTTACTAAAAATATCTTTACAAAAGTTTGTTATCTTTTAATCAAGCCGTTTTTTAAGGACTTTAAAAAGAAGTTTGATGCTGATGAACTTGCAGGCGCGCCGGTTCTTGGAATAAACGGTCTTGTAATAAAAAGTCACGGCTCTTCAAAAGCCAAAACAATTAGAACAGCTATTCTAAAAAGAACATTACCTTTAATCCAATATGGTATTGTAGATGAAATCAAAGAACAATTTAAAAATATGGAGGTGAAGCCCTCTGAGGACGATATCGACTAAAAGTGTAGGAATACTGGGAACAGGTAGTTGTTTGCCTGAAAAAGTGCTTACAAACAGTGATTTGGAGCAAATGGTTGAGACTTCTAATGAGTGGATTATCAAGAGAACTGGAATTTCTGAACGAAGAATTTTAAGAGATGATGAACCTGCCTATAAACTTGGTGTTGAGGCTGCCAGAAAAGCGTTGGAAGATGCTGATTTAGACGTTGAAGATATTGACTTAATTATTGTTGCTACAGATACGCCTGATTATATGACACCGTCCACCTCCTGTATAATACAGGGGGCTATAGGAGCTGTTAATGCCACAGCCTTTGACATTAATGCAGCCTGCACCGGCTTCATATACGGATTGGTTACAGCGCAGCAGTTCATAGCAAACGGAGTATTCAAGCATGCTTTAATTATCGGCTGCGAAGGACTCTCTAAGATTGTTGACTGGCAGGACAGAAACACATGTGTTTTGTTTGGAGATGGGGCAGGAGCAGCAGTCCTTGGAGAGGTTGCTGAAGGATACGGAATACTGAATTCCAACCTTGGCTCAGATGGTACTTCAGGCATGTGCCTGACAATCCCGAATCTGTACAACTCCGAAGCAGACAGTGAAAAAAGATTGAACGGAAAGATGAATTCACTTTGGATGGATGGCACAGAAGTATTCAAATTTGCTGTAAAAGCAATGTCATCATCAACAGTACAAGTTTTGGAAGAAATAAATATGTCTGTTGAAGATTTGGATTATATATTCCCTCATCAGGCAAATACCAGGATAATTGAAGGCGCTATAAAAAAGCTTGGCATAACAGATGAAAAACTACACTATGTGATACAAAAATATGGAAATATATCCTCTGCATCAATACCTGTAGCCCTCGATGAAGCAAACAGGGAAGGAAAATTCCAAAAAGGCCACAGTATGGTATTGGTTGGCTTTGGAGGCGGCCTTACCTGGGGATCCATCGCCATGAAGTGGGCGAAATAACAGATTGTAATTTTTTATTAGTATTATAACTTGGAGGTTTATATGGGCAAATTGGCATTTATATTCCCCGGACAGGGAGCTCAGTATGTAGGCATGGGAAAAGATATTGCGGGTGAATACAAGAGCGCAGACGCAGTTTTCGATGCTGCTACTGAAGCACTAGGCTTTGATATAAAAGAAATGATTTTTAACGGTGATGATGAGACTTTAAAGATTACCGAAAATACTCAGCCCACCATTGTGACAACAAGCGTAGCATGCATGCAGCCACTGCTGGATAAAGGAATTAAGCCTGACTTCGTTGCGGGTCTGAGCCTTGGTGAGTACGCTGCTCACGTGGCTGCGGGTACTATGAGCTTTACAGATGCTGTAGCACTGGTCAGAAAAAGAGGTAAATTCATGCAGGAGGCCGTTCCTGTAGGAGTAGGTGCAATGTCGGCTATCATTGGTCTTGATAACGAGGCAGTAATTGAAAGCTGTAAGGAAGCATCAGCAGTAGGTGTTTGTGAGCCAGCAAACTTTAACTGCCCGGGTCAGCTTGCAATTGCAGGTGAAGTTGCTGCTGTTGAAAAGGCAAATGAGATTTGCAAGGCCAAAGGTGCAAAGAGAGCTATGATGCTGGCGGTAAGTGCTCCTTTCCACTGTAGTCTTTTAAGGCCAGCCGGTGAAAAGCTTGCAGCAGAGCTTGAAAAGATAACTTTAAATGATATGAAAGTACCTGTTGTTGTCAATGTGTCAGCTAAAGCAGTCACTAACAAGGAAGAAGTAAAGGAAACCTTGATAAAGCAGGTAAGTACTTCGGTATTGTGGGAAAACTGTGTAAAGACAATGATAGAGCAGGGTGTCGATACCTTCGTTGAAATAGGCCCCGGAAAAGTACTCAGCGGTTTTGTGAAGAAAATCAACAAGGATGTTAGAGTTCTTAATGTTGAGAATATCGAAAGCCTCAATACGACTTTGGAGGAATTATCAAAATAATTTATAGTAATTCTAGGTGTGGAGGTGTTAACCGAAATGCGTTTTGATGGAAGAACTGCAATTGTTACCGGGTCTTCGAGGGGACTTGGAAAGGCTATTGCAGTCAAACTTGGTAAACTGGGAGCTAATATCGTTCTCACCGGTACTTCAGAGTCAGTACTAAAGACAGCTTCTGAACTTGAAGGTATGGGAATAAAGGTAACAGCAACTATCGGTGACGTAAGAAATTCTGAAGATGTAAAAATGATACTGGCAAAGGCAGTAGATACCTTTGGAGGCGTTGATATTTTAGTTAATAACGCTGGAATAACTAAGGATAAGCCTATGGCTATGATGTCTGAGGACGATTGGGACATCGTTCTGGATATTAACCTGAAAGGCTGCTTCCTTTGTACTAAGGCTGCTGCAAAGCTAATGATCAAAAAGAGATACGGTAGAATTATAAACATATCTTCTGTGGCAGGAGCCTATGGCAACCCGGGTCAGGCAAACTACTCTGCATCCAAGGGTGGTATGATTGGGTTAACAAAAACCACTGCAAAGGAACTTGCTCCAAGGGGAATAACCTGTAACGCCGTTACCCCGGGCTTGATTGAAAGCGACATGACGGAAATATTACCTGAGGATCTGAAGCAGAAATACCTTGAAAAGATTGCACTTGGAAGGTTTGGGACACCTGAAGATGTTGCAAATGTAGTAGCTTTTCTTGCGTCAGACGAAGCCGCTTATGTTACCGGACAGGTAATAGATATTGACGGTGGGCTGGTTATGTAATAATATAGCAAGTGTGCGCTTGTTAAAATCAAGTAAACAGGCTAATATTAATAAAAATTGCATACTATATAATCATGTACGTGCTTTGGTTTGTATATGGATAGTATCGATTTATAAAACCATCCTTTGGAAGGAGGTGAATATATGGTTTTCGAGAAAGTTAAAAAGTTAATTGTTGAGCAGTTAGGCGTTGAAGAAGACGATATAGCAATGGAATCTTCTTTCATAGATGATCTCGGTGCAGACTCTCTTGATATAGTTGAGCTTATCATGGCTTTGGAAGAAGAGTTTAATCTTGAGATTCCAGACAATGAAGCAGAAAAAATCACTACAGTTGGTGATGCTGTTGAATACATTCAAAAGAATACTTAAAAAAAAGTCCCAAATACGGGACTTTTTTTAGAATATAGGAATTTATATGTTTTGAAATAGCAGTAAAGTACCTGAAATATTGAGATTGAAGGTGTACACTAAAAAGTACCAATTGTAAAATTCCTATATTCGGGGTTTGAAAAGGGGATTCCCCTTTCCGGCTTCAGAAGGGTGCTCAGAAATGTGATACATTTCGTCGAAGGGAACCTAGGGTTCCCTAGCGAACAAGATAATTTGCGAGCAATGTCAGATTAATTAGAACGGGCACATAAAAGCTTTACAAAGCAAATTTCTTAGTATTGGACAGTCTCAGATAAGATTCATGATTACTTAATCGAAATTTGTTTAAATTCTCTAAAGTCCTGATTGTCTCAAAGAGTATCTAGATTGTCCTTTGGACATCCAGATTTTCTATGGACATTTAATATAGATCTCAAAAAATATTATTAAAATATACGGAGGTTAATTTATGAGCAGACGTGTAGTTATTACAGGTACTGGTGTAGTCTCTTCTTTAGGTATGGGAATTGAGCAATTCTGGAGTTCCATCAAAGAAGGGAAAAACGGCATAAGTGAAGTGACCAGAATTGATGTATCAAATCTTTCAACTAAAGTAGCCGCAGAAATAAAAGAATTTGACGCTTCTCAATATATTGATAAAAAAGAAGCCAGGAGAATGGACCGATACAACCAGTTTGCAATGGTTGCGGCTAAAATGGCTGTGGAAAACTCAAAGCTGAATATAGAAAGTCTTGATCTCGACAAGTGCGGTGTTATAGTAGGTTCAGGTGTAGGCGGTCTTGAAACACTCGAAGAGCAGCATACGGTGGCGTTGAACAAGGGTGTTGGAAGAGTAAGCCCCTTCTTCATTCCTATGATGATTTCGAATATGGCAGCTGGTAGAATAGCTATAGAATATGGCTTCAGAGGATTTAATGAATGTGTTGTTACTGCCTGTGCAACTGGTAACAATGCTATAGGAGACGCTTTCAAGGTTATTGAACGCGGCGATGCTGATGTAATGATTACCGGTGGAGCTGAGGCTTGTATTACAATGATGAGTTTCGCGGGTTTTTGTTCTATGGGAGCTATGTCAAAGAACCCTGATCCAAATACTGCATGCAGACCCTTTGACAAGGACAGAGACGGTTTTATTCCAGGCGAAGGTGCGGCAATACTCATAATAGAGGAATTGGAGCATGCTTTAAAGAGAGGTGCGAATATATTAGCTGAAATAGTTGGCTACGGATGTACCTGTGATGCTTATCACATTACTGCACCTCATCCTGAGGGTGACGGAGGAGTAAAGAGTATGCAAATGGCTATCAAAGATGCAGATATTACACCCGATAAGATTGGTTATATCAATGCTCACGGTACTTCTACACCTTTAAACGATCCCACAGAAGTGAACATTGTTAAAAGAGTATTTGGTGATCATGTTAAGAACCTTGCCATGAGTTCCACAAAATCAATGACGGGCCATCTTCTTGGGGCAGCAGGTGCTATTGAGGCTGTTGTAACAGCAATGTCACTCAAGGAAGGCTTCCTTCCTCCAACAATTAATGTTGTGAATCAGGACCCCGACTGCGATATTGATTGTGTTCCAAATACAGGAAGAGAGGCAGACATAAAATATGCTCTGTCAAACTCACTAGGCTTTGGTGGTCACAATGCAACACTTTGCTTGAAGAAGTACGAATAGAATAAGACAAAAAATTTTCTATTGAACCTAGGCGTTATAAAAGTATAAAATAAGGTGGGGTAATTTCCACCTTATTTTTGTTTGAAATATAAATTATTCACCTTTATTGTGTCTGAAATTTTGTAAAATAGCGTACTATAAGAATACTATAGAGGTATCAACTGACAAATAAGAAAAATATAATTCTGCACTTTTGTTCTTCTAACAATAAGGCGGTAATATGGAGGAAATAATGAATAACAGTCCAAAATATGAGACAAGTAATATATCCACCCTTGAAGAAAGAATTAATTACGTGTTCAAGGATAAGAATACAGTGTTAACTGCCATTACACACAGTTCCTACGCCAATGAAAAGAAGGCAAGGAAGCTTAAATACAATGAAAGAATTGAGTTCCTTGGAGACTCTGTATTGGGACTTACCATAAGTGAACATTTGTTTAAAATGTACCCTGAGCTCCCTGAGGGGGAATTAACTGTAACCCGATCTAAAATCGTTTGTGAAAGCTCATTATCCAGATGTGCGTCAGATATAGGTCTTGGGGAACTTTTACTTCTTGGAAGAGGAGAGGAGTTGTCAGGAGGACGTACTAAAAGCTCAATATTGTCTGATGCCTACGAGGCGTTGATTGGGGCTATATATATTGACGGAGGTCTTGAAGTTGCAAAAGAGTTTATTCTGAAACATATGGACGACATTATCAAGAGCAGCATGCAGGGTAAATTGTTTTATGACTACAAAACGCAGCTGCAGGAGAAAATCCAGCAGAAGGGAGAACAGCAGATAACCTATACTGTTGTAGACGAAAAAGGGCCTGATCACAACAAGATATTCATGACTCAAATAAAAATCAATGGATTGATCTGTGGGCAGGGCAGCGGGCGCTCTAAGAAAGAATCAGAGCAAAGTGCTGCTAAAGATGCACTGGACAAGCTATCAGATCAATAATCCATGGGGGAGTGTCGAAAATTAAAAAGCATATAGTAATTCCAGTATTTGTTCCTCACAAGGGCTGTCCCTTTGACTGTATTTTCTGTAATCAGAAAAGAATCAGCGGACAGGTTAAGGATGCAACTGAGGCTGAAATAAGAAGATCAATTGAAGATCATTTGAAAACAGGTCAGGATGCCTTTATTGAAATAGGCTTTTATGGAGGAAGTTTTACAGGTATATCAAAGGAAGAACAGAAGTGGTATCTGGATATTGCCTACAGTTATGTAAAGTCAGGTAGGGTTAATGAATTGAGGCTATCGACCAGACCTGATTATATTAATGTTGAAATTCTTGACTTTCTGGCAGAGTATAAAGTAAAAACAATTGAGCTTGGTGCCCAGAGTCTTGATGACCGTGTTCTTCTCTGCAGTAACAGAGGACATGGTATAGAGGTAGTGGAGAAAGCATCAGAAATGATTAAGAAAAAAGGATTTTCCCTTGGAATACAGACCATGATAGGTTTGCCCGAAGATACAAGGGAGAAGGCAGTAGATACTGCAAAAAAAGTTATAGAAATTGCCCCTGATATTGTTCGCATATATCCTACACTAGTAATCAAGGATACTTATCTGCAAAAATTATATGAAACCGGAAAATATACTCCTTTAACATTGGATGAAGCTGTTGACCTATCTGCTGAGCTATTGGAGCTTTATGAAGAGAATAACATAAATGTTATTCGTATAGGCCTTCAGCCTACTGAAAGTATAAATGAAAACGGAGATGTTGTAGCAGGGCCGTTTCATCCTGCTTTTAGGCAGTTGGTTCAGTCAAGGCTTATGAGAAACCAGCTTGAGAAATATTTCCGAAATAATGAAATTCATCATATCGAAGAAGTAACAATTGAATGCAGCCCCAAGAACATTTCAAATATCATTGGGCAAAAACGGGAAAATATTCATAGACTTAAAGCAGAATTCAACATTGGTAGCATAAAAATAATAAGTAGTGATGAAATAGCCTCATTTAATGTGAAAACTTGACAAAATTAGGCTATAATGTTTATATAATATTTTAAATGTAAAAAGAAGGAATTTGAAGTAATATATAGAATACTATTAGATAGATATACAAATTTACTATTTATTAAGCATTTTTTAGGAGGATGTATTTATGGAAGTTCTAAAAGTTTCAGCTAATTCGCAGCCAAAATCTGTTGCTGGAGCATTAGCCGCTGTTTTACGCGACAACAATTATGCGGAAATTCAAGCAGTCGGTGCTGGGGCAGTAAATCAGGCAGTTAAGGCAATTGCAATTACTCGAGGTTTTGTTGCTCCTAATGGAATCGATCTGGTTGCAGTACCTGCTTTTGCTGAAGTTAACATTGATGGAGAAGAAAGAACCGCTATCAAGTTCTATATCCAGCCGCGATAATTACCCTTAAAAACAATGGCTCGCATTTGTAGTGCGAGCCAATTTTATTTCTAGCAAGCTCACAGAGTGAGAGGTACCTGACCATTAAATGCCATTAATAACCTTCGCTCTACTTCGTTCCAGTTAACTATTTCCCACCATGCATCAATATATTTCCGCCTGTTGTTCTGGTAATCCAGATAATAGGCATGTTCCCAGGTATCACAGACCAGAATGGGAATTCCGCCCCACTGCGTCAGATTCTGATGTTTTTCAGCCATTAGTATCTCCAGTCTCTTCCATGACGGCTGCCAAATCAGAATTCCCCAGCCTGAACCTTCAACTTTTTCAGCTGCAGCTTTAAATTGTTCCATAAATGAGTTGAAATTGCCAAAATACCGGTTTATTTCATTTAATGTATTGTGACCGGGCAGGCCGCCTTTACCTTTAGGAGCTAAAATCGTCCAAAAAATACTGTGGAGTATATGTCCTGAACCATTGAAAGCAAGTTCGTTTTCCCAAAATTTAATTAAGTCGAAATTATCATCCTTGCGTGCTTTCTCCAAACTTAGTTCCGCCTTGTTTAAACCATCTACATATGCTTTATGATGCCTGTTATGATGTATTCTTAAAGCATTTTCACTGATAACAGGTTCAAGGGCGTTATAAGGATAGGGAAGTGGGGGCAGCTTATGCTGACCGGTCGGTACCATATTATAAAGCATAATAAAACCTCTCAGTCGGTTGTTATAGTTCTTTTTCATTATATTACAAATTGAAGTAGCTTGTGATTATAAGAGGAACAATAAAAAAGCGTCAAAAGTATTTGACGCTCAAGGTAATTATAGAAGTGATTCGACTAAAACCCGCCGAACCCTCCCGGAAATCCAAATCCAAAGCCATGATGAGGGCGACGTCTTCTTCTAAGCAATTCTCTTAACAGTATAATTGAAATTAAATCTCTCCGGAAACGTCTCCTTCTACCAAAACCTCCACCGAAAAATCCAAACTGTCTATCATCTTTTTCTTTCCCATAGTGATAAGGTTCCATTTCCTGATAATCATAATCATTATCTTTTTGGTAGTTATAGCTCTCTAAATTCTGATTTTCATCATCATCTTCGTACTCAGCTTCAACATCCTGTCCCACTCTGTTATCAATGTCATCAACTATTTCTTCCAGTTGTTCGCGAGAGGGCGTAAACATAGTACCTTTTTTAGCAATCATTCTGTCACAGTGACGGCATACTTCAGGGTATATTATATAGTAGCATCTTGGGAACATGGATTCCAATTGTTCCTGTGGCATTTCCATCATTGGCTCATATTGCTGAGGGAGATTCATCATTTGCATATATGGCTTATTGGACCAGTTATTTGGCATCATGCCAACCTCCTTTAATAATGTAAAGTTCCTACAAAATATTTTATGCTATAATTAATCAGTTGGTTACGAAATGTGTACATTATGTAAATTAGAATATGGAATAGTTCTTTTTGCCATTAATTTTTCAGATCATTTTATAGCCCAATAAAAGAATTTGTAATTATTTCTGATATAATTCATATAAGTAATAAAATATTATTAATGGGTAGATGCTAAAAGAAAATAAATTACTCTTTACTTATGCAATGGAGGGGTTTTATGCTAGAAGAAATAATGCTTGAAAAAAGGAAATGGGCCGTAGTAGGTGCAAACCAGGATCAAAGCAAATATGGAAATATAATTTATAGAAAGTTAAAGTCCAGAGGCTATGAGGTTTATCCTGTAAATCCGATGTATGATACTGTTGAGGGAGATATATGCTATAAGGATTTATCCTTACTGCCTGTTATTCCAGAGGTGATAAATATGGTTGTATCACCTAAGAGAGGGAGAGCTGTAATTGATGAAGCCGCAAAGCTTGGGATCAAATATATATGGCTGCAACCGGGCACATATGATGAAGAGCTGCTTAAACAGATAGAGAGCCTTGGGCTACAGCAGGTTCAGGCATGCGTTTTGGTAGCAACCAGATAGTGTACTGTGATGATTAAGTTTAACTTATAAAACAATAAATAAAATGCATATAAATAATATTAAATGTAAGGAGGAGGTAAAATGTCTGATAAAGAGCTATATGATGCCATTTTCAGGAGAAAATCCGTCCGAAGGTATGATATGACGCCTCTGTCTCAGGATAAGCTGGATAAGCTTTGGGCTTTCATCGGGACTATAAAGAAACTAAATAATACCATCAAAACAGATTTCTCTATTCTTAGTGAAGAAAAAATTAGGGGGTTATTTTCACTAAAGTTTATGCTGGCACCACATTATATCTGTATATATTCTGAGAATAAAGAAGGTTATCTCATGAATGCAGGTTTTATAATGCAGCAGATTGATTTGTTTCTATCCTGTAACAATATTGGCAGCTGCTGGTTGGGAATGTCAAAGCCCGGCAGCAATCTGGAACTGACCAAGGACGGTCTGGATTATGTAATTATGCTTGCATTTGGTAATTCACCCGAGCAAATTCATCGGTCAGATATCGCCAAGTTTGTAAGGAAAGATCTGAATGAAATATCTTCGATAAATAACGCAGAGCAGCTGCTTGAGCCTGTAAGATTGGCACCTTCCGCCGGCAATACCCAGTGCTGGTTCTTCAGCGGAGATACAAAAGAGATTATAGTCAGCAGGAAAAAACCAGGTCTCATTAAAGCTCAGCTTTTTGGGAGAATGAATAATATCGATATAGGCATTGCTCTATGTCATCTATGGCTTGCCGCAGAAATGCAAGGTAAGAAAATACAGTTTGACTTAACAGACGGTATAGCTCAGGAAGGCTATGAATATATGCTTAAGGTAAGATTAGGGGCTTAGGGTTATGAACAATTCTGTTATTAATTATTAAACCAAGCCGCATTATGGCTTAGGAGGAAACCAAGCCGCATATGTCTTAGGAGGTAAATTTTATGCTTACAAGAATAAATAAGAAAAACGGTGAAGAAATATCCATATTAGGCTTTGGATGTATGCGCTTTCCGACAAAAGCCGGAGTAATAGACGAGCCAAGAGCTATTGCCATGATCAGGGATTCCATAGAAAAAGGAGTCAACTATTTTGATACAGCCTACATATATCATGCCGGTAAAAGTGAATCTTTACTTGGAAAGGCTCTTTTGGGGGGCTACCGTGAAAAAGTAAAAATAGCTACCAAGCTGCCGCCTTTTCTGGTCAAAAAAATGGATGATGCCCGAAAAATATTTGAAAAACAGCTTTCAAGGCTGAAGACAGACTATATTGATTATTATCTCCTGCATATGCTTACAGATAAACCGTCCTTTGACAGACTGGCAGCATTGGGGGTGATGACCTGGCTTGAGGAATTGAAGAAAAAAGGGACCATAAGAAATATAGGCTTTTCCTTCCATGGGGGGAAAGCTGATTTTGAGCAGATAGTAACGGCTTATCCATGGGATTTCTGTCAGATTCAGTACAATTACATGGACGAGAATAATCAGGCTACCAAGGAAGGCTTGATGCTTGCGGCCGGTATGGGAATTCCGGTAGTAGTTATGGAACCGTTAAGAGGAGGAAAACTTGTAACACATCTACCTCCGGAAGTTAATAAAGCATTTAAAGATTATGATAAAGACAGGTCACCTGCCGAATGGGCATTCCGATGGATTTGGAATCAACCTGAGGTAAATGTGGTTCTGTCAGGAATGAGCGATGAAGCTCAGATTGATGATAATATAAGGATTGCTTCAGAGGCAGTTCCAAATACTTTATCACCTGAAGAAATTGCTGTATTTGACAGGGTAAAAAAAATAATGCAGGAAAAAACAAAGATAGCCTGCACCGCTTGCGGCTACTGTATGCCCTGTCCGGCAGGAGTAGATATTCCGGCCTGCTTTTCACATTACAATGATAAGTACCTCACTAACGATAAATCGGTAAGATTCAGATACTTTCAATCATTAGGCGCTCTGTCGGTAAAACCCGCATATGCATCAAAATGCATCAGCTGCGGAAAGTGTGAAAGCCATTGCCCCCAAAGTATAGAAATTCGTGAGCAGCTAAAAGTTGTTAGCAAGGAAATAGAAGGTTTGTTTTTCAAACCTATAGTAGGAATAGCACGCAAATTCATGAAATTAAAGTAGTGCAAATAATTCCATGGGGTCGAAGTCATAACTAGGGTTATAATTATCTTGAACTTATGCTATTAACTCCTTTACTAATTGTAATTAACTGTTGCACTTATGCGATTAACCGCAGTAAATCTAGTAGCTATATTTGTTATGAAAATGTAAATAAAAATAGTACAACCTTCCAAAGGAACTTAAAGTGTGCTAAAATTTAGACAAGTTTTTAAAATAGATAACAACAAATTTTCGGGGTGTACAATGTATTTAAAAAAACTTGAAATACAAGGGTTTAAATCATTCGCTGACAAAATAAATCTCGATTTTACATCAGGAATTACAGCAGTGGTAGGGCCCAATGGCAGTGGAAAAAGCAATATAGGTGATGCTGTAAGATGGGTTTTAGGTGAGCAAAGTGCAAAAACTCTCCGAGGCAGCAAAATGGAGGATGTTATTTTTGCTGGAACCGAACACAGAAAGTCTGTAGGCTTTGCGGAAGTAGCACTGACCATTGATAATTCAGACAATTATCTACCTGTGTCGTATAGTGAAGTAACTATTACAAGAAGGGTTTATCGTTCGGGTGAAAGTGAATATTACATAAACAAGACGTCATGTCGACTTAAAGACATACATGAGCTTTTCCTTGATACCGGTATAGGCCGCGATGGTTACTCCATAATAGGTCAGGGACGAGTTGATGAAATCCTCAGCAGTAAATCTGAGGACAGACGACATATATTTGAGGAAGCCTCAGGAATAATGAAGTACAAGGTAAGAAAACAGGAGGCTGAAAGAAAGCTTAATCTGACCGAGCAGAATCTTGTTAGAATAAATGACATTATAAGCGAACTTGAAAATCAGCTGGAACCCCTAAGAGAACAATCTGATGCGGCCAAAAAGTATCTATCTCTGAGAGATGCTCTGAAGGAATTGGAAGTTAATGTATATCTGGACAGTATAGATAAATACAAGGAAAAGATTAAGGAATATGAAGATCAGTATAAAGATATAAGAGAAAACATTGAGGCAGAAGAGAGAAAGCTTAGAAATATAACCGCACAGAATCAGCAAAAAACCGAAATGCTTAAAACTCTTGAAGACAAAATTACCGAAGCAAGAGATAAGTTTTATGTAATAGAAGCAAGCCTTGAGAAAAACAGCTCTGAAATTAATTTGAACAATGAAAAGATTAATGGTCTAAATCAAAATATTTTGCGCTTGGAAGAAGAAATAACTGAAATCAATACCAAGTCTGAAGATCTTTCTAAGGAAGAAAAAACACGACAGAGTAAAATAGATTATTTGAACAAACAGTATTCCGATTTTGCAAAAAAACTTGAGAATTATCAGTCGGAGCTTGATGCTATTGTGTCCACATTAAGTGAGAGTGAACAGCAGATTGAAAAAATGAAAGCAGGGATAATGGATAAGCTTGATCTTCAATCGGATAAGAGAACACAAATAAATAATATCAGGAATCATATTGAAAATCTCAAAAAAAGGCAGAACTCTATTGGAACTGAGATATATTCCCTGAAGCTGGAAAAAGATAAAGACAACATGAAGAAAGAGGATCTGTCAGAGAGCATTAGAAATACCATTCAGCTTATCAAGCATTCCAATACCAAAATGCAGGAATTGACCAGTGAAAAAAGCGAACTGCAGAATTCAATGACAACCATTGAGAAGCAATATGGTACGGTGAAAACCGATATTCAGGTTAAATCCTCCAGACACCGTATGCTTAAGGATATGGAAAAGAGTATGGAGGGCTATAGCAGGAGTGTTAAGGAAATCATGCATGCCTGTCAGTCTTCGGCTGAATTCGGAAGTGGAATTCACGGAACTGTGGCTCAGCTTATAAGTGTTGATAAAAAGTATGAAACGGCAATTGAAATGACTCTGGGGGGATCCCTTCAAAATATTATAGCTTCAACTGAAGAAGATGCTAAAAAGGCAATTGAGTTTCTTAAAAGAAATAGAATGGGAAGAGCCACTTTCTTACCTATAACTTCGGTTAACGGTAAGAGACTTGATGAGAATACCCTTCGCAGGCTTGAGGAGTTTCAGGGCTTTTGCGGACTGGCCTCAGATATTGTGACCTGTGATTCAAAATATAACGGAATAGTCTTGAATCTTTTAGGAAGAGTTGTAGTTGTCGAAAACCTTGATGCCGGTATCAGTATAGCGAAGAAATTTAGTTATTCCTTCAGAATTGTTACGCTGGAAGGAGATATATTGAGTACCAGCGGTTCCATGTCAGGGGGAAGCAACGATCATAAGAGCTCAGGCATTTTAAGTCGAAGTAGAGAGATTACTGAATTGGAAGCTGCAGTTGAAGCACTCAAAAAAGAGGAAATTTCATTAGGCAGCAAAATCGTAGAGATAAAAAATATGTTGTCTGAGATCGAGACGGAATTCAATGAAGAAAATTCAAAACTTAGGGACAGTGAGCTGGTTAAAACCAGAGATGAGAATCATCTTTCCATGCTCGAGGACAATATAAGAAAGACAGATGCCAAAATCGGCATGCTGAATGATGAGAAAAACCAGGTGGTAAAGCAGGAACAGGAAACTGTTCTTGAACAGAAGAAGTATGAGGAAGAGCTCGAGGCCATAGAAAAAGATATTTTTGAAACCAAGGCAATAATTGCTGAGCATCAGGAAAAATTCAAGGCTGACCAGTCTGTCAGGGATGAACTGCATCAGGAAATAACCGACTTTAAAATATCGGTTAATTCTATAGTTGAAAGTATTCAAAGTGTCAATGAGCACATGGAAAGAATACATAACGAAAAAGAAACCATGCAGAAAAGCCTATCCAGAAAGCAGAATGAAAAGCAAAGAGCTGAGAACGAGATTCTTTCGTTAAAGCAAGCTATAGAAGGTTTTGAAAATCAGATAAAAGGTTTGCAGAATGAAAAAACAGGCAAGACTTTAGAGATAGACAGATTGGTTGAAGAGAAGAAGGTCTTGGAGGAGGAATCCTCAGACTTTATTGAAAAACTTAATTCCACAAATAAAACGATACTTTTGCTTCAGGAAGAATATAACAGAATAGATGTAAAGAATACAAAGGCTGAAGCAGAAATGAAGGCTATACAGGACAGAATGTGGGATGAATATGAACTGACCTATTCAAGCGCATTGGAAATCAAAAAAGAGCTTCCAAGCATACCACAGGCACAGAAGACAATAAATGATTACAGAGCGCAGATTAAAACCTTAGGTCCGGTTAATGTGTCGGCAATTGATGATTATATAAAAACAAAGGAACGTTTTGAGTTTATGTCTGTTCAGAAAAATGACATGGAACAGGCCAAGGACAAGCTGCATAAAATAATACTTGAGATGGTTCAAATCATGAAAAAACAGTTTATTGAGCAGTTCAAGCTTATAAATGAGAACTTTGGAATAGTATATAGAGAACTGTTTGGCGGCGGCAGGGCTGAGCTTATTATAGCTGATCAGGATAATGTACTTGAAAGCGGCATTGAAATAGAAGTTCAGCCGCCGGGAAAGAAGCTGCAGAATATGATGCTCCTCTCAGGAGGAGAGCGCGCCTTTACAGCTATTGCCCTGCTATTTGCAATTCTAAGACTTAAGCCTACTCCTTTCTGTCTGCTGGATGAAATAGAGGCAGCATTGGATGATGCTAATGTCTACAGATTTGGAGAGTATCTTAAAAAGTTCTCTCAGAAGACCCAGTTTATCATGGTTACCCACCGTAAAGGTACCATGGAAGCGGCTGACACCATGTATGGAGTAACCATGCAGGAACATGGTGTGTCAAAGATTGTTTCAATGAAAATGGGAGAGATGGCCAGCTAGAATAGTCAAAATTATAAGTATAAAACAAAATTATAATAGCAGCACGGACTTAAATATGCCGGCAGAAATGGAGATATGAATGGGCTTTTTCGATAAACTTAAAGAAGGATTGACAAAAACCAGAAAGAGTATTACCGAGAAGATAGACCAGGTACTTGTATCATTTGGGAAAGTGGACGAAGAGTTATTTGATGAACTGGAAGAAATTCTAATAACATCGGACCTTGGAATTGAGACAACTATGAGAATAATTGCAGACCTCAAGACCAAGGTACGTGAGAGAAAAATAATTGATCCAATGAAGGTAAAAGATATTTTAAAGGAAGAACTTCAAGAGATACTTTCAAAGGGCGGAAATGAATTAAAACTCAATACAAAGCCTGCTGTAATTATTGTTATCGGCGTTAATGGTGTAGGTAAGACTACGTCCATCGGTAAAATAGCAAACCTATATAAACAGAAGGGAAAAAAGGTACTTCTGGCAGCTGGCGATACCTTCAGAGCTGCTGCCATTGATCAGTTGGAAATATGGGCCGACCGTGTGGGGGTTGAAATAATAGCTCAGAAGGAGGGGTCAGACCCGGCGGCTGGCATATATGACGCCATTCAGGCAGCAAAGTCAAGGAAAGCGGATTTACTTATCTGCGATACGGCAGGAAGACTTCACAATAAGAAAAATCTTATGGAGGAGCTAAAAAAGATGTCGAGGGTGCTCGATAGAGAACTTCCGGGATCAGACCGTGAAACCCTTCTTGTGCTTGATGCTACAACAGGTCAAAATGCAGTCTCACAGGCTAAGACCTTCAGTGAGACAGCCGACATTACCGGTATTGTACTGACTAAACTTGATGGAACGGCCAAGGGAGGAATTGTTGTAGCAATAAAATCAGAGCTTGACATTCCTGTGAAACTCATAGGAGTTGGAGAGCAGATGGATGATTTGGAAAGATTTGATGCAACGGAGTTTGTTGAAGCGTTATTTTCTTGATTTAAATTAAATATAATCAGGAAAGAGTATTGTATGTGAAGGGAGAAAATATGGACAATAATACGGTTAATTATGATTACTATAAGGAAAAGAATAAAAAGAGCAGTAAAGGCAAAATTGTATTTCTGATAACTTTTGCAGTACTGATAATAGCAGCTATAATAGCAAGCTCCATATATATGGAATTGATTCAGCTCAAGGAACTTAATCCAAAGGCGGATTATTCATCTGTTTTTACTACTAATCTTCTCTACAAGATAATTTTCATAATGTTGAGTTTTATTGTGATAAGTTTATTTGTCTTTATATCTAATACATTTATTATAAGAAATTTGAAGAAGTATTTTACTCATAACAATCTGGAAGCAAGAAAAATGTACAATGCTCCAATAGCATTGATTATCGGTATTATCGGAGCATTCCTTACAAAGGACTACTTTTATGGAAAGGCACTTCTTTTTTTGAACTCAGTAAAATTTGACAGGGTTGATCCACAATTTGGACAGGATATAGGATATTATATGTTCCAGAGGCCATTTTACATGTCGCTTCTGGACTTTGTATCAAACCTCTGGCTGTTTATTGTGATATACTCTGCTGTTTATTATGTATTGGTACTGCTTACTGCCTTAAACAATACGTTTTCATTTGATGTTCTGAAAGACAAGATTCTCTTAAGGCACAACCTTATAAATGTTGCTATTTTCTTTGTACTTAAATCGGTATCATATAAATTTCAAAGGGAAGATCTTTTATATTCCAGCTTTACACAAACCGGAGTAATCGGCTCAGGGTATTCAAATACAAATATTTGGATAAGGTTTTATACTATTGCTCCTATCATTGTTTTAGCTATTGTTTTAATTTCTTTTCTGTTCATGTGGAAGGGTAAGCTTAAAAAGGCTGCTATTACAATAGCTGTATATCCGATACTGTTGATATTGGTTACAATCGTCTCAGGTATTGTTCAAACTGTTTTTGTTAAGCCAAATGAATTTGATTATGAAAAAAATTATTTAAAGAATAATATGCTTGAAACGAGGGCGGCATACGGCCTTGATAAGATTAAACAATATGATTTCAAAACAATTGAAAATCTGACCCCTGAAATAGTAAAGAACAACAAAAACACCATAGACAACATTCGCGTGGTGGATTATTTACCTACATTGGATAGCAATAAGCAGCTCCAAAGTAATACAAACTTCTATACGTTTACAACGGGAGACATTTTAAACTATACGGTAAACGGCAGAGAAATACCCGTACTTATTTCAGCCAGAGAAATAAATACCGCTAATCTGCAAAACCAGAACTTTGTTAATAAAACCTTTAAATATACACATGGTTATGGAGTTGTAGTCAATCCAATTAATAAGTTAACTGCCCAGGGACAGGTTGAATTTCTCTTAAGCGGGCTGAAATTGGACACCGTTGACAAGGAGAACCTCAATATTACAGAACCTAGAATATACTATGGTGAATTGACAAACAACTATGTTATTGTAAATCCAAAGAGTTCAAAGAAAGAGCCTGAAATCGATTATGATGGTACCGCTACAAGCCATTTTGATGCAAAAGATACAGAAAAAATAAAAATGAATATGTTGAACAGAGTATTGTTTGCCATTAAGTATATGGATGCAAATGTTCTTGTTTCCAGTAATATTAATTCTGAATCCCAGATATTGTTAAATAGAAATGTGGTGGAGAGAGCTCAGAAAGGGGTACCTTTTTTGAAGGTGGATTCAGATCCCGCTTTGACTATAACAGCGGATGGCAGACTAAAATGGGTGCTGGATGCCTATACAATATCTGATAGTTATCCATATGCTCAAAATTACTACACTCAAAGCAATGAACCCGACCTAAGGGCCCTTAACGGTATAAACTATATCAGGAACTCTGTAAAAATTACTGTTGATGCCTATGACGGTACGGTAAAGTATTATATTATTGATAAGGAAGACCCGATAATTCAAGCTTATCAGAAGGTTTACCCGGATGTATTTACAAAGGAAGCTCTTCCTGAAGATATTGCATCACATACCAGATATCCCGAGACTTTGTTTAAGATTCAGACAGAAATTTTAAAGAAGTATCATTTGGACCCTAATGTAAATGAAGAAAATATCTCAAACTTCTATACAAATCAGGATGCCTGGAACATTGCCAAATATCCGGATGAAACAAGTCCAGATAAGGTTAGGGATATAGATGCTTACTACAATATGATCAAGCTTCCCGGTGATCTGGGCAAGACAGAAGAGCTTATACTGATGAGACCCTTCACACCTTCGGCTGGAAAACACAATATGATTTCCTGGTTGGCAGTAAGAAACTCAAAGGATAATTACGGGGAAATGATACTTTTCAATTTCCCAAAGAACACCAATATATTAGGACCTGACCAGGTAGAGGTTAATATAAACCAGATAAGTGAAATTTCTGAATACAATACTTTGTGGGGACAGGGGAAATCCAACGTATTTAAGGGAAGCTTACTTGTAATTCCAATAGAAAACAGTGTACTGTATGTAGAACCAATTTATATACAGTCAAAAAGTGAATCTTCAATTCCCCAGGTCAAGAAAATCATCGTGGGGTATCAGGAGGGAGCAGACTTCAAGCATGGAATAGGGGATAATCTTGAGGATGCGTTGAATAATCTCTTTAAGGGTGACTTGAAGCTTTCTGACAATAAAATACCTACAGTAGATCAGAATGATGCCGGGCAGACTGATGCAGATCAAAAGGATCAGAACAAAAAGCCTGAGGAACAAAAAACACCTGATACCATTACTCCTGCTGAAGATAAGTCAGGAGAGATTGATCAGCAAAAACTTGATGAAATTCAGAAAAAACTTGATGATTTAATGAAGCAGTCTAAGGAAATCAGCGATCTTATTGAGAGTTTGAAAAAATAAACTATAAATAACTTATAAGGGCCGTTGCAAAGGTTGTTGAAGAACAACTGTGCGCGGCTTCTTTTTTATTGATAAATTATTAAAAATGTATATAATACTATCTTATGTAACAGCAAAAATATATTAAAAAGTTATATTGTAAATTGAAATAAAAAGGAATAGAATACAATAGTTATTTCTGTACCATATATTCCAAGTTTTTATTGCAAGTTATTATCAAACATCGGAAGGGTTAAGTAAATTTACTTGTAGTTTGTAAAAATTACTTGTAGTAAACGGGTGAGGTTGTATGTTCAAAAAAGTAAGACGTGTCCTTGTGGGTAAACCTTTGAAAAATGAAGCGTTAAATGAACAGAGGCTGGGCGTTTTGTGGGGACTGCCTATTTTATCAAGTGATGCCATATCTTCTGTGGCATATGCCGGTCAGGAAGTATTAATGGTATTGATACCTGTTATTGGTTTAGGAGCATATAAGCAGCTATCATTTATTTCAGTATCAATTATATGTCTTCTTATGATTTTGATGTTATCTTACAGGCAGATAATTGACAGTTATCCCAATGGCGGTGGGGCCTACGTGGTTGCAAAGGAAAATCTCGGTATACGCGCTGGAGTAACTGCCGGAGCAGCATTGGCAGTAGATTATATACTCACTGTTGCAGTTAGTATATCCTCTGGCGTTGAGCAGTTTACAACAGCTTTTAAAGTTTTCAAGCCATATTCGGTACTTATTGCAGTTGTTCTGGTACTCCTTCTTATGATAGGAAACTTGAGAGGTATAAAAGAATCTTCAAGAATATTCGGAATACCGGCCTATATGTTTATTATAGGAATCATAATTATGATTGTGTGGGGACTTGTTACAATAAAAAGAGGATATGTTCCTCCTCCACCCCAAAATATGCCTTCGGTGGTAGAACCGTTATCAATAATTCTCATACTAAGGGCCTTTTCCAACGGCTGTACTGCTCTTACAGGTGTTGAGGCAGTGAGTAACGCAGTTCCTAATTTTAAGGAACCAAGTACTAAGTATGCAAAGAGAGTTTTACTTCTCCTATCCATGATAATTCTCGTTTTATTCGGCGGCAGTTCAGTCCTGGCTAATTTATATCAGGTTAATCCTCAGGGTAATGCCATGCTTGTTCTTATTGCTGAAGAAATCTTCGGACATAGTTTTATGTTTTACTATATAACAGCAACTACGTTTATTATACTTGTTATGGCCGCAAATACAGCTTATTCAGGTTTCCCCATGCTGATATCCTTAATGGCGAAGGAAGGATATGCTCCTCGTCAGCTCAGTATGAGAGGGGATAGACTCAGCTATGACAATGGTATAATATTGCTGTCTATAGTTGCATCAATACTGATGATTATATTTAAAGCAAAGGTTACAAGCCTGCTGGGTTTATATGCTATAGGAGTATTTATTTCCTTCACTCTGGCTCAGACAGGAATGTTTATGAAATGGAAGAAGAGCAAGGAAAAAGGTTGGAAACGCAAGGCTATAATAAACGGCTTTGGTGCAATTGTAACTTCAATAGTTGTTGTTATAATTGCCTTTACCAAGTTTGAAGAAGGGGCCTGGCTTGTTGTAATTTTAATACCGCTTCTAATTATAATGATCTTTAAGGTTAAGAAGCATTATAACGCCGTAATGAGACAGCTGAGGTTGAAGCCTGAGGAAATTGAAGCCATCGACATAAATAAAGCGGTATATACCAACAGAGTTATTGTGCCCATAGAAAGTATAAACAGGTCAAGTTTAAGAGCTTTGAGATATGCAAGAACAATATCTGAAAATGTTACAGCGTTCAGTGTGGCTATTGATGATGAAGCCGCAAAAAAAATAAAAGAAAAGTATGGAGCTCTCAAAACAGATATTCCATTGATTATTAAGCATTCGCCTTTCAGGAAGGTGGTAGATCCCTTGTTGAAGTTTATAGAATCGGCTGAATACGACTATCAGAATGGTGATATGATTACTGTTATACTACCTCAATTTGCTGTAAAGAAATGGTGGCATAAAATTCTACATAATAATACAAGGTATTATATTGAAAGAGAGCTTTTGAAACATAAACACATAGTAGTATCCGTTATGCCTTTACAATTAAGGGATGATGATTTTGTTTTAAATAATCCGAAATATGATTAAGACATTAAACTAATGTATTCTAATATTAATTGTTATATAATATATAATTAAGTAATAAACTATTTATTAAATCGAGGCGTCTGAATATGAAATATAGTATTGGAATTGAATTGGGTGTAAAAAACATTGTAGCCGGAATTTTGGACAAGAATGGAAAGCTTATCCGTCGTGACACAATCCCTACAAACAAGGACAGGGAATTTGAAGAAATTATCAAGGATATGTGCGGTTTGGTATCGAAAATTTTAAGTGATGAGGACCTTGAGATTAAAAATGTCAAGTATATTGGTGTTGGATGTCCAGGTATAACCGACAACCTTCATGGAGTTGTATTAAAAAACTACACCATGAACTTTAACAATGCCAAGGTCAGAGCTGAAATTCAAAAGTACTTCAATGTACCTGTTTATGTTGAAAATGATGCTAATTGTGTCGCCATAGCCGAATATTTGCTGGGCGCCGCTTATGGTACAAATAATTCGCTTACCATCAAGGTAGGAGTGGGTATTGGCGGAGGAATAATTCTCGAAGGCTGTATATACAACGGTTTAAACTTTGGAGGAACAGAGTTTGGACATATGGTAATCGATTTTAACGGAAGAACTTGTACCTGTGGAAGAAAAGGCTGTTGGGAGCAGTATGCTTCTGCGTCTGCATTAATCAGTCAGACCAAGCAGCTGACTGAAGAGTACCCTGATTCAATACTTGCTAATATTGCTGCAAATAGCTGTAATAATCAGATTACAGAACTGACTATATTTGAAGCGGCAAAAGCGGGTGACGAGAGAGCAAAAAAGGCATGTCAGGAGTATATAATATATTTCGCTGAGGGACTAGCCAATATTGTAAATATATTAATGCCTGAGGTTGTTATTATAGCAGGACCAATAAGCAAATTGGGCAACAGTCTGGTATACCCTTTGGTTGATTTACTGAGAGAAAAAATTTATGGTAAGGAATTGCATATACCGGAATTTAAAATGGCAGAAATGGGTAATGCAGGAATAATAGTTGGAGCAGCTATGCTGGGTGCCTTTAAGGATGAAAAGCTGTCTGATCTGATATAATATAATTTTTTAGCTGATATTGTAATAGTATAAACTTTAGAGTACTTATGAGTTATTATTCAGAATGGGAGATGTTTGACATTATGGCAGAAATCAAATATGAAATAACAGAGAATTTTGGAGTTTTATCAGAGTCAAACAAGGGATGGAATAAGGAGTTAAATCTTATAAGCTGGAATGATAGAGAACCAAAATATGATATACGTGATTGGTCTCCTGATCACGAGAAAATGGGCAAAGGTGTTACTTTGTCCAAGGATGAACTAAAAGAGTTAAAAAAGCTATTAAACAATATGGACATATAAGCTGCTAAACATATGGATTATGGATATTTAAGCTATCAGCATGTATCGAAAAGTATGTATTATCTCGTACACATATGTATGATATTTTATAAAATAAAATATGATAGTACATGTTTTCATATTCTAATCAAAAATAGCCAGGACAACAAGTGCCCTGGCTTTACTGCGCCTAATCAGCCAAACAGATAATTTGACTTCTATTTCCTTTCAAAAGATTGGCAGTCTGTACATTCAACTTCTGTAGGGTTTGATTCGTGTGTCCCAACCTTGATTTTTTCTAAAGCACAATAGGAGTCGCTTTTACTATGATTGGCACAGGTGTATACAGAACATTCAATATTATGGTTATTTTGTGATTTGAATAAATGCATTAGGCATCACTCCATTCTTTAGGAAATAGGGGATTTTCATAATATATTATTTGTACTTATTTATATAATATTCGATATTATTTTTCCAAAAAACAGAGAATTGGCAAAAAAGTAATTATTATAGAGAAAAATTGGTGTAAAGCAATAAATAATGATTTAATTTGATGTTGACACTATATATTGCTTAGTGATAGTATTATTACACAATATATGGCATTTTAAATGTAGGAATTTTATTACATTATACTACATCAATCTACATAATCGAACGTTTTCAAAATTAATATATTTTTATATATCTGGAATATACCTGTAATAAACGTTTACTTAGTTATATATAGAGAGACATAAACGTGTTCATAGTTGAGCAATGACTTATTGCTCATATTTATTGCGCTGTTTTGATGAAATGCTGTGTAAAATAATATGAAGGGTGGCAAGTTACAAATGATTACAAAAATCAGGAAACGTGACGGAAGAGAAGTGCCTTTTAACATCGAGAAGATTGCAAGCGCCGTATTTAAAGCAGCAAGTGCAACAGGTGGGAAGGACTACAAAACTGCTATGGACCTGGCCGAAAGAGTTGTAGCCTACATTGAAGGATCAATGGACAAAAAAGTACCGGATGTTGAAGAAATCCAGGATGCGGTAGAAAAGGTTTTGATTGAAACCGGTCACGCGAGAACCGCCAAGGAATTTATTTTATACAGGGCTGAAAGAACAAAAGTGCGTGAAATGAATACACGTTTGATGAAGGTTTATGAAGAGCTGACCTTCAAGGATGCAAAGGACAATGATTTAAAGAGGGAAAATGCAAACATAGACAGTGACACTGCAATGGGAACCATGCTGAAGTATGGTTCTGAAGGTGCTAAGCAGTTCTATGAAATGTACGTTCTGAAGCCTGAACATGCAAAAGCACACAATGAAGGTGACATTCATATACACGATCTGGATTTTTTGACACTTACAACAACGTGCTGCCAGATAGATATTGTCAAACTGTTTAAGGGTGGGTTCTGCACAGGTCACGGTTACTTAAGAGAACCTAATGATATCAACAGCTATTCCGCATTGGCGTGTATAGCTATTCAATCAAACCAGAACGATCAGCACGGTGGACAGAGTATTCCAAATTTCGATTACGGAATGGCTCTGGGAGTTGCAAAAACCTATGAAAGAGGTTACAGACAAAATCTTAGAAAATCACTGGAGCTTCTCCTGGACAAAGATTTAGAGGCTGAAATAAATTCAGTCAGCGAACTTGTTAACAAGGAACATAACTTAAAGCCTTTATTGAACAGGATGGAAGCCTACATAAAAGCAGAGAAAAAATATCTTCTTGAGTATGTTAAGGACGAGGCTGTCCTGGATAAGGCCCAGGCTTTTGCTGTTAGAAAGTCAGAAAGTGAAACTGACAGAATAACCTTCCAGGCAATGGAGGCCTTTGTACATAATCTAAATACCATGCACAGCCGTGCAGGGGCTCAGACACCCTTCAGTTCTATAAACTATGGTACTGATACCTCTCCTGAGGGCAGACTGGTTATAAAAAATCTTTTACTTGCTACCGAGGCAGGTTTGGGAAATGGGGAAACTCCTATATTCCCGATACATATATTCAAGGTAAAAGATGGTGTGAATTACAAGCAGGGCGACACAAATTATGACTTGTTCAAGCTGGCATGCCGTGTAAGCGCCAAGAGGCTGTTTCCGAACTTCTCATTTATTGATGCTCCTTATAATCTGAAATACTACAAGGAAGGGAATCCGGACACCGAAATTGCTTATATGGGCTGCAGAACAAGAGTAATCGGAAACACTTATGATCCTTCCAGAGAGACCATTTATGGACGTGGAAACCTGAGTTTTACTACCATCAATCTTCCTAGGATTGCGTTGAAAAGTAATAAGAATCTCAATATGTTTTTTGAGGAGTTGGACAAAAAAATAGATCTGGTTATAGATCAACTTTATGAGAGATATTTGATACAGGCCAAAAAGAGGGTTAAAAACTTTCCGTTTCTTATGGGCCAAGGGGTATGGCTGGACTCTGACAAACTTGATTGGGAAGATGAAGTTAGAGAAGTATTGAGGCATGGTACATTGACTATAGGTTTTATTGGTCTGGCTGAATGTTTGAAAGCGTTGACCGGAAAGCATCATGGAGAGTCTGAACAGTCTCAGAATCTTGGGTTGGAAATCATCGGATATATGAGAAAAAGGATGGATGAAGCCGGACAGAAATATAAAATGAACTTCAGTGTAATCGCAACACCCGCTGAAGGAACCTGCGGAAGGTTCATAAAGTACGATAAAAAAATCTTTGGTGTTATCGAAGGCGTAACAGACAGAGAGTATTATACAAACAGTTTCCATGTACCCGTGTATCATAAAGTAAATGCCATTGACAAGATTAGAATTGAAGCACCTTATCATGAGTTGACCAATGCCGGCCATATTACATACGTGGAGGTTGACGGAGATCCGCTGAACAATTTGGAGGCCTTTGAGAAGATCATCCGAGCTATGAAGGAATCAGGAATTGGTTACGGTTCTATTAACCATCCTGTTGACCGTGACCCTGTCTGCGGCTATACGGGTATAATTGGTGATACCTGCCCAAGCTGCGGAAGAGAAGAAGAAGACAGGAAGTTTGAAAGAATCAGACGTATCACCGGCTACCTTGTTGGAACTCTAGAACGCTTTAATGACGCAAAGCAGGCTGAAGTTAGAGATAGAGTAAAACATATGTAAGAATGGGTGAAAAACTTAATAAGGATGCTTTAAGCATCTTTATTAAGTTTTTTTGGTATCACTAAAATATTATTTTCTTTAACTGTACATTATTCAGGTTGGTTAAAATATAAAGGTTGGTTAGACAGCTGAAATAAATACTATATTAACTTTGGAGGTTGACCCATGGGTATACAGCTTAGTATTGCAGGAATTGTAAACGAATCCATTGCTGACGGACCTGGAATCCGCATGGTTATATTTACTCAGGGCTGTTCACATAACTGTTCTGGCTGCCATAATCCACAGACCCATTCCTTTGATGCAGGTGAATTAATTGATATTGACAAAATAATATGTGATATAAGGAAGAATCCTCTCCTTGACGGAATAACCCTTAGCGGAGGAGATCCCTTTGAGCAGGCCGAGGCATGTGCAGTGCTTGCCGGTGAAGTCAAAAAGTTGGGCCTGAATGTTATAACCTACACCGGCTACACATACGAGCAGCTGATTGGCCTTGCGGAGCAGAGAAGAGGTTTTGATGAACTGCTTAAGAATACCGATCTGCTGATAGACGGCCCCTTCATAATTAACGAGAAGAACCTTCTCCTGAAATTCAGAGGTTCTGCCAATCAGCGTATAATTGACATGAATAGGACGAGAGCAGAGGGGAAAGTAGTAATTAGTGAAGAGTGAAAAATGAAAGGTTAAAGGAGGGCTTGCTCCGCAAGCCCCAAAAAAAAGTCGGCAAAGCCGACTTTTTTTTATAACTATTCGTTATTAATTATTCATTTTTATTAACTATTCACTGTGAAGTAATTCTATATAACTTCCCTAAACGGTACATTGCGACTGAAGCATATCGCTGCACCAACCGCTGTAGCATATTCTGCGTTGGGGGGAGTCTGGAAATTGACTTCATACAGCTTGCTGAGCCGGCTGAAAATGTACTCTGACTGAGGTACATTGGTAAGGTTTCCGGTCAGAACGACATCCTTTATATTATCAATTCTGGTATTGAAAACTGCTATCATGCCTATGGTCTGGAACACAAGATTTATTATACCCATGGCAAGGTCTGACTTTGTAACCAAATCGCTAATTTTACCAAAGTTTGAGGCAGTGGTTTCACTTGGCAGGGTCTCCATAACTTCCTTGGAAATGTCACCTATGGACAGGTCCACATGGGAAAGATCACCACCGTTGGCGGCTTCTATCAACTCATCAAAATGACGGACGTTGAGCATTCGGTTTGACAAGCCCAAAAGTGTTCCGCCGCCAACACCGGTACCGCCTAAGTGGACAGCAGAATTATTCTCAGCTTTAACAAGTGCTGTGCCCGTACCCATGCTGACGATAATTGCCTTGTTCAGATTGCTCAAAAAGAGTCCACCCAGACCTATTGCCATAAACTCATCGACTTTTCCTGTTGGAATACCGAAGAGTCTGTTGTTCAGAAAAGAGGAGCCGACTCCGGTAATCATGACTCTTTCTATATCTTCAATCTTCAAGGAATGTGTATTTAGAAACTTTCCAAATGCACCGTATACTGAGGCAATGGGATCGTTTGCACGTACCAGTAACGGAGCAATCATTGTATTCCCGTCAAAACCCACAATTTTTGTTGTACTTCCGCCAATATCTATTCCAATAACCTTACCCACAAAACCACTCCTTGATGTTTAAATTAGTAAATAAATAATATATATTTTTCCATTATGATACCGTAAACATTCTAACAAGGGCTATTGCAACTCCCGTGATACCTTCTCCTCCCAGTAAACCTGATGCAGCCACATTGCCGGTTTCGTCAGCTGTATTTTTACGCAGCTTATCAGTTACAAAGCGGATTATACCTCCAAGGAAAACAGCAGAGGATATTGTAAAGGGGAGGAATAAACCGATACCCAATGTCGCTGTAGGCAGGCCCAACAAATAAAGTGCTGCACCGATTGCAGCTGCAATACCGAAAACCACAGGATTTCCAATACCATTTATCATAGCAGTAACTCCTACAGCCTGGCCTGCCGGAAGAGCTGTTCCCGGCCCTACTTCACCAAACTGATTTATTATTGCAAATAATGAAATGGCAGCAACTACAGTTCCGAAAACACCGCCGACTATTTGTGATATCAGCTGTGCTTTTGGGTTTGTACCAAGCACCTGACCAGCTTTATAATCGTTAAAAAGGTCTCCTGAGAAGCCGCTGGCTACAGCAACACAAGCAGCTGCAAAAAGTGCATCTGTTGCATCAATATCCACAAATATTCTTATACCCAACAGAACAATAATTCCGAATATCTCCATTGGATTTATTCCTGTTTGTCCGGTAATTGTTGCTGCCATTACAGAAACTATAAACACTCCGATGATTAACAAAATAGAAGGGATAACCGATAAGCCGGCTGCTATTGATAATATAAAAGCTATAGCTGTAGCGATGATAATAAGAATTCTGCTATAGTCAAAAAAATTCTTTTTGCTCTTTTCATCAGCCTCTGAATCAGCAGTCTTTGATTGTGTAAGAAGTTTTTTAATCCCGGAAATTATTATTCCTAAGATTACTCCAAGCCCTGTACCTACTAACAGCCCTATACCTGAAGTTGTTGCAAAAGCGCTTGCTGAAGCAGCATCTGCAAAAAGTCCGAGTTTTGGGCCGAAGGGAACAAGAAAGGCATTTGTAATCAAAGCTCCAAGGAACCAGACACCGGTATAAAGGGTTCCCAGTATATAACCCATACCAACAGCCATAGGTGAGTTCCAGATACCGATTGAGTTTTTGAACATAAACGCATCAGGAACAAATCTCAGCTGATCTCTTAGAAAGGTATACAAAGTTGAGGCAGCCATTGTTCCAAATAAAACAAGGGATTTCTTGCCTCCGGTATCACCAACCTTTATTGTTTCTGCTGCCGCACGGCCTATGGGATAGGGCAGAGCGTTTTTAACAATAAATCTATACCTCAAAATATAAGAGGTTACGGTTCCGAAGAGCATACCCGCCATAGCAATTAAAAGAACCTTAACGAAATTATCGGAGAAATTAGCCGATCCCTTCCAAATACCCATTATCCAAAGTCCTGGAAGGGTAAAAGCCAGACCTCCTGCTACCATGGCACCGGCTGACATTGCCGTTTGAGTAACATTTATTTCATTATTTGTAGTTTTTCCGAATAGCTTGAGAAGAGCCATGGACAGAACAGCAACAAAGATGGTGGGCCAGGGTAGTGCACTCATTCTGAGAGCAACGTACATGGAACTTGCTGTAATAATGCATGAGCCCAGAGAACCGATTATTAAACTTCTTAAAGATAATTGTTCAACACCTAAAAACTTTCTTTCCTGATTAGAATTCAAAATAACGCCTCCTAATAGTTAAATATTTCACTTAAACATTTACTAATATAAGCCTAAGCATTAATTACAGCATTTACTTAAGTTATTATTCTTGAATTTAACGTACTGTATGTATTTTTTTGCTGCTAATGAGGGAATGATTGTACATTCAAAAATAGAATACTGAAACCAATGATGGCTAAGAGGGGGTATTAACTTGAAGTAAAATTGATATTAATCATAAATCAACCTCCGTTCTCATTCCACAAGGGATATAAGTCGTAAATAAGTGCCAATACGGCATTTTCAAATAACAAGTCTGATTTCAAAAGAATACCAGCTGCTACACAATGATAACATATTAACAATCTTACTGCAATAATTATCAGCTAATAATCACATAACCAACACCTTGAATAACTATAATCAATGTCAAAATAACTGTTAAGTATTTAATTTCTTGAAGAGGTGTATTTATGCGATTAGCAAGCAAAAAGATATCATTATTACAAATATGCAGGACTATTATACAGATTCTTTCACTAATAATACTGCCTGAGTTATATATAAATGCTTTTGCAGGTATCAAGGAGATTTACTCAGGAATTATTAACCAAAGCTTTAATTTCGCACAGAGTATACCTCAATTGGTTGAGCTAATTGCAATTATTCCATGTACCATACTGATTGGACGCTTTTTCTGCGGATGGCTGTGTGCTTTTGGAACAATTTGTGATATTATATATAAAATTTCATCAAGGTTTTTAAAAATTTCCTTCCGAATGAATAGTAAAGCTGATAAAATATTAAAATATGTTAAGTATGTAGTACTTGTACTTATAATTATGATATTTTGGAGTTTTGGGAAAAACTATAGCTCAGCAAATCCCTGGGAAACTTTCGGAGTTTTATTTGGCTTCAGACATTTACCGGATTTTTCCTATGCTTTTTCCAAATATACTGCCGGCTTTCTTATACTAATTGCTGTTTTTGCTGCTTCAATGCTTATAGAACGCTTTTTTTGCAGGTATTTATGTCCGTTGGGAGCCATTTTTACATTATTATCTAAGCTAAGACTTACAAAAATAGTAAAACCATCTTCAGAGTGCGGCAATTGCAGGATTTGTACAAAGACCTGCGCAATGGGAATAGACTTGTATAATAAAGAAAGCACAAGTTCAGGAGAATGTATTAACTGTTTAAAATGTATATCCGACTGTCCGCGCAAAAATGTCAGCATCAGTTATGCCGGGGAGTATATACGGCCTGCTGCGACAGTGACATTGGCAGTAATTCTTATAACTGTAACATACTTATCTGGTTTACTGCTCACTGATAATTCAATTAATATCTCATCAACCGAAATAACGGCAATTAATGATACCTTGAGCGGAAGCGGTAATTACACAGACGGTACCTATGAGGGATCAGGCACAGGCTTTAGAGGAAGAACTACTACCGTTTCGGTTACTGTTTCAGATGGACAAATTTCTGATATACAAATAATATCCTACGGTGACGATGCTCGTTGGTTTAACAGAGCATACAATTCGGTTGTCAGTCAGATATTAAGTACGCAGTCTGCCCAGGTTGATGCTGTCTCCGGAGCTACTTACAGCTCTTATGGTATTATGGAAGCGGTTCAAAATGCATTACAGCAGAGTATTGTTCAAAAATAAAAAGACATAAAAACGCAATAAAAAAGTCGAGAAATATTTTGGATACAAAACAAAATATGTTAGTATATTAATATGCTTTTTTACACTATTTTTATACGCACTAAACGCGTAGATAGGAGGTTTTACAAAAATGAACTCAAATGAAATGAGGCTTGCAGTCCTTATTGACGCTGAAAACGTACCATATAGCAATATTAAAGGTATTATGGAGGAAATAGCCAAGTACGGGACTCCTACTATAAAGAGAATATATGCTGATTGGACAAAGCCTACTATTTCAGGTTGGAAAAATGTACTTCTGGATAATGCAATAACACCAATACAACAGTATAGCTATACTTCCGGGAAAAATTCATCGGACTCGGCCATGATTATAGATGCTATGGATATACTGTATTCCGGTCAGGTTGAAGGATTTTGTATCATATCAAGCGACAGTGATTTCACAAGACTTGTTACCAGATTGAGAGAAGCCGGCAAAAAGGTTTTCGGGATAGGTGAAAGAAAGACCCCAAGCCCATTTATTTCGGCTTGTGATAAGTTTACTTATATCGAAATAATAAGCGGAGCGTCGCAATCAAACAATAATTTTGATAACAGCGCCAAAAAGGATGAAATTACTGAAAAAGAGCCTAAAACTAATGCTTTGTTAATAAGCAAGGATATTATTAATCTTATCTCTGTTTCAATACATGATGTTGAAGATGAAAACGGCTGGGCTTTTCTGGGTGATGTAGGCAACCTTATTATTAAGAAACAGCCTGATTTCGATCCAAGAAATTTCGGGTTTTACAAGCTTACGCATCTGATAAAGAAATTGAAGGAGTTTGAAATTGAAGAAAGAGATACGAATAATACTAAGATAAAGCATATATATGTAAGAAACAGAGTGAAGTAAGGATATTGATACTAACAAGTGTTAAGAGTTTAAGAATATACCTTACAATGTCTCTGAAGATTGTTTAGGGGGCCATAAGATGATTGAAGGACTCAGTCACATAACATTCATAGTAAAGGACCTTGAACGAGCATCAGTTTTTTTCAAAGGGATATTTGATGCAGACGAAGTTTATTCAAGTGGTGATAAAATTTTTTCATTAAGCAAAGAAAAGTTTTTCAGATTGGGTGATCTATGGATCGCTGTTATGGAGGGATCCCCCTTGCCTGAGCGAACATATAATCATGTTGCATTTAAGGTATCAGAAGATGAGTTTGAAATATATGAGGAAAGAGTTCGTTTAATAGGGGTTGATGTCTTAAAAGCAAGACCCAGAATTAAAGGAGAAGGTCGCTCTATATATTTCTATGATTTCGATAATCATCTCTTTGAAATACATGCTGGCACGCTTATGAACAGACTTGATGTATATAACGGGCGATAATTGATGTCCCCAACCTCTACAGGTAGCGGGTGCCGATTTGGTTTTCAGGTGGTTAGAATATCTCCCGCCTCGTTGGCACGCCGCTGAGGAAAGTAAACTTTTCTACAACAGAAAAGTTTACTTTTAAACCTAGGTGTTATTATGAAATATAGCATTATCCGGTTTTATTTTTTTCTTTTCATGTAAAGTAAAAATGCTTGACAAAGCAGTGTACGTGAATTAAACTATGTTAGTAAAGTAAAAATACTTTACAAAGCATTACTGCTTACGAGGTGGAGTATTTATGGATAAAGTTTATGAAACCTCTCTGCTGCTTGATTTTTATGGTCAGCTGCTGACAGACAGACAGTATGAAATAATGGATCTTCATTATAATAATGATTATACCTTGTCTGAGATAGCAGAGCAGCTAAATATAAGCAGGCAGGGCGTTTATGACAATGAAAAGCGAGGCAGGGCTCTGCTGAATGAGTATGAAAATAAACTTGGCCTTCTGAGCAAGTTTTCTCAGCAAAAGCAAAAGGCTGAGCAGGTAAGGAAACTATTTGAAAATTTTGAGACAAACGGGCTCAGCCGGCACAATGTGGAAGTTGTTGAACACGTAAAGCGTGAGTTGGCAGAGCTTGTAAACAGCATATAGAGTGATTGTGAAAACCATAAGGGGCTTCAAAATCAACTCGGATTGAATTGGAGGTTTTGGGATGTCGGTTTTTGAAGGTTTATCAGGAAAGCTCCAAGAGACAATTAAGAAAATCCGTGGTCAGGGCAGGGTATCTGAAAAAGATGTAAAGGATATGATGAGAGAAATCAAACTTGCATTGCTCGAGGCCGACGTTAACTTTAAAGTTGTTAAGGATTTTATAAGCAAGGTTTCTGAGAGATGTGTAGGGTCAGATGTATTGGAAAGCCTCACTCCGGGACAGCAGGTTGTAAAGATAGTTCATGAAGAGCTCATCGAACTCCTTGGTAGGGAGCAAAGCAAGGTCACATTTGCGCCAAAGCCGCCAACAGTATTTATGATGTGCGGGCTTCAGGGGTCAGGTAAGACCACTACCTCGGGTAAGTTAGCAAACCTATTAAGGAAGCAGGGAAAAAATCCGTTGCTGGTTGCCTGTGACGTATACAGGCCAGCCGCTATAAAACAGCTCCAGGTTGTTGGCGGCCAGCTGAATATTCCGGTGTTCACACTTGAGAATAATCAGAATCCTGTAGAGATTGCCAAGGAAGCAGTAAAGTTCGCAAATATGAAACAGCATGATCTGGTCATACTGGATACTGCAGGACGTTTGCATATTGATGAAAAACTGATGGATGAGCTGCTGAACATTAAAAAGTCGGTAGTTCCACATGAAATATTGTTGGTTGTCGATTCTATGACAGGTCAGGATGCGGTAAATGTATCCGAAAGCTTTAATGAAAAACTTGGGATAGACGGTATTGTTCTGACAAAGTTGGACGGTGATACCAGAGGCGGTGCTGCTCTTTCAGTAAAGGCTGTAACCGGAAAGCCTATAAAATTTGCAGGTATGGGTGAAAAACTCAGCGACATTGAACCGTTTTTTCCCGACAGAATGGCTTCAAGGATTCTGGGAATGGGAGATGTTCTTAGTCTTATAGAAAAAGCTCAGGAAGCCTATGATGAGAAAAAGGCTATTGAACTGGAAAAGAAAATGCGTACCATGCAATTTACGCTGGAGGATTTTCTTGAACAGATGCAACAGATGAAAAAAATGGGCCCGCTGGGGGATATTCTTGGAATGCTTCCGGGTGTTGATTCAAAAGCGCTGCAGAATGTAGATATTGACGAGAAGAAGATGGCTCGTACAGAAGCCATAATTCAATCTATGACCAAAAAAGAAAGAAATGATCCTGCAATACTAAATGCAAGCCGCAGAAAAAGAATTGCAACAGGCAGTGGTACAACCATTCAGGAAGTAAATCTGCTCCTCAAACAGTTTGAGGAAATGAAAAAGATGATGAAGATGATGACCGATATGGGTAAACGTGGTAAAAAAGGCGGCTTTGGAAAGTTTAAAATGCCTTTTTAATAAATAATATTTATAAGGTTTCATACCGATAATTTTGTTGCAATATTTACAGATTTATCAGGGAATAAACAATTACATTCCTTTAAAGGAGGTGAAAATAAATGGCAGTAAAGATACGTTTAAAGAGAATAGGTGCTAAGAAGAACCCTTTTTACAGAGTAGTAGTTGCTGATTCAAGATACCCAAGAGACGGTAGATTCATTGAAGAAATAGGTACTTACAATCCTGTTGTTGAGCCAGCTCAGGTTAACATTGATTCTGAAAAAGCTCAGAAATGGATTAAGAATGGTGCACAGCCTACTGATACAGTAAAGTCACTTCTTAAAAAGCAGGGTATAATCGGTTAATTCGATTAACGGGACGATAATGGAGGTTAGTGTTAACCTCCAATAGTACCTTTTCCGGCTGTGGAAGCTTTATGGCTTCCAACATGTGCCTTTGTATATTGTGCTTTATCAGCTCAAAGCCACAAAAAGGCTTAGGAGGTTAATATGAAGTTACTACTTGAAAACATTGCAAAAGCTCTGGTGGATTATCCCGATGAGGTTTTTGTCAATGAAATTCAAAATGAAAAGTCTATTATACTTGAGCTCAAAGTATCCAAGGATGATATGGGCAAAGTAATAGGAAAGCAGGGCAGAATTGCCAAAGCTATCAGGACTGTTGTCAAAGCAGCTGCAGTCAAAGACAACAGAAGAGTAGTTGTAGATATTATTCAATAGAACATTTTAATATTATACAAAAAGAAGGGGGCTTAAGGCCCTTTTCCTTTATTTGCTGATAGAAATGACTTGTTTCTCGCACACTACTTGTATCTTGTTAACTATAAGTTTGTTGTTTATTTTGTATCAGTTAATCATTTAGTCGGGTAGAATGTAATAGGATAAATCACGGCTTAAAATGGAGGCAATATGTTAGAATATTTGATTGTTGGACAATTGATAAATACTCATGGAGTTAAAGGGGAATTAAAGGCCACAGCGCTGACAGATGATCCTAACAGATTTAGAAAATTAAAATGGGTTTATATAGATAAAAACGGTAAGCTTGAAAAATATGATATTACAGGTGTCAAGTTCTTTAAACAGTTCGTTATACTTAAATTCAACAATGTTGATACCATAGAGGAGGCTGAGAAGTTAAAGGGGTTGTATATGAAAATAGACAGAGCCAATGCTGTCAAGCTTCCGAAGGATGCCTTTTTCATAACCGATATCCTTGGGATGAGTGTATTTGACGAAAACGATACTCTTCTCGGAAAGCTGGTTGATGTAATCCAGACCGGAAGTAATGACGTATATGTTGTCAGGAATTCGGGGGGAAATGAAATTCTGATACCCGCTCTTAAGAGTGTTGTTAAGGAAGTATCCCTTGAGGATGGCAGAATATCAGTAATATTACCGAAAGGATTGTTGGATTGATGAAGTTTGATGTTCTTACACTTTTTCCTGAAACCTTCGAACTGGTTATGAAGGAAAGTATAATGGGTCGGGCCCAGGAAAAGGGTTTGATAGAAGTTAACGCCATTAATATAAGAGACTATACCAAGGATAAGCACCGAAAGGTTGATGATTATCCCTTTGGTGGCGGAAATGGAATGGTTATGATGTGTCAGCCGGTATTTGACGCTTACAGAGCTATAACAGAAGGTGTTCTCAAAAAACCGAAAGTTATTTTCATGAGTCCTCAGGGCCGTGTACTTACTCAGCAAATTGCCTTAGAACTTTCCGAAGAGGAGCATCTGATCCTTTTATGTGGTCATTATGAGGGGATTGATGAAAGAATAATCGAGGAATTGGTGGATGAAGAAATATCTATCGGAGATTACGTTCTTACCGGGGGAGAACTTCCTGCTATGGTACTTATAGACTGTGTAAGCAGACTTATACCGGGAGTTCTCTCAAATGAAGGTTCTTTCAGTGATGAGTCTCATTTCAACGGACTTCTAGAATATCCTCAATATACCAGACCAGCTGAATATGAAGGAAAGCCTGTTCCTGAGATATTGTTATCCGGACACCATGGAAACATAAAAAAGTGGAGACATGAAAAATCCCTTGAGAGAACAAAGGAAAAACGCCCTGATTTGTTTGAGGCATATAAGCATAAGATTTAGTTACCAAGCATCAAAGCTGCTGAATTCATTTCTAACTCATGTTATTACCTGATGAATTTAATATATTGATAAAAGCATGTTCAATAGGACATGCTTTTATCAATAGCAAATAATATAAGATACAAATTACTATAGGGAATATAATATAAGATACAAATTACTTTGATTCAATATTACGATAATGCATTAAAAAATCAATGCATTATCACAATGAAGCATTGCATTGACAGGCTACTAAAAAGATACTAGAATAAAAAAAAATATTTATGTAAATAAGGGGATTTAATTTATGAAAAAGAAGCTTAGTATGTTAATGGCTGTTTGCCTTTTGGTTTCAGGCGTAACAGCTTGCGGAAATAAATCCGTTGGACAAAATGAAAATGAAATCAAAATTGGTATCAATTATGAATTATCTGGTGGAGTTGCATCCTATGGACAAAGTTCTGTTGACGGCATCATGTTGGCTATTGATGAAATCAATGCAGCAGGTGGCATTAACGGCAAGAAAATAGTTACAGTAAAGTATGACAATAAGTCTGAACCAGCAGAAGCTATAACACTTGCCAATAAACTTATTTCCCAGGATAAAGTGCTTGCAATTCTTGGTCCGGCAACCTCAGGATCCTTTAAATCGGAAATTTCCGTTGCTGAAAAGAAAAAGGTTCCTGTTATAAGTGGTTCAGCAACAGCAGATGACGTTACTGTTGACAAGGCAGGTAAGAAAGAATATGCCTTCCGTATTTGCTACACTGATTCCTTCCAGGGAACTGCAATGGCAAATTATGCTTCAAGTAAATTAAATGCAAAAAAAGCTGTTCTTGTTAAAGACAGTTCAAGTGATTATGCAAAGGGATTAGCTGAAAACTTCATTAAGACCTTTACAGCTGCCGGAGGTACAATAGTTGGTGAAGAAGCTTACGTAGCAAAAGACAAGGACTTCAATGCTATTTTAACAAAAATAAAGGGTCAGGATTTTGATGTCATATATCTTCCTGGCTACTATGAAGAAGCTGGTTTGATAATCAAACAGGCTCGTGCCCTTGGAATAGATAAGCCCATACTCGGTGCAGATGGTTTTGATTCACCTGATTTAACCAGCCTGGCCGGTGCTAGTGCTCTGACAAAGGTATATTTTACAAACCATTACTCATCACTTGATAAAGACCCTGCTGTAATCAAATTTATTGATGACTTTAAAAAGAAATATAATAAAGAACCAAATGCTTTTAATGCATTAGGCTATGACTTGGCAAAATTCCTGGTTGATGGTATTAAACGAAGTGAGAAGCTTGACAGTGAGTCAATTAAAAATGCTCTTGCTGCAACAAAGGACTTCACAGGAGTTACAGGTTCCTTCAGTATTGATGAAAACCATAATCCTGTTAAGGATATAGTTGTTATCGGCCTTGAAAACGGTGTTCAGGCTACAGCAGAGAAAAGCGGAAAATAATCCGATATTGCCGATAATAGATATTTCCCACTCTAGAGGTGGCGATTATAATATAATAATATTAAAACTATGAAATAATAAACGGCAATTATAAATGAAATATTTTGATTAAAGATTTTACAATGATGTAGGGGGGATAATAATATATCGCCCTTACTTCTGTGTATACACCTTAACCAGAACACAATAAGGGGGAAGTGAATTGGATAATTTTTTACAGCAGGTAATTAACGGAATATCCCTTGGTAGTATCTATGCCTTAATAGCTCTGGGTTACACCATGGTCTACGGTATCATAAAGCTTATAAATTTTGCTCATTGTGATGTGTATATGCTTGGAGCATATGTCGGATACTTTTGTATGACTTCATTAAAGCTGGGTGTATTTCCCTCCTTGGTAATAGCCATGCTGGTATGTACCATAATTGGGGTTTTAATTGAGAAAATAGCATATAAACCGTTACGTAATGCAACAAGAATTGCTGTTTTAATAACTGCAATCGGTGTATCTCTTTTTATTGAATATGGAACAATGAGAGTTGTTACGGCCAATGTTCGCGCTTATCCTGAAATGACAGGATGGCTGGCTGAATCTTTCAAGGTTGGAAAGATGACAATTACAGCTCAGCAGGTACTAATAGTGGCAAGCACTATTGTACTAATGGGTTTACTGCAGTTTATAGTTAAGAAAACCAAAGTAGGCAAGGCAATGAGAGCTGTTTCACTGGACAAGGACGCCGCGGAATTAATGGGTATAAATGTTAATTCGACCATATCCTTTACATTTGCACTTGGTTCAGCCTTAGCCGGTGCTGCTGGTGTTTTGGTTGGTATATATTATAATTCCATTGACCCGTTAATGGGTGTAATACCCGGACTTAAGGCCTTTGTAGCAGCAGTTTTCGGGGGTATAGGCATAATTCCCGGAGCTATGATCGGCGGATATTTTATTGGAACAGTAGAAGTTTTTGTATCTGGTTATGGTAACTCATTATATAAAGATGCAGTTGTGTTTGCAATTCTTATAATAATTCTTATTGTTAAGCCGGCCGGACTGCTTGGCAAGAATACCAAGGAGAAGGTGTAACCATATGAAAAATATACTTAATCATAAAGCACTTCAAAAATTCATTATGATTTTAATCACATATGCAATAGTTCAAGGACTGATAACTGCAGGGTTTATTGACGACTATATACAGACTACCCTGGCTACAATTTGTATCAATATTGTTCTTGCTGTCAGCCTAAATCTCATTACAGGCTTTACTGGACAATTTTCATTGGGTCATGCGGGATTTATGTCAATTGGCGCATATGTATGTGCAATTATAACTATAAATAATCCTACTACTATGGGATTTATAGGAGGTATAATTGCAGGTGCCGTTGCCGCAGCCTTCATAGGGGCTCTTGTAGGTCTTCCTACCTTGAGGCTTAGAGGTGATTACCTTGCAATAGCAACCCTGGGTATGGCAGAAATAATCAAGATAATATTCCTGAACATGAATATTACAAATGGTGCGGCAGGACTACAGGGAATTCCTCAGTTTGCAAACTGGACCTGGCTGTTTTTCTTTACCGTCGCTACTGTGGTGATAATTGCTAATTTCTTAAAATCCTCCCACGGACGTGCATGTATCTCCATTCGAGAGGATGAAATTGCTGCCGAATCTATGGGTGTCAATACCACAAAATACAAAGTAATCTCCTTTACTATGGGTGCTTTCTTTGCTGGAATAGCCGGAGGACTCTATGCTTCCTATTTCTATTTCCTCAGGCCTGATTTATTTGGGTTCCTGAAATCGGTGGATGTATTGGTTATTGTTGTTTTGGGTGGCCTGGGAAGTATTTCAGGTTCAATAATAGCCGCAATATTGCTGGCAGTTATCTCCACGTTTTTACAGTCCTTTTCTGATGTACGTATGATAATATACGCGCTATTGTTAATTATACTCATGTTGTTCAGACCTCAAGGGTTATTGGGTTCAAAAGAAATATCATTATCCATCTTTAAAAAAATCGGACTTAAATCAAAACGCCCAAAGGAGGAGGGTTAATATGACTATTTTAACTGTAAAAGATCTGACTAAATCCTTTGGCGGCTTGACAGCTGTCTCAAAGGTAAATATGGAATTACAGCAAGGAGAACTGGTAGGACTTATTGGACCAAACGGTGCCGGAAAGACCACAGCCTTTAACCTTCTGACCGGTGTTTATGAACCGACTGCAGGTTCAGTTACTTTGGCTAAGGACGGTGTTGCAAAAGATATTCAAGGTCTGAAGCCTTATAACGTATGTAAGGAAGGTATGGCGAGAACCTTTCAGAATATCCGTCTCTTTAAAGATCTGACAGTTCTGGACAATGTGCGTATTGCTATGAATCAAAACGTTAAATACGGCTTGATATCTTCATTCTTTCATCTTCCGGCCTATGTGAAGGCCGAGAAGGAATTGGAGAATAAAAGTGTTGAGCTTTTAAAGATATTCCATCTTGAGGGTAAGAAGGATGAATTGGCGAAGAACTTACCCTACGGTGAGCAAAGACACCTTGAAATAGTAAGAGCACTTGCTACAGAACCTTCCGTGCTTTTATTGGACGAACCGGCCGCCGGCATGAATCCGGCTGAAACGGCACAGTTAACCGAATTAATACAGGATATAAGAAAAAAGTTTAATTTAACAGTATTACTTATTGAACACGATATGACCCTGGTCATGAAAATATGTGAGAGGATTTATGTGCTTGACTATGGTCAAATCATAGCTAATGGAACACCTGAAGAAATAAAAACCAATAAACGGGTTATTGAAGCATACCTGGGAGAGGAGGTCGACAATGCTTGAAATTAAAAACTTGGATGTACATTTTGGAGTAATACACGCATTGAAAGACATTTCATTAACCGTTAATCAGGGAGAAATAGTTACCTTGATAGGGGCCAACGGTGCCGGCAAGACAACCACTCTGAGAACTATTTCAGGATTAAAGAAGCCTACCAGAGGTTCAATAATTTTTGAAGGTAAGGATATTACTTCAATGTCTCCTCAAGATAGGGTAAAGATGGGTATATGCCAGGTCCCAGAGGGCAGAAGAGTATTTTCTACAATGACAGTTCTGGAAAATCTCGAACTGGGCGCATATCTCAGAAAGGATAAGTCCCAAATCAGCAAGGATATGAAAATGATATATGAGCGCTTTCCTATTCTTGAGAAGAGAAAGAAGCAGGCGGCAGGGACACTTTCAGGCGGAGAGCAGCAGATGCTTGCAATGGGACGCGCATTAATGAGCAGTCCGAGAATGCTGTTTTTGGATGAACCTTCCATGGGTTTGGCACCTCTTTTTGTTAAAGAAATTTTTGACATTATAAAGAGCATAAATCAGACTGGAACTACCATATTATTAGTTGAGCAGAACGCAAGTATGGCACTTCAGATTGCCCACAGAGCATATGTAATGGAGACAGGTTCCATTGTTCTTTCAGGTACCGGAGAAGAATTAATGCAAAGTGATGAAATAAGAAAAGCGTATCTGGGAGGCTAGTAAGTAGAAATATTAAAACCGTAAACAACTTTATGACAGTTAAATATTATTTTACTTTAAAAGTGTGCCAGGCACACAGATAGGAGATTAGTTTGAAAGACTTCGCTAACGCTCGTCTTCCAAACTAACCTGTGAACTTATGGCCGTGCGAAATATTCAAAGTATTTGCCAATACTTTGAAAGCGCACATGGCCAATTAACCTCCTTTATTCGCCTTATAACGCACTGGTTCAGATAAAATTTTTCGACTGTAGAAAAATTATATTACCTTTAGGCGTTTGAACGAGGCGGAGATAAATGCTTGCCATCTGTAAAGGTGGGAGACATCTATTACCTCGTTATAGCGGAAAGAGGAGTGAATATAAAAAATATTTTGGCCACTATGTCGGCTCAAAGCCACTAAAGTGGCTTAGGAGGCTAATATTATGTTTGTAAAAAACAAAATGACTTCAAATCCTTTTACCATTTCACCGTCACAGACAGTACCTGATGCCCAGGAAATAATTAAGAATAACGGCATCAAGCGTCTTCCTGTTGTAGAAAACGGAAAGCTGGTTGGAGTAGTAGCAAAAGGAGATATTTTAAAGGTTTCTCCTTCTAAAGCTACTTCATTAAGCATGGGTGAAATCACATATCTGCTTGCTAAAACAAAAATAAGCAGCATTATGTCAAAAAAACCTGTTACTGTTTCACCCAATGCGCTTCTTGAAGAGGCTGCCATTCTTATGAGAGACAACGATATAAGTTTTCTTCCGGTTGTCGAAAATGATAAGCTAGTCGGTATTATAACAGAAGGTGATATATTTGATTCCTTTATCGAGCTTTTAGGCTTCAGAGAACCTGGAACCAGAGTGACCATAGAAATTGAAGATGCGCCAGGAATGCTGTCAATGATAACAAGTACGTTTGCTAAATTCAATGCAAACATAACTCATGTAGCTGTTTACAGCAGTGCCTTCGGCATGAGCAATGTGGTTATCGGTACCAATTCTCTTAATACCACTGAAATTGAGAAGTATATCGCAGAACAGGGCGGCAGAATTATTTATAGACTGCAGAATAAGTAAAATTGAAATACTACTTTCAACGGAGTAAAGAAGTAGATTATATTCGCTTTACTTACAAAATATACAAAATATGTATTGACATATCAATTATTACAGTATAAAATACTAGTAAATCGATATGAATACTATTACTGACTGGAAAACCGGAGGCAATGAGCCATATCACTATGGTATTCATACATTGTCTCTTTTTTTATTGTAAGCATAAGTATTCGATCAGTATATATGATATGTAGAATTTGAATTATATAAATAAAACTAAGTGGAGTCTAATAAATGAGCGGATTTGATGTGGGGAAATTCATTGAGGAAAACAAAATAAATACCGTAGAAGTAGGTTTTGCCGATATTAACGGTATATTAAGAGGAAAAAGACTCCCGGCTCGGTTTTTTCTGAAATGCATGAACGATGGGACTGGAATGGCAAAAGCTCCGTTTGCATGGGATATTCAGTGCGGTGTATATGATGATATTGAACTGGCGAACTTCGGGAACGGATTTCCTGATATGTATGTAAAACCTGTTAATGAAACATTGCGAAAAGTTCCATGGAGGGAAGGAAGTGCCCTTGTATTGGCTGAAACCTTTTATGAGGATGGAAGGCCTATAGAAGTAAATCCTCGGGAAATATTGAAGAATATTATAAAAAGATACAATGAAAAGGGATTTAGACCCCTCGTTGGTTCGGAGCTGGAGTTTTATCTTCTGGACTCAAATAAGAAGCCTCTTTTTGATGGAGTACAGTGTTATTCACTATACCGTGGTGCCGAACTCGAATATGTAATTGGAGAAATGCGAAACAGTCTTGAGGAACAGGGTATCAACATGGAAGCTTTTCATATTGAATATGGACCTGCACAGATTGAGGTTATCCCTGAGTATGGTGATGCACTTGAGATGGCAGACAATACTGTTATCATTAAAAATACAATCAAGGAAATTGCCCGGAAGCATGGACTATATGCTACTTTTATGGCCAAACCATGGGAACAGGAATCAGGATGTGGTTATCACGTTCATCAGAGTTTATGGGATATGGAGTTAAAAAGAAATTATTTTGATATTGATAAAGCTTTGAGTCAAAATTATCTTGCAGGACTTATTAAACTCTCAAGAGAATTTATGGTACTTGGTTCTCCAAACATAAATTCCTATAAGAGATTTAGGGTAAACAGCTTTGCCCCGACAAACGTAACCTGGGCTCATGATAATAGAACTGTTTCAACCCGTTCGTTACTTGGGCTGGGTAAGAGTAGCCGTTTTGAGCACAGAACAGGATCAGCCGATGCAAATCCATATCTAATTATTGCTGCCAGCCTTGCGGCCGGAATTTACGGGATTGAAAACAAGCTTGTAGTTCCTGATGAGGATGAACAACGTAAACAGCAGATTCCAAATACTCTTGAAAAAGCATTGAACTATTTTGAACATAGTGAAGCCGCTGCAGAATTTTTTGGAGAAAAGTTTGTAAAACTGTTTATAACACTGGGAAAGCATGAGGTTGAATTGTACAATGCTGCTATTACCGATTGGGAGTTGGAAAGATACCTTGAAATGGCTTAAATTCAGAGTTCAACTAATATAATTAATAATAAATATATAACAATTTTTTTGCGTGTTCTTACCATAGTAAGTTTTACACGCAGAAGGGAGAAAATATGTCAAGAATAGCAAATAACCTTACTGATCTCATTGGAAATACTCCGCTTTTAGAATTATCCAATTACAGTCAAGCCAACAGCCTTCAAGCAAGATTAATCGTTAAGCTGGAATATTTCAATCCTGCCAGCAGTGTCAAGGACAGAATCGGCTATGCAATGATTAAGGATGCTGAGGAAAGAGGTATCATTAACAAGGATACTGTAATAATTGAGCCTACCAGCGGAAATACAGGTATTGCTCTTGCCTTTGTTGCAGCAGCCAAGGGATACAGACTGATCATTACTCTTCCTGAGACCTTTAGTGTTGAAAGAAGAAGTCTTTTAAAGGCGTTAGGAGCTGAACTGGTATTAACTCCAGGTAGTGACGGGATGCCTGGAGCAATAAGAAAAGCTGAAGAAATTGCTGCTCAGACTCCAAATTCATTTATACCTCAGCAGTTTAAAAACCCGGCTAATCCTGAAATTCATAGAAGAACAACCGCAGAAGAGATTTGGAAGGATACTGATGGTCTTGTTGATATATTTGTAGGAGGAGTCGGAACTGGGGGAACTATTACCGGGGTAGGTGAAGTATTAAAACAAAAAAAGCCGGGAGTTCAAATTGTAGCCGTAGAACCCTTTGATTCACCTGTTTTATCAGGGGGAGTAAGAGGTTCTCATAGAATTCAGGGTATAGGTGCGGGTTTTATACCCGATGTTCTTAATAGAAGTATAATTGATGAAATATATAAAGTGAAAAATGAAGAGGCCATTGATACTGCTAAGGATTTGGCTAAGATTGAGGGATTATTGGTTGGTATTTCATCCGGTGCTGCCGCTTTTGCAGCTGCACAGCTGGCAAAGAGACCTGAAAATAAAGGTAAAACCATAGTTGCACTCCTTCCTGATACAGGTGAAAGATATCTCTCAACTGTTCTATTCCAGGATTCATAATTTTTAGGGTACTTAGTATAAATAAAATAATATAAGAAAGTCACTTCAAATTAAAAGGGTATAAGCCCTTTTAATTAAACCAAAATACATAGTATTAAGATAAGAATACTATAAGATCGAGCTTGTTTGATAGTAACTATTCGAATACGAGCTATGTGCGACGTATTCAAAGTATCTATAGCGCTTGATTAAAGTAATGAGTTTGAGCGAATACCAAAGTCTTTGCAATACCAAAGACTTAGTATAGCAAAGACTTGGAAACCGCACATAGCCAATTAACCTCCTTTATTCGCTCCATTGCGATAAAGGATATATATTTTCATTACATTTTGTGGCCACAATGGTGGCTCAAAGCCGTAAAACGGCTTAGGAGGTTAATATGTCAAAGGGAAAAGATGTTTTGTTTAAAAATTTATCCGATGCAATTGTTAATATGGATGAGGAAGAAGCTGTGGTTTTGTCCAAAGAAGTAGTTCTTGAAAACATTGATGCTTATGAGGCAATCGATCAAGGATTATCTGACGGCATGGAGCGTGCTGGGAAGCTGTTTGAAGAAGAGGAATATTTTATTCCGGAACTACTGATGTGTTCAGATGCAATGTATGCAGGACTGGATATCCTCAAACCTCATATAAGAAGAGATGAACAGGGAGAAAAATTGAAAGTTGTTATTGGGGTAGTTGAAGGTGATACTCATGATATAGGAAAGAATCTGGTAAGAATAATGCTTGAAACAGCCGGATTTGATGTTTTTGACCTGGGTAGAGATATCCCTCCGCAGAAATTCGTAGATAAGGCCAGGGAAGTTGGTGCAAACATTATAGCCCTCTCTACTCTGATGACCACCACTATGGATGGAATGGCAGAAGTAATTCGTATACTGGATAGAGAAAATATAAGAAATAAAGTCAAAGTAATGATAGGCGGAGGCCCTATATCTCAAAGCTTCGCTGATAAAATCGGCGCTGATGGATATTCTGTAAATGCAGCAGATGCTGTGAGACTGGCAAGAAGGTTGACAAATTCTCAGGATGTATTAGCACCAGCTATATGATTAATTTAACCCCAACCCGACGGGTCAATCTATTTGGGTCAATGTAAATGACCAGGTCAAGTATACTGTGACCTGCATATATGGAGACATGGAGGTTTAAATGAATTCGATAAGTCCCAAAGAAAGGCTTTTAAGAGTTTTGGATAAAAAGGAAGTAGATAGACCACCGGTGATATGCCCTGGAGGAATGATGAATGCAGCAGTAGTTGAGGTAATGAACAATGCCGGTCACCTGCTTCCTGAGGCTCACCATGATTATAACCTTATGAGTGAGCTATCCAGTGATGTTCATCAACAAACAGGTTTTGAAAACTTTGGAATACCTTTTTGTATGACAGTTGAGGCAGAGGTTTTGGGTAGCAGCATTAATTTTGGAACTCTATCCTGTGAGCCGAAGATTGAAAAGGAGCTTTTTCCCTCGGTTTCTGAAACCGAATTTGAAGATATAAAGAAACTCCTTAAATCAGGAAGAATTGGTACTGTTATTCAATCAATATACAGATTGTCGGATAAGTATCCAGATATTCCGGTTATAGGTAATCTTACAGGTCCTGTAAGTACTGCTGCCTCAATTGTGGACCCTATGACTTTTTTGAAGGAGCTGAGAAAGGATAAAGCGAATTCACAAAGGGTTTTAGATTATGTTAGTAATTTTCTGATAGAGTATGCAAAATTAATGATTGACAACGGAGTCACGTTAATATCAATCGGAGATCCTACAGCAACGGGAGAAATCCTGGGACCCAAAATGTTTGATGAGTATGCTGTAACGTATCTAAATAAAATACTTGATGGGATACATGCATTAAAAACACCGGGTATAGTGCATATCTGCGGAAATATGAATACAGTATGGAATAAAATAACTTCAATCAGAGCTGACGCTATAAGCACTGACGCAGTAGTAAATCTCAGAAATCTAAAGAAGAGTTTTCCTTCATTGACCACTATGGGGAATTTGAGCACATTTCTACTTGAATTCGGTACACCTGATAAAGTTACTCTCCAGACTGAAAAACTAATTGCAGATGGTATTGATATCATATCTCCCGCATGCGGTCTCAGTACCTCCTCTTCTCTAAAAAATATTCAGGCGTTAACAGGAACGGTAAAGGAGCAATAGACCATATGCCACAAGTTACTTTTAATCCAGACAATATAACTATATATGTGGAACCTGGAACAACTATATTGGAAGCAGCGCGCAGGGCGGGAGTTAATATAGAATCACCCTGCAATGGTACGGGAACATGCGGAAAATGCAAAATATTTATTGAGCAGTTTGAGCCTGTCGATGCTATTTTGATTAAAAAAGACAGGAAAACGGCTCAAGATAATACATATATCCTTGCCTGTACCTCCTGTATAAACTTGGATGTTAAAATTACTGCCAGTCATGTGCAACAAAATAAAACGTTAAAGATATTAAGTCAAGGTAAGAGTTTTGAGGTAGGGCTCAATAGCTTGATAACGAAAAAATTCGTCAGGAATTCCGGGGGTACCGAAGTATATGCAGGGAATAACCTGATTGCAATTGAAGAAGGTAACCTTGAAGGTAGTAATTTCGGAATTGTAATTGATATCGGAACTACAACTTTGGTGGCTTCACTTGTAAATTTGAACACAGGTAAGGAATTATGTACTTCATCAGCCTTGAATCCGCAAGCTTTACATGCTCAGGATGTTCTATCCAGAATCAAGCTGGCTTCTGAAGAAAATGGGCTTGGAATATTACATTCGGAGCTGATTGAGGAGATAAACAGATTAATTGATGAAGTAATTTTGGATACTGATATAAAAAAAGAAAGTATTTATGAGATTATTTTCAGCGGTAATACCTGTATGCTGCATTTAGCAGTAGGGGTAAATCCATATTCACTGGGAAAATACCCATATACTCCTGAGGTAATTGGAGGCAATCATATTAAAGCCGCTGATATTAACATTGGAATTGCCAGAGAAGGATTAGTATATTTACCTCCAATCATATCAGCCTATGTTGGAGCAGATATCACCTCAGGTATACTTGCATCACAGTTACATAAGGAAAGTGGAGTAGTTTTGTTCGTTGATATTGGAACGAATGGGGAGATGGTAATTTGCCGTGATGGTGAGCTAACTGCAACCTCTACTGCAGCGGGGCCGGCATTTGAGGGAATGAATATTACTCATGGAATGCGCGCCGACAACGGAGCAATAGAACTGTTTAATATTGAAGGGGATAACAGCCTTAAGGTTAAAACTATCGGTGAAACAGAAGCTGTCGGTATTTGTGGAAGCGGACTGTTGGACATTGTCGGAGAATTAGTTGCCACTGGGGTTATTAAGAAAAATGGTAAATTTGCCTACCCGGAGGATGAAAATATAAATCCTTTACTATCAGAGCGCTTAATACAGCCCGAGAGTAAAACAGTTTTTCAAATTACTGAAAAGGTTGTTCTTTCACAAAATGACGTACGTCAGGTTCAACTGGCAAAAGGTGCTATACGAGCAGGAATAGAATTTTTGCTTGAAAGTATGGGAGTAATGGCTGAGGAAGTGGACAGAGTACTCATTGCAGGCTCATTCGGATATCATTTAAGAGCAAAAAGTTTAATAAACATAGGTCTTTTACCACCACTGTTCGACGGGAAAATAGAATTTATAGGAAATACATCAAAAACCGGAGGTCAGGCATTTCTACTTAATAAGGAGTACAGAAGTGAAATGGAACAATTAGTTAAAAACATAGAAGTAATAGAGTTAGCAAATTATAAAAATTTTGACAGGGTATTTGTCAAATGCCTTGGATTTTAAATAATCACTTAAACCTAAATAAATTTAATAAGAGGAACTGACTAGTCAACTAGAGGCCATATTACTCATCTTTATGAGGTATGGTTTTTATTTTATTCAAAATTCAGGAGGTAATTTAATGACCACAATTATTGATCGTCCAAGATATTTATGTTCCCTGGGTGGAGCAATATCAACCCTGAATGCGCTACCAAGAGTAATAACCATTATTCATGCAGCAGCGGGTTGCGGAAGCAATCTTGCCAATGCCCACAATGGTGCTGCAGGATATGCTGGAAGCGGTTACTGCAGTGGTTTGGCATTACCAAGTACCAATGTATATGAAAATGAAATTATTTTTGGTGGAGAGGAGAGGCTTAAAGAACAGATAGAAAAGACTCTTGAGGTTGTAGATGGCGACCTGTATTTTGTACTTACCGGGTGTATGGTTGAGATGATAGGAGATGATGTGCAGAGTGTTGCCGATCACTTCAAAAATAATGGTGAGCCGGTTTATGCAATAAATACCGGAGGATTCAAGGGGAATTCCTTTAGAGGTTATGATCTGGTACTTCAGGCTTTGTTTAAGGATTATCTCGAAAAGCATGAAGAAAAGGACGAGAAGCTTATAAATCTATGGGGAGTGGTACCGGTACAGGACGTATTCTGGAAAGGAAATCTTAAAGTACTTAAAAGTCTTATTGAAAAAATAGGATATCGTGTTAATACCTTTTTTGGAGAAGGCGAAACACTTGCCGATTTGAAAGCTGCTTCAAAAGCATCATTGAATATTGTCGTTTCGGATACCTTCGGCATAGAAGCTGCAAAAGTTTTTGAAGAGGTACATAAGGTACCTTATATAAGTGTTCCGTTTCCTGTTGGGGATTATGGCAGCGAAAATTTCCTGAATATAGTAGGAACGGCACTGGGAGTTGATGAAGCGTTTAAGTCAAAGATAATTAAAGCGGAAAAAAAGCGATATTACGGATATTTGGAACGGCTTGCTGATATATACAGTGATATTGATCTGCAAAGATATGCAGTTGTAGTAGGAGATTCAAATTACGCTCAGGCACTGACAAGATACCTGTCTGATGATATCGGCTGGCTGCCTGAACTTGTAATCATCACTGATGATAATCTGAGTGATGATGATAGAGCCTTGATTTTAACCAGATTTGAAGACTATGAATCAGGATTGAAGCCAAAAGTAATTTTCAACACACATACTTCAGGTGTGCTCAAAGAAGTTAATTTCCACAATACTCCAAGTAACGGTGAAAGATATTATAACAGCTTCAGTCCAGCCTTCATTCTTGGAAGTTCCTTTGAAAGAGATGTTGCTGATAAGTTAGGTGCGGGGCATTTAAGTGTGACATATCCAGTATGTAACAGAGTTGTGCTTGACAGAGCATATGCAGGCTATGAGGGTGCTTTGCGGCTGACCGAAGATATTTTTGGTGCTCTTGTGGCAAGTAGATAGTGAAGGTTGGTTTGAAATGCGTCTTTTCAATTAGATTTGTGTAGCTGCTCAGCAGCGGAATGGAGTTTGGGATGAATTATATCAAAGAAAAAACACCACCTGTCAGGGAGGACAGATTGCAGGCATGTAACGCTTTTGGAGGTTCCTGCTGTGAATTATCGAAATCAGGGAAAAAAGGGTGTTTGAATAAATCCAAGAGAACTTTTGCGCAGACCCAGGGGTGTCAGTTAAATTTGAGTATGGCAATACTGAATACCTTAAGGGATTCGGTTGTAATAATACACGGACCAATAGGCTGTGGAGGCGCAGGGCTTTCATTCGGTGCACTTACCACCCAATATCATAAACTCAGGGATAGTAATGCAAAGGGCTTCATATGGATTAATACAAATCTTGATGAGGCGGATGTTATTAATGGAGGGGAGCAAAAGCTCAGTGAAGCAATTCTATTAGCTGAAAATGAGTTCAGACCGAGTTCCATCATAATTGTGAACAGTTGTGTACCTGCATTGATCGGCGATGATGTTGACGGTGTCGTAACTAGGCTGCAGAATGAGGTTGCTGCAAAACTGGTGCCTGTACATTGTGAAGGTTTCAAAACAAAAATAATGGCAAGTGCTTACGATTCGGCTTATCACGGAATTCTTAGAAATCTGGTAAGAAAACCGGAAGAAAACAATTATTTGATTGAGGATGAGCTTGAGGTCCTGAAGGAAAAGTACAGAAGGAGCCGTACTGTAAACGTATTGAATGTTTCATCCATGAGCAGAGCGGATGAGCTGGAGCTGGAGAGACTATTAAAGGCTCTGGATCTGAATGTAAGATTCCTACCTTGCTTTGCACATCCGAATGATTTTGAACTGGCCACAGAGGCGGCCTTGAATATCAGCATTTGCGCCACTCATGATGATTATTTTGTTAAGCATCTAAAAGAAAAATATAACATTCCATATATTTTGCATACCATACCGATAGGTATTCGTAATACAAGCAAGTGGCTTCTAGATATTGCTGAATTTTTTGGAGATACAGAGAGAGCTAAAGGGTTGATTGAGGTTGAGACTCAGGAACTGAATAAGGCGTTGGAACCCTTTCGGAGTCAGCTGAAAGGGAAAAGGGTACTGCTGTCTGGTGGAGAAATCAGAATTTTAACTACAGCGGAATTGTTTCAGGATATAGGTTTTGAAGTTGTTGGTGTAAGAGGCTACCATTATGATGAATTTGCCGATCCTTTGATTGAAAGTTTACCGGATAACGATAATATTCTGTTTAATGTTGCCACGGGTCAACCTTTTGAACAGGCTAACCTGCTTGAAGAGTTAAAACCTGATCTTTATGTAGGCCATTCAGGGATAAATGGCTGGGCAACAAAACAAGGGATTCCGGTATTCCCGATTTTCGTTCAATCAATAAACTATATGGGTTATTCAGGTATGTATGAATTGACAAAAAGAGTATCAAAAGTGCTAAAGAACACTCAATTCAGTAAAAATTTAAAGAATAATATTAAACTCCCGTATAAAACGGAATGGTACAGCAAAAATCCATTTAGTTATATTGACAGCAGTTTAGCACTTAAAAATTTATAGGCAGGAGAATACAAAATGAGTTCATTGCTTAAAAATGTTAACAAAAAACTGGTCAGCTTTTATGCTATAGTTGCGTTCTTTATCTTTTGGGAAGTTGCTGCAGATATGAAATGGATAGATACTCAGTTTGTTCCGGCACTTTCAACGGTTTTGACCGATTTAGGAAAGCTGATATTGAATGGACAGATTTTCATACACATTGCCACCAGTCTTCAGAGGACATTTCTTGGCTTCGGGCTGGCTGGCCTGGTTGCCCTACCATTAGGGTTCATACTTGGAGGCTGGTTACCAAAAGTTGCAAAGTTTTTAAACCCATTATTCAAAACCTTATCTCAGATAAATGCTTTTACGCTGTTTCCGCTATTTCTCATTTTATTGGGAATTGGGGAAAGCAGTAAAATCGGAGTAATTTTCTGGGCCGCCCTTTGGCCTATATTGTTTACCACTATGGCTGGTGTACAGCAGATTGATCCTATTTTGATCAAAGCAGCAAGAGCAATGGGAGCTGATGGGTTTAAAATATTTTTTCGGGTAATATTACCGGGAGCCGCAACAAAGCTGGCAACAGGAATAAAAACAGGAATGACCATGGCTTTCATGATGTTGATTGGAGCAGAAGCTATGGGCTCGGAAGCAGGGCTTGGATGGCTGATCCAAAACTCCAAGAAGAATTCAAATATACCGCGGGTGTATGTGGGTTTGATAACAATAGCTATAGTAGGGCTTATAGTATCATATCTTCTTGATTGGCTGGAAAATGAATTAATAACCTGGAAGGAGGGTGTGAAGACATGATAAAATCTTCAGATGCTTTGAAATCTTTTAAGAAACTTGCCATAAGCAGCGTATCAATACTACTGTTTATTGCCTTATGGCAGTTTTCGTCAAGCATAGGTGTTTTGAATAAGGCAATAATCCCACAGCCCATTGATACATTTTATGAATTATACAAAAAAGTTATCAGCGGTACATTTATCTATCATGCTGGTATAAGCTTAAAAAGGGCAGGAATTGGTTTCCTGTATGCATTAATCATTGGGACGACAGCCGGATTTTTATTGGGCGGTATTTTTAAATCGGCCTACAAGGTAATTACTCCACTTTTAAGACTTCTTGAAAAGTTAAATCCTTTCGCATTGTTTCCAATATTCATGATGTTGTTCGGCATTGGTGAAACCTGTAAAGAATTATTGGTTTTTTGGGTAAGTGTATGGCCTGTACTTTTCCATACAATATCAGGAGTGCACGATGTCGAACATCTGATGATTAAATCGGCAAAGGCAATGGGTGCCAATGGCCGGAAACTTTTCCTTCAGGTTATTTTACCTGCTACAGCACCTGATATATTTACCGGCATAAAGCTGGGAGCTCAAATTGCTTTTTTCATGATTGTTTCTGCTGAGATAGTTGGTTCTACAGCAGGACTTGGTTGGTTCATATGGATATCCCAGCGAAATTATCAGATTATTTCTTTATATGCTGGAACACTGTTCATCGCAATTCTTGGAATCATCATTAATAAAATATTTACAAAACTTGAAGGTAAATTTCTCGTCTGGAAGCAGTCAGCCTTTGATATAGCAGAATAGAAAGTACTTTAATAAATTAACGAAAAGCCATTACAAGTCTTTTCATTACTATTTGTGTACGCGCCATGCGCGTAGATTGGAGATAATATGTCAATAAAAAAGAGTAATTTAAAAGTAATTATCGGTGCCATAATTGCGGTAGCTCTTGTAGTTGCTGTTATTGCAGGCGCTAAACTTGGGCAGACAAAGAATGCATCCCCGGCAGATGCAATTGGAGGCGTGGAATCCACGAATAATACAACTGTTGGTACATCCGGCAATTCTGCAAGTACTTCAAATCAAATAGTAGCGGCTTCAGGAACATCAGCTGCAGAAGCAAAAGATTTGTTTCCGCTTAGAACGCATACCAGAAAGGACTGCACACTTGCACCTGTACTGGTGGCAGACAAAAAAGGCTTCTTTGCGGAAGAGGGTCTGAAACTGGTATTCACAGGAGAGTTAACCGATGCCGAGGTGCTACCGTCAATACTGAACGGCAACAATGATTTTGCAGACTCCCATCCAAACGGGTTGGCTCTTAAGATAAACGGAGGTGCAAGAGTAATAGGCGTGGAGCGTTCAATTATAGAGCCATCAGCAGATAAAGATATAAGGCTGCGTCATATGTGGTATTATACAAACACGAAATCCGGTGTAAAAGCCTGGGCGGATCTTAAGAACTACAAGATTGGAGAAAAAATAAAAGTCGGAGGCTGGCCTAACTCCTGCGAAGATTTGATTGCAAACACTGTATTTGATAATCTGGGTATTCCAAGGGACCGTTTTGAATGGATAACCTTTGAAACAGACCTTGAGAGAGTACAGGCTCTTAAGCAAGGGCTTATAGATGTTACAATGGTTCATCCCCCGTTCTATGATGCTGCAGAAGAAGCAGGGCTTGTAAAAATCGGTGATTCATCAGATGCTGGGCTTGGTGAAGCAGCGGGTGCATATCTATACTATTTCTCGATTGATTTTGTAGAAAAACATCCTGAGCAGATAAAAGGTTTTGTACGCGCAATGATTAAGGCACAAAAATGGGCTAATGCCAACACAGAGCAGACTGCCAAATGGACTGGTGAATTCATAGGCATGGAGGTTAAGGGAAACCACTACTATTCCGAGACCTCAAAAATTAATGAAGTTTCCATAAAACCTTGGATTGATGACCTGTTGAAAAACGGAATTCTCAAGCAGGGAGACTTGGGCTCAAAGGTAACAGACGTTATAACTCATGAATTTGAAGTAGATGAATAAGTTGATCAATTCAGTCCGGCAAAGTTTAAAAGCCGAAAATTATGCAAAAAAATCTTATAAGTGAAGGAGAATTAAAAATGCCTATAGACATAAAAAACATTCGAACAGACGAACTTTCATCAACTGGGTTACCCGAAAAGATCGTTGTGAAAAATGTTGCAAAAGTGTTCCACATTAAAAATCGAAATGAAAGCAGTAATAAGGAATTCATTGCTATTAAGAATGTCAATTTATCTGTACGTAAGGGAGAATTCCTGTCGATTGTAGGTCCCAGCGGATGTGGTAAATCAACTCTGCTAGACATGATTGCTGGGCTGTCACATCAGAACTCCGGAGAAATATATATCGATGATAAGCTGATTACAGGTCCGGCTCTGGACAGGGGAATTGTATTACAAGGTTATGCTCTTTTTCCCTGGAGAACAGTTCAGAAAAATGTTGAATTTGGACTTGAATCAAAAAAGGTTCCAAAGAGTGAACGAGAAAAAATCAGTTTGGAGTTTATAAATCTTGTGGGCTTAAATGGTTTTGAAGACCGATATCCCTATGAACTGTCAGGCGGTATGAGGCAAAGAGTTGCTATAGCTCGTGCATTGGCCTATGATCCTGATGTTCTTTTAATGGATGAGCCCTTTGCTGCCGTTGATGCCCAAACAAGAGAAGTTCTACAGGATGAGCTGTTGAGAATATGGGAAAAGACCCATAAAACCATAATATTTGTAACCCACAGCATTGATGAAGCTGTAGGTCTCTCCGACAGAGTCGCTGTTATGTCTGCAAATCCCGGTACTATAAAAGAGGTAATTGAAATAAAACTTCCAAGGCCCCGCAGGATCGGTGATGTAAGATCAACAGCGGATTTCAGCTGGATATCCCATAGAATATGGGAACTACTGCAAAATGGTCAATCGGAAGATAAGGTTCAGAAAATAGAGAGTAAAAATGTAGCAGACGAGATTTCCCTTACAGCGGCATTATGAGGAGGCTAGCTTGAAAGACTTCGCTAATGCTCGTCTTCCAAACAAACCTGTGAATTTATGGCCGTTCGAAATATTCAAAGTATTGTAAATATATAAGTATTTACAAGTACTTTGAAAGCGCACATGGCCAATTAACCTCCTTTATTCGCCTTACAGCGGACATTGGAGAGTACAAATTTCAATACTGTTTTGTGGCCGCTATACGGCTCATGGAGGTTAATATGAATAAAGTCCGGGGAAAAATTGAATATTTTATTCTAAGAATTTCTGGTTTGGTTGTGATTTTAGTGCTTTGGCAAATTGCCCCCTCTATTGGATGGGTTGATGCCCAGTTTGTACCGACTTTTTCAAGCACCTTAAGTGCTCTTGTCAAGCTTTGGACGGTGGATAATTTGTATATGCATATTATGTCAAGCTTATTCAGAGTACTGGGAGGACTTGCGATTTCGGCCATAATAGCAATACCATCCGGTTTTATAATGATAAGGTGGTGTGAAGGCTTTTACGATGCAATAGAACCTTTATTCCGGATATTTACAAAAGTAAATCCATTTTCCTTAATGCCGGTTTTCATACTGATATTTGGCATTGGTGAAAGAATACGTGTTGCTGTAGTTGTATGGGTATGTATATGGCCAATACTGTTTGGGACTGTCACTGGAATGCGAAGTCTTAACCGCGACCTTTTAAGAACAGCCATGTCAATGAGAACATCAGAAGCGGGATATGTTTTAAAGGTTTTACTACCCGGCTCAATGCATTCGATATTTGCAGGTATACGAATTGGTGTTGAAATGTCATTTTTTATTCTTATTGCCGGAGAAATGCTTGGCGCCAATTCAGGTCTGGGTGTAATAATACATAATTCCAATCATTATTTCAATATGCCCAGGTTATATGCAGGTGCACTTGTAGTAGTACTTCTGGGAGTGTTTCTGAATAGCTTCCTGAAGTATATGCAGAACGGATTGTTCTTCTGGAAAGAACCAGTTCGCATTTTTAGTAAAACCAGTGATTTGAAACCTCATGCAAAAATAGGGAAGGCAGAAACAGCTATTATCACAGTAATATTGATATCTATTCTGATTCTTGGATATCAACAGATTAAAAAGGCAGAGATAATCGCCGAAAATCCGACAAAATCACTTACTCAGGACGTAGGCTATTGATAAGAGGTACTGTATATGAAAATAAATCGAAAAAAAATTAATAGTCTTATTGTGATTATAGTATTCTTTGCCATATGGGAGACAGTCAGCAGGCTGGAACTGGTAAATAAAATGATGTTGCCTCCGGTATCTGAGGTTTTGCTTACAGTTGAGGGGTTGACAGCAAATGGCAAACTAATTTCGCATATTATTCTCAGTTTAGGACGTGCCTTGTCCGGCCTGTTAATCGCGATATCGTTTGCTGTTCCCGCAGGTGTTTTGGCAGGAGGCTTGTCATGCCGTTTTCAGCTTGCAGTAGAACCTGTAGCTGAGTTGCTTTCACAGTTGAATCCATTTGTACTTTATCATCTTATTCTCATTTTCTTGGGAATAGGAGAAGTCACTAAGATAACAATTATTGCCTGGGCATGCATCTGGCCTTTATTTTTCAGTACGATATCAGGGGTTTGCCATATAGAGCCTGTGTATTTAAAATTGGCAAATGCTTTTAAATTAAACCGGTGGCAAATGACAGTGAAGGTAATACTTCCTGCTGCAATGCCTCAAATAATGTATGGAATCCGAATGAGTGCCGGCTATTCCTTTTTTATGCTGATAGCTGCCGAAATGATGGGTGGAGAATCAGGACTGGGCTTTCTTATTGTGTTCAGTCAGAAATTTTATCAGGTAAAAAGCGTGTACACATTAGTGCTGGTTATTGCCGTATTGGGAGTAATTGTGGATGGAATTATTGATTTGGTTGGGAAAAGATGTATGAATTACTATTATCAGGAGGATTAAAATGTTTAGTTCAAAATCAAAAAAGTTAATCAGCCTGATCACTGGTTTGTTGTGTGTAATGTATTTGTTATCAGCCTGCGGAGGTAATGGTACTAATAATTTTGAAAAATATACCGGTGACAGTAAGGATACGGATAACGACACAGTCAGAATCGGATATGCCGGCAGGCTTGATGAGCTCCCATTATTTGCGGCTTATGACAAGGGATATTTTATAGACAATGGTATAAATGCTGAATTAATAAAAATCAATGATGCAGACATCAAGAGTGAGTATATTGCCAAAAGACTTGATGCAGTTACAGCTGATTACAGATATTTTAAATTTATTAATGAAGGACTTTTGCTTAAAATAACAGTTGGACTGACAGCCGGATGTATAAGGCTCATTGTTCCGTACCACTCTGAAATAAAAGGAATAAAGGATTTGAAGGGTTGCAGAATCGGAGTTGAAGATTTTGGTGATGGCACCTTGGTACTTTCGTCAATGTTGTTTACAGCTAATGGAATTGACGTAGTGGATAGTGTCAGTTGGAAGCCATATGGGAAAAACGGCTTCACAAAAGCCTTTGAAAATGATGAAATAGATGCTGCCTGTATTTGGGAACCATCCGAAAAGGATTCTGAATTTTTGAAGGAGAAGTACCGAACTTTATATACAAATGTTGAGGAAGGTGCATCGGGTTTTAAAAATGGAGTTCATAACCATGGTGCAGGAGTTCACTTTACCAGAACCTATACTGGTATCTCAGAAAGTTTAATAGAAAACCATCCTGAAAAAGCAATTTTTATTACAAAAGCGTGGCTGCAGGGGGCGAACTGGGTGTCTGAGAACAATACCCAGGCGGCAAGACTGGTGACTGACAAGGGTTATTTAACAGGCAGCTACGAGGAAAACTTAAATACACTTTCGTCATATATGTGGACAAATGGAGTAAGTGCTTCAAAGCTTAACATAAGATTTAGCATCAAGGAACAAAAAAGTAATGGAATCTTCAAGGGAAATTTAAACGAAAATGATTTGTTTGAAAAAGTATTTGCAGGGATATTTCCGGAATTCTACTGAAAAAATGTGGCGGATCACTGAATATAATTTCATTAAGTTTATTTGGGTAAATATAATCGACCAGGTCAAGTATGCTTGAATTGTAACATTATCGTGACATGGAGGTTAAAGTTATTATGAAAATAAAATTGATAGCCTGCGAGGTAATGAAGGAAGAGCTTCTTTCAGTAACATCAGTACATGATATTGACATACATTTTATTAAAATGGGGTTCCATTTATATCCCGAAAAACTTCATGTTGAGCTTAAAGACATACTTTCACAATGCTCAGGTTTTGACCGCGTGATACTGGCATTCGGCTTATGTGGAGGTGCAGCAAGGAACCTGGAAGCACCCGGAAGTGTTTTAACAATTCCAAGAGTACATGACTGTATACCAATATTGCTGGGGTCTTCAGAAATATTCAGGAAACAACAACAGGAAAAAGGAACCTTTTATTTGTCCTGTGGATGGTTCAAAAGCGATAAAAATATACTGTCTGAACACAAAAAATTAGTTGATAAATATGGTGAAACCAGGGCTCAAAAGGTCACCGGAAAGATTTATGACAGCTACAGGCGAATTTTGTTTATCCATACCGGACATCCAGATGAAAAGTGTTGTTATAAAAAATCACAAGAAACCGCACAATTGCTCGGCTTGATCTTTCAGACCACGGAAGGGTGTCGAGATTACCTTGAAAAAATAATCAACGGCCCGTGGGACGAAACTGAATTTATAAATGCCGAGCCGGACGGACTAATTCTTGAAGAGGATTTTTTTCATAAATGAGATAAACCGGAGTTTGATACTTAAGGTAAAGTTTTGTCAAAAAATATATTTTTATTGAATTTAAAAGAAAGAGGTGGATCTAAATGTCAAAAGCGTTATATACAGCTGTCAAGAAGGATCAAATGACTCCAAAGGAAAGAGATGAAGCAATTTCACAAAACAAACCATATGACAGGATTCAGTGTGCGTTGTTTATGGGAGAACATGCAGCGAAATTAATTGGTGCAAAGGTGTCCGACTTACATCAGAATGTTGACAAAATGCTCGAATCCCAGATAGCAATCAGAAATGTCTATGAATCCGAAACATTAGGTGCCGGGCCCGGACTGCAGGGGATTGCTGAGGCTTTAGGCAGTAAGGTTGAATTTCCGGATCATAGTACACCGTATATTTCGGAGTTTGCTATAAAGGAATATTCTGATATAGACAGGCTGGAAGTCGTTGATCCTGTGAGGGCAGGGAGACTCCCACTTCATCTGGAAGGATTGAAAAGAATTAAGGAAGCACTGGGACATGAAGTAAATGTTTCCACTTGGATTGCTGGTCCTTTTACAACAGCTGCCAATCTAAGAGGTACTGATGTCTTCTTAAAGGATATTTATCGCTCCCCTGAGTTTGCTCATAAGATTTTAAGGCTTACTACTGATTCAACGATAGCTTATGTAAGAGAAGCTGCAAAATTGGGTGTTTACTTCTCTATTGCAGACCCAACAGCATCTGGTACCCTTATCAGGGAAACACATTTTGAAAATTTCGCTTTTCCATATCTGAAAGAATTAATCGAAAGTATAGTTACATATTCCGGAAGCGCTCCATCATTGCATATATGCGGGAATTCAACTAAAATATGGAACTTAATGGCTAATACCGGAGCCAGTGCACTTAGTTTGGATGACGTAATTGATCTTGAGGCTGCAAAACAAACTGTTGGAGATAAGGTTAAGTTGATTGGCAATATCAGACCAACAGCCACCATGTATCTGGGAACTCCCCAGGATGTGGACAGAAATGCAAGAGAATGTCTCAGCAAAGCTTATAACAATCCTAAAGGCTATGTTTTAGGCCTGGGCTGCGGACTGCCAAATGATACTCGACCAGAAAATATACATGCACTGACAAACGCTGCACGCAAATACGGTCAGTATCCTTTAAACCCTGAACTTTTTGCTGTCTGATTTTTATGGTCGACTAAATTAACTTTTTCATAAACATTTTAACCTCATATAACTTCATGACAGACGCAAAAGGGAGCTCCCTTACTAGGGGGCTTCTTTTTGCCGATTGAAATTTGATAACAATGTAATAATTGTATTGCTGTTTATAACTTGATACAGGTCAAGCTAAAATAATTATTAATTTTCAAGAAACTGTAATTTTTTCTCAAAAACCTATTGACATTTGTTTCTTCTCATACTATACTTTTTATAACATATAAAACATATATGAATAATCATTTTGATAAGGAGTGCATTTGTGATTACATATATTTATTCAGTACATCGCGATGTATTTCCAAACAATTTGTGAAGGTGGTGCTGAAGTGAGTTTAACTCAGGATAATCAGTCAAAAGTACCAATCTCAAAAGATGACCTGGAGAAATTATACGAAATGGCAAAGACACTGAAATATGGATCTATAACACTTGTATTTCAGGATGGGAAGCTCATTCAAATTGAAAAGAATGAGAAGGTAAGGGTTAAATAGTTACATATCAAAATGAGTTTTTATTCAAATAACGGGGCAATATTAATATGACCCTATGTGTAATAAGTTAGTTGACTAAAGAAATTAGAGACTAAGTTAAAGCCTATGCTGGCTTTGCTTGGTCTTTTTTATTTTATTTTAGTGCTCATGGGAGTCATAACCTATCTGAATAAAAAACTTTTTTAAAATGAGGTGGTATTTGTGGTAATTAATGTTTTAAGTGCTCATGATGGTTCTGATGTCAAAGGACAGGGGAACTTCGAGCACCTTGTCAAGAAACATCCCTGTTTCAGCGGTGAAGCACATTTTAAGTACGGACGAATTCATCTGCCTGTCAGTCCAACTTGTAACATACATTGTAAGTTTTGTAAAAGGAGTATCAACAAAACTGAGAACAGACCCGGCGTTGCCAGCAGGGTTTTAAATCCCGCTGAAGCACTGGAAATGGTGGAAAAGGCTCTCCGGCTGTGTCCAGAAATAACCGTTGTGGGAATAGCCGGGCCGGGAGATACATTGGCAACCTCAAACGCATTGGAAACTTTTGAGTTAATAAACAAGAAGTATCCTCAACTTATAAAATGCCTCAGCACTAATGGTTTAATGCTATATGAGTATGCTGAAAGGATAGTTGAAGCAGGTATAAAAACTATTTCCGTTACTGTAAATGCAGTTGACTCTGAAATACTCAAAGATATCTGTTCAGGAATATTTTATAAAGGTGAATACCTGCAAGGTAGTAAAGGAGCAGATATACTGATAAAAAAGCAGCTTGAGGGCATACGCAAAATAAGCAGGCTTGGTGTTACAGTGAAGGTAAATACAGTTTTAATTCCAGACATAAATTTGCAGCATATTGAGCAAATAGCTCGGCTGACTTCAGCAGCAGGGGCATCGGTAATGAACATTATTCCGTTAATTCCTCAGAATGAGATGAGCAGCTATAGGGCTCCAAACTGTGATGAGTTGAATATTGCCAGAACTGTGGCTGAAAAGTATCTTCAGGTATTCAGACATTGCCAGCAGTGCCGTGCCGATGCCTGTGGTATTCCCGGTAAAGGAAAGGATTTGGCAGAATTACTTTATGATCAGCCCCTGCAAACCTTTTCACATGGATAATCGAGTGTCAAAGGTGCTGTGAGTTATAAATAGGAGGTTTTTATGTCATACAAAATAGCAGTTGCCAGCAGTGACGGAAAAGTTGTAAATCAGCATTTCGGCCGCAGCAGACAATTTATAATATTCGAGATTTCAGATACAGGCGAGTGGGATTTCAGAGAAATCCGAAGTACCCCTCCTGCATGTAATACAGGAGAGCACAGTAATTCATCACTTGACAGGCTAATAAATGAAATATCAGATTGCAGCGTAGTTGTGGTTTCTCAGATAGGTTACGGTGCAGAACAAGCACTTCGAGAGTTGGGTATCAGGGCATATATCATGCCGGATTTGATTTATACAGCAATAAACAAGGTTATTTCATCACTTATTCCAAAAGGTAAAAGTGAATTAATAAATTTGTAAGTTAAATAAACATGATTGGAGAGAATTTAATGGCTAAGAAAATCAAGCAGATAGCGATTTACGGTAAAGGGGGCATTGGAAAGTCCACAACAACTTCAAATATCAGTGCAGCTCTTTCTGTAGCCGGCTACAAAGTTATGCAATTCGGTTGTGACCCAAAGAGTGATTCTACTAATACCCTGAGGGGAGGAAATTATATTCCCACCGTATTGGATACCTTGCGGGAGAAAAATACCGTTAAAGCACATGAGGTTATTTTTGAAGGATTTAATGGAATCTACTGTGTAGAGGCAGGAGGGCCTGCTCCCGGAGTAGGCTGCGCAGGCAGAGGAATAATCACAGCTGTACAGCTTTTTAAACAGCAGAATATATTTGAGGAACTGGATCTGGACTACGTTATATACGATGTTCTTGGGGACGTTGTTTGCGGGGGATTTGCTGTTCCTATAAGAGAAGGAATTGCAGAACACGTATTTACAGTTTCCTCAGCAGATTTTATGGCCGTATACGCAGCCAATAATTTGTTTAAAGGAATACATAAATACTCAAATTCAGGCGGAGCGCTGCTTGGTGGTGTGATTGCGAATTCTATAAACGCACCCTATGCCAAAGATATAATTGATGATTTTGTAAAGCAGACGAATACTCAGGTAGTTGAATATGTACCCCGATCGGTAACAGTGACTCAGAGCGAACTCCAGGGTAAGACAACAATTGAAGCAGCACCAAACTCTAAACAGGCACAGGTTTACAAATCTCTTGCAGCAAAAATTGCAGGACATGAAGAGTCAAAGGTACCGTCACCCCTTGAAGTATCAGAGCTCAGAGCGTGGGCCGCAAAATGGGGAGATTACCTGCTAGCTCTTGAAACCGGTGAAGTAAGGGCAGAAGCAGCAGGCAATTTGTAAAAAAGGTTCTTTATGATAGGAGGTCATATTAGTGAGTACAGTAAATTTAAAAAGTCCTGAAGTACAAATACGTGAAGTGAGATTGGGTTCAATAACCGGCTTTGAAGGTACAGCAGGTGAGCTGGTAAAGTGCGCAAGATCAGGGAGGCTTCAGGAAAGTACAAGAAGTTTCAGTCAATGTATGGGCTGTAGCTCAGGGAATGCATTCTGTCAACTATCCATGATAAAGGATGCTGCTATTATCAATCATGCACCGGTAGGCTGCTCGGGAGATTTCTTCGGTTTTAATTTTGTATATAGGGTTGGACAGATGGAAAGAAACCTGCCACCAGCAATAGGTAGATATTTTAACACTAACATAGAGGAAAAGGACACTATTTTTGGTGCTACCACTAAGCTAAGGGAAACTATTAAAGAAGTTTATGAAAGAGTAAAGCCTAACGCCATATTTATAACAACCTCTTGTGCTTCTGCAATAATAGGAGATGACGTTGAATTTGTTGCAAACGATATGACGGAGGAATTGGGTATCCCGGTAGTTGGCTGCTATTGTGAGGGCTTCAAATCAAAAATCTGGACCACTGGATTTGATTCGGCATATCACTCAATAGTGAGAAAAATTGTAAAGCTGCCAAGAAAGAAGTCAAACAAGGTTAACATTATTAATTTCTGGGGCTCACACATTTTTGACCAGCTATTGGAGCCATTAGGCTATGAAGCAAATTATGTTGTTCCATTTTCTACCGTTGCTGATCTTGAGTATATTTCTGAAGCAGCAGCGACAATACAAATATGTCCTACCTTGGGAACTTATATAGGAGCAGCGTTGGAACAGGTCTATGGAGTTCCTGAAATAAAGGCTCCGCCGGCTTATGGAATCCCCGGAACGGATGCATGGCTAAGAGAATTGGGAAAGGTTCTGGATAGGGAAGCTGAAATTGAAGAGTATATCCATAAAGAGCACACAAGAGTTTTGCCGCTTTTGGAAGAATACCGGAAGCAGCTTCAGGGAAAAACTGCATATCTTACAGCAGGAGCTGCTCATGGTCATGCTTTGATAGCCCTTCTGAGAGAACTTGGACTTCAGGTTCAGGGTGCTGCAATTTTCCATCATGATCCTATATATGACAATGGCGATCCAACCTCGGATGCATTGGCTCATGATGTAAATACCTACGGAGACGTTCATAACTATAATGTCTGCAATAAACAAGCTTATGAACTTGTTAACATACTGAACAGAGTACGTCCTGACATCATGATAGCAAGACATGGAGGAATGACTCTATGGGGAGCAAAGCTTGGAGTACCGACTCTTTTAATTGGTGACGAACAGTTTGGGTTCGGATATCAGGGAGTTTTGAACTATGCTGAAAGAATTCTTGAAACCCTTGATAACAAAGAATTTGTTACCAATCTTGCAAAACACAGCTCAATGCCATACACAAAATGGTGGTTGGAGCAGAATCCATTTTCTTTCCTTGGAGGTAATGTCGATGTTGAAATTTATTGAGCAGCCCAGATATTCCTGTGCCATAGGAGCGCAGCAAACTGTAGTAGCCATTAAGAGAGGCGTACCGATTTTGCATGCCGGCCCGGGCTGCAGTTCAAAGGTTAGCGGACTTATTGGTCAGGGAGAAGGCTATGCTGGAGGAAATACAATTCCCTGTACAAACACCAGTGAGGCTGAAGTTGTCTATGGTGGTGAGGGCAGGCTAAGAAACGTTGTTGACGGTGCTTTTAAGGTAATAGATGCCGATTTGTATGTGGTTCTTACAGGATGTACCTCTGATATTGTGGGAGATGATGTTGGCAGAGTAACAAGTGAATATCAGGCACTGGGAAAACCTATTGTTTTTGCAGAAACAGGCGGTTTCAAAAGCAATAATTATGTGAGCCATGAATCGGTTGTCAACGCAATTATTGATCAATTTGTGGATGTGCACAACACAGGCGGAAACATTCAGAAAGGCCTTGTCAATGTATTTGCAACAGTACCTTATCAGGACCCTTACTGGAACGGAAATCTTGAAGAACTCAAACGTATTCTTCAGGGTATCGGACTTAAGGTTAATATTCTATTCGGAGATGAATCGGGAGGCGTTGACGAATGGAAAACCATTCCCGACGCTGAGTTTAATATTTTAATTAACACCTGGACCGGGCTTGGAATTGTAAAGCATCTTGAAGAAAAATATGGGACACCCTATTTACAATTCCCATACATACCCATAGGAGGAATAGAGACAACCAAATTCCTGAGGCAGGTAGCGGAATTTGGTGAGCTGGATAAGAAAATCGTTGATGCCTTTATTAGCAAGGAAGAAGAAAAATACTATTCCTTTATTGAGAGAACAGCGGACTTTATGCTTGAATTCAGATACGGAATTCCAAGAAGATTCTATACAATTCTGGACGCAGCTTATTCCATAGGCTTTTCCAAGTTTTTATTAAATGAATTGGGGATTATTCCGGCAAAACAATATGTGGTTGACGATACTCCAGAGGAATTCCGGGAAAGCATTAAAGAGCAGTTTTCAAAGATATCTGATTTAAGATCTGCAGAAGTAGCTTTCTCTATCGACGGAGGCGCTATACAACAAGAAATTCGGAAAGAACCTCAGAAAAACAGGGCGATAATACTGGGCAGCGGCTGGGAAAGAGATCTTGCCAGTGATATTAAGGCAGATCTGCTGATTATAAGCGCACCGGTAACCTACAGGTTGGTGCTTAATTGTGGATATGCCGGCTACAATGGCGGTTTGAGAGCAATAGAAGACATATATGACAGAGTACTGGATACGTACAGATAATGCATTCAAGCTGCTTATGTTCGAATATTACTGCTTGCAGTAATAAAGGTGTGATTTGGAGGTTACCATGGGAGACAGTTTTATTATTATAAAAGATTTGTATAAGACCTTTAGAAATTCTGATGGAGATGTTGAGGTGTTAAAGGGTATAAATCTTGAACTTGACAAGGGCGATATTTTTGGAATAGTTGGGTTCAGCGGTGCGGGAAAATCAACATTAATCAGATGCTTGAATCGGCTCGAAGCACCTGACAGCGGCAGGATAAGAATTGGAGAACATGAAATTACAGAGCTTTCTAAAAAGGAATTGAATCTTCATCGTCAAAAAATTGGTATGATTTTTCAGCATTTCAATCTTTTTGACTCCAGAACTGTTTTCGGCAATGTAGCTTATCCCCTTGAAATTGCAGGTTATGACAAAAAGTATATCAAAAGTCGGGTTGATGAAATTCTTGAACTGGTTGAACTCAGTGACAAACGGAACTGTCACATTGGGCAATTAAGCGGAGGACAAAAGCAGAGGGTTGGAATAGCAAGAGCCCTTGCAAATAACCCTGATGTATTGCTAAGCGATGAAGCAACCTCGGCACTGGACCCACAAACAACTCTATCAGTACTTGATCTTCTCAAGGATATAAACAGGAAACTGGGTTTGACCATAATACTAATAACTCACGAGCTTGAGGTAATAAAATACTCCTGTAACAACATGGCTGTACTTGAGAGTGGTGTTATAGTTGAAAAAGGGCCTGTCAGAGAGGTATTCAGAAATCCGAAAAGCGATACTGCACAATTATTTGTAAAAATAAATGAGGAATTTGCGGCCAATCAATGGGTTAAGGAGGGTGAATTCATATGAATTTAACAAACAGCAGCTTAATTGAAGTTTTGAAGAGTGCTTTCGGAAAAGATGTCTGGGCAATAGTTGCTCCTGCAATAAAGGACACTCTTTATATGACAATTCTGACTACCATTTTAACCCTGCTGCTGGGAGTCATTCTGGGAATAGTTCTTGTTGTAACGGATAAACAGGGTATACACCCTCTTCCGGTGTTTAACAGGATACTTGGTGCCATTGTTAATGTATTAAGATCTCTGCCCTCAATGATACTTATTATTCTTACACTTCCTCTCTCAAGACTTTTTATTGGAAGAGCCTATGGTCCTGAGGCATGTATTCTGGCATTAGTGGCAAGTTGTGTTCCAATGTTCGGCAGACTTGTCGAAAGCAGTATTCTGGAGGTTGCCAAAGGGAAGATTGAGGCCGCAAAAGCTATGGGCACCCCCAATCGTTATATAATAACCAAGGTGCTGATACCTGAAGCCCTGCCTTCACTTGTTAGAGCTTTCACTATAGCGGTAATCGCAATAATTGCCACAACAGCCCTTGCAGGCTCCTTCGGAGCTGGTGGCCTGGGAGATGTGGCAGTAAGGTTCGGGTATTCCAGATTCAAGACAGACATACTTATTGCTGCGGTGCTGGTACTGATAATACTGGTTCAGTTGGTTCAGTTTCTAGGTGAGTCAATATCAAAGTACATTATTAAAAAAAGATTTTTAATGTAAGTAATACATAATGTGAGCTTATTTTAAAATGTTCAGTTACGTTTAAAAACGCTAAATACAAAAATTTTGAAAGGATGAATTTATTTATGAAAAGAAGAATTCTAACACTAACAGGAGTTATATTATCAGTTGTGCTTTTAGCTGCGGGCTGCGGAAAAGCCGCTGATACGTCAAGCGGAAGTACAGCAGCAGCGCAGACTTTCTCAAAAGATAAACCTGTGACATTAAAGGTTCTGGCAGACCAGGTTCCACATGCGGAACTTTTAGATTTTGTTAAGCCTAAATTGGCTGAACAGGGAATAAATATTGAAATAACAATAGCACAGGGTTCTCTTGGTGAACGTGGTAATGAGGTAGTAGACAACGGAGAATTCGATGTAAACTTCTTCCAGCACCAACCTTACCTTGATTCAGTGAAAAAAGAGAAGGGTTATGACCTTGCAAATGCAGGGAATATTCATGTTGAACCAATTGGCTTTTACTCAGTCAAGTACAAAACAAAGGAAGAGATTCCTGACGGTGCTGTAATAGGTATTCCAAACGACGTAACAAATGAATACAGAGCACTAAAAATTCTCGAAGCAAACGGTTTTATAAAATTAAAGAGCGATTTGCCCGAACATTCAGCTACGGTAAAAGATATTGCTGAATATACTAAAAAAATTGAAATCAAGGAAATTGATTCGGCTCAATTAATAAGGCTGAAGGGAGACTTTGACGGATACATAACAAACACCAACAAGATACTTGAAGCCGGAATAGATGCAAATTCTGCATTGTTCAGAGAAGGCAAGGATTCACCCTATGCAAATATTCTAACAACAAAGACCAGCAGAGCTAATGATCCTGCCATAGTAGCATTAAAGAATGCCTTGACCACCGAGGATGTACGAAAATTTATTGAAGAGAAATACAAAGGTGCTGTAATTCCTGCTTTCTAGTGTCAAAGCCGCAAGCGGCTTATGGAGGTTAATATGGGTCAAAAGATTGCCATAGCAAGCAGTGATGGTGTAAATATCGATCTTCACTTTGCAAGAGCATCGGGTTTTTACATATATGAGATCAAGGATGAGAGCTTTGAACATATTGAGTATAGGGTAAATGATGCTGCTGCTAATAAACATGATGAAAATGAATTCGAAAGAACGCTGAAAAGCCTTTCGGATTGTAAAGCAATAATAGTAAGTCAGGTTGGAATAAGTGCACTGGCCTTTATTCAATCCAGAGGCTTCAGGGTTTTTGAAGCACCCTACAGGATTGACAGTGTTCTTGAGAGGTTTATTGAAAAAGATATTCTGAACAGAGATTTGTAATGCTGTAAAATTTTATTACATTTTGTGGCCGCTATGTGGCTTGGGAGGTTAATATGGAAAGTGAAATGTTAACAGAATCAGACATGCAAAGCATTTTTAATACTTTGTTAATACACGGAGGAATTGACGGGGACGAAAGAACAGGTGCAGTAAGCATACCTATTTATCTGACTTCTACCTACAGGCAGATAGAACTGGGGCAACATAGAGGATACGAGTATTCAAGAACAGGTAATCCGACAAGGGAAGCACTTGAAACCCTGATCAAGGAGCTGGAGGCAGGGGAAGCCGGTTTTGCCTTTTCCTCGGGAATGGCAGCGATTACAGCTGTACTGCTCTTACTAAAAAGCGGTGATAAGGTCATCATTTCGAGTAATGTATATGGAGGAACCTTCAGAGTACTGGATAAGGTTTTCAAGAATTTCGGTCTGCAATATGAAATAGTAGATACCTCTGATCTTGAAGCAGTTGAAAAAGAAGTAAAGACCGGAATTGCAGCAGTAATTATTGAAAGCCCGGCAAATCCACTGCTTACTATTACTGATATTAAAGGAGTATCAGAAATAGCGAAGAAAGCCGGAGCGCTTACAATTGTAGATAATACTTTTATGACTCCATATCTGCAAAGACCTTTGGAGCTTGGAGCAGATATTGTAATCCACAGTGCTACCAAATACCTGGGTGGACACAGTGATGTTATTGCAGGGCTGGTGGTAGTTAAGGATAGCGAGCTTGCATCCAGACTAAAGTTTCTCCAAAATGCTACAGGAGGAGTTTTACCACCTTTTGATTCCTGGCTTCTGCAAAGAGGAATAAAAACCTTAGCGGTAAGATTGGATAGGCATATTGAGAATGCAAGGTATGTTGTCGATTTTCTTAAGGACCATGAAGGTGTAACTAAAATATATTATCCCGGGTTGGAGAATTCAGAGGGTTATGAAATACATAAAAAGCAGTCTTACGGGCCGGGAGCAATGATTTCCTTTGTGCTTTCGGAAGATTATGATATTAAATTGTTTTTCAAAAATGTTAAACTTATTACCCTTGGTGAAAGTCTTGGGGGAGTAGAGTCTCTTGTAAGCCATCCGGCAAGTATGACTCATGCCTCAATTCCATATGAAATCAGGCAAAGAGTGGGAATCGTTGACAATTTAATACGTTTATCAGTCGGTATTGAAGATAGGGAAGCAATAATAAATGACCTCAGAAATGCTTTTGATAAAGCGAAACAGAAGTAGGAAATTTTCGCAATAATTATCAACTTGTTTGGTATGAAGGGAGCTCAATATGAAGTATTGCGATGATATCCGTGAACTTATCGGAAATACACCTATTTTAAAGTTAAATAATATCGGTATAAAAGCATCGGTAAAGCTTTTTGCAAAGCTTGAATTATTTAATCCGGGAGGCAGTGTAAAAGACAGAATGGGTACAGCCTTAATTGCAGATGCCGAAAGGAGGGGCATACTTAAAAAGGGCGCTACTATCCTTGAAGCAACTGCCGGTAATGCAGGAATTGGAATTGCTTTAGCTGCACTTAATAAGGGTTATAGAGTCATATTTGCAGTTCCAGAAAAGTTTTCTTATGAAAAGCAGGCTATAATGCGAGCACTTGGAGCTGAAATAATTCAAACACCTCTGGAGAAGGGAATGGGCGGAGCTTTTGAAAAAGTTGAGGAGTTGCTCGCTACAATTGAAAATTCCGTATGCTTAAGTCAATTTACTAATCTGGCAAATCCAGAAATCCATTATACAACAACAGGTCCTGAGATATACAGGGACTTGGATGGAAAAATAGATTATGTGGTGGCAGGAGCAGGCAGCGGAGGAACAATATCAGGTGTCCTGAAATACATAAAGGAGCAAAAGGAGAATGTTAAGGGTATCCTTGCAGATCCGGTAGGATCAACTATGGGAGGAGGCCTTCCGGGCTGCTACAGCATAGAAGGGATTGGAAATACTTTCATGCCCGAAACCATGGACAATTCACTTATTGATGAGGTAATAAAGGTTAATGATTCACAAGCCCTTCAGGAGGTTAAGCTGGTAGCACAAAAAGAAGGACTACTGACAGGAACCTCATCAGGAGCAGCTTTATACGCTGCTAGAGTCATCTCCGAAAGGGTTGAGAATGCAAATATAGTGGTTATTTTCCCGGATAGAGGGGACCGGTATATTAGCAAAGACATATTTTAACAGAATATAGAGAGAATTAGTTAAATAGGGATTTATCAAATTTAATAGCAATAACGATTTATACAACAGCGTGTTGACTGGAAAACCAGAGACTGTATTTATTGCAGTCTCTTTTTTTTAACTAAATTTAATTGAGAGAGGTGTAATTATGGGAGTTTCAGATTTAAATTTTGATACTTTGAAGGTTAGAGCAGGCTATGATCCAAAGGAACACAATTTTTCAGTTCAGGTTCCGGTATATCAGACTGCTTCCTTTGATCTTGGTGATACTGACAGGGCAGGTAGATTATTCAGTTTTTCAGAATTTGGATATCTATATACCAGAGTAGGAAATCCTACTGTAGATGTTCTGGAAAAAAGAGTTGCAGCACTTGATGGCGCATCGGCCGCAATAGCTGTGGGTTCAGGTATGGCTGCAGTAACCTATTCATTGTTTAACGTAGCGGAGGGCGGAGGAAGAATACTTACTACCGCTCAGGTATATGGCGGAACCTTCGACAGCTTTAAAAAGATTTATCCGAACTTCAATATTGAAATTGATCAGGTAAATGAACTTGATAATCTTGATGAATGGAGAAGTAAGATAACACCCGATACCAAGGCAATATTTGTTGAAACCATAAGCAATCCGAACGCTGCTATTGCCGATATTGAGGCTCTTGCAGAGATCGCACATGACAATGATATCCCCCTTATTGTTGACAATACCTTTGCCACGCCGTACTTATTAAATCCGATTAAATACGGAGCTGATATAGTTGTATATTCCGCAACAAAAGCTCTGAACGGACACGGTAATGCCATTGCAGGACTTATTCTGGAAAGTGGTAAGTTTAACTGGGCCAACGGAAAATTTCCACAGTTTACTGAACCTGTATATATGTTCAGAGATGCAAAGGGGAATGAAAGAAGCTTCCTTGAGGCATTTGGTGCAGCTGCCTTTACAACCAGAGTCCGTATGAATTATCTTGCATATTTTGGTGCAGCACTTGGACCCTTCGATGCATATCTGGCCTTAGTGGGACTTGAGACATTATCAGAACGAGTACAAAAGCAGGTGTCGAATGCTGAAAAAATCATTAGCTTCCTCGAATCCAGGGAAGAAGTTGCCTGGGTAAATCATCCGGCTGCAAAAGACAGCAAATATAAGCTGTTGGCTCAAAAATATCTGCCTAAAGGTGCTGGTGCAATATTTACCTTTGGTCTGAATGCATCAGAAGATCAAATAAATACTTTTATAGATTCAACAAGCATATTCAGCTATCACGCAAATGTTGGAGATTCAAGATCCCTTATAATTAATTCCCCTAAAACAACACACGGTGAACTTACCCCTGAGGAACAGAAATTTGCCGGGATTCCTCCAGAAACTCTCAGGTTATCTATTGGTATAGAGGATGCCAACGACCTGATAAATGATCTTGAAAAGGCATTTAAAAGAACTTTTACAAGTAAATCAGAGGACGTGGCCTGACGTTTGCATATCTATTGTTACAATTTCAAATATAAATATTTTACTGTATGTGCTTTATAAAACAACGCATTGTCACATGCAATAATACATTACAATTTGTGGCCGCTATGTCGGCTCAAAGCCATAATATATCAAAGCTATTTAAGTAGCTTGGGAGGTTAATATGAAAACAACAAAAAGAATTTCTGTAGGAATTTCAGTAAAGACATTAATATTGGCTATTTCTCTTATAATCGGACTCACTGCCTGCGGCAGCACAGATAATACTGCCGGGAGCACTCAGGGTTCAAATGTTTCCTCAAGTACCAAAGCATCTAATACAGCTGCTGTTGGTTCAACTTCAGCAGATAAATCCGGTTCAAATAAAGGATTCAAATTCGGAAAGCTAAAGATTCAGGCCCTGGGAGGTGGAGCCTGCGGTGCTCCGTCCTATATTGCCCTGGAAAAAGGCTTCTTCGCTGAGGAAGGTCTGGATGTGGAACTGGTCAGCGGAACGCTGGATCAACTTAAAACAGGTTTGGTAACGGGAGAGTTTACAGTTACAAACGGAGACTTTCAATACTTCCCGTCAATTCAGCAGGGAATGGACTTAAAAATAATCGGAGGCTTACATAAGGGCTGTATAAGACTGGTGGTTCCTCCAAATTCACCAATAAAAACTGCGAAGGATCTTAAGGGAAAGAAAATAGGCGTTGACGAAATCGGAGGGACTCCGATGTCTGTAGCTACAATAGTACTGGCGAATGCAGGGATAGACCCACAAACAGAAGTAACCTGGTTGCCATATCCCCTGGACCAATTGACTCAGGCTGTAAAAAAGGGTGAAATAGATGCATTTGCTGCATGGGATCCCTATGGAGTACTTGCTGAAAAGAATGAAGGATATACATCACTTTCCGATATATCAACCGATCCGCTGTTTGCAGGTAAAAGCTGCTGCTTCCTGTATGCATCAAAGAAACAGATTGATGAAAATCCTGAAAGAGTGGCTGCCATAGCAAGAGCATATAAAAAGGCAACTGAATGGATAAAGGCAAATCCAGAGGAAACGGCAAAGATAGAAATAGAAAAGAAATACGTCGCAACTGACGATATTAAGCTTCTTACAGATTTAATTAATTCCTATGATTATGAGTACACAACAGCTAATGCATATGATGACACTAAATATTTCGTTGAACAGTTTAACAAAACAGGCTTCCTGAAAAAGGACACAGATCCCAAAAGCTTTGCAGATCAGGTATACTATGACATTTTAAATAAATAATAGTCAATTAAATAAGCAGATTTGGGAAAACAGTTCGATTGTATACTCTGTGATCATCATTCGGCTCATTGCGATAAAGGATATATGTTTTCTTTACATTTTGTGGCCGCTAAGCGGCTCAAAGCCACCTGAAGTGGCTTAGGAGGTTAAGATGAAAGAAGGAAATGCCATAGAACTTCCGGCTTTACACGCCAGAGAACTGTCTACAAATAAAACCAATATTGAATCAAAAATCAATACTGATTTATATTGGAAAAAAACATCTGCTATCTGGCCAATCCTCCAGATAGCAGCGTATATTTCAGCATTACTGGTAAGTTTGTCATTACCGACAAAACAAATTGTAGATGTTATACCTTACCGTATTTTTTTAGTATTGATTATTTTATTTCTTACTGTAAGGAGTATATATTCACTGTTTAATACAAAGCTTTATGCTGTAAATTGTCATAAGTCCCAGTTTTATTTTGCTGTGGGCTTGATTCTCACCTTTTGGGATATTATGACAACCAAAACAAACTACCTGCCATTGCCTTTCTTTCCCAGTCTTGCACAGATTCTTCAGGTAATGGTTGAGGATTCGTTTACCTTACTTATCAGTACATTGCACTCTATGAGATTGCTTGTTTTAGGCTTTACAACGGGTACCACACTTGGCTTGGTGTCAGGTGTTCTGATAGGGTGGTACAGGCAATGGAACTACTGGCTGTTCCCTGTAATAAAAGTAATGGGTGTCATACCGGCAACAGCATGGATTCCTATTGCTATGTTTATTTTCCCCTCAAGCTTCTACGCTCAGATATTCCTTATTGTACTCTGCGTTTGGTTTCCAGTTGCGTATATGGCTTGCGGAGGAATTGCAAACATTCAGAAGTCCTACTTTGAAGCGGCCAGAACATTAGGTGCTGATGAGAAATTTCTTATATTTAAAGTTGCAATACCTGGTGCAATGCCTTCCATTTTCACGGGAATTTACACAGGCACGGGTGTATCCTTTGCAACGCTGGTGGTTTCCGAAATAATTGGAGCAAAAGCCGGGTTGGGCTGGTACATTAACTGGGCTAAAAGCTGGTCCAATTATGCGAAGGTCTATGCGTCCATAATAGTAATGGCTATTGTTTTTTCAATTGTTATGGCGTTAATTTTCAGAGTAAGGGACAGAATTCTGGTCTGGCAGAAGGGGTTGTTGAAATGAACAAAGAGAGCTTACCAAAATCAGGTTATATATCAATAAATAATATAAACAGAGTGTATACCGATGCCAACGGCTATGAGACAGAAGCACTTCAAAATATCAATATCGATATCAAGCCCGGTGAATTTGTGTCATTAATAGGCCCTTCAGGATGTGGAAAGACAACACTTCTCAGACTGATTGCCGGCTTGGATCAGGCCCAGAAAGGGCAGATAACTTTAGATGGAGAGCCGGTAGCAGGCACTCACTATGAACGGGGTTATGTATTTCAGCATGCAAATCTTTTTCCATGGGAAACCGTTGAAAACAATATATCAGCAGGATTGAAGGCACGAAAAATATACAAGGAAAAGAAGCATGAGGTTTCACATTTCATAGAGCTTGCAGGACTGACCGGTTTTGAAAAATCCTACCCCCATCAGTTGTCAGGTGGTATGGCTCAGAGAGCCTCTCTGGCTCGTGCACTTATAAATGACCCAAAAGTATTATTACTGGATGAACCTTTAGGGGCATTGGATTCCTTTACCCGTTTTGATTTGCAGGATAAAATTCTTGAACTGTGGGACACCAGAGGTACTACTACAATCCTGGTGACCCACGATGTGGATGAGGCTGTTTATCTGAGTGACAGGATTGTTATTATGACTCCGAGACCGGGAAAGATTGAGAGTATTATGGATGTAAAGCTGAAAAGACCCAGAGCCAGAAACAGCGAGGAATTCATTGCTTTGCGTACAGAAATACTTGAAAGACTTCATTTGGTTAGTAGCAAAGCACCTCTGGATTACTATTTGTAGTCAGCCTTGACTAATAAATGAAGTTGATTGCTGGCGATAGAATTGATTTGAAGGGGGCAACAAATGGAGCATTTATCACATATTTTTACGTTTTTTTCAAAGCTGATTAACCTGGAATACCTGCCTGATTTAGGAAACAAGGTCAGCCTTGGACTAATATTCTTGTTTGGCTTGCTTACCTCCTTTCATTGTATTGCAATGTGCGGAGGTCTGGTAATAACCAACAGTATCAACAAAAAAGGAATTTCACCAAATACTATTTATAATTGCGGAAGAATTGCCTCATATTCGATTATAGGCGGAATTGCAGGGGGAATAGGCAAGGTTGTCAGCCCTAATGGCTTGTGGAAAGGAATAATCCCTTTGCTGGGCGGAATTTTTATGATACTGTTGGCAGTCAAGCTGTTGAATGTGTTTCCTGCATTACGGAAATTCAATCTCAGACTGCCGACATTTATAGCTAAGCGAATCTTTGCAGGTAAATTCAAAAGTCATTTGGTTATAGGTTTGCTTAGCGGTCTCATGCCTTGCGGACCACTACAAATGGTACAGCTGTACGCACTGGGAACAGGGAGTATCCTAATAGGTGCTGCTTCTTCCTTTGTTTTTGCGCTGGGAACAGTACCGTTGCTGTTAACCTTCGGGTATATTAATTCGGTATTATATAAGAAACATGCAAAAATTATCTCAGCTATAAGTGCTGCCGTAGTACTGGTTTTAGGTTTTGCCATGTTAAGCAGAGGACTGGCACTCTATGGAGTAGACGTAAGCCTGACTTCATTTAATAAATCCACATACACTCAGAATAAAGGTAAAGCAACTCAGAACGTTTCGTATAAAGAGACAGTACAGGTAATTGAATCAGAAATTAAAGCAGATGAATATCCGATAATCATTGTTAAAAAAGGTGTGAAGGTGAAGTGGAATTTAAAGGCCACTGAAGAAAATCTTAATTATTGCAACAATGAAATAGCTATTCCGGATTTTAAAATTGAAAAAAAATTAAGCCCTGGTAACAACATAATTGAATTTACTCCTGTTGAAACAGGTGACATTGTCTACACCTGCTGGATGGGAATGATAAAAGGCCGGATAAAGGTAATTGATTGATTCTGATATTAAAGTTAACCGCAAACGATAGCGGTGGATGGGAGATAATATGTTAAAAAACAAGATATTAGTTTTTCTGGTGCTGATACTGACTTTTTCATTTACAAGCATTGTTTATACAGAAAACATCAGTGCAGCATCAAAACATACTACAACAAATAAGAAAGTTGAAAGTAGCATATATAAAGGGATTTTAAAAACAAAAAACAGCAAGTACGGAATTGAGATCAAAAACAAGGATGGAACTAAAAAGTATTTAGTTTTTGATAAAAAGGGACAACAGCTTGTCAAAGAGCTTGTATCTTCCTCAAAAATCAAAGAGGGAGCTGCTATCAGCGTTAATGGTACAATAAAGAAAAATGTCCTTCAGGTTAAATCTATAACTGAGGATAGTATTAAAGAGCAAAGCTTTAACGGCTGGCTTGGAGATTCGGATTGCAGTCCAAATCTGGAGGACCCGACAAAAATGGGGGCTGATTGTCTGGAATGCCCCCATTGCGAAGCCAGCGGGTACGGAATATCTGTGAAACAGAAGGATGGAAGCTATAAATATTACAAATTTGATGATAATGGTCATAAGCTTGCTAAGGATAACATTATACCTAAAATAACGACTGAAAAAGTGCCCGAGATAACTGTGAAAGGAACCTTGGAAGGGGATATTATCAAAGTGAGCTCAATAACACTAAAGTAAAGTTATTTAATAACAAGATAAGATCTATAGTAAAATAATTAGTATCGAGATTTACCCATAGAAACACCTTATAGAAGCAGATTTTTTAACAGGTCTGATATATAAGGTGTTTTTTTCAAAAAAAATTAACATGCTTTAGTAAAATAATTCATTAACCTATTGACAGACTTTTAACCACATGTTAATATTTCAATAACTTATAAAACATATAAGAATGCTATGTGTAATTTATTCATACATATTTACAGACTCTATAATATATGTAACAGTTAATTTTTTTTAAGAAATAACATATTAATATGATATGAATACTAATATAATAAATTAAAAGGGAGAGAACAGTTATGACAAAAAGAAAATTGACAAGGTTTGCATTAGTGATTTTAAGTCTCGTATTATCTATATCGGTTTTGGCTGGTTGCGGAGAAAGCAGCAACAATACAGCAGCAGGTAATACTGCATCAGGTAATGAGGTTGACAGCAGTAAACCAGTTACACTTTTAAACGTTTCCTATGATCCAACCCGTGAACTATACCAGGCGTATAATGAAGCATTCACCAAATACTGGAAGACCAAAACAGGACAGGATGTTACAGTTCAGCAATCTCATGGTGGATCAGGAAGTCAGGCTAGAACAGTTATAGACGGAAATGAAGCTGATGTAGTTACACTGGCACTTGCATATGATATTGACTCTATCAATAAAAACAAAGAATTAATTAATAAGGAATGGCAAAAACGTTTGCCAAACAATTCAACACCTTACACTTCAACCATAGTATTTCTCGTCAGAAAAGGAAATCCAAAAAACATAAAGGACTGGGATGATCTGGTCAAGCCGGGAGTCCAGGTAATTACTCCAAATCCCAAAACTTCAGGTGGAGCACGCTGGAATTATCTTGCAGCCTGGGGATATTCACTGAAAAAGACCAATAATGATCAGCAGAAGGCTCAAGAATTTGTAAAAGCTCTTTTTGCAAATGTTCCTGTGTTGGATTCAGGAGCACGCGGCTCCACAACAACCTTTGTTGAACGCGGACTTGGTGATGTGTTGATTGCATGGGAAAACGAGGCCTTTCTCTCAATAAATGAGCTTGGTAAGGATAAATTTGAAATAGTTGTACCATCAATAAGCATACTGGCCGAACCACCGGTCTCTGTAGTTGATTCCGTTGTTGATAAAAAAGGAACTCGAAAGGTTGCCGAAGCTTATCTGGAATATCTCTACAGTGATGAGGGTCAGGAAATAGCAGCTAAAAATTATTACAGACCAAGAAATGAAACTGTAGCAAAGAAGTTTGAAAGTCAGTTCCCAAAGATAAATCTCTTTACCATTGACGAAGAATTTGGAGGCTGGGCAAAAGCACAGAAGGAACACTTCGATGATGGCGGAGTATTTGATCAGATTTACGTAAAAAAATAATACATAATGGACCGTACCGGAACCCTGAGGGTTCCGATACGGTAATTAAATCCGAGGTGAATTCATGAATCTGACATTTAAGCCGTTAAAAATAAGGCAGCAAAGTGTAATACCGGGATTCGGGCTGACTATGGGATTAACGATATTTTACATAACTCTGTTGATTTTAATTCCAGTCTCCATGGTATTTATCAATAGTTCCGGTCTCGGACTGGAAAGCTTTTGGCAAATTGCCTCAAGTGAGAGGGTGGTTGCATCCTTAAAGGTGTCCTTCAGTACATCATTTTTAGCCGCACTAATAAATGCTGTTTTTGGTCTTCTATTGGCATGGGTGCTTGAGAGATACACTTTCCCTGGCAAAAAGATCATAGATGGATTGATTGATCTTCCCTTTGCTTTACCTACAGCAGTTGCAGGTATATCCCTTACCACATTGTATGCCCCCAACGGATGGATAGGGAGACTGTTTGAACCTCTGGGTATAAAAATTTCCTATACACCACTGGGAATAACTATTGCATTGGTATTTATAAGCTTTCCATTTGTAATTAGAACAGTTCAGCCCGTTTTACACAGTATTGATACAGAGGTAGAGGAAGCTGCAGCCTGTCTTGGGGCAAGCAGATTCCAAACTTTTCGTAAAATCATTATTCCTGAGCTGCTTCCAGCACTTATAACAGGCTTTGCACTTTCCTTTGCAAGAGCTCTTGGGGAGTATGGTTCTGTAGTATTTATTTCAGGGAATATGCCCCTGAGGACTGAAATAACACCACTGTTAATCAGAACAAAGCTTGAACAGTATGATTATGCAGGAGGAACAGCCGTTGCAGCAATCATGCTTATAATCTCATTTTTAATGCTTCTGATTATTAATCTTTTTCAATGGTGGGCAAGTAACAGGCACAAAACGTGACATGTTTGCTTGCAGTCGGTGTTTTATGGTATTCACCTGTATTTTGTGGATTCAGGATATAAATAAATTATTTATATGGAGGTCGTATGTCAGGTAGTATTCCTATAAATTATAACGAAGCAATAGCTGTGGCTTCTAAACGGCCCGGGAAGAATGAAAAAAAAGCTTCCAGAGATTCGAAGGTTGTCAGGGTAATACTGACAGCGATAGCATTATTATTCTTTACAGTCATGCTGCTGGTACCTCTCATTTCTGTTTTTGTTAAAGCTTTTGAGCAGGGGACAAAAGTCTATTTGGCCGCTATAAGTGATCCGATGGCTTTATCAGCTATAAAGCTTACCTTGCTTACAATTGCAATTGTAGTGCCCATAAATACTGTATTTGGTGTGATAGCTGCCTGGGCTGTTGCAAAGTTCAAATTCAAGGGCAAAAATCTGCTGATAACTGTAATAGATTTACCCTTTGCCATTTCACCCGTAGTAGCCGGTTTGATATTTGTTTTACTGTTCAGTACCAGTCATGGAATTCTGGCAACCCTTCTGAACGAGCTGGGCTTAAAAATAATATTTGCACCGCCGGGCATCATTATTGCAACATTATTTGTTACACTGCCCTTCGTTGCCAGAGAGCTGATACCACTTATGGAATCCCAGGGAACGGCTGAGGAAGAAGCGGCATTGACATTAGGAGCCAGCGGCTTAAAAACTTTTTGGCTCATAACTCTGCCAAACATAAAGTGGGCGCTTTTATATGGCGTAATGCTGACAGCTGCCAGGTCTGCCGGTGAATTCGGAGCTGTATCCGTTGTTTCGGGTCATATCAGAGGCTTAACCAATACAGTACCTCTGCATGTGGAAATTCTGTATAACGAATATAAGTTTTCAGCAGCCTTTGCAGTAGCCTCACTTTTAACATTAATAGCCTTAATTAATTTGATTATAAAGAATATTTCGGACTGGAAAATCAAACAGCAGTTTAAATAGTTGCAGCGAAAACCCACTACATGACTTTTCATTACAATTTGTGTACGCGCCATGCGCGTAGATGGGAGATTTATATGAGTATCGAAATTTCAAATATTACGAAGTCTTTTGATTCCTTTAAAGCACTCAGCAATATTGATCTGAAAATCAATACCGGCGAACTTGTAGCGTTGTTGGGACCGTCAGGCTCGGGAAAAACAACTCTGCTCAGAATCATAGCCGGGCTGGAAACCTCTGATCACGGCAGTATCATTTTTGACGGTGAGGATAATACCGATAAGAGTACCCAGGACAGAAAAGTCGGATTTGTATTTCAACATTATGCGTTATTCAAACACATGACGGTTTTTGAAAACATTGCCTTCGGCTTAAAGGTTAGACCCTCTAAACATAGACCCGGTAAAGAAGTCATTGAAAAGAAAGTTCATGAACTTTTGGGACTTGTTAAAATGGAGGAACTGGCCAAGCGATATCCTGCTCAACTGTCAGGAGGTCAGAGACAGAGGATTGCACTAGCAAGGGCATTAGCTGTGGAACCAAAGGTATTGCTGCTGGATGAACCTTTTGGAGCTCTTGATGCTAAAGTGAGAAAAGATCTCAGAAGATGGCTCAGGAAGCTGCATGATGAATATCCCATTACAAGTGTTTTTGTTACCCATGATCAGGAGGAAGCACTTGATGTGGCAGACAGAATCGTTATTTTGAATCAAGGCAGAATAGAACAAATCGGGACTCCGGAGGAAGTTTATGATAACCCTGCAAATCCTTTTGTTTATAACTTTCTTGGTAACGTTAACCTGTTCCACGGCAGAGTGCACAATGGAAAAATTGAGCTTGGTCCAATAAACCATGATGCACCCGGGCATACCGAAACAGGAGATAGAAATGTCATCAGCTACACACGCCCCCACGATATTGAAATAAGTCTTGAAGCCGGAGAAAACGGGTTTATTGCTGCAAAAATTATTTTCATAAGGGCTGTAGGACCCATAGTAAATCTTGAAATGAAGAGACTGGATACCGGAGAGTATATAGAGGCAGAAATCAGCAAGGAAAATTATAAAAAGCTTATGCTGAAGGAAAAGCAGACAGTTTATGTTAAACCAAAGGACTTCAAGGTATTTATTCCTGATGATTATATTATCTAAAGTATTGTTATGAGTACTTTTGCCTAAATTGGCAATAAGTCGTGTGTTTTGATTCATGACATATTTTTGTAAGGTGGGTGCATGGACAATTATGAGCAGAAGTAATATTTTCAGCGGATTGCCTTTGGAATCGAAAAAACTCTTGAGTTTAATTCTGCACGATCAGCCTTTAACAAAAGGTGCCCTGTCAGAGCTGTCAGGTTTAAAGCTGACAAGTCTAAGCAGAATGATGCAGCCCCTTGAGAAATTAAAACTAATCACCGGCTCGGAGATAGGCGAATCCACCGGAGGAAGAAAACCGGTTTTATATGATATAGACTCCAGAAAATACTATATTATCGGCATAGACATATCAAGAACCTATACACAGGTTGTATTAACAAACCTTAAGCTGCAGCCTGTAAAAAGGTATAGATTTGAAATGAACATTGAATCTACTCCAAAGTTAACACTAAGTATTATATTGAGTTGGATCAGAGAGGTTCAGGAAAGAATCATAAGGAAAAACGGAAGTATTATCGGAATGGGTATTGGAACCGTCGGACCATTGGATAGAAACAGCGGTGTAGTTTTAAATCCGGAAAATTTTGAAGCCCCTGGCTGGGAAAACATTCACCTGAAATCAATTTTTGAAAAAAGACTGGAAATCCCTGTGGTAATTGATAATGGTGCTAACGCTGCAGTTTTAGCTGAGACCTGTTATGGAATAGGTAAGGGGATTAAAAATGTTATATATATTAATTGCGGGATCGGTATAAGAACCGGATTAATTTCTTCAGGTGTATTTGTTAGAAATATCAATGACTCCGAGGATGCCTTTGCCCATATGATAATTGATGTTAACGGAGAAAAATGTTCCTGTGGTAACAGGGGATGTATAGAAACCTGTTCCTCCATATATTCAATAACCGAGAAGTATAAAAAATTGAAAAAGCTCACCGGGGATCAGTTACTGGATAAACATTCCTATATTGATATCTGTAAGGCAGCTGATAATTGTGACAACTTTGCCAGGAATGTTATTCTGGAGGGGGCCGGTATATTGGGGGTTGGACTTGCAAATTTGATAAAACTGCTCAATCCGGGAATAGTCATTTTGAGTGGCCCGCTTATTAAACATTCCAGACTTTTTTATGAAAAATGTACAGAAACTGCATTGGAGAAAATTCGGACTCATGGACAAGGAAAGCTTTTTTTCAGTAATGGGGGCTATTTCAACGAAAATGCAATTTCAATAGGAGCGGCTGCTCTGGTAATGGAAAACTTGCTGGAAGGATAGGAATTTGTATATTTTCAATACTTTGAATGAGTAATAATACAAATGTATGACAAGTACACCATGAAATTCAGAACAGATAAATTCCTATGCGTGGGGTTTGAAAAGGGGATTCCCCTTTCCGGTTTGAGGAGGGTGCAAAGGGAACCTAGGGTTCCCAAGGAACTGAAAGTTCCATGCGAACAGGATAATTTGGGAGCAATGACAGATTAATTTGAACAGGCACTTAAAACTTTGCGAAGCAAATTTCTTGAGAACGGTAAACTAGTATAAATTCTATTTATTAAAAGGCGGAAAGGATTATAAGTATGGAGCAATTGGATATTAAAGCATTGAATTGCAAATATACCAGGCCTGAAGATGTTATCAGGTATGTAGCAGAAAACATAGGTGTTTCTAAAATAGCATTGGCATCAAGTCTTTCCATAGAAGATCAAGTTTTGACACATATGTTTTTACAGGCAGAGCCCAAGGCAAGAATTTTTGTAATTGATACAGGCAGACATTTTCAAAAAACCTATGATCTTATGGAGCAGACCATGCTCCGGTATAAGTTCAACTATGAAGTATATGCCCCTGAAAGCGGAGATATTGAGGAATTGGTATCCAGTCTGGGACCAAATTTCTTTTACGAAAGTGTTGAGCTGAGAAAAAAATGCTGTGATATAAGGAAGGTAAAGCCTCTAAAGAGAGTTTTGAGTACCGTTGACGGCTGGATATGCGGTTTGAGAAGAGACCAATCACCCACACGTCAGGATATTGAGATTTTTGAATGGGATTCCGCTAATTCAATATACAAGATAAATCCTATTGTGCACTGGTCTGAAGAAGATGTATGGGCTTACATAAAAGAAAATAATATTCCATACAGTCATCTGTACAATACAGGCTTCCGCAGCATTGGCTGCCAGCCCTGCACAAGAGCTGTGCAGGAAGGCCAGGATATACGCAGCGGCAGATGGTGGTGGGAGGATCCCGATAAAAAGGAATGCGGTCTGCATGTAGGAGGTCATAAATAAACCTGGTTTTAGTAAATTATCTTATCAACATATAAAATTCGGAGGTATGTTATGAATCATTTGGATAAGTTGGAAGCACAGAGTGTTCATATACTCAGAGAAGCGTACAGGGAATTTAAAAACATCTGTATGCTGTGGTCTATAGGCAAGGACAGTACCGTTCTGTTGTGGCTGGCAAGGAAGGCATTTTTCGGACATGTACCAATACCCCTTGTCCACATTGATACTCATTACAAAATACCTGAAATGATCCAGTACAGGGATGAGCTGGCCTTAAAATGGAAGCTGACCATGGTTTATGGAGAGAATTCCGAAGCTCTGGCACAAAAGAAAACCTTCCCAGACGGTAAGGTAGACAGAATAGCCTGCTGTCAGTCACTCAAATCCGAGGCCCTGAAAAATACCCTTTCGGGAGAATGGAACAGGTACGTAATGGACCATAAGACAGGCAAATACATACCTGATAAGAACAGAGAAAAGTATACCGGTGTAATTGTAGGAGTCAGAGCCGATGAGGAAGGCAGCCGATCCAAGGAAAGGTATTTTTCTCCAAGAGACAAGGAAAATGACTGGGATGTTGGAGATCAGCCCCCTGAATTCTGGAATCAGTTCAAAACAGATTTTGCTCCGGGAACACATATAAGAATTCATCCTCTGTTAGATTGGACTGAATTGAACATATGGGAATACATCGAACGTGAAAACATACCGATCACCTCACTTTACTTTGATCAGGGGGACGGAAAAAGATACAGGTCACTGGGCTGCTATCCATGTACAACACCGGTGGAATCCACATCAAAGAATGTCAGTGAAATCATTGAGGAATTAAAAAGCGGAAAGTTCTCAAACATAGCCGAAAGATCAGGCCGTGCCCAGGATAAGGACGACGGGGGAGGACTTGAGACACTTCGCAGAGGAGGTTACATGTAAATGGATAACAGAGAACAGATGAACATAGTAATCGTAGGACATGTGGATCATGGTAAAAGTACTGTAATAGGAAGACTTCTTGCAGATACAGATTCACTGCCCGAGGGAAAGCTGGAATCAGTAAAGGAATACTGCAGAAAAAACTCAAGACCCTTTGAATATGCGTTCCTGCTGGACGCTCTCAAGGATGAACAGGCGCAGGGCATTACCATTGACACCGCGAGATGCTTCTTTAAAACCGGAAAGAGGGATTATATCATTATCGATGCGCCTGGGCATATTGAGTTCCTTAAAAACATGGTAACAGGAGCCTCAAGAGCTGAAGCCGCACTTCTTGTAATTGATGCCAAGGAGGGGATAAAAGAAAACTCCAAGCGTCACGGTCATATAGTGTCAATGCTGGGAATAAAGCAGGTGGTTGTTCTTGTAAATAAAATGGATCTTGTGGATTTTGATAATGAGGTTTTTAGGTCAATAAAATCAGAATTCACCGAATTTCTTAATAAAATAAACATACAGCCCCTAAACTTTATACCAATAAGTGCCTTTAACGGAGACAATGTAGCAGGGAAGTCTGATAATACTCTATGGTATGAGGGGCCAACTGTTCTGGAACAGCTGGACGGCTTTGCAAATAAAAAGGAGAATCGGCAGCTGCCCTTTCGTATGCCGGTACAGGACATATACAAGTTTACCGAGGAGAACGATGACAGAAGAATTGTTGCAGGTACTGTGCTGAGCGGAACTGTCAAAGCCGGTGACGAGGTTGTCTTTCTGCCTTCAAAAAAGAAAAGTGTCATAAACAGTGTGGAAGGCTTTAATACCGTACCTGCAGATACTGCATATGCTGACCAGGCAGTGGGCTTTACCTTAACAACCCAGATATACATAAAGCCCGGAGAGCTGATGGTCAAGGTTGACGAAACCCAGCCTGTCCTGAGTTCGCGTTTCAGAGTAAATATATTCTGGGTTGGACATGTACCATTAATAAAAAATAAGAATTATAAGTTGAAGATAGGCACAATGAGAATAGCTGTTAAGCTGGTAGAAATTTTAAACATCATAGATGCAGCCGAGCTTAATATAGATACCTTCAAGGATCAGGTTGAGAGACACGATGTTGCCGAATGTATCCTGGAGACGGCCAAACCAATTGCTTTTGATGCTATTTCAGACATAGAACTGACAGGTAGATTTGTTATAGTTGATAACTATGAAATTTCCGGCGGAGGAATAATTCTTGAGGGTGTCTCAGACAGTGACAACAGCCTTGTGGAACATATCAGGGACAGGGAATATCTCTGGGAAAAAGGACTAATTGCTGCTGCCCAAAGAGAAGAGGTATATGGACACAAGTCCAAGTTTATAGTTATAACAACGGGAAGTGAAGAAAAAGAAAAAGCAATACAAGACATAGGAAAAAATCTGGAGAGCAGACTCTTTACAATGAACTACAAGGCTTACTATCTGGGGGTGTCCAGCTTGCTGAACGGGCTTGCAGCAGAAGCCTCTCCCGATTTTCAGGCAAGGGACAATCAGATCAGGCAGATTGGTGAACTGGCAAGAATATTCACCGATGCGGGACAGATTTTTATTACGTCAGTATTCAATCTGGATGATTATGAAGCAGAGAAACTGAAATTATTGAACCAGCCAAATGAAATAATAATTGTCAACGCAGGTGAGTCGCCTTTTAACAGCTTTAAACCTGACAGCAATATTAATATTAACGGAACACTTGAAAATACAGTGGACTCCATATGTGATCTGCTCAAACAGCAGGAAATCATACTGGACTATTATATTTAGAAAAAATGAATATATAAATTTATTAAATCTATTGGGGGGATATTTCTCATGAAAATTCAAGCAAACGGAAAAGAAGTAGTACTGGAAAAGGAGTTAACAGTAAAAGAGCTGCTTGGTGCACAAAACGTTGAGATGCAGGATTATGTAACAGTGCAAATAAACGATGAATTTGTGAACCGAGATGATTTTGAGACACTACTTGTAAAAGACGGGGATGTTGTTGAATTCCTTTACTTTATGGGAGGAGGCGCAGCGTGAAAAATACATTTTGTAAGTCATCGTGTATTTCACGAGCAAAACCCGCTAAGCGGCTTTTTATTACTTTTTGCATACGCGCTCTGCGCGTAGATGGAGGTCAAAATGAGTTTTTCCAATGAACAGATTGAAAGATATTCAAGACATATTATTTTAAAGGAAGTTGGAGTTAAGGGGCAAAAAAAGCTTCTAAACTCAAAGGTACTTATTATCGGAACAGGAGGCCTTGGGGCACCGGCAGCAATGTTCCTGGCAGCAGCAGGTGTAGGTACAATTGGACTTGTTGACTTCGATGCTGTTGAACTATCAAACCTGCAAAGGCAGATAATACACCTGACCAAGGATGTTGGTAAGCCAAAGGTAATTTCGGGTAAGGAAACCATTAACGAAATGAATCCTGACGTAGAGGTGGCAGTATACAAGGAATGGGTAAGCTCTTCCAATATTAAAGATATAATCAACGATAAAAATTATGATTTTATTATTGATGGCACTGACAATTTTCCTGCAAAATTTTTAATTAATGATGCATGTGTACTTACCCAAAAGCCGTTTTCACATGCAGGGATCATAAGATTTCAGGGTCAGACCATGACGTATGTTCCGGGACAGGGGCCTTGCTACAGATGTGTATTTAAGAATCCTCCGCCTCCTGACGCAGTACCTACCTGCAAGCAGGCCGGCGTTCTTGGCGTAATGGGAGGGATTATTGGAACCATACAGGCTACAGAAGCAATAAAGTATGTCCTTGGAGTTGGTGATTTGCTTACCGGTAAGCTGTTAACCTATGATTCCCTTAAGATGGAATTCAGAAAAATAAACCTGCCAAATAATAAGAATTGTCAGGTATGCGGTGAAAATCCATCTATTAAAACACTTATTGATTACGAACAGGCAGTATGTGAATTAAAGCATACATAATTTATACTGTTATTAAAATTAGCTTATCAAGACAGCACAAAAGAATGATGTAAATTATTTATGGTAAAAAGTAAATTTTATCAATTTTATGGTTAAGGGAATTATGCTACTATAAAATAAACAAACCAGTGCAGGTGAATATCCTTGTATTCTCAATATGGAAGGTAGGTGCTATAATTGATTGTAATTAATCAAAAACAATATAATGAAATTCTGGAGCATTCCATTAAGGCTATTCCAAATGAAGCATGCGGTCTACTGGGAGGTATTATTGAAAATAATGTCAAATACGTCAGAAGGGTTTATCTGCTTACAAATACGGATTATAGCCCTGAACATTTTTCGATGGACCCGAAAGAACAGTTTACCGCTGTCAAGGATATGAGAAGTAACGGCTGGGTAATGCTGGGGAACTTTCACAGTCACCCGGCATCACCCTCAAGACCTTCGGAGGAAGACAAAAGACTTGCTTTTGACCCTGAAGCCAGCTATTTCATCATATCTTTAATGGATGATAAGAATATTGTATTAAAAAGCTTTAATATTATAAAAAATGAGGTCAGTGAAGAAAAACTTATAATAGAAGGTAAATAGAGTCTATTGCATAGCAGGATACGGTTACAGTGCAATTTGTTACAAGGTATATCCGGGCTCTCTTTTACCGGAAATGGAGAAAAGATTATGGCACAGGTAGATTATAAGGAATTGAAAAAAGGCGGTTTCATGCGCCAGAAGCAGAAGGACAATTTTTCTTTGAGACTTGGGATTATCGGTGGACAGATACAGGCTGACCAATTGCTTAAGGTTCATGAGATAGCAAAGAAATATGGTCACGGGTATGTACATATGACTTCACGACAAAGCATAGAAATTCCTTTTATAAAACTTGAGGATGTAGAGGCTGTTAAGGCTGAACTTGCAGAGGCTAATTTGCAGCCGGGAGTCTGCGGACCAAGGGTAAGGACCATTACTGCCTGTCAGGGCAGTGAAGTATGTCCAAACGGTATTATTGATTCCACAAAACTGGCGTATGAATTTGATAAACGCTACCACGGCAAAGAGCTTCCTCATAAGTTTAAGTTCGGGATTACTGCTTGCTGTAATAACTGTCTTAAAGCTGAAGAAAATGATCTCGGTGTAAAAGGCGGAGAAAAGGTTCAGTGGAATGAAAACAATTGTACCTTTTGCGGTTTGTGTGAAGTAGTTTGCCGTGAGAAAGCAATAACCGTAGACAAGGCAGACAAAAAGCTTATATTTAATGAAGAAGCCTGCAATTATTGCGGGAGATGTGTAAGAGCCTGTCCAACAGAGGCCTGGGAAGGCAAAAGCGGATTAATAATTTACTTCGGAGGATTGTTTGGTAACAGGATAGCCATAGGTAAAAAGCTTCTGCCAATTATTTTTACAACAGAAGAACTTTTTAAGGTTGTAGATGCTACACTGAAATTTTACGAAAAACATGGCAAGTCCAGTGAGCGCTTTAGAAACACAATAGACAGAGTTGGTTGGGAACTGCTTGAGAAGGATGTTGCAAGTGTATTGTAGATTAAATAACTAATTTGCGACCGCAATGTCGGCTCAAAGCCACTACGTGTCTTTTCATTACTATTTGTAGCCACAATGTGGCTCATGGAGGCTAATATGTCAAATATAAAAGCTGACGATTTTGTTGATATAACTGACGTAGTTTGTCCAATAACTTTTGTAAAGGCAAAGGTTGCCCTTGAAGAGTTGGAAGACGGTCAGATACTGGAAGTAAAAATGAATGAGGGAGAACCTATTCAAAACGTACCCAGAAGTTTTAAGGATGAAGGCCATAAGGTGCTGAATGTAGTTAACAATGAAGACGGAACCTTTACCGTATTTGTTGAAAAGGGCGGCTTGGGAGGTTAGTTTGAAAGACTTCGCTAATGCTCGTCATCCAAACTAACCTGTGAATTTATGGCCGTGCGAAATATTCAAAGTATTTCAACACAAAAGTATTTTCAATACTTTGAAAGCGCACATGGCCAATTAACCTCCTTTATTCGCCTTATAGCGGATATGGGAGCAGACAAATTTCATTACAATTTGTGGCCGCTATTACGGCTCATGGAGGTTAATATGAAGTTTAATACTGCACTTCTTCATGGGGAATTTACAGCAGATGGTAAAACAGGAGCTACAACAATCCCCATTTACCAGTCCTCCGCCTTTGAGCAGGAAACAGCAGAAAAGCTGGAGAATGTTTTTAAAGGTCGTGAACCTGGCTTTTTATATACAAGAATAAGTAACCCTACAATTGAAGCCTTTGAAAAAAGAATATCCTTTCTGGAAGGCGGTATCGGAGCAGTTGCCTGTTCCTCCGGTATGGCTGCGGCAACCCTGGCATTGTTAAATATCACAAGAAGCGGAGAAGAAATAGTCTCAGGCAGTGGAATTTTTGGTGGTACATACTCACTGTTCAGTTGTTTAGAAGACTTAGGAATTACTGTAAAATATGCCATGGACAATTCAATTGGGAGCTTTGAGGAAAAGATAAATGACAGGACCAGAGCTATATATGTTGAGACTATAGGAAACCCAAAATTGGATGTATATGATATAAAATTGCTATCTGAACTGGCACACAGCCATGGGCTTCCTCTCATTGTTGACAATACTGTTACCACTCCGTATCTGGTAAAGCCTTTAAAACTGGGAGCAGATATAGTAATTCACTCAACATCAAAATATATCAATGGTAGTGGTAATTCCATCGGAGGAATCATTGTTGATGGAGGAAAATTTAAATGGAATTATGAAAAATTTTCCTCACTGAACGCATACAGAAAATTTGGTGGCTTTGTATATCTGGCGAAACTCAGAAAGACGCTATTTAAAGACTTCGGACCCTGTATGTCACCTTTTAATGCATATCTCAGCAGTCTAGGACTTGAAACCATGGCTTTGAGAATGGACCGTCTCTGCAGCAATGCATTAGAACTGGCTAGAACACTACAAGAGCACCCGAAAGTGTCCTATGTAAATTACCCTGGTCTGGAAGGGTCTAAAGATTTTGATCTTTCCAGAAAGCAGTTTGGAAATAAATTCGGAGGCATTCTTACAATAAGGGTAGGTTCAAAGGAAAATGCCTTCAAGGTTATAAATTCCTTAAAATATGCCTATAACCTATCAAATATCGGTGATGTCAGAACACTTGTAATTCACCCTGCGTCAACTATTTATGCAACCAATACGGTTGAAGAAATGGAAAAAATGGGTGTGTATGATGATCTTATAAGGATTAGTATCGGAATAGAGGATTTTGAAGATATAAAGGAAGATTTTGAACAGGCTTTGGAGAAGGTGTAAAAACATATAAAGTTAAAGCCACTAATGTGATCAAAGCCGCAATGTTGGCTCAAAGCCACTTAAGCGGCTCATGGAGGTTATTATGGTATATGATGTAATAATTGTTGGGAAGGGCCCTGCTGGTTTATCTGCAGCTCTTTACACTGTTCGTGCAAATCTTAAAACTCTGGTGATAGGAAAAAACAACAGTGAGTTACTAAGGGCTCATAAAATTGAAAATTATTTTGGGTTTTCAGAGCCTATCAGCGGAAGCGAGCTGTTAAAAGCCGGAGAACTTCAGGCTAAAAGGCTTGGAGCGGATATTGTAGAGGAAGAAGTTCTGGGAATAAACCAGAATGAGGATTTTGAAGTCGTAACCACAGAAAACAGTTACACAGGTAAAACAGTTCTGCTTGCCACCGGACAGCCTCAAAAGAAACTGAATATTGATGGACTGAAAAAATTGGAGGGTATCGGCGTGAGCTATTGCACTACCTGTGACGGTTTCTTTTATAGAAATCTTAAGGTTGGTGTACTTGGGCATAAGGATTTTGCTGTTCATGAAGCCGAAGAACTTAAGCCTTTTACTTCAAACATAACAATTTATACAAACGGTAAGGAGCTTGAGTACAGTGGTAATTATAGCAGTCTGCATGAAAAATACAAAATCGTAGACAAAACTATTTTGAAGCTGGAAGGTAAGGATTATCTAGAGAGAATTCATTTTTCAGATGGCAGCGTTGAGAATATTGATGGCCTTTTTATTGCAAATGACAGCGCTTCAAGTTCTGATTTTGCCAGAAAGCTTGGAGTAATTACTGAGGGTGCCTCAATTATAGTTGATAAGGACCAAAAGACCAATGTAGCCGGATTGTTTGCCGCAGGTGACTGTACCGGAGGCTTCAAGCAGGTTGCTACAGCTGTTGGTCAGGGAGCAATGGCAGGAAGAAAAATAATTGAATTTGTAAGAGGAAAAAATACAAGAACAGAAGTAAAGTAGATAGTAAATGTGTAGAGCAAACAGGACGGGGATTTATGAGAGTATACGTTGTTGGAGTCAACTATAAAACAACACCGGTAGAAATACGTGAGAAGTTCAGTATTGAACCTGATGAATATGAAAAAATGCTTTTAGCAATTAAAAGAATTGAAGGCATTTCAGAGTGCGCCATTCTTTCTACCTGCAACCGGACTGAAATACATATTTTTTCAGAGGCTTCCCCTTTGGATACAGCAAATATAGAAAAGATTTTCTGCCATCTTAAGGGGCAAGAGATATATATAATGAAAAAATATTTTTATGTATATGAAGGAATTAATGCAGTCAGGCATATTATAAAGGTTGCATCGGGTATGGATTCAATGATACTTGGTGAAGATCAGATATTGGGGCAATTCAGGAAAGCCTATGCTATTTCGATAAAATACGGAACATCTCAAGCAGTTTTAAATACCCTATCAAGACTCGCTGTTACTTCGTCCAAAAAGATTAAAACCAGAAGTCTGGCAAATAAAAAGGTATGTTCTGTTACCGGACAGGTGGGACAATTACTTGGAGAACAGTATGGAAGTAACCTGGCAGGTAAAAGCGTTCTTGTTATAGGTTCAGGGGAAATAGGAAGAGCTGTATTAAAAATGCTGCTGGAGACAGGCATCAAAAATATTCTCATAACAAAGAGGAATATGGTTGTTACACAAAATATAGCTCAGGAAAATAATTTTTATAACACTATAGATTATAATGACAGATATTCATATATTGACCAGGCAGATATTATTATTGGGGCTACCTCAAGTCCACACTATACAATTACTTCGGATATACTGTCAGAGAGTATGAAGGATAAGGATAAAAAACATTTATTTATAGACCTGGCGGTACCAAGGGATTTTGATGAAGCTATAGAAATGCTGGATAACGTGAGATTGTATAATATTGATCAGCTTAAAAATATAGATTCATCCGGCTCAGATGTAGGAAAGCTGCTTGATTTTGATTATATCAATGAGCAAATCAACTGCCATATCCATGAGTTTATAAGGTGGTATAATTATAGAAATACATCTATGAAGACTCAAAATCGTGATTGTTGTACGGGGGTTACGGATTAATGGCTATGTTTCCTATGTATGTTGATTTGAAAGGAAAGCAGTGTGTAATAGTGGGCGGGGGCGAAGTCGCATCCAGAAAAGCTGAGATATTGTTAAGGTTTGAGGCTGTTGTAAATGTTATTGCACCTGAATTGTGCAGTTCTATACTTGAGTTGCATGAGCAGGGATTTTTAAAAATTCAAAAAAGTACATACTCACAAGATAATATAGAAGGGGCTTTCCTTGTTGTAGCTGCCACATCATCAACACAAGTTAATGAATTGGTATATAATGATGCCGTAAAAAGCAATATACCGGTTAATGTTGTTGATGACCCGGAAAAATGTACTTTTATTTTTCCGGCGGTGGTTAAGAGAGGCCCTTTAACCATTGGAATATCAACATCAGGAGTATATCCGGCCCTTTCAAAAAAAATCAGGAAAATCTCAGAAGAAGTATTTCCCGAGACTTATTCTCAAATGCTAGAAATGCTTGCTGATTTCAGAAGCAGAATTCGAAAAAGTTCTCTGACTCAACCTGAAAAGGAAAATGAACTGCGAATTGTGCTTGAAGAATTCTATTCAAAGGGTGAGATTACTCCCCAGGCACTAAAGGCGATACTACAGCAGCATGAAATGAAAATTCTGCAGCAATAGAAGACAGTTCTACAGCAACATAAAATGAAAATTCTACAGCCAAGATAAGGCAGGACTACAGCAACATAAAGTGAGGGAGGATTATGAATGGGATCATTAGGGTCGGAACCCGCCAAAGCGCATTGGCAATGGCTCAGAGCAGATTGATTGTAAACCTGCTGGGCAGTAAGTTCCCTGAACTGAAGTTTGAACTTGTGGGAATGAAGACCAAGGGTGATATTTTTCTGGACACTAAACTGGATATCATAGGTGGAAAAGGCTTATTTGTCAACGAAATAGAAAATGCACTTATTGAAGATAAAATTGATATGGCAGTTCACAGTATGAAGGATATGCCTGCTGTCATGCCGAAGCAGCTAACCATTGCTGCTGTTTCAGAAAGAGAGGACCCCCGGGATGTTTTAGTAACAATAAACGGCGAAAGTCTAAAGGAACTGAAGCCCGGAGCAATAGTAGGAACCAGCAGTATACGCCGTGAAATTCAGCTGCTGGCTCTAAGACCAGACCTGACTGTCAAGCAGTTACGAGGAAATGTGCTTACCAGACTTGATAAACTGGCAGCAGCTGAATTTGATGCAATAGTTCTTGCAGCAGCCGGTCTGAAAAGATTGGGGCTTCACGAAAAATGCTCCTGCTGTTTTTCTGTTGAAGAGATGATTCCTGCCATTGGACAAGGTGTTTTAGGGGTTCAAACCAAAAAGGGCGGCAAAATGCAGCAGCTTGTAAATTCTATTAACAGCCCAGACGGGTGGCTGGCTCTGGAAGCAGAAAGAAGCTTTATGTTCCGTCTTAACGGCGGCTGCAGCACACCAATAGCGGCACATGCAGTAATCAGCGGCAACAAAATGAAAATAACCGGAATGCTGGCTGTGAATTATGGTAAGGATGTTTTAAAGGCAGCAGTTGAAGGAGATAAGCATCAAGCCCGCTCCCTGGGAGAACAGCTTGCAGCTGTTATATTGGAAAAAGAAAGAAAGCTGGAGGATTGCTAATATGGCAGGAAAAGTATATATTATTGGAGCAGGGCCCGGTGATTACAAGCTTTTGACCATAAAAGCAGCAGAGGCCATAAAAGAATCCGAGGTCATCGTATATGATCGGCTTATTGACAGCAATGTACTTGGCTTTGCTGATAATGGAGCCGAATTTGTTTATGTGGGAAAACAACCCCAGCACCACCAGGTACCTCAGAACGAAATAAATCAGCTTCTATTAAAGTATGCAAAAGAAGGTAAGACTGTAGCTAGAGTAAAGGGCGGAGACCCGTTTTTATTCGGGCGTGGTGGTGAAGAGTGCGAATATCTTCATAAAAACGGGATTGATTTTGAGGTTGTGCCCGGTATTACCTCCTCCTTAGCTGTGCCTGCATATGCTGGAATACCGGTTACACACAGAGAATATGCCTCGTCCCTTCATATAATCACCGGACACCATTCGGCTGAAAGAGGAAGCACTGGGAATATAGAAAGCACTGAGAATATAAAAAGCGTCATTAATAGAGAATGCGACCGAGATAGGGAAAGCAGCCCGTTATGTGATTTTGAAACACTTGCTAAACAGGAAGGCACACTTGTTTTTCTTATGGGAGTAAAAAATATTAGTGAAATTTGCAGTGGCCTGATGGGATTTGGCAAAGCACCTGAGACACCTGTTGCAGTTATTGAAAATGGAACAAAGCCCGAGCAGAGAGTAATAACCGGCATATTAAGCGATATTACCGAGAAGTGTGAGCAGTATAAGGTAAAATCACCGGCTGTTATTGTTGTAGGAGAAGTGGCAAAGCTTACTGAAACCCTTAGCTGGTATGGGAAAGGAGTACTTTCAGGTAAAAGAATAATAACAACCAGACCTGCAGGACAATCAGATGCATTGGTTAAGGGGTTGGAGGCATATGGTGCCCACGTTACTGAATTTCCTGTCATAAAAATAACCGAGCTTCAGGAGAATGATAAGCTTGAAATAGCTCTGAGCAGACTGGACTCATATAGCTGGCTTGTATTTACAAGCACAAATGGTGTTGATATTTTCTTTAAACAGCTTAGTCAGCTAAAACTGGATATTCGAAAGCTTTATGGAATAAAAATTGCAGTAATTGGTTCAGCCACAGAAAAAGCACTGAATTTAAAAGGCTTGTACCCGGATTATATACCTGAAAAATTTTCTACCAGGGAGTTATTGTCGGGCTTACTCGATAGAATAAACAGCAGCGACAAAATACTCCTTATTGATTCTGAACTTTCCAGGCCTGAATTAACAGAGGGCTTTGTGAATTACGGTATAGCTTTTGATGAAATTGCTGTTTATACAACCGAACCCCATAATAATTTGGAAAGTAAACTGGATTTTATTATATCTGAGTTAGAAAGGGCCGATTACATAACTTTTGCAAGTCCCTCTGCAGTAAAGGCCTTTGCAACTATACTGGGACAGGAAAGAATAGAGAAATTATCAGCAGCTTTTATATGTATAGGACCGGTCACAGCCAATGCAGCTGCCGAAGAAGGTATTTCGGTAATAGCAGTAGCTGACCAATATAATGCAGAAGGATTAATAGAAAAAATAATAGAATTAAACAGAAAAGATATTGAGCATCTTAAATGGGATTCAAAACTGATTAAGAACTGATTCAAAACTGATTTAATACTGATTTAATACTGATTTAATACTGATTAAACATTTAATATAATTAAAGCTTCCGGAGGCAGACAATGGATTTAGTAAAGAGACCAAGGAGACTTAGAACAAGTACCGGGCTGAGAAAGCTTATCAGAGAAACAACGATTGGCAAAGAGGATTTCATATATCCCATGTTTGTTGTAGAAGGTACAGGAATAGAAAGGGAAATTTCCTCAATGCCGGGAATATATCATTATTCTGTGGACAGGCTGCTTTTTCAGCTTGAAAAAGTACAGCAGACAGGAATTCCAGGTGTACTCCTGTTTGGGATTCCCGATGAAAAGGATGAGGTTGGAACAGGTGCCTTTTGTAGAGAAGGTATTGTTCAAAAGGCTCTCAGAGCAGCAAAGCAGAGATTCCCGGGGCTTGTATTGTCTGCCGATTTGTGCCTGTGTGAATATACCAGTCACGGACATTGCGGTATTATAAAAGACAGCAAAATAGATAATGATCTGACGTTGGAGATTTTATCAAAAGCAGCGGTCAGTCTGGCTGATGCAGGCGCAGATATCATTGCTCCCTCAGATATGATGGATGGTAGAGTGGGTGCCATAAGAAAAGCACTTGACAATAGTTCTTTTTCAGATAAAGCTATTATGGCCTACAGTGCGAAATATGCTTCTGCCTTCTATGGACCTTTCAGAGATGCAGCCGGTTCAGCTCCTGCTTTCGGAGACCGGAAAACCTACCAGATGGATTACCATGGCAGGAAGGAAGCAATGAAGGAAATAGAACTTGATATAGATGAAGGTGCAGATATCATAATGGTAAAGCCTGCTCTTGCATATCTGGATATTATCCATGAAGCCGCCTCAAGATTTGACTATCCGCTGGCTGCCTATAATGTAAGCGGTGAGTACTGCATGATCAAGGCGGCTGCTCAAAAGGGCTGGATTGATGAAAAAAATGCGGCTCTGGAGTCCTTGACCGCAATAAAGAGGGCAGGTGCAGATATAATTATAAGCTACTTTGCAATGGATGCGGCAAAGTGGTTGAAATAACCCGATATATGGTAATGATGGAAATTAGAATTTCTCCCTGTCGTTAAGCATAATTTTGAGCCTGATACCTGGTTTTCAAAACTTTGTAAGTGTATCGCTGTCGGTGTTGTTTCGATGTAGCGACCATTCATACTTATCCATAATATCACATTCAATCATATTAACCGATTGGCTCAGTCGCAAACATTCGCTGCGCAACGAAAGCGATAATAATCATCAGCAAACTAATTGCAAAAATCGGCAAATATAGGACGTCGCTAAAGGATTCAAATACACTGCCATATATAACTTGACCTAACGGCGCGGCACATTGAGCAACAGCCATGATGATTGCCATAACCTTGCCTAAATTCTCATTTGAAGTCACCCTTTGCACTCTCGCAATAATAAAAATTGATAATATAGCTGCAAACATAGCTATGGGAATCGCGCCGAGCATAAACAGGGCGAACGCCGGATAGTAACCAAGTCCAAGGAAAAAGGGTAACACCGATACGGCAATAGGCACAACCAATAAGGCGATGGCGAGAACCAATCGGTACAAAGTGTTCATTCTAATTCTTTTGGCGAAAAGGCCAATAGTTAATGTGCCTAAAATGCTTGCAAAGCTTATAAGTCCGACACCTACGCCCTGCATTATATCGCTGCTTCGCATTGTGACCCGTAAAATAATTGGACTCCCTACAATCAAAAGCGGCGATAAAACTAAATTGATTACAGCCGCTACAATCATTGAATTTAATATGAACGATTGATTTACCACATAGGCAAAGCCCTCTTTCATATCCTTTGCAATAGTCGTAATAATATGTCCGTCCCATTCACGTTTTGCGAATGGTATCTTAATGAATATTTCCATTACAGCAGATAGGAAAAACGCAATACAGCTTATGATAACGAGGTAGCGAATCCCCAATGCACCATATAACACGCCGCCCAAAATCGGCGCGGCAACACCTGATAAAGCCTGCACTGCCTGTACAATACCATTTGCACCCTCCAATTTTTCAATTTCCACCAATAGGGGAATACTGGAGGTGACGGCGGGAGTATACAACGCACTGACAATGGACAGTAACACCATAATTACGCCAATCGGTGTAACCGTAGCGAATCCCACAGTAATAAGCAAGAATAAGCACATAATAATCGAGCTACTTGTAAAATCGAAAATCACCATAAGATTACGTCGGTTGAATCGGTCTGCGATTGCTCCGCCCAAAGGTGAAAGCAGAATCGGAATGTTTGATATTGCGTACAATACGGCGAACATATCAGCCCGCCCGGTAATATCCAAAATGTAAAGCGAAAGGGCAAAGCGCAAGATTGCCGCACCAAATATAGAAATGATTTGTCCCAATATCATCAGCTTAAAATCTTTCGAGTATGGAATTGCTGTTTTCTGCATATAAACACCTTTCTTAATTACTGAACAGGTTAATCTCCTGTTATTCGTAGATTTCATTGATAATGTTATCAAGCAACGTGCAAAATATCTCGAAATGGTCGTAGCCAAGCAGGTTTTTATTCGTCACGATTGCGAGAAGCGCGTTAAAGATTCCGATTGCTTTCTCTTTGTTCATTTTGAGTTTAAGATTTGCGCTGAAAATAGTATTGCTGATAAAATCGTCGTTAACAATTTTGCTTTTTTCCTTCCATTCGACGGGCGCTCTGTTTAGAAAATTAGCAAAATCCGAACTACTCCGCTGTGTAAGAATATTTGTCTTATCATATTCAAGATACATTTGCTTAATCATTTGGCAGATGTCGGCCTTGTCTGGCGATTTTGAGAGCGTTTCTTCAAGCAATGCTCTATGCCGCTCCTGTATATTATCTAATACGTCACAAAATAACTGTTCCTTTGAATCGTAAAACAGATAAAACGCACCTTTAGAAATCCCGGCTTTGGAGCAAAGTACGTCAATGTTTGTTTTTTTGTATCCGAAAGCTGCCCAGCTTTTTTCACACTCGTCTAGTAACTTTTTCCGGATATTATCCTTTTCAGTTTCGGTAAAGCTTCTTGCCACTTTTGTCCCTCCCTACAATAAACTTATGACCTAAAAAATTATTTCAGTCATAAGTTTATTGTAAGAGCAATATGATAGTTTGTCAACAGCCTTTGTTTCGCTCCACACCGAAAACTGTTTCTTCGTTATCAATCCTTTGCTGTGGATTTGTCACGTAGTAGAACTCCATTTTTGGGGGAAAGGTATTTGGTTTTAAGATTTATCTTATCATTGTTGATTTCGCCGGACGGGAGTATAATACTCTTATCTATAAGTGTATTTCTCATATATAACAGGTTATAAGCCGTTAAACTTGCTCAATAAATAATAAAGTAATTTACTATTATTACGATAAAAATTGAATTTACAATGAAATTACAAAAATAAAAATGACCAGATAATTTGTCACAGGAGAATTCGGAATGAATACTAAAAAATCTCAAGAAGTATTTAATAAAGCCTGCAATTATATGCCGGGAGGGGTAAATAGCCCTGTACGTGCCTTCAGATCGGTAGGAATGATGCCACCGGTCATAAAAAAAGGAAAGGGCTCAAGGCTTTTTGACCTTGACGATAATGAATATATTGATTATGTTTGCTCCTGGGGACCAATGATTTTAGGACATGCACAGCCTGAAATCATAACTGCAATAAAGGAAGCTGCCGAAAACGGCACCAGCTTCGGGGCACCCACAGAAAATGAACTGGTATTGGCAGAACTAATAAGTGATGCAATTCCTTCCATGGAAATGCTGAGACTGGTCAGCTCGGGAACAGAGGCTGCTATGAGTGCAATACGTGTTGCCAGAGGCTATACCGGTAGGGATTTGATTGTTAAATTTGAAGGCTGCTATCATGGACACAGTGACGGACTACTGGTCAAAGCCGGCTCAGGAGCTTTGACTTCCGGAGTGCCGGACAGTTCCGGAGTTCCTGAGGATTATTCAAAGAACACACTGGTAGCAGCATATAACGACCAGGAAGGTTTACAGGAGATTTTTAAGAAATATGGCAGCAAAATTGCGGCAGTTATAATAGAGCCTATTGCAGCCAATATGGGATTGGTGCTTCCTGACATTGGCTTTCTTAAGCAACTGCGTAGTCTGACAGAAAAATGCGGAGCGCTGTTGATTTTTGACGAAGTAATTACAGGCTTCCGGGTATCCTACGGGGGAGCACAGGAACTGTATGGTATAAAGCCTGACTTGACTGTTCTGGGAAAGATCATTGGCGGAGGAATGCCTGTTGGAGCCTATGGCGGAAGAAGAGATATAATGGAGAAGGTAGCTCCGTTAGGTCCCGTATACCAGGCAGGAACTCTGTCGGGCAATCCTGTTGCAGTAGCTGCGGGCATCAGTACATTGAAAGCCATTAAGCAAAGTAAAGACTTTTACAATCGTATGGGTTTCCTGGGTAAATCACTGGAAAATGCCTATTATGAAGCGGCAGCAAAATGTAGTGTCAATATAAGAATAAATAGGGCAGGCTCACTTTTAAGCGTATTTTTTAACGATAGGGATGTCATTGACTATAACAGTGCTGTATGCTCAGACACGGACAAATTTAAAAGATACTTTTCAGCTATGCTGAATAAAGGTATTTATATAGCTCCATCACAGTTTGAAGCGTTATTTGTTTCCTATGCACATAGTGAAAAGGATATAGCTGAAACAAAAGCTGCTATTGAGTTTGCTTTCTCCGGTCTATAGCCTTAGCTTTTTCTTACTCAGCAGCAGAGAATTTATAATTACGCATACAGAGCTTAATGCCATTGCAGCAGAGGCAATAACAGGACTAAGTCGACCAGTTGCAGCAAAAGGAATTCCAATTGCATTATAGATTATTGCCCAAAAGAGGTTTTGTTTTATTTTTCTCATGGTCAGGCGTGAGAGCTTAAATATAAATGGAATAGAGGTCAGGTTATCCTTCAGAATAACAATGTCAGCTGTCTCAATGGCGGCATCAGTACCGGAATGGATTGATATGCCGATATCTGCAGCAGCAAGTGCAGGTGCGTCGTTAATTCCGTCACCGGCCATTGCTACATGATGGCCTTTCTTCTTTAAGGAAGAAATGACCTGTAACTTTTCTTCAGGCAGTACATCCGAAATTACAGTAGCAATATTAAGCTTTGAGGCTACTTGTTTTGCAGTTTTCTCACTATCTCCGGTAAGCAGTACCACCTGAATACCTGACTGTTGCAACTGCTTAACTACTTGATAAGAGTCGGCTCTGATTTCATCAGAGAGGACTAAAACAGCACAAATCGTTTTATTTATCGCCATAAAAACAAGGATCTTCCCATCTGAATACAGTTGTTCCGGTATGTTAAGCCCTTTCAGCTCTTCAAGTTCGCCAAGTTCGTCAACTCTTTCAAGTCCTTCATTTTTTTCAAGTCTATCAAGTTCTTTTACAGGAAATAGGGTTATTCCTTACTCCAGTATATAGGCTTTAGAA
>JAEZKZ010000120.1 GCA_023415305.1 Bacillota bacterium
ACATGAAGCGAGAGAATATTATTCACCTCGCTCAAAATGCAGCATATTATCTAACGATTTTTATTAAGGAATCTCAATCCCTGTTCTCTTCGTTTTGCCTCTGTAAGAGCTTCCTTTGGCTTCTCAATAATTCTAGGAGCCGATCCTGCAATATCGTTTGTCACCTCATGTTGACATGATTCACAGAATCTTCCAGTATTAATTGATTTCCCACATCTCTCGCATTCCAAAATTATATTAGCACCATCTGTTATCTCAAGGCGTCCTTCTTTAAGAAATAATTTTATTTTCTCAACACTAACCTCACAATCCAAGGATACTTGTGACAATGTTGCTCCTGGATTTTCATATAGGTACTCTTTAACCTTTTTGAACACTTCTTCATCAGCCTTTTTACAATCAAGGCAAATAGGTGGTCCACCTAAGTAATTGTACATTCTTCCACATCTTCTGCAGTTTCTAATGTCTGGCATAATTATTACCTCCCCCTACAACAAAATTATATTTAAAATTGTTCCATTCTTTATTTGATAGCTAGTAATTACGCGTTGTTGCTATAACAGCTGCAATAATAGTGCTTGCCCCAGCTTGCTTTAGAGCTTTACTGCATTGATTAACGGTACTGCCTGTAGTAATAATATCATCTATTAATAAAATATTTTTATTAATTATAGTCTCTGCATTATTTACATAAAACAAACCCTCTAGATTAAAAAATCTTTCATTTCTGCTCAAAACACTCTGATTTTTTGATTCAGATGTTTTTATTAGAATATTCTCAGCAAATGGTACCTTTAACTGTTTAGAAGCATACTTTGCAACTAATTCAGCCTGATTATAGCCCCTCTGTTTTTGTCTGTTTTTATGAAGCGGAACAGGAATAATCAAATCAATATTATCTAACTGTATGGTGTTTTGAACCTTCAGCGCTAAAAGCATACCAAAAGCACGGTAATATGATGGTTTATTACTAAACTTAAATCTTCTCAAGGAATCTTTGAGATTTTCCGAATATCTACCAACACAAATCATCCCATCGCAATAAATTTTTAAATCCTTTGGAAGACTTAAATAATTTATGCAGTTATTGTAATAGCCAATTTTGTCTGCACATTTCTCACATATATATATTGGCGCACCTGTTTTGAGTATTTCATTACAAAAAACACAACGCGGAGGAAAAATATACTCAATTAAGCTAATAAAACCACTCCTCATTACGTAAGAAAATCTGCTTATATCTATAGTTTACACCAATTTACATTGTTATGCAATAAAACATTATATCTTCAATAATCCGCACAACATAGAATTTCTCTCATTAATTTTGACATTTGATACCATTACCTTTATAGCCCTTTTCTGACCAATTATGCACACCATTTTTTTTGCTCTAGTAACTGCTGTATAGCCAAGATTTCTATTAAGCATAATAAAGTTTCTGGTATGGCAAAGTATAATTGCTGCCTCACATTGGGAGCCTTGCATCTTATGAACTGTTAAGCTATATGCCAAGTCTATCTCCTCAAGCTCACTAATCTGATATATGATAATGAAATCATCATATTGTACAGCTACACTCTTTTCAGAAATAGCTTTGCTAACTGCTTCACTGTTATCATCCTCGTCATCATTTTCAAAATCAATGTGTTCAATTTTAGATATTTCTATTATCTTACCAATATCGCCATTAAATACACCACAGTTTTCCTCAGCAACATATCTCCCCAATAAGTCCTTTTGATAGTGTGGCGCCTCATAATTATTGCTTAAATGAATAACCTTATCACCTTCTCTAAAAACACTATTCCCTCTCTTGACCTCTGATTTCCCACTCTGCTCCGGATTGACCATACTCTGAATAGCCTTGTTCATCTCATATGTGCCTATCTCTGATGTCTTTTGAGGACATATAACTTGTATATCATCAATAGAATAATTGTAGGCTGTCCTTAGTCTCGTTATTGCTTCTAGTGTTTTCTTTACTACCCGGTCTTTATCATCCTCTTCTATAATAAAAAAATCCTTATTTTTATTAATTATTTCTGGCATTTCGCCATTTACAATCATATTAGCATTTGTAATTATTCCTGAGCCATCAGCCTGCCTTTTTATTACATTAAGTTTGACTACTTCAATTACTTGGCTTTTAATCATGTCATCGAGCACGTTCCCAGCTCCCACCGATGGCAGCTGCTGGGTGTCACCAATCAATACCACTGTGGTGCCAGGAGAAATTGCTGTAAACAACGCATGGGCTAAATCTATGCTCAGCATTGAACTTTCGTCTACAACTATTAAATCATATGGAAGTTCATTTCCCTGTCTATAAAAGAAACCTTTATTCTCATATGAAAACTGAAGCAACCTGTGTATTGTCATTGCTTCGAAGCCTGTAATCTCAGTCAGCCTTTTTGCTGCCTTACCCGTTGGAGCAGCAAGCATAAAGCTCATTTCCTCTTTGTTTTGATAATACTTCTTAAGCACATATATCATACACTCAACTGTAGTTGTTTTACCACTTCCTGCCGAGCCAGTCAAAATCAACATATTTGTTGCAAATACGGCCCTTACAGCCTCTTTTTGCATTTCTTCTAGCTCGAAGCCTTTTGTTTCTTCAAATTCCTTTATAAAAATATCTACGTTGCACATTTTATCCTGTGTTTTGCTTCGCCCAATATTCTTTATTGCCAAAGCTGCCTCATATTCTAATTTATACATGTCCTTGGTGTATACTGCCTCATAGTTTTCATCGTCCTCAGAATATGCTATGTTTACTAGATTGCCGGAATGTATCATTCTTCTAAAGGCTTCCTCTAGTTCAGCCTTTTCAATTATATCTGCGCCGTCACTAAGCGCCTTCGCTGTCATTTCTATGAGCTTGTCCTTAAATAAAAAGCAATGCCCATCCATTTCAGCACTTTCTAAAACACTTTTTAATGCAGACTCCAGCCTGAAAATAGAGTGCGTGTCTATTCCTAATTTCTTTGCAATCTCATCGCAGCTTCTAAATCCAAAGCCCTTTATGTTTGCAAACATATATGGATTTTGCTCTGCAATGGCAATTGATGTACCCTTGTAAGCATTATAAATTTTCATGGCTCTAGCAGAGGATACCCCGAAGCGTTGAAAGAATATCATTACGTTCTGATACTCCATATTCTCCATATAGGAATCATGTATGACCTGCGCCTTATCACTATTAATTCCGCGTATTTTAACAAGTAATAATGGCTCATTTTTTATAATTTCAAGGGTTCTACTTCCAAAGCCCTCTACATAGCCCTTTGCCGCCTTATAGCCCTTGACAATATTCCTTGCTGTCTTTTCTCCAACACCTTTTATAATTCCGCAGGACAAAAAGGATATAATTCCCTCGTCAGTGGCTGGTTCAATGAATTCTACCGTTTCTGCCTTGAGCTGCTTTTCTCCCTTATAAACACCTACGGTTCCAATGAGCTTGCAGGGCAGAATAGAGCAGTGCTCATTTACCTCGTAATAGCCTGTTACGCTAATTTGTTCCTGAACCTCGTGCTCAAAATCATCCTCATCAATAATTTTCTCTATCTCAAAAGTATAGATTTTGTAACCGTTTTCAGAATTCTCGTATATTTTATAATCAAATCTGCCTATTATTTTTAAATTAGTTCCTACAGCGTAGCTTTCAAAAGACCATCTTTGCTGTTGAAATTGACCTGTTGCCATAATGTTCTCCCGAAGCAAGCTACATGTTGAGCTTGCTTTTTCATGCATATATAAATAAATTTTTCTTCTATTCTCACAACCACAATTTAGATACATTTGGATACAAATGGTTTATCCACACATTTATATACTATATATAGAGCACTGCCTACAGTACGTAACCAATTATTTGAGGCCACATTCTGAAGCACATTTTAAAAAACTAATCTGAAGCTTTATTATAAAAAGATATTCTGTAAAAAGACGAGCTTCATATGCAAATCCATTTTTAGTATATTTACTATTACTTTAAACACACTATATTCAAAAAATAGGAATCTCAGAGCTCACACACCACTGCTTCCTATCCATTTTTTATTTATATACTTATATTAACCTATTTTATTTATTACAGCAAGAATTCCATTTCATAAAATATGGGGTGCTGAGCTATAATAACAATTGTTATGTATTTTTTAGCTACAAAAACTATCTACTCTTTAAAAAAACACATTCTCTTTCGTCGAAGGAGCATACCTCCATAAGTGGAAATTGATTTTCTAATTTTTTTAATAATTTCAGCGTATCATCCTTTGAGTCCATGTCTACAACTATAAAGTTGCCATTTATAGCGATATTCCGGACAAATCTACTTTCCATTGCTTCCCTTATCATTCTCTCAATATTTTGCTCTTGATTATTGACTAGTAATACAATATTTGCATTCTCAACAAAGTATTTCTTTTTGCCAATGGCCTTATAAATATTAATAAATAGACTTATCATCCCGTACATGGCAAACAATGAAAGTATCGCATAATTTATAGTCATAAACTCATCTCCGAAAAATTAATGGTATTTTATCATATGAGTTGTATTGCATTTATGTTACAAAGCTGAAAACAGGCATATTTGTAGGTATTTTTTACACTTGCTTAAATTTTGTGTGGTGATGGTAAAGCTATATGGGATTACTTTTCTGTTGTTCTATTATCCGTTAGTCTACCTTCTAGAAAGAATGTAACATATTAGTAAGACACCTTATTTCTTCATAATGTTATCTTAAATCTTCTTCAACATTAGTTTCATATATAATCAGAACAAAAATATATTTTTTCAACCGCATACCTTTAGTTCATAATAAATAAAACAATTTATTCCTTGCCCATTTTTGACCCAATAAAATTTACATTCACTCATAATTAAACAAAATTCTAATTATACACTTTTTTTTCAATATTTTTTTGTATTGTAATACTTTGTATTTTAATGTATAGTTCTGTATATTAAATTGAAAGCGAGGATATAAAATGAGAAATATGAAAAAATTATTAGGTTTTATGGTTGTTTTAATGGTGGTGATAACATCACTTTGTTCGGTGAGTTTTGCTGAAGATGTTCAGTATAGTGAAAATTTGATACCCACAATGACTAGTGATACAGCACCAAGTGGAATAGTTACTGCAAGTAGTTTTTATACAAAAACTCAACCATATAAAGCTTTTGATAAAGTAAACATGTATTCTGCAGGTACTAGTTATTATTACTGTTGGGGCACAGCAAAAACATATGGCTGGCTGGCTTATGAATTTGTATCTCCACAAACAATCACAAAGTATACAATAACCGGAAATAATCGCTACAATAGTAACCCTAAAAATTGGACTTTTGAAGCTTGGGATGGAACTCAATGGATTGTACTAGACACTCAACAAAATATTTCTAGTTGGACAACCGTAAAAAAAGAATTTTATTTTAATAACTCTATCGCTTACCTAAAATATAGAGTTAATGTCAGCTCTAGTACAGGCAGTTCTAATACAGTTAATCTCGCAATAGTAGAACTTGAAATGATGGGTCCTCCTGTTGCTCAAATTCCTGCCCCAACCAACCTTATAGCTCAAGCTGACAGCAATAAAGTCACCCTTACTTGGGATTCAGTTGAAGGCGCTACAGCATATAATGTAAAGCGTGGGACTATTTCAGGTCAATATGATACAATAATTCCCTTTACACCAACTACTACAGATTCATCAATTACATACGAGGATACTGGGTTAACCAACGGAACTACATACTATTATGTTGTAAGTGCAATAGTGAATGGTATTGAAAGTCTTAATTCAATTGAAGTAGCTGCAACTCCTATGCAGGTAATACCATTACCACCTACTAATTTAATAGCAGATGCTGGTGATGAAGAAGTAACATTATGTTGGAATCCTGTTGAAAATGCTTTAGGCTATAATGTAAAGCGTGCTACAACTCCAGACGGTGAATATATCACTATTGCAGCAAATGTACAATCAAATTCCTTTATAGATAGCGGATTAACAAATGATACTACATATTATTATGTTGTTAGCGTAATTGTTGGTGGAGTCGAAAGTCCTGACTCAAATGTAGCACCAGCAACGCCTACAGCCCCAGTTATTGTTAGCAACAATGCAATACTGGAAATTACAATACTAAATGGAGCAATTAAGGAATACGACTTAACAGCTGCCGAAATACAAGATTTTCTTATTTGGTATGATAGCAGATCAGATGGAATAGGAAAGGCATATTACACTTTTACTAACAAAGGTATTGTTTCACCTTTCTTAAACAAAAGTGAGTTTATTCCCTTTGATAAGATTTTATATTTTGAAGTAAATGAATATGCTTCTTAATCAAAAGACAAGATTAGTAAGGCATTTGGATATTTTCCAAATGCCTTTTCGTATAACCTTTATTTACTTTGTAAAAGAAACCAATACCAGATTATAATCCAGCTTCTTTCCTCAATATAGCTGCAACATCTGTCTTTTCCCATGTAAAGTCTGCATCATTTCTGCCAAAATGTCCATAAGCAGCAGTTTTTTTGTATATCGGTCTTCTCAAATCTAAAGTCTTGATTATTGCAGCTGGTCTTAAATCAAAGTGCTTATTTACCAACTCAGATATCTTCTCTTCAGGTATAACAGCAGTTCCAAAAGTATCAACAAGTACAGATACTGGTTTAGCAACACCTATTGCATATGCAATCTGAACCTCGCACTTCTTTGCAATTCCTGCGGCAACAATATTTTTTGCAACATACCTAGCTGCATATGCTGCTGAACGGTCAACTTTTGTGGGGTCCTTTCCTGAGAAAGCTCCACCGCCATGTCTTGCATATCCGCCATAAGTATCAACAATTATCTTTCTTCCTGTAAGACCAGAATCTCCCTGCGGCCCACCAACAACAAATCTACCTGTCGGATTAATAAAGTACTTGGTATTTTCATCTAAAAGCTCTGCTGGAATTACAGGCTTTATTACATACTCCATTATATCCTTTTCAATAGTCTCATGGCTTACATCTGCACTATGCTGAGTAGAGATAACAACAGCATCAACTCTGACAGGCTTATCACCGTCATACTCTACTGTAACCTGAGATTTTCCGTCAGGTCTGAGGTAGTTAACAGTCTTATTCTTTCTAATTTCACTTAGCTTATATGATAGCTTATGAGCTAAAGTGATAGGCATTGGCATTAGCTCTGGAGTTTCGTCACAAGCATAACCAAACATCATTCCTTGGTCTCCTGCTCCAATTGCCTGCATCTGTTCCTCATTCATCTCACCTTTTTTTGCTTCAAGTGCCTTGTCAACACCCATTGCAATATCTGCTGACTGCTCATCTATAGATGTTAGAACCGCACAGGTATCGCAGTCAAATCCATATTTAGCTCTATCATACCCTATTTCTCTTACAGTATTTCTAACAATCTTGGGAATATCTACATAACACTTAGTGGATATTTCGCCCATTATTACAACCATACCTGTAGCTACCGCAGTTTCACATGCAACTCTAGCCTGTGGATCCTGCTCATAAATAGCATCCAATATTGAATCGGATATCTGATCACACATTTTGTCCGGATGTCCTTCGGTTACTGACTCTGACGTAAATAGTCTTTTTGACATTTTCTATACCTCCAAATTAATAATATTTGTTTGAATTGCTATTGAGGTAATTTTCATTATTTATGTAATAAAAAAACCTCTTTACGAGGTTTGTCATGTTTATTAATACAATATACAATGAACACCCCTCATCTTTCAGGCAAAGCCTGCAGGAATTGGCACCATACAAATTAATGCTGGTTGCCAGGTTTCATCGGGCCATTCCCTCCACCTATCTTGATAAGGATAAATATTTACTTTTCATATTAATTTAACCATGAAATTGCATAAAGGTCAATACATATATTGAAATATTTTGTAAAATTATTACAAAATTGCAAAACTTATAAACTAAACCCTTGTCAGATGAACTTGTAGGTGTGGGAGACCTCAAATGAAAAGTTAAATTGGTGAATACTATTTTCTATTTGTCTTATCCATAAACCTTTCAACGTTAATTAAAAATCTCTCATGTTGACCTTCGCCTATCTTTTCTTTGTCATCAAATGCCTCAACTGCGAAAACTAATCTTTTTCCATCCACCTCTGTAAGCTTAGCTCGAGCAGAAACATTCATACTTAATGGAGTTGCTGCTACATGTCTAATATTTATCAGAGTTCCAACAGTACTATAATCCTCTGATAAACATTCTTGTACCGCAATTGTTGCTGCCTTTTCCATAAGTGCCACCATTGCTGGAGTTGCAAAAACTTCTAAAGCTCCACTGCCCATGGCCTTTGCAGTATTACTGTTATTAACTTTAGTTTGTGCAATTCCTACCATTCCAATTTCAAAATCCATAAATTCCTCCAGAAAATGTTCTATATATTTTTAGAATCTAACCTCCACTAATTTTTGAGAAATAAAAATATAGTGAAAAGTGCTCGTATTTTTGGTTTACTTCTATACTTCTGATTAATATAAAAATTTTACAAATTAAGGGTCTGCTCTATGTATGAGCAAACCCTTTAATTTTATTACGCAAAGCTTTCTCGTAAATCTTAGCCCTCTAACTGAGGCTTTTCTACAGAATCTAAAACAACTCCGTCAAAAATTGCTTCAAACTCAGGTCCTTCAACCTTTTCTTTTTCAAGAAGAATCTGTGCTAGTCTATTGAGCTTATCAATATTTTCTTTCAGCAGATTTATTGTTTTTTCATAAGCACTATCTATAATTAGTTTAACTTCATTATCAATAATACCTGCAATCTCATCACTTATGTTGCTAGTATGACCATAATCACGACCAAGGAAAACCTCGTCATTCTCATTACCAAAAATCATATTACCTAGCTTTTCACTCATACCATACTTTGTTACCATGTTTCTTGCAATCTGATTAACTTTCTTCAAGTCACTTGATGCACCTGTACTTACTTCATCCATAACAATTTCTTCAGCAGCTCTTCCTCCTAAAGCAATTATTATTTCTTCAATAAGCTGAGATCTGGTATGATAGCTTTTATCCTCCTGAGGTCTGCTCGCTGTATAACCACCAGCCATACCAGCAGGGATAATAGAAACTCTATCCACCTTTTGAGTCTTAGAAACAAGCTTAATTGCTATTGCATGACCAGCCTCATGAAATGCAGTAACTTTTTTGTCTATCTCACTCATAACGCGACTCTTCTTTTCAGGTCCCATCATGACCTTAAAAGCAGCTTCCTTTATCTCTTCATGGCTTATTTTCTTCTTGTTAGCTCTAGCTGCAAGTAAAGCAGCTTCATTTAACAAATTCTCTAAATCTGCACCGGTAAAGCCCGGAGTAATTCTTGCTAAATCATCTAATTTAACACCCTCATCCAGTGGCTTTCCTCTGGAATGAACTTTAAGAATTTGCTCCCTACCTTTGATATCAGGCAAACCTACAACAACACGCCTATCAAAACGTCCAGGTCTTAATAATGCAGGGTCAAGTATATCTGGTCTATTAGTAGCAGCAAGTATTATAACACCTTCGTTTATACCAAAACCATCCATCTCAACAAGCAATTGATTTAAGGTCTGTTCTCTTTCATCATGACCGCCACCCATTCCTGCTCCTCTATGTCTACCAACTGCATCAATTTCATCTATAAATACAATACATGGAGCATTCTTTTTCGCTTGTTCAAAAAGATCACGTACACGAGACGCTCCAACACCTACGAACATTTCTACAAAGTCCGAACCACTTATGCTGAAAAACGGAACGCCAGCCTCACCAGAAACAGCCTTTGCTAATAAGGTTTTACCTGTTCCAGGAGGTCCTACCAAAAGAACACCCTTTGGTATTCTTGCTCCAAGCTCCACAAATTTCTTAGGTGCTTTTAAAAACTCAACAATTTCTGCAAGCTCTTCTTTTTCCTCATCAGCTCCAGCAACATTTTCAAATGTAACCTTTTTCTTGTCATCAACTGAAAGCTTAGCACGGCTTTTGCCAAAAGACATAACTCTATTGCCGCCGCCTCCTCCCTGTGACTGCTGTATAAAGAAGAACCATATTAGAATAAGTATTATAATAAATCCAATTGTCGGCAATATAGAAATCCACCATGGCGCTTGCGGAGGCGTAACAACATTAAATTTTTCAATCAGTTTATTTTCATAGGCCTCAGTAAATTTATTAGTTGCAGAAGTAATATCAGGCGGAACAACGACTACATACTTCGTAATCTTACTATTCTCTTCTATTGGTTTTTTTAGCACCACTGTAGCAGTGTCAGTCTGAAGATCTATGCTTTTAACATTACCTGCACTTACCTGTGTCAACAAATCTGAATAAACCATTTTTGATGGATTGTCAGTTGTTTGAAAAAACGTAATTATCACTATAATTACTATAAAAATAATTATATAAAAACTGATACCCTTAATATATTTCAAAAAACTCCCTCCTTATAATAGCCAAGGTACCAAATTCCAACTCGCAAGTCATTACTTGAAAACTATAATAATAAATTTCAAACCTACGTTTCTTAATTTGGTCTAAACTTAAATGCAATCTTTCACTTAATAAAGCTATAATTTCTCACTATTAAACTAAGTTTCTAAGTTAATACAGTATATATTATATTAGCATATACATTTATAAAATACAATAAAGTGAATTTTAAGATTGAATTCTGAAACTATTTCATATAAACTTCTTTTTTGAGTATACAAACCTCAGGAATATTTCTATATTTTCCGCAATAATCCAGACCATATCCAACTACAAACTCATCAGGTATTTCAATCCCTTTATAATCAACCTGAACATACGCCTTCCTTCTTGAAGGTTTATCTAGCGCTGCACATATTTTTACACTTAGAGGACCTCTAGTTTTTAGAAGCTCTACAAGATGATTCAGAGTAAGTCCAGTATCAATAATATCTTCCACTATTAGTACATGTTTACCATCAATATTTGTATCGACATCTTTTATAATTTTAACAACACCCGATGATTTTGATGAATTCCCATAACTGGATACTGACATAAAATCCAAATCAACAGGAATTGTTATTTCCCGTGCCAAATCAGCAAGAAATATAAATCCACCCTTTAGAACTCCGATTATAACTAGCTCCTTGCCCTCATAGTCTTTAGATATACGACTTGCAAGCTCTTGAACTTTTTTATTAAGCTCTTCCTTTGAAATTAAAACACGATCAATTGCGCCCTTCATATATGACTAATCCCCCTTAATTATTGTTACAAATTGTTATGAATAGATAAATATATAATTTTATTTTTATAAGTTGATTTCTATCGCCAAAAATCATATTCCAATCAGTAGCCAGTCTTTATTTTATTTATACTTTCAAAATTAATCATCAACACAGAATTAGTATTATCAGTTACTTTATATTTATCACTAGTTTTATTTCCTATAATCCAAATAATCTCCTTATTTATTGCAATTAATGGGAAACTGTCGCGCTGATCTTTAGGAATTTTATTATCTATGAAGTACTCTTTCAGCTTTTTTGTACCCCTCGAATTGTGAGGTTTGAAAATATCACCATCCCGCCTGTTTCTAACCACTAATTGAGAATTATGGTCTTCATTTAGTTTATTTTGTATTTTATCAAAATCAAAAAGCTTTATTATTTTGCCTGTCTTTTCATTTAAGTAGTTATCTAAATAATAGTCAGACTGTTCTTTATTACCATTAAATATCTCGCTACGAATAATACAGTTAAGGGTTTCAAATTGCACATCGCAGGAAAGTCTTAAAACATATTCATACTTTTCAGATTTGATTTGGCCTTGCTTCTGTATCACTATGGTACCATAGGATTTAACTGCCATATACCCCAGAGGCAAATCCAGACGTGCTCCTGTCCGTCCCGATAAAATAAGCTGTATCAGCTTATCAACATGCACATATTCCAGTCCGGTTATACTGCCGGTAATGTCTGTAAAGGCTCTTCTTAAAACCCTGCTTAAAACTGCCTGGTGTAAATGTGAAAGTTCCTTCAAGTCCAGTTGAACAAAAGCCTTCTCCCTAGCAGATAACGCTTTTTGATAGTATAATTCAGAATTATATCGTAAATACTCTTCGTCTGCTACTACAATTTTCGATAATTTTAATAAATTCTCAGTAATATCTTTTCCCACAGCACTATTTATCTCAGGAATTACCTTTAACCGGATGCGATTCCTGAAATAGTCTGTATGCAGGTTTGAGCTGTCTGTAATAGCTTCAAGACCATTATTTTTAACATATTCCTCGATTTGTGATCGGTCAGCATCCAATAAGGGTCTTATAATATTATCCCGAATATATTCAATGCCTTTAAGCCCTTCAGGACCTGTTCCACGAAAAATCCTCATGAGAAGAGTTTCAACCTGGTCATTTTTAGAATGAGCAACAGCAATCTTTTTAGCTGCATTATCTGCAAGTACCTTTTTAAAAACCTGATACCTCGCATTTCTTCCCGCTTCCTCCAGAGAGGTTTTCTCCAAGGAGGCTTTTCTTGCAATATCTATTCTCTCAACATGAACCTCCAGCCCCAGAGATGAACAAAATGACCTGACGAAATTTTCATCTCTCATTGCTTCCTCTCCACGGAGCATATGGTTTATATGGACCGGGTAAAGCTCCAGTGAAAAATCATCGGCCATGGAATAGAGAATATGGAGAAGGCACACTGAGTCATATCCGCCGGATATTCCCACAACAATACCATCTCCATAATCAATAAGCCTATTCTTTTTAATTGTATCTAAAACCTGTAGTTTAAGCATTATAAATCCTTTGCAAGAAAATTCGCTGCCCTGTGAAACCTTCTTACTGCCTGAATTTCTCGAGATTTGCAAACTTGGTATACTGCCCCAGCCATACCATTTCTACAGTACCTGTAGAGCCACTTCTATGTTTGGCGAGTATGACCTCTGCAATATTTTTTTTCTCTGTATCAGGGTTATAATAGTCATCTCTATATAAGAACATAACTATATCGGCATCCTGCTCAATAGCTCCAGATTCTCTCAAGTCGCTCAGAATCGGCCTGTGGTCGGTTCTGGTTTCAGCGGCACGACTCAACTGTGACAAACAAATAACAGGAACATTAATTTCTTTGGCAAGAATCTTTAAGGATCTTGAAATTTCCGATATTTCCTGCTGTCTGTTTTCACTCCTCGACTTACTTCCCTGCATAAGCTGCAGGTAATCTATTACTACAAGACCCAAGTTGTGCTCCAGCTTGAGTCTTCTGCATTTTGCCCTTATCTCTGTTATTGAAATACCCGGTGTATCATCAATAAATATTGGAGCCTCGGAAAGTGGTCCCAGCGCTCTGGCAACCTTTTGCCAATCATTGTCCTCCAACTGCCCGGTCTTCATTTTGTTACTGTCGACCATGGCTTCACTGCAGAGCATTCTGTTTACAAGCTGCTCCTTGGACATTTCAAGGCTGAATATGGCAACAGGAACACCACTATGTACGGCTGCATTTTGTGCCAGATTAAGGGCAAAAGCCGTTTTTCCCATGGCAGGTCTTGCGGCAATTAAAACCAAGTCAGAATTATGCAGGCCGGAGGTTTTGAAATCAAGATCAGTGAAGCCGGTGGGAATACCTGTTATATGCCCCTTATTGTTATATAATTCTTCCAGCTTGTTGAAGGTGTCTACGAGCACATCCTTTATCGGTACAAACCCCTGAGAGCTTCTCTTCTGCAAAATATCAAATATGTTCTGTTCGGCCTTGTCCAATATAAACGAGACTTCCTCCGAGGCATTGAAACCCAGATCAACTATATCTGAGGAAGCCTTTATCAACTTTCTCAACAGAGATTTTTCTTCTACTATTTTCGCGTAATGCTTTACATTTGCCGTGGTAGGCACATCTGTTGCAATATTTGTCAAGTACTCAAGTCCTCCCACCAGCTCCAGCTTGCCATGAAACTTCAGGCGCTCTGAAACGGTAATAAGGTCAATAGGCTGAGCCTTGTCAAACAGTTCTATAATAACATCGTATATTTCTTTGTGGTCAGGTCTGTAGAAATCCTCCGGCTTAAGAACTTCCATGACAACTGGAATTACTTCCTTGTCAATCAGCATTGATCCAATAACTGACTGTTCAGCCTCTACGCTTTGAGGAGGAATTCTGCCAAGAGCTCCTAAATCCATGTCTTTTCCCCATTCTAGTTATCATTTCACTATACATTTAAAGTTTATTTTCAATAATTTTTATCTTAATTAAAGCTTCTCAATAATCTCTTTTTTAAATAATCTCTTTTTAAGTAATCTCTTTTTTCAAATAAAAAATTTGATTAATTTAAGGCTAGGGTTTACAGGCTTTCTATTTTAACTGTAAACTTTGAGCTGATTGCCGGATATAACTTGGCTTCAACCTCGAAGGTTCCTATGGCCTTTATGGCATCAGGCATAACCAGTTGCTTTTTATCAATGTCAAGCTTATGCTGTGATTTCAAAGCTTCTGCAACATCCTTTCCGGTTATGGACCCAAATAGTTTTCCACTTTCTCCGGCCTTAACCTTTAAAGTCACGGTAATATTCTTTATTTTATTGGCCAGTTCTTTAGCCTGTGCAATTTCCTTTTCCTTTTTATGAGCTTCGGCTTCCTTTTTTGTTTTCATTATATTCATATTAGCAGCAGTCGCTTCAACAGCCAGTCCCTTTGGAAACAAGAAATTTCTTGCGTATCCGTCGCTGGCTTCCACCATTTGCTCCTTCTTACCCAAACCTTTAACATCTTCCTTTAATATAACCTTCATATTTTCCTCCTACGTCAAGTATGGCTTTTTACCGAAATAACGGTTTGTTTTGAGTTCGGACAGTTATTCCTTATTTAAACTGTCTATATATTCAAAAATCGCGGTTTTCAGACTTTCCTTGGCTTCCTGAATTGTAACATTCTCAATCTGAGCTCCCGCAACGGTTAAATGCCCGCCTCCGCCCAATTTTTCAAGAATCATCTGAACATTTATCTCTCCAAGAGATCTTCCGCTTATAATTACCTCGCCCTCATGATAGCTGAGAACAAAAGCTGCAACCAGTCCCGAAAGGCTCAGCAGCTGATCTGCCGCCTGTGCGGCAATAAGCTGTGCATTCTTTATATTTGTAGGACAAGTTGATATTGCAATATTATCATACACCACTTCTGCTTCTTTTACTATATTGGATATTGTAATATAAGTTTTTAAGTCATTCTGGAACAGCTGTTTTACTGATACAGTATCAACACCTTGTCTTCTTAAATAAGATGCAGCTTCAAAGGTTCTTACCCCTGTTTTAAATATAAAGTTTTTAGTATCAACAACTATCCCTGCATATAACGCTTCGGTTTCAATACTTGTTAGCCTGATTTTTTCTTCGAGATATTGCAGCAGTTCCGTTACAAGCTCACAGGTTGAGGATGCATATGTCTCCTGATAGGAAAGTACTGCATCCTGTATATAGTCTGCACCTCGCCTATGATGGTCAATAATTACTATCTGGTCTGTCATTCTGAGAAGTTCCGGCGTCTCTGTAAAGCTTGGCCTGTGTGTGTCTACAACTATAAGTAGCGTTTTCTTTGTTATTATGTCCAGGGCTTCGTTTCTACCCACAAAAACATTAGCATACTCAGGTTCCTTGGCAAGCTTGTTCAGTACCGAATCTATGTTGGCATTTGAATGGTTAAGTACAATATTTACACGCTTATCACGGCTCTTTACTATTCTATATATTCCTAATGCTGCACCGAGGCAGTCAATATCCGCATTTTCATGGCCCATAATAAGTACCGACGGTGCCTGATCAATCAGCCCTCTCAGTGCATACGCTATTACTCTGGCCTTAACCCTTGTCCGTTTTTCAAGCTCTCTGTTCCTGCCTCCGAAGAATCTGAAATTGTCTCCGTCCTTTATAACAACATGGTCTCCACCTCTCCCCAGTGCTATATCGATTCCGGCATAGGCATTCTGTAAATTTTCCTGAATTGTAGGAGCGTTTATTCCCATACCTATACTAAGAGTTACAGGTATTTTATTCCCAAGGTTTATTTCTTTAACGGTTTCAAGAATTTCAAACTTCTTCTCCTCAAGGTCCTTTAAATATTTAAATGCGTGAATACATAAATATTTATCTCTCTCAAACTTCTTTAAGATACCTCCGGTATGGCTCATCCAGCTTATAATCTTTTTCTCGATTTCGGCCATAATCTGAGGCCTTTTTGAGTCTTCAAGGCTTTGCATAAGATCATCATAATTATCTATTACAATGACTCCTACTGTATTCTTATTGTCCTCAAACTTTTGCTTTTCATTAATAAGCTCGGTATTATCTACAAAGTAGAGCATTACAATAACGCTCTCCTTATCGTTGTTGTCGTCAACCTTAACCAGATTACCCAGTGCAGAGTAGTATCTATTGTTAATGGTCACATCCTTGGATATGTTAATACTGTCTCCTTCGGTAAGCTGCGGTCGTATTTCCGTTATAAGGTTTGACACCGTTCTCTGCAAAAAATTATCATCATCAAAAATGCCCTTGAATGAGGAATTGTACCAAACAGTAGTGCCATCAAGCTCTGCAAGAACAAGTGGCATAGGAAAGTTAAGCAGGGTGTCCTTTGTAGCACAATCAATATTAAAAGTAAGAGTTTCTATATATTTAGTTATTTCTCTATTTCTTATATGGTTTGACTTATAGTTGTATATTACCAGGAAAACAAATAAAACATATCCAGGTATAGCTACCAGTGGATTTAATATGGTAATTATCACAATTAAAAATAAAATTACCCAAAGATAGAATCCCGCCTTTGGAATAAAAATACGTGATAGCTTCTTGTTATCCATCTATATTCTCCTCTTACCGTTCACTCATATCAAGCCCCTTGCCTTTTGCTCCTTGAGCTGTTCAGATGTTTCGAAAGCTCTGAGAGATCCCCATAATACTTTTCCACATCATGGTTCTCAACAAGTCCAAGCCTTATCTTATTTTCAATCTTTGATTCTATTACTCTATAGTTTATTCCGAATCTTTTACCAAGCAAATAGCAGATTAAAATTATATTGGCAAGTGTGTCCGACAGAGTCTCTGAAACCTCTTCTCTGACTCCGTTAACAAGAGCCTTGAATAAATTCGCAACGTCAGTTAAAAGCTCACTTTTAAGCCAATCAATAATTTTAACGTTTCTTGTAATATCCAGTTGGTTATCAAACAAAGCCATATTAACCTCACATATTATTATACTGTTCCTAAATTATACCACCTACGAGGTTATTTGACTTCATTTCCCAACTCTTATCTCAGCTTTGTCTCTTTAAATTTTACCCGTAAATACGGGGTAAGAACCAATGAATTTATAGAAAGAGGTTTTCCTCTTCACCATGGTCAACGCATCGTAAACATCCTGGTCCTCAATGTGTCCGTCTATATCAACAAAAAATATGTATTGTCCAAGAGCATTTTTTGAAGGCCTGGACTCAATTCTTGTCATATTTATGTCCCACAGGCTGAATATATCCAGTATCCTGTATAAGCTTCCCGGTTTATTGTCAGTTGAGAATACTATGGAGGTTCTATCACACCCTGTTTTCTCTTTTCTATCCTTTGATACTATAACGAATCTGGTGCGATTATTCTCAACATCCTGCACATTCTTTTCAAATATCTCAAGCCCATACAATTTTGCGGCAATGGTCGAGCTGACCGCGGCATAAGTGCCATCACCATCAACGACTCTTTGAGCCGCTTTTGAGGTACTGTTTTCCTCAAGCTGAGCCGCATCAGGAAAATTTATATTCAAATAGTTCCTGCACTGTCCCAACGGCTGAGGATGGGATATGATAACCTTTATGCTCTCAGGCTTAGTACCATGCTTTGCAACAAGATTCAAATTTATTGGAATTATATATTCATCAACAATAAACAGTTCCTCTTCCTTTGCCAGTATGTCCAGAGTGACGTTAACAGCTCCCTCAAGAGAATTTTCTATAGGAACTATTGCCTCCTCTACCTCACCGTCTTTCAAAGCGTAAAGAACATCTCTTATTGATGGGTATTCCATCAATTGATACTCTCTGCCGTGCTCCGATTCATATGCCTCAACTGCCTCGTGGGAGAAGGTGCCCTTCGGACCCAAAAAACCTATCCTTTTATTCATTTGCTGTAGAAACCCATCCTTCATATCTACTTTTTTCACTTATGATATAATATCATTCTTTATTATTTTTTCCAACAGTATTAGCTGAGTTATTGCTTTTTTATTTTATATCTGTCAAAATAGTAAAAGAACAAATGTTTGGAGGCGGAATTATGAGTTTTAACGGTATAACAGGAGATGCACTCAGGTTTCTCCTAGAAAATAGAATGAATAACAGCAAGGAATGGTACGACAGTCATAAAGATGAGTACAAAAGATTGGTCTACAATCCTTTCGCAGAACTTATAAACGAGCTTGCTCCTACCATGCTCACCATTGACAGTCAGCTTATAACAGTACCATCAAAGCTTATATCCAGAGTTCGCAGAGACACCCGTTTTACAAAGGATAAGACCCTCTATCGAGACAATGTATGGCTTGTTTTTTTGAGAGACAAGTCCCTTATGTCCACAGCTCCCTGCTTCTGGTTTGAAATAGGCCAGAAAGGCTCCAGCTATGGTATTGGCTATTATGGTGCCGAACCCTCTTCAATGGCGAACATGCGTCAAATGATAGTGGACAGGCATCCTGCCTTTGTTATGGCTCAAAAATACTATGAATCACAGAATAAATTTGTAATCGGTGGAGAAATGTACAAAAGGAGCAAATATCCTGACCAGCCCGAGAATATAAAAACATGGGTTGACAGAAAAAATATATTCTTTGAATGTGTACAAAACAATTTTGAGCTTGCATTTTCAAAGGAGCTTCCCGAAGTGCTGAAGAAAGGCTTCAAAGAATTAAAGCCTATTTACGATTTCTTATGTGTTGTTGAATCCAGATTATAGAGTGGTATATAATTCGGTAAAAAGGACGTTAATAGTCAATATTTCAGGCTGTATACGGCAACCAGTATCCTCAGACAGTAATGGTCCAATTGAATTATAAACTTAAAAACCCGCAGGATTAAGTAATCAATCCTGCGGGTTTTCTAATGAAAATTATATTTTCTCATTGTTAGTATAAGCTTTAGGCTTTACTAATTTTTATTCAGCAGTGTAAGGAAGTAAAGCAATATGTCTCGCTCTCTTTACAGCAACTGTTAATTGACGTTGGTGCTTAGCACAGTTTCCTGATATTCTTCTAGGAAGAATCTTACCTCTTTCAGAAACATATTTTCTGATTTTAGCAACATCCTTATAATCTATATCAGTAGCCTTATCAACACAGAATGAACAAACTTTTTTCTTAGCTCTTCTCATTCTCATGCCGCCTTTACCTTCGCCCTTATCATAAGAATCTCTATCGTTTCTTCTGTTATCTCTCTTTGGTCCTGGCATTTGAAAATCCTCCTTTCATGTACCCTTAATCGGTACTGATTATTATTTATGATTCGATCTATTAATTCTAATTTTACTGTTGGAGTCTTCCTATTAAAACGGAAGTTCATCATCCTCATCCATTGGATAGAAGCCATCTCCTGACGACGCAGGATTATCGGAATAGGTCCTGGGTGCAGAACTCCCTGCTCCAGCTTCTCCGCCCCTTTTGCTGTCGGCAAAATACGTCTCATCAGCTACCACCTCGGTAACGTAGTGACGCTTACCTTCATTGTCATCCCAGGTTCTGGTCTGAAGTCTTCCAACAATTGCTACCTGCATTCCTTTTGTAAAATACTTCTGACAAAATTCAGCAGTCTTGTTCCATGCTACGATGTTTATGAAATCAGCCTGAGGCTGACCTTCCTTTGCAGTAGCACGTCTGTTTACAGCAAGGGAAAAACTTGCAACAGCAGTATTATTCCCACTGGTGTATCTCAGAACAGGATCTTTAGTAAGTCTTCCCATTAAAACAACTTTGTTCATACTAACCTTCCCTTTACGCGCAGCGTGCTAAAGCACGGATCACGTAGTCAAAAGTAATAACACCAATTAATCCTTAGCTATTACAATATACTTAAGAATTCCTTCAGTGATTTTGTATACTCTTTCTAATTCAGCCGGAAAACTTGGCTCAGATGAAAAATTAGCAAGCACGTAGTAACCTTCGTTCTTGTCATCTATTTCATAGGCTAACTTTCTCTTACCCCACTCATCAATGCTTTCGAGTTGAGTTGAAGTTTCGAGCAAAGTCTTGAATTTCTCAACCAGGGCTTTTGTAGCTTCCTCGCCAACCTCTGAATTGATAATAAAGATAGTTTCATACTTCTTTAACATTACGGACACCTCCCCTCGGACTTTACGGCTCTGTATCAAGAGTACAGAGCAAGGATGTAAATATTTATTTTATGCAGAAAAGCTTTTCCACATACAATTTTGTATTTTAACATAAATTTTTAGAACATGCAAGTCTTCTTTTCATTAGACTACCCAATTTGTGTTGGCCCTCTGTGTTGGCTCAATAACACCTTTTATTCCCAATTAGCATAATTATATTGACTAACTTTCTAGTACTTGGTAAACTATTATTAATTGATAATGATTATCATTTTCAATTAATAATAGTCGAATCTGTATGCATTAAAAAATACGCAGTACAAATATATTAATTAAAATTCACAAACTTACCAGGCTCACTGTAGGGAACGTGGATTTAACTGAATTTTATGTGAGCCGGAAAGGTTATAGGAGAAAAAAATGAGTATTGTTTTAGTAGGCGGACATGACAGAATGCAGGATGAATACAAAGAAATCTGTTCCAGCAGGGGGCACCGGGTGAAGGTGTACACGCAGATGCCTGCAAGATTTGATAAGGCTATAGGTAACCCTGACAGAATAGTTCTTTTTACTTCTACAGTTTCTCACAAGATGATGCTTACTGCAATGAAGGAAGCTAAAAAGAAAAACATAAGTGTAGTAAGAAGCCATAGCAGCAGTGCCTCCTCCCTTCTTGAGCTGTTGAAAAAGATTGAGAGTGAAAAGAGTGTTGCCTGTCCCTCTTAACGGGAATAATAAATTATCTGAGGTATCTTGTGAGGAAAATGGCAGTAATTTATTGCGCTGTACCGTCAACCCCCAGAAGATTGCACTGACAGTTACCGAAGGTTCCGAGACGCCGAACCCAAAATAGTCCTCCAAAGGTATCTTTCTTGGTATACCATTGGAGGACGTAATCGGATATATATAACCATAAGGGTGAAACTGCCTGCTTTGCAGATATTGAAAGGTTATCACTCCCCTGAGAGAGCGCTGACAATGTTCACTGTCTTTGTTAAGAAACCAGGCAGGATATCAGAGACTAATCACAAAAAACAGCTTTGATTTCACCGTCCCTGCATAGACAGGGACAGCCGGAGTAACAAAGCCTTTGGACTTTTACAAAAGATAAACCGGAGGATAAATTCTAATGTTTATATTAAAACGCTTTTTTGAAAAAAGCAGACTTCATGATGTTATTGAATGTCTGACAACAGCGTTGGATGCAAAGGACCCTTACACTAGCGGACATTCAAATCGAGTGGCTAATATGACCTTTGATATTGCAAAATACATGGGGCTTAAAGGCTCAAAGCTTGAAACTATCCATCTTGCCGCCCATTTGCACGATATCGGTAAAATAGGTATATCTGAGAATGTACTGAACAAGGTTGGGAAGCTTCTGCCCGAAGAATGGGCAGAAGTAAAGAAACATCCTGAAATCGGTTATAACATTCTCAGCAAATCACAATATATGAAGGAAGTATCTAAAATAGTACTTCACCATCACGAGCGCTGGGATGGAAAGGGATACCCCTACGGTCTGAAGAGTACCGAGATCCCCCTTGGTTCTAGAATTATCGCAGTTGCAGACTCCATTGATGCAATGACCTACGACAGGCCCTACAGACCTGCTATGAGTTGGAAGGAATGCAAAAACGAGATAATTTTAAACCGAGGAATACAATTTGACCCCGCAGTAGTAAAAGCAATTGATTACTTAGGTGATAAGTGGAATATCAACAATTAATATATCAATTTTAAAGATAATTCCTTTCAAGCCTGGGAAATATATTATCCCTGATAAGTTCTTTAACTATAATTTTTTCTGTTATATTTAGTCATTTTGACCAATTATTTATTAATTAAAAGTTGTAATATTTGTATTTATTTGATAATCTATAGTCGTATAATTCTTAATAAATAAGGTAATGCAACAGTCTATTTATAACGCTGCACAGCAGTAAAATAGAGGTTACTATGACTAAAAACAAGAAACATTATATCTTTTTTATTTTCTTACTAATTACTCTTGTAATAATTACATTAACTTTCATTTTAACTCCCTATAAGAAAAATTCGGCTCCCCTCGATGATAAATTTGCTCAAAGTGTTGAAAAGCCGGATTATCACTTCGCAGTGATAACACCCAGTTCCTACGACCCCTTCTGGAATGATGTGAAAAAAGGCGCTTTCAAGGCTGCCAGAGACTTTAATGTTGCTGTGGAGTTCAATAGTCCCAGATTCTCAAATCTGGAGGAAGAACTTCAATATTTGAATATAGCAATAGCTTCAAATCTTGACGGAATTGCTACCCACGTTCCCGATGAAAACATGTTTACACCTGCCATTAATGATGCTATTAAAAAAAACATTCCGGTAGTTACAATAGAAAGTGATGCAAAGCACAGCGAAAGGCTTGCATATATAGGCAATAACAACTATGAAGTGGGCAGCGTCGGAGGAAAGCTCGCTGCCGATGCCAGCGGAGGGAATGCCAAGGTCGCTGTTATACTAAATGGTTATAGTCCGGAAGCCAGAGATGTATCCCAAAATCTCCGTATCACCGGCTTTAAGGATGCCGTGAAGGATTACAAAGGCAAGGTAGACATTGAAGCAATACGGATTTCCGGTATGGGAATATTCAGTGCAGGTGAAATAGCTAATGAGCTGCTTACCAACAATCCTCAGATAAACACCATCTTCTGTACAAACCCCAGAGACACTCTTGGCGTTACTCAAATGGTGGTGGATCTGAACAAAGTCGGACAGATCAAGGTAATAGGCTACGGGAGTGATCCTGAGATTCTCAGATATATAGAAAAGAACGTAATATTCGGCAGTGTTGTAAGTGACCCGCAAGATATGGGCTATAAAGCAATTCGTGCATTGGTTGAACTAAAAACTACAAAAAGGACTTCAGCCTACGTGGGTACCGAAGTTTATGCAGTTACAAAAGCTAATGTGGGAACCCTCTCTGTTGATGATTCAAGTAAATAAAATGTACATTACTTATTAAGGATTGAAATATGTTAGATTTTATCAATAGATTTTTAAGGAAAAATCAAATACGTAAAAAACTTATTCTATACTTTATGATAACCACCATTCTAATGGCCGCAGCAAGCTTTTATACATATTACAACGCAAGAATGCTGATGAATCAGATGGATTCTCTTTTTGTAAGCAACATCTCTCTTAACGAGCTGCGGGACAGTGTAACAGATGTTCAGCAATATCTGGAAAGTTATTTGGATACAAAGCATTCTGATAGTTTCAGAAACTTTATCGGTTCGAAGAACAAACTACAGCAGCTTTCACAGAGACTTGCGGAGACCGCCGATTATAGTGCCAACGGACTAATTCAAAGAGATATAGTAAATATGATAAATAGTTATCTTGAAATAACAGATAATGCTGTCCTGGCCAAAAGAACACGAGATATTAACAGATACACCTCCTATTATAATGATGCATACAGAGTTTTCGGTTATATTGACATGTACATTAACAAGCTTAACAATGAGCTTCTTAAGGAAAATACGCAAAAGTATCACATAGTTGCAAGCAGAATAGATCTTGTCCAAATGATAAATATTGCTATAATTCTTGGAGTCATACTTTTTAATCTTGTATTTATTATACTTACTACATATAAAACCACAAAACCTATTATTAAGCTGTCTCAGGCTGCCGACGAGATATCCCGGGGTAATTTCGACGTACCTCAGGTTGAATTCGACACAGAGGATGAAATAAGCGTTATGGCCAGCGCCTTCAACAAAATGGCCTGCAGTATAAGGGGCCACATTGATGCCCTTGAAGAGAGGGCATTGCTGCAGAACAAATTGAAGGAGCAGGAGCTTCAAAACCTTATTATGAAAACCCACTTGAAGGAGGCTGAGCTTCAGGCTCTGCAGTCACAGATAAATCCTCATTTCATATTCAATACCCTGAATACAGGGGCACAGATTGCAATGATGGAAGGTGCGGATAAGACCTGCTACTTTATCGAAAATGTGGCTAATTTGTTTAGATATAATCTCAAAAAGCTAGACAGATCAGTACCTTTAAGTGAGGAGATAAATAATATCGAAACCTATATTTATATACTTAAGACACGTTTTACCGATCGAATAGAGTTTGTACAGGATATACAGGCTGAAAACCTCCAAGTTGAAGTGCCCTGCATGATATTGCAGCCCATCGTGGAGAATGCATATATACACGGAATAGGTGATATGGAATCGGGAGGAACTATAACTCTGTCGGTGAAAAGCCGGGTATCTTATGTTGAAATTATGATATCTGATAATGGCAAAGGAATGGATAAAAGGAAAGTCAACCAGTTACTGGGCATAGCTAATGAAGACCCTGTAGATGAACCCTGTGATACTGAGTCAAAGAAGGGTCACACAACAGGAATTGGTATGGGGAACGTAATTAGCAGGCTTAATATTTTTTACGGTCAGGACAATATCGTGAGCATTGAAAGTGAATCCGGCAAGGGAACCTCTGTATGCCTGCGAATACCTGTGAGTATAAAGGAGAATGTATATGTATAAGCTGTTGATTGCCGATGACGAACAAATCGTTATAGATTCCCTCACATTTATTGTAAATAAAAGCTTTTCCGGCATCTTCACTATAGAATCTGCCCGTTCAGGCAGAGAAGCAATCGAAAAAGCCGAACGTTTTATTCCCGATATAGTTTTCATGGATATTAACATGCCCGGAATCAATGGAATTGAAGCAATCAGAGAATTGCGAAGCATGCTGCGTGACTGTATATTTTTTATACTCACTGCCTTTGATCAGTTTGATTTTGCAAAGGACGCACTTACACTGGGTGTATCAGAGTATTTGCTAAAGCCGGTAAATAGAGAAAAAATAATTTCCACTCTTAAAAAAAGTATTGAAGACATTGAAAAAGAGCGCGCAAAAAGGAAAAAAGAACTTGACCTGAAAGAAAAGATGGAGAACCTTCTACCGGTTCTGGAAAATGGCTTCATATATTCCATGCTGTTTTTGGACGATAATTTAACCGAACTTGAAAATTACCGGAACATATTCGAAATAGAAGAAAACGGCGGCTATATCATGACAATAGAATTTGCCCAGGCCAATGACGGAAGCCATCTTGTTAACAGAATAGGCCTCAGCATCAAGAGTCAGTCCTTCTACCCTTACCTGAGAGATATTTTAAAGGGCAGATGCAGATGCTTTATTGGTCCTGTAATTTTAAACAGGATAGTCGTTTATATTCCTGCCATAACTGAAACTGACGAGTATACCAGAAGACTTGAGGCCGTTAATATTGCAGAATACATCTTTAATCTGATATCAAAAAAAGTAGATGCCGATTTCTATATTGGAATTGGTCGCTGCTACAATGGCTTTGATAATATTTTTCTTTCCTATGAAGAATCCCTCAGAGCAATAAGGTTTATGGCAGGAAACGGCATTCTACATATTATGGATATACCTACTGAGAAGGAAATTCCGGCCAAGAAATATCCTGTACAAAAAGAAAAAATGCTATTGGAAAAGGCGGCTCTCGGCGACAGAGATGCTTCTGTGCAAGCCTTTTGTCATATATTTGATTGGTTGACAATAGAATATCATGGGTCTGTAATTAAAATCAGGGCCAAGCTTATTGAAATAATGATTCTTTTATCCCGCCTGGCCAACGATTACAATATTTCGCAGCATTTTAGCAGCATAGATATTATTTCAGAACTCCAAACCCTGGATTCCCTTACTGAATTAAAGCATTGGTGTTCAGAAAGGATTGAGCTGATAACAAAAGGACTCTCCGAATCCAGAGAAAAGAAAACCAATTCTCTGATTTTAAGAGCAGTGGAATATATTAAAGAAAATTATAAGAGAGAACTAACCCTTGAAGAAGTTTCTAAGGAGGTTAATATCAGCCCCCATTATTTTAGCAAACTTTTTAAGGATGAAATGGGTGAGAATTTTATTGACTACCTTACAAGCCTTAGAATTAACACTGCCAAGGAAATTATGAAAAGCAGTCTGATGAGTGTCAAGGAGATCTGTTATGAGATAGGTTACGGTGATCCGAACTATTTCAGCAGAATTTTTAAAAAGGCAGTCGGTGTTACACCGACTGAATACAGGGACAGTATTCTATATACGAGTAAGGATGGTGTTTCTTAATGAAGAAGGTTCAAGTAAAGACTTTTCTTTTAGGTTTGGTCCTTATATTATGTACATTGCTTTCAGTTGCGTGTTCCTCCTCAGACCAAAATAAGCCCGCCAATAAAAACGGAAACATTACCATAGGCTTTTCCATGGCAACTTTACAGGAGGAACGCTGGCAAAGGGATATGGATATTCTTGTTGCCAAAGCCAAGGCAAGGGGTGCCGACGTCATTGTCCAGAATTCAAATAATAATATTGATGATCAGATAAAACAGGTCAAATATTTGTTGGATCAAAACATTGATATTTTGATGATTGTACCTCAGGATTCCGAAAAATCGGCTGAAGCTGTCTATCTGGCAAAAAAGAAGGGTGTAAAGGTTATTTGTTATGATCGTTTAATTAAAAATGCGAATGCGGATTTCTATGTTTCGTTCGACAATATAAAAGTTGGAGAATATATGGCATCCCTAATGGTATCAAAGGTTCCAACAGGCAACTATATCATAGTTAATGGTGCCAAAACCGATTACAATAGTTATATGTATAACAAAGGCTATAAAAATGTGCTTGATAAATACATCTATGATAATTCAATAAAGATAGTTGATGAAATATGGGCAAATGACTGGCGCCCTGAGGATTCTTTCAAATGTGTTGAAAAGGCCCTTCAGAGCGGAAAAAAAATTGATGCTATCCTGGCAGCCAATGACAGCCTTGCCGGCGCTGCCATTGAAGCACTTTCAGAACAGCAGTTGGCAGGTAAAGTGCTTGTGGCAGGCCATGACGCAGACATTTCAGGCTGCCAGCGAGTTGCCGAGGGCACGCAGCTCATGACGGTGTACAAGCCGATAGACCAATTAGCCGAGAAGGCTGTTGATGTTGCCCTTGGCTTGCTTAAGAACAACTACTACGCGTGCAATACCTATATAAGTGACGGAGAAAATGATATCCCCTACGCAAAAGTTGATCCTATAGTAGTAACAAAGGACAATTTGGTTGATACGGTAATTAACGACGGTTTCCACCGGCTGGAGGACGTATACCTGAATGTACCTAAGAATCTGTGGCCGAATAAATAAAATAATTTTAGGAAATTAATATACTATCTACGCTGTGCTTTTGCTTCCTCAGGGGTACAGCCCAGCATCACTGCAGTTGACCGGTAGCCTATGCCCATCCTGTCGATACCCATATCAATTAATTTAAAAAAGTGATCTCGAGTACGTATTGATCCTGAACCTTTTACTTTACAGCGACCTCGCGCCGCGTTAAGCATCGCTGAAATAACTTCTAAGGTGGCTCCTTCATTTTTTCCACCTGTAAAAAAGCCGGTAGAACTTTTAACAAAATCAGCCTTCGCCTCAATTGCAACCTCTGTTGCCTTTTTTACTTCATCAAGTGTAAGAGCATCTGTTTCAAAGATTACCTTTACCTTTGTTCCGTATTTATGACATACCTCGCAAACCTTTTCAATATCCTCCTGTACTTTAGACCACAAGCCGCTACGAATCCATCCATAATTGGCCACTATATCCAATTCAAATACTTTTCCGCCCTTACAATACTCCTCAGCCTGCAAAACTTTTGATGCTGTGGTGGAAAGCCCAAAAGGGAAATCACATACTACACACACATGGGTCTCGGTGCCCTCACACATTTCAACAGCCAATTGCAGCGAAGCCGGGTTAATACATACTGTACGACATCCAAAATCAATTCCCTCCTGAATGTATTTACATATTTCCTGTTGTGTAAATTCCGGTTTTAGTACAGATTGATCAATGTAGGAAGCAAGCTCTGCAACACTCATTTCTGCTGCTTTCTTTAAGTTTTTCATATTTTTTGTACGTCCGCCCTATATTGCCGAAGTGCAGGCAAGACGTTCCTCTCAAGAAGAATTCTACTGTAATAATGCTACATTGTCAATATATTATTTGTAAATTTACTACACATGCTACTGCATGTAGTTTTAATACAATTCCCTTGAATTATTTTTATAAGTTTCATATAATAAATGAATCAATAGAGAGGTGAACGGCTATGCAAACCCATGAATGTAAGACAATTATCAAAGAAAAGTATTCCTTTCTGCGCTCATCCGAACAGAAGGTGGCAGATTACGTACTTCTTCATTGGGATGAAATACCGGGTCTGACAATGGCTCAGCTTGCTAAAGCTGTAAATGTAAGTGATCCGACTGTATTACGTTTTGTAAGGGCATTGGGCTTTGACGGGTTCGTTCCCTTAAAATTAGCCATAGCACAAGATATAGCAGCTATGAACCGTTCCACTCCTCCTCTGGTGGACCTCCACGTGCATTCAGATGATTCTTTGGATTCCATTCCTGAAAAAATGATAGCTTTAGCCCAACGTGCCTTGGAGGATACCGAGCGAACCCTGAACAAATCAGAATATAAGAAGGCTGTAACCGCGCTTTACAAGGCACGTCTTATTGATGTCTACGGAGTAGGGAATTCTGCAGCAGTCGCCGGAGATATGGTAACAAAATTCCTGCGCATAGGGCTCCCCTGCCGTTCATATCCCGATAGCCATCTCCAGCATATATGTGCAACCTCTCTTGGAAAAAGTGATGTTGCAGTAGCCATTTCCCATTCCGGCAGCACAAAAGATACGGTAGATGCATTACGTATGGCTCATGAAAATGGGGCTGTTACCATTGCCATCACAAATTTTAAAGGTACAGACATACTTCGCTATGCTGATATTAAACTTTTTACAGGTGATATCGAGACCACCTTCTATACCGAAACCATGTTCTCCCGTATTTCACAGCTTGCCATTGTAGACAGCCTTTACATGGGAGTGCTGTTACAGGATTATGACCGTTATTCAAAATTTCTTGGTAATGTAAACAAGATGGTAAGCCGTAAGGTTTATTAGCTATCCCCTCTTACTTTTATTACTCGTAAAATAATGCTATTCTCTACAGGAATAATTAATTCCATCACAATTTTAGTAAGACCTTAGTAATTCTCTCTAGCGACTTTAACCCTTCTCTGATATATCCTGTAAATGTAACAGCAATAGCTATGATAAGTAGCCCGTTGCATAAGAAAATATTACATTTCGGGAGGATTGTATATGAAAAAATCAGTACGTATAGCTGCTATGGCTTTAGCAGGTATTATGTCAATCTCACTTTTTGCAGGTTGTGGTGCAAACAGCTCAGCAGGTGACAATTCAGCTGCGGCATCTTCTCCAGCAGCAGACAAAAAGATCAAGATCGGTTTATCACTTCCAACCTTACAGGAAGAAAGATGGGCCAGAGACAAAGCTACTATGGAAGAAGCTGCAAAAAAAGCCGGAATTGAAATATCTGTTCAGGTAGCAAACATGGATGCTGCAAAGCAGGATTCTCAGGTTGAAAACCTGATATCTCAAGGCATTGATGTTCTGATTCTTGCTCCACATGATGCCAAGGCAGCTGCTTCAACCGTTGATAAGGCTCATAAGGCAGGTATCAAGGTTATTTCCTACGATAGACTTGTAATGGGTACTGATGTTGACGTTTACCTTTCCTTTGATAACGTAAAGGTTGGAGAACTTCAGGGTAAATGGCTAACTGATAATCTGGCAAAGGGTAACATCGTTTGGTTGTCAGGATCTCCTACAGATAATAACGCGAAACTATTTAAAGAGGGTGCTGCAAAATACCTGCAGCCAAAGATAGACAGCGGAGATTACAAAGTTGTTATGGAACAGCCTGTTGTAGATTGGAAGCCGGACAACGCACTTAAATTAATGGAAAATGCCTTAACTGCAAACAGTAATAATGTTCAGGGAGTTCTTGCTCCGAATGACGGTACCGCAGGCGGTTGTATACAGGCATTAGCTGCTCAGGGTATGGCTGGTAAAGTGCCGATTACAGGACAGGATGCAGAGCTTGCCGCTGCAAAGAGAATAGTTGAGGGAACACAGGGTATGACAGTATTCAAGGATACAAGAAAACTCGGTGAAGCAGCTATTGATGCTGCCATAAAAATGGCTAAGGGCGAGAATATAGGCGCTGACCAAAAAGTAAACAATGAAAAGATGGACGTTCCATCAATTTTGCTGACACCTGAAGTTGTTGACAAGAGCAACATTGACAAAGTGCTTATCGATGGCGGGTATCTCAAGAAAGAAGATGTTTACAATAAATAATATAAATTCTTGAATTTTATGGGGGAATGGCAGCTTTCGGCTCATACCGGACTATGTTATTCCCCCATAATAAAAGTGGCAGAGCCATTTTTGTTTGCTCCATGTGACACACATTGGGACACCTGTCACACTGGGCCGATTAACCTCCTTTATTCGCCCCATCGCGATAAGGGATATATATTTTCATTACTATTTTATGACCGCTACGCGGCTCAAAGCCACCAAAGTGGCTTCGGAGGTTAAAATGAGCGAATACATATTGGAAATGAAGAATATCACCAAAGAGTTTCCAGGGGTTAAAGCACTTGATAACGTTACCTTCAGGGTAAAAAAGGGTGAAATTCATGCGCTCTGCGGAGAAAACGGAGCAGGAAAATCTACTCTCATGAAGGTTCTTAGCGGGGTTTATCCTTCCGGTACATATACTGGTGAAATAATTGTAAAAGGAAGTACACAAAGCTATTCAGGCATAAAAGACAGCGAAAAAGCTGGAATAGCTATAATTTATCAGGAACTTGCACTTGTTAAGCAAATGAGTGTTTGTGAGAATATTTTCCTTGGTAATGAAAAAGTGAAAAAAACAGGTCTTATTAATTGGGACGAGTCCTATGCTGAAAGCCAGAAGGTCCTTAATGATGTAAGACTTAATATAAATCCAAATACCAAAGTATTAAATCTGGGTATTGGGCAGCAGCAGCTGGTGGAAATTGCCAAGGCAATCACCAAGAAAGCTGAAATCCTGATTTTGGATGAGCCTTCAGCTGCACTTACCGAATCAGAAACGGAGAATCTGTTACAAATACTTAAGGAACTGAAATCCAAAGGTGTAACATGCATATATATTTCACACAAGCTGAGTGAAGTATTTGAAATTGCTGATAACATTACCATTCTCCGAGACGGCAAGTCAATCGGAACTGAGCCTGCCGGACAAATCACTGAGAATAAAGTAATAGCTTTAATGGTTGGACGTGAATTAACGCAAAGGTTCCCAAGAAAAGAGCACAAACCCGGGGAAGTTGTTCTGGAGATAAAAAACTGGAACGTATATAATCCAGACCTCCCTGAACTGAAGGTAATTGATAATGCAAGCTTTAAAGTAAGGAAAGGTGAAATTCTTGGTATTGCAGGCTTAATGGGAGCCGGAAGAACGGAGCTGGTTATGAGTATTTTCGGTGCCTACGGAGCTAATGTAAGCGGGGAAATAATCCTGGAAGGTCGGGAAGTATGGATTAAAAGTCCCAGACAGGCCATAGAAGCAGGTATAAGCTATGTCTCCGAAGATAGAAAACGTTACGGCTTGGTATTGGGAATGGATATTAAGAACAATGTAACCTTGTCCAGCCTGGAATCCATAGCAAAATTTTCACTTATTAATGGTAATGAGGTAATAAAAGGTACAAACCAATATGTTGAGGATTTAAGGATAAAAACTCCCAGTATTGAGCAGAAGGCTTCAAATCTCAGTGGCGGAAATCAGCAAAAAGTTGTCCTTGCCAAGTGGCTTATGACAAAACCTAAAATTCTTATTATGGATGAGCCTACAAGAGGTATAGATGTAGGTGCAAAATTTGAAATATATAATATTATGAATAAGCTGATTGACGAGGGTGTATGTATTATTATGATATCCTCCGAATTACCGGAAATACTCGGAATGAGCGACAGAATACTGGTTATGCATGAAGGTTCGTTAACAAAGGAATTTAACTGGAATGAAGCCACTCAGGAAAATATTTTAACATATGCGACAGGGGGAATATAATATGGGAAACGTAGAATTAAACTCCATTGCAAAAAATAATCAAAATGCATTGGGCAAAACCAAATCAATTAAAGAAATTTTAGTCGGAACGCTCAAGGGAAATATGCGCCAATACACTATGATACTTGCTTTACTGTTAATATGGGGCTTCTTCACCATTGTTACAAATGGCATATTCATATCCTCGAGAAACCTTTCAAACTTATTTTTACAGTGTGCTTCTACAGCAATAGCAGCCTGCGGTATGGTTCTTGTCATGGTTGCAGGCCATATTGACCTCTCAGTGGGCTCCTTTGTAGGGTTAACCGGGGCAGTTGCAGCTCAGCTGATGGTGGCCGGCCGCATGGGGACTATACAAACAATAGCAATTACTATTGCTATCGGGCTGCTTTTAGGTCTGTTCCAAGGCTTCTGGGTTGCCTACGGCAAAGTACCTGCCTTTATAGTAACTCTGGCAGGCCTTCTCGCTTTCAGAGGCGGAGTTATAGCAATTACCGGCGGTAACTCTATTGCACCTATGAATGATTCCTTCAAGGCAATCGGTCAGGGCTACCTGCCAAAGATAAATCCAGACCTGCCTTTCAGTGATACAAGTGCTTTGGTTGGGGTAGCTTTCATCATATGCTATTTAGTATTTGAGATTAACAAAAGAAAGTCGCGAATTAAATATGGTTTCGAAGTTCTCCCGATGTCTTTGCAAATAGCTAAAATGGTAGGCTTTTCTCTATTAATAGCTCTGGTTATTGGAATCATGGCCAGCTACATGGGCATCCCGTATGCAATATTGCTATTGATAGCAATAATTGTAATATTTACTGTTATTGCAGAAAAATCTACCTTTGGCCGTCATGTTTACGCTATTGGCGGTAACAAGGAAGCCGCCAGGCTCTCGGGTATTAACATCAACAAAGTAAATCTTGGTATCTTTGTTTTAATGGGGCTCCTTTCCACTATTGCCGGTATTGTATATACTGCAAGGCTTAACACAGCTACAGGCTCGGCAGGAACAAACATGGAACTGGATGCCATAGCATCGGCGGTTATCGGTGGAACCAGTACTCTCGGAGGTGCAGGAACAATTGCAGGCTGTATTATCGGCGCTCTTGTTATGGGGAGCCTTGACAATGGTATGAGTCTTATGAACACAAATGTAGCGGCACAATACATTGTTAAGGGCTTAATACTCCTTTTGGCAGTGTGGTTTGATATTAAGTTCAGTAAAAGAGCATAGTAATCTACAGTTTGATTATATTTACTACAGATATTCATCCTCATAATTTTATATATTTTTTATCCTATTATGGTTTGGGAGCTGAAGCTCCCTTTTTAATACCTTTGTTCTTGTTAATCTGAGCAAAATATTATAGTATGGTAAATATAGGTGCTTGTTCATCTTAACTGTCAAATTTTCACTATGAGGTGGTCTAATGGGAAACGAGAATCAGGCAATTATTAACAGCATAATTAACGGCGATTGCAGAGATCCCCACGTATTTCTCGGCATGCACATTATAAACGGTAAGAGGCAGAAAAAAGATGTCGCAGTGAGGGTCTACCATCCTGAGGCCAAGTGTATAGAACTTCTGGATGTGTCTGAAAACACCTTGTATCCCATCCCTCCCAAATATGAGAATGGAATTTATGAAGTAATTTTTCCTAATAGAAAAGATTTATTTGAATATAGACTTAGAATAACAAACAAGTCGGGAGATAGTTATTTAACCCACGACCCTTACAGTTTCTGGCCTGTTATTTCCGAATACGATGTATACCTTTTCAACCAGGGAAATAGCCATAAAATATATGAAAAGCTGGGTGCTCATGTAATGACCATTAACAATGTATCAGGCACTCTTTTTTCGGTGTGGGCTCCCTGTGCAAAAAGGGTGAGCACTATCGGAAGCTTCAACCAGTGGGATGGTCGCAGGCACCAGATGCGCCAGTTGGGTGCCTCAGGAATTTGGGAACTTTTTATACCTCTGGTTTCAGGCGGCGACCTGTATAAATTTGAGATAAAAACACAGTCTGATCAGGTCATAGCCAAGGCCGATCCCTATGCTTTTTTCGCTGAGAAGCGGCCAGCTAAAGCATCTGTTGTATACAATATTGAAAATTATGAGTGGCAGGATTCGTCATGGCTTAAGCAGAGAGAGTCCTCAGATGTTTTTTCTATGCCGGTTTCCATCTATGAACTTCATCTTGGCACCTGGTCCACGCTGGCCGAACCTGATGAAAATGACGATATATTTCTTAATTACAGAGTCATTGCCGACAGGCTTATCCCATATATAAAGTATATGGGATATACCCATGTGGAACTGCTCCCTGTCACCGAGCATCCCTTTGACGGTTCCTGGGGCTATCAGGTGACAGGCTACTACGCCGTGACCAGCCGTTACGGTACCCCCGAGGACTTTATGTACCTTGTGGATCAATGTCACCAAAATGGCATAGGTGTTATACTGGACTGGGTTCCTGCGCATTTTCCAAAGGATGCTCATGGTCTGGCTAAATTTGACGGTACAGCCTTATATGAGCATGAGGACCCTCTACAGGGTGAGCATCCCGAATGGGGAACACTGGTTTTCAATCATGGTAGAAATGAAGTCAAAAACTTTTTAGTATCAAATGCAATCTTCTGGTTTGAGAAATACCATATTGACGGTTTAAGGGTTGATGCTGTCGCTTCCATGATATATCTGGACTACGCTAAAAAACCAGGACAATGGGTACCCAACAAATTCGGCGGCAATATGAATCTGGAAGCCGTTGAGTTTTTAAAACAGCTTAATACCACTGTTTTCAGCTACTTTAAAGGAATTATGATGATAGCCGAAGAATCCTCTGCGTGGCCTATGATAACCAAACCCCCATATATGGGCGGATTGGGCTTTACCTTTAAGTGGAACATGGGCTGGATGAATGATTTCTTAAAATATGTGAGTATGGATCCCATATACAGAAAATATCACCATAATCTTATAACCTTCTCGCTTATGTACGCCTTCAGTGAAAATTACATGCTTGTTCTCTCCCATGATGAGGTTGTTCATGGCAAGTGCTCCATGCTTAACAAAATGCCGGGGGATTACTGGCAAAAGTTCGCAGGCTTGAGGGTTACATATGGTTACACCTATGGACATCCAGGCAAGAAGCTGCTTTTCATGGGCAGTGAGTTTGGACAGTTTATAGAGTGGAACGATAAAAAGGGGCTTGACTGGCATCTATTGGATTATGATATGCATAAGAAAATGCAGACCTTTGTCAGTGACCTGAATAAACTGTATGCAAATGAAAAAGCTCTGTATCAAGTGGATTTCAGCTATGAAGGCTTCGAATGGATAGACTGTAATGACACCGACCACAGTGTTGTGTCGTTCATTCGAAAAGGCATTGACAGTAAAGACATACTTCTTTTTGTATGTAATTTTACTCCTGCCGCAAACGATAACTACTGTATCGGTGCTCCTTTTGATCTTGAATATGAGTTGGTGCTTAACAGCAACTATGAAAAGTACGGCGGCTATGAGCCTGATAAAGATAATGTAATTTTTTATGTTGAAAAAGAACCCCTTCACGGAAGACCCTGCAGGCTCAGGTTGAATATTCCGCCTCTAAGCGTGCAGGTATTAAGGCCGTTATTTAAGGAAACTGAGCCTACTGTTATTAATGAAAACAAGGTTCTCAAAGGAAATGCATATCATGAAAACAGTAAGAAAAGCGAATCGTAAATAGTTATTGAGGAAGGATGGTTAATCATACTCCTTCCTCAATAATTTTGTATATGGCTTTCATATCAAGTGATTTTCTTAAAGCCTCTGCCAGAAGGTCATACTGTTTTTCCTTATAGTCTTTTAAATTAAAGGAATTAGCACTGGAATAGTTTAATCCTTTATCTTTCATCAAGGCATCAGCAATTTCAAAGAGCACCTCTTCGCTGTCAAAGATACCGTGCACATGGCAACCGTAAATATTCCCCCTATTTAGTCCATCGGTTTTTTTAGCTCCTGAGTTTTCAGTCAGTACAGTAAACGGTTCTGCTTTTAAATCCGTCTGTCCCATATGTATCTCGTATCCTTCAAAGCTTTTACCCTTAAGACCTTTAAATATGCCTTCGACTTTATTAAAAGTACCTGTCACCCTTGTTCTTGTCTTTTCACGCTCAAAAACCGTAACACTGTCAAGTAATCCCATCCCTTTTACTTCTCCGCCATGCTCTACTCCATGTGGATCAGACAGCTTTTCAGAAAGCATTTGATAACCACCGCAAATTCCGAATACAGGCTTATTTCTTTTTGCGTACTGTAAAACTGCTGTTTCCAAGCCATTTCCCCTCATCCAAAGCAAGTCGCCAATAGTATTTTTAGTACCGGGAATTATCAGTAGGTCGGGATTGCCAAATTCAATCGGGCTTCGAATATATCTGACACTTGCCCCACCTATGTGTTCAAGCGACGCAAAATCGGTAAAGTTAGAAATCCTTGGAAGCAGTATTACTGCAATATCTATTATTCCTTTCTCCCTGCTTCTAAAAAACCTCTCTGTTACGCCGTCTTCCTCATCTATATCTATCTCAAGGTAAGGAACAACACCGATAACAGGAACATGAGTCAGTTCCTCCAGCATACCAAGTCCAGGTTTCAAAGAGTTAAAATCGCCTCTGAACTTGTTTATTATCGTCCCCTTAATATATTTTCTCTCTGCCTCTTCGAGCAACATTATTGTACCGTATAAAGAGGCAAATACTCCCCCTCGGTCTATATCTCCCGCAATTAATACAGGAGCTTTAGCACGCTTCGCCATTCCCATATTAACAATATCATCTTTATTCAGGTTTATCTCTGCAGGACTTCCTGCACCTTCGATTATAATAATATCTACTTCCCTTGAAAGGCTTTCGTACGCACTGGTTATGTGTGGAACCAAATTTGTCTTAAACTCTGAGTACTGTGAGGAAAGTACGTTCCCTATCGACTTTCCATTCAAGACAATCTGTGAAGTTCGCATATCTGTAAATTTGATAAGTACAGGATTCATTCTGACATCAGGAGAAATTTTAGCTGCCTCTGCCTGAACTGCCTGTGCTCTGCCTATTTCAAGACCCTCTTCAGTAATATACGAATTTAACGCAATATTCTGAGCTTTAAAGGGAGCTACCCTATAGCCGTCCTGCGCGATAATACGACAAAGACCTGCCGTCAGAAGACTCTTCCCTGCATTGGACATTGTCCCCTGTATCATAAGTGGTTTAGCCAAATTATCTCCCGCCTCCATTTCAGAAATTAGTATCTAATTCCTTACTTATTTCTTTTTTTCGAATCCACTGCATTCATTACAGCTCGTTAACTTTTTTAAATAAAAGGCTGTCCCCCGGTAAGTGACAGCCTTTTAGAATACTTTAAAACCACATCTCAAATTACTATTTACCCACTTCTACCAATTCTTTTGACATGTTTTCAATGCTATCTACAGATGAGTCCAATTCCTCCATGGAGGCGACCAGCTCCTCACTTGCCATTGCTATCTGCTCAAGATCTCTAAGTGTACCGGTGCTGATTTCCTTAACCGATGCAACCATACTGACCACCTTGTGACTGCATACGGCTGTCTCTTTTGTATCCTCGCTTACAACAGCAAGCTTCTCTCTCATTTCACTATTTGCATCGGCCACTTGGGTAAAGGAATTTCTAGCCTGTTCAATTATGTCCATTCCCCTGTCAACCATTTCAGAGCCGGTATCCATTGCTTTTACGGCACTTTCGGTGTCCTCCATTATTTCTCTAATAAGCGCCGCAATATCCTTTGCTGCTTTCTGGGAGCCTTCAGCAAGATTTCTTATTTCCTGAGCCACTACGGCAAAACCCTTCCCCTGTTCACCTGCTCTGGCTGATTC
>JAEZKZ010000014.1 GCA_023415305.1 Bacillota bacterium
CTTCTTTCGCCGCTCTCAAGCCGCTGATACTGACGCAACTGTATCTTTGACTGATCCGCAACTTGCTGCTGTGTCAAACCAAGTTGTTCACGCCTTGTTTTGAGAATCTGATGCTCCTGCTGCATGATGAGCCAAGGATCGTCACCGCCAGTATTCGGAAGCTCATATTTGATAAAATGCATAACAACCACCTCGTTTCGTTATATGACCAAATGGACGTATTCAGTTTACGTCCATTTGGTCGTTGTGTCAAGCATAAACTTTGGGGGTGCTGTCTTTGAACGACTGGTTCTCATGGAACGGAGTGAACTGCACAGAATACGGTATTCATGTATCTGAACAGCCGCCCATCACCATTCCATCCGAGCGTGCTACCTTTACAAACGTACCTGGCAGACCGGGCAGCCTCACCACGCTGGAAGGCGATGACATATATGACGATCAAGTACTGACGGTAACCTGCTTCATCTCTGATCCTTCCCGTATTTCTGCCATCGCTGCCTGGCTTAAGGGTAGCGGCAAAGTCACTTTCGCCAATCGGCAGGGTGGCTTTTATTATGCTCGCATTGTCAATCAGATTAGCTTTGAGAAGATACTGCGTGGGAATCCACATAGGTCATTTGCTATCATCTTCCGATGCAAACCTTTTTGGTACGCGGAGGATGTGGAACCTATAACGCTCACAACCTCTGGTACAATAATCACGAATCCCGGCAGCGTATATTCAGAGCCTGTCATAACAGTGCATGGTTCAGGCGAAACTACGCTCCTGGTGGGTACGACTATTATAGAGCTTTCGGACTTATCTGGCAGTATAACAATAGACACTCCGCTCATGGAAGCATACTCAGGTACGTCATCCGTGAACACCAGCATGAGTGGTGATTTTCCTTTGCTAAAACCGGGTTCGAACACTATCACCTGGAGCGGAACTGTTTCGAGTGTGGTCATTGAACCAAACTGGCGGTATCTGTAAAGAGCCATTCTTGATTGGGTAGAGTTTTTATGCTATGCTTCAATTAATGCTTATAAGTATCGATAATTTGATATTGCAAAAGAAGAAGGTATTGCTATGAAACTAAAGGATTTCAAGAATATGCTGGGCATTGATGAAGTTGATATCAGAGAAAAAGAGTGTTGTTGTGCAAAATCCGCCCGTGATTCAAAAGCAGCTCAGAGAGCAATAGATGCTTTGATATATGGTGGAGAAGATGGCGAAAAATTGTTTGATTGTTTTAACTCGGTTCAAGGCGGGCATTATGAACAACGAATGAGTAATTATCGTTTTGTTTATATCTTTATGGGTGAAGGAGACGTCGCACGATTCTATGCGCTTTACGAAGTGAAGAATAAAATCACATATGCCGAAGCGAAAAAGCTTAATTTGATTCCCGAAAATTACAAAGAAAAAATTGAAGGAGAGAAATGGGTGCCTAATCCTGAGGGTGCTTATTTCATACTAAAGAAAATTCCAACACCGGGAAACCTGGAAAAGAGACTGCTAGTAAAATTTGAATCAGGCCAGCAAAACGCCCCTAAATTTACATCAGCGGGAGAATACGATATAACGCAAGTTGAGCCTTTGAAAATCGCTACAGAGTTCATAGACTATAAAAATGTCTTTCTGACATACGATGAGTTGAAGCATGTGGTTAAAGACGTAAAGTGGCAAGACATGCTTTCACGCTTTGGCGGGATTTATTTAATCAATGACATCAATACTGGTCGAAATTATATTGGCGCTGCTTACAATAAGGATGGCATTTTAGGCAGATGGAAAAACTATGCAGCGAATCCCACAGGTGGTACCGATGAGGAAGGCAATGCAAAATTAGTCGATCTTTTGAAAAATAACCCTGGCTATGCAGAGAAATATTTTCGTTACTCAATACTTGAGGTTCTACCGTTGTCAAATAGGGAAAACAATAAAGCTATTACTGAGGCTGAGTCACGTTGGAAGGTTCATCTGGGTACAAGAATTTATGGACTAAACGCGAATTGACTCCATTAAAATGCATTATTCCGTTCTAGATCTCTAATCAACCAAACAGGCCGTCGAGCAGCGTCTTCCCGAAAGGGCAGGCGCTTTCTTTATGCCCAAAAGGAGGTGAAACTACTTGATTTGTGTTTACGTGCAGGACTGTACGGACTTCTCCAATAACGGAATCGGTCCGATATCTCCGCAGTCCTGCACTGTCACAGAAACCCTGAACGGCGAATGGGAGTTATCGCTTGTGCATCCGCTGGACGATGAAGGTAAATGGCGGCGATTAGTGGAGGGCTGCATTCTCCGAGCGCCTGTGCCCGCTGCCATGACGCCACAAGTCAAGCTGGTGCCTTCGGGATCGGGTAAGACGATTTATAAGGTATCCACCAGCCGCGATCCGCTCAGGCTTAGGTCCGCAGCCGGCACGAAATACAAGGTACTGGGCAAGTACAAAAAGGGAACCGAGGTCGTCGTACTGAGCACCGCGAACTCCTCCTGGTACGAGGTATACTGCCCGGATGGCAAGCGCGGGTATATGGCCTCGCAGTATCTAACCTATGTACGAACCGAGGATACGCCGGGGCAGGCGTTAAAGACGGTGATTGAACCTCGGCAGCTTCGAGATCAGCCTTTTCGTATTTACCGGGTGATTCCGGAACTTACGAAGATCACGGTATACGCTCGCCATATGTTCTATGATCTTATGGACAACATGATAAAAAAGTATGAGCCATCCTCGTCCGAAACGGGCGCAGCGGTGGCTCAATACATTTCATCGAGTTGTCTGTCAGAACATGATTTCACATTATACTCCGACCTGTCCACGACTGCGGATGAGGTTTCCTTTGTAAACGTCAATCCTGTAGACGCCATCCTGGGAGAAGGCGGACTGGTGGAGAAATACGGTGCAGAGATGGCCCGCGACTGGTTCGATGTGTTCCTTGTCCAGCGCATTGGCAGCGACACGGATATTCAGATTCGGGAAAAGAAGAATCTGCTGGGCATCTCCTATGATGTCGATCTGACAGACGTCGTCACACGCATCATGCCCACCGGCGAAGACGCGGACGGCGATGTACTGTACCTGCCTGAACTGTACATCGATAGTCCGATTATAGGCAACTACTCCCAGCCGAAATGGATACACCTGCCTGTGTCCGAGGCCAAAGAAGTAACCAAGGGTGATGACAAAAAGACCAAGACCCAGTGTTATGTTGAATTGCGCAAAGCTGCACAGGCAGAGTTCGAGGCGGGCTGCGATCTGCCGACCGTTACGCTAAAGGTGGAATTCATCAACTGTGCGGACACGGAGGAATATGCGCAGTATCAATTCCTGCAAAATATCTTTCTTGGCGACAGTGTACGTGTCATCGCACGGCGCATCGGCGTTGAAGTGTCCATGCGGATGACCCAATATACATACGATTGCCTGACGAGGAAATACACCGCTGTCTCGCTAGGAACCGTAGCCGATACGATTGAGGGAAATACGATTTCCTCCCGGCAGTTGGCTTCCGGCATCATCACCGGTACAAAGCTGGCCATTCATTCCGTCGGCACCGGTCAACTGCAAAGCGGTTCTGTGGGCAGCTTGCAAATCCAGATGGCAGCTATCCGGACTGCGCATATCGAGGTTGCCGCCATTGTGAACGCACTTATCGCGGACGCTGCGATCACCAGAGCGAAGATTGAGGAAGCGACCATCGGCGAGTTGAACGCTGGTGCCATCACCGCGATTTCCGCTCGGATACAGCAACTGGCGGCTGGGAGTGTCACTGCCGACGAACTCTATGCAGCGTTGGCCACAATCGCTACGGCGCAGATCACACAGGCCAATATTGATAATGCAAATATCTCGTGGGCAGATATTGGTGGATTGGCTGCAGAAATTGCGAATATTGCAGTTACCCAGATCAATACCGCAAACATCAACCAGGCAGCCATTGATTGGGCGAACATTGCCAGCCTGAACACGCAGATTGCCAATATTGCGCTGGCGCAGATCACTGCTGCCAACATAGAGCAGGCGCATATCGATTGGGCGAACATCACGGAGCTCAACACAGCCATTGCCCAGATTGCCGTTGCACAGTTAACTACAGCT
>JAEZKZ010000064.1 GCA_023415305.1 Bacillota bacterium
GTCATATTATGGCGGCAGACTGAACACCAGTGACTGGACTTATCGTTTCAACATTACCCAACACATGCAGTTGATTCTTGAACAGGAAGTTCAAAATAACGGCTTCTATCTGACCACAGCCCGTAAAAACAGTGAAGCTCATCGGGTTGTAATTAAAGGAAATAACAGCCAAACCGGTATCAGGTTAGAATTTACCTATTCAAAATATTTGCAGTAAATTTACTTTTCTGCAAGAAAGAGACCGTCCCAAGAGTTTATATTGAGACGGTCTTTTTTTATTCTGCACCCTCTGACGAGCCACTCCGAAACCAGATGAATATTTGCCTCATCTTAAATTTTTCAGACAGATTCCAATTAAATTGCTCCGCTATTTCACTTATTCATCTACACGTTTCAGGTGGGGTTTCTTCGACACAAGTTCGACACAAGTTCGATACAAGTTCAATTCAAATTCAATTAAAGTCAAATGAAGGACGAAGTTGATATCAATTTAATCCGAAGAATATCATAGGATGAAAAAAATGCATAAACTTCAAGAAAAAGGGTCAATAGGAGGTATCCCTTCTACTAACCACGTCTTTTATAATGGATTTTTGGGAATTAACTTCGCGCTATGCGAAAGAATCAAAAATACACTCGAGAAGAAATGTATCTGGCCATTGAGATATGGCATGAGAGTGGATTAACTCAATCAGAGTTTTGTAAGCGTGAAAACATTCCTGTAACCTCTTTTATTCATTGGGTTCAGAAATTTAAGAAAGAGAAGGAAAATGTAAACTTCCTGGTAAACAATTATACCGGCTTCATACCTGTAAAGGTAACTGAGCCGGATAATTATACCAGTAGTAATCCCGATCGAATTGTAATTTCCTTTCCCAATGGAGTAAAACTTAATTTCCCTGCAGGAACAGATATATCTCAATTAAAAAAACTCATAAATCCATAATGATATGTTTGCATTGTCCAGTGAATATCGGTTTCATTTATACAGCCAGCCTACAGATATGCGCTTAAGTTTTGACGGACTCAGTGGTCTTATTCAAAATAATCTTGGCGGTAATCCCTGTAGCGGGGAAGTTTTCATATTCATAAACAAGAGCAGAGACAAAGTAAAATTACTGCATTGGCAGGGAAGCGGATTTGTTCTTTACTATAAGCGTCTTGAAAAAGGCACCTTTGAACTGCCCAAATATGATTCCAGTGTTGGAAGTATCACTATTAATTATGCTACTTTGGTGATGATTATAGAGGGGCTTTCGATTAAAAACATTCAAAAAAGAAAACGTTATCAGCCAAATTTTTAGCCCATTATTTATCAAGAAAAAATCTTGATAACTTACCCTTGTTTTTCTTCCACAAAGCCTTTGGTTACAGTATCTTTGAACTATGACAAAGGTGCTGGAAAATATGAGTTTTGAAGATCTTCTGCAGGTAAGCAAAAAGCTGCTTTTAGAGAAATCAGAACTTGAATACAAGGTTGCCGATTTAGAGGTGCGTATTGAACAAATGCATCGTCTCATATATGGTTCGAAGCGGGAACGCTTTATAAGAAATGCTGAAGAAGGTCAAATGACTCTGCCCTTTGATGTAGAGATTGAACAGGAACCGGAAAAACAGCAGGAAACCATTACCTACGTGCGGAGCAAAACCAAACGTAAAAATCATCCTGGTCGTATGACCTTTCCCCCCCACTTGCCTGTTAAGGAAATCATCATTGAACCGGAAGAAGATACCACCGGAATGAAATGTATCGGAAAAGAAATAACTGAACAGCTGGATTATTCTCCTGCTAAATTTTCTGTGATAAGGTACATCCGTCCAAAATATATCCAACTGGAAGACAAGGATACATTAACACATAAAGGCATTATAGGAAAACTGCCTGCTGGTCCAATTGAAAAATGTATGGCAACTCCTGCTACCCTTGCTCTGGTTCCGGTAGATAAATATGTTTATCATCTTCCCTTGAATCGTCAGCAAGAACGTTTTATGCAGGAAGGAATAAGAATGCCTTCTGCTACATTAATCGGATGGTTGAAAGGGATATGTAATCTTCTATGGCCTTTGTTTAAAAATCTAGAAAAGCGGATATTAGAACAGGGATACCTGCAGGTAGATGAAACACCAATACAGGTTCTTGATAAATCAAAGAAAGGGAAAACCCACAGAGGCTATTACTGGATTTATCATTCTCCACTTGAAAAATCTGTCTTTTTTGATTATCAACCCGGAAGATCAAGGGAAGGGCCATCACATTTATTAAGAGATTTTAAAGGATATCTGCAAACAGATGGTTATAGTGTATATGATATTATTGCTAAAAGTGAAGAAATTGTCCATTTAAATTGTATGGCCCATGCACGGCGTGGATTTGATAAAGCGTTGACTGTTGATAAGCAGAAAGCAGAATATGCTTTGGATATGTTTCAACAACTTTATGCCATTGAACGAAAAGCAAGAAATGAGAATATGTCTGCAGAAGAAAGATATCAGCTCAGACTTGATACGGCACTTCCCATTTTAAATGAACTTGGTAAATGGATGGTGGAAACATATAAAGAATCGCGTCCAAAGTCTCCGATAGGAAAAGCTGTATCCTATTGTATCCCCAGATGGGATAACCTGATAAATTACCTAAAGGATGGTTCTCTGGAGATAGATAATAATCTTGCAGAAAATGCCATTCGTCCTATTGCTTTAGGCAGAAAGAATTATTTATTTGCCGGCTCCCATGAAGGGGCTCAAAGAGCTGCTATGTTTTATTCATTCTTTGGTACGTGCAGGAAAAATAATGTTAATCCTTATGAATGGCTTAAAAAGGTACTGGAGGTTAT
>JAEZKZ010000108.1 GCA_023415305.1 Bacillota bacterium
TTGCACTCCTGCAATATTCGACGAAAGACGGCTGAGGGTTTCAATATTAGTCATTAGTTTATATAGCAGGAATTGAAGATTGTATAGTTTTGAATTTGTTATGAGCATCAATGGCAGCCACCAGTCATTCCAATACACCAACGCTGTAAAAAGTGCCACTGTCGCTATTCCGGGAAGGGACAGCGGCAATACAATTTTAAAAAAGGTTTTTAATTCTCCAGAACCGTCAATTCTGGCCGACTCTATGATGGAATCAGGTATATTTGTATTGAAAAAAGTTCTCATAATTATTACGTAAAAGCCATTAATCAGGTAAGGAAGGAGAAGTCCCAAAAAGTTATTGTTGATATGCAGGAATTTAACACACACTATGTACCAGGGAACCATTCCGCCGTTAAATATCATTGTAAAGAAAAGAAAATACGTGAAGAATTTCCTATAGGCAAATTCACTTCTCGATATTGAATAAGCATACATTGCAGTTATCAAAGTACTGATAAAGGTTCCTGATACAGTAACCAGTATTGTCAGCCCGTATGCCGTAAATACCATATCCTTTACCTTGAATATGTATCTATAGGCTTCAAAGCTTATCATATCAGGAATTATTTTATACCCGGACTGAAGGATGGACTGTTCATCGGCAACCGAAATTCCCAAAACCAGAAAAAGAGGGAAAATACAGGCCGCTGTTGCAATAAAAAATACAATATGTATAATTACACTTGCAGAACTTGAAACACTGTTGAAATGTCTTTTTCTCACGGATACTCCTCCTAAAACAGAGCACTGTCTTTATCGATTTTTCTTACCAACATATTGGAGATCACAACCAGAGTGCAACCTACTGCTGACTGATACAGGCTTGCAGCAGAGGCCATACCTATGTCACCCACCTGCACCAGCGCACCGTATACATAGGTGTCAATAACCTCGCCCACCGGTTTAAGAAAGCCTGAGCCTAACTGCATTGACGATTGGAAAAACAGTCCGAAATCTCCGTTAAAAATTCTTCCCACCGCCAGGATAGTCAGTATACACATGATTTGTCTCAGATTTGGAATTGTTATGTATATAATTTGCTGCCATTTGGTGGCGCCATCAATTGTGGCTGATTCATAGAACTCGCTTGATATTCCGGTTATGGCTGCCAAATATATTACTGTTCCATATCCTGAATACTTCCACACATTAAGCAGACAGAATATGAAGGGCCATGCGTCCAGATTTGTATACCAGTCAACTGCCTCTTTTCCCAGCATGCTTTCCAGGGTTTTATTAACCATTCCGTAGTCAGGATTTAATAAGGAATAGACAAGGTAGCTCACAACTACCCATGAGAGGAAGTACGGCAAAAGCATTGAACTCTGGTAAAACCTGGCCATACGTGTGTTGATTTCATTTAAGCCTATAGCGCAGGCTACCGGTATGAGAACACCAAGTATTATGAAGACCAGATTATATAGAACTGTGTGCTTTGTGATGGTGTATGCGTCGGGTGTTTTGAAAAAGAATTCAAAATTTTTTAATCCTACCCATTCACTTTGAAAGAAGTTTGTAAAAATGCTATTACTGTAAAATTTCATATTTTTAAATGCAATGAAAATGCCCGTCATCGGTAAATATGCAAAGACCAATAGGAGCAAAGCCCCCGGCAGAACCATAAAAACGAACGGAAAATTTTTTCTATGTCTGGCTAAAATACCCTTCTTTTCAGAAGAGAATTCTTTAATCATAATAACCCACCTTCCCACCTGTGTCTCTTCAATGAATTAGCCGAGTGCTCAACTGTAATTGTGTTATTATAATAGCCTTTTTTATAAGCCAGTTTAAGTGATAAATTATACCCCATTAGTACTTAATTAGTTATAGTTAAATATTTCGCAGGTTTAATTGTGTATGTTTGCTTTCATCCCCTGCTTATATTCTGCAAAAGAAATGCCTTCATAACGCTTGAACTGCCTGTAAAAGTGTTCGTGGTTGCTGTAGCCCACCCGGGTTATCAAAGTATATATCTTTTCGTTTTCCTGAAATAAAGACTTTTTAACTTCGGAGATCCTTACCTTGTTCAAATAGTCATTAAAACTTTCTCCCATATTATTTTTAAAAAGTCGTCCAAGATATGCGGAATTCATATAGAAAATCTCAGACAGGGATTTGAGGCTTAAATCCTTGTAATAGTTTTCATCTATATATTTTCTTATCTGGTTGAAAGTGCTTATGGCCTTGCGGTCCTGTATTTCAAGAATGTAGTCACAGGTTCCCAGGCACAGCATCAGAAGCCATTCTCCGTACTTCTGCAAATTCGGGAACTCAAGCCTCTCGGAGTTTATGCCCACAGAGGTAAACAGTTCATTTACATCACCGTTATAGCTTTTAACAATTGTACATATTTTCAGAATAATGTTGTAAGCAATCCCATTTATAACTTCCTTGGAGAAGCATTTGGACGCCAACTCGTCTGTAAGGCGGCCCACCTCAGCTGCAACATTTTTTTTATCCACAATCTCAATAAAAGATATAAGTGCTTCATTGCTCCATTCAAGGTCTAATACACTTTTTTCTTCGAGCATAATCCTCTTATATGGCACCACGCTTTCCCGTCCCGGCAGCATTATACTGTCCAGCGCCTTTTGTGCCTGTCTTCTGCTTGTCCTTATTTCGAGAACTTTACTTGTAAAATTGCCGTATACTATATTAATATTTCTATGCAGGTACTTTTCAATGATGTCACATATATGCTTCAGGTAAGCAGCTGTTCTTTCCTCGTTAAAGCCCTGTGTTTCCACGCAGAGCAGAATACCTAACCTGCCGTTTATATCCTCATATATGTACCCCAGATTATTTTCGGTTATAATTTCTTCTGCAATATTTCTAACGCTGAATTTTATTAAATTGGCCTCCTCCGTATCTGCTTGGGCAATATGAAAGAACTCCTCTATTTCAATAAGCCCCAGCGAGAAAAGCTTATATGTTAAATCCATACCAAACTCCTGCAGCTTGACCTCGATATCCTTTTGGCATAAAGCCCCGTTTGCAAGGTCAAACAGGAATTTGTCCCTGCTTAGATAATTGATTTCTCGGTTTTTAAGTATACTATCCTTTTCTCTGTCCAGCTCAGCCTTTATTTTTAACACCGAGTTAAGTAATTCCTCACAGTTTACGGGTTTAAGCAGGTACCCCCTCACGCCGTATGCAATAGCCTCCTTTGCATATTCGAAATCATTATACCCGCTTATTATCAAAACCCTCACCTTGGGATTTTGCGTGTATATTTCCCTGGTAAGTTCAAGCCCATCGACCGTAGCCATTCTGATATCGGTAATCACAAGATTGTACCTGTTCTTCTTCAGCTCCTCCAATG
>JAEZKZ010000010.1 GCA_023415305.1 Bacillota bacterium
ATAAAAATACACAAGAACAGTATTAGAAGATTTTCCTTTAATAGTTTGAAGGTAATTAAGAAAGTCGCTTAAAACAGAAGGCATCTCAAAATCCCTGATTGTTTTCATATGTAGAAACTCCAATACAAATTATTAATTAACTGCTTATTTAATGATATATTATTTGAAACCTCTTTTCAATTATCTATATAGACATATAGAAAAATACTATTTTAATCTTTTAAATACTTGAACATAGTTTTTTATGGCGCTAATCAATATTCTATAATGTTATAGAATATTAGAATAAACAATTATGTATATTATGTATAAATATACATAATATTATTACTTATACATGAGTAATACTCATCTATAAGTAATACCTATACATGAGTATTACTCATGTATAGGGTGAATATAAATGAATGTAGATAACGATAGTTGAATAAGGTTAACAGAAAATTAAGAACTCTTATAGCTTATCTAAACCATATATGCTATCATTTTAGTTGTATAATATACAGCAAAGAAGGGATAGTATTTGTTTACTTATAGGTGTAGAGAGATTACAATCTATGATTCACTTCAGAATGTGAGAAAAAAACAAGTATTTATTGTAAAAACCTCCTTTGAAATCCCTAATCTAATGTTACCAAGTCCATTGACTTATTTTGTATTGAAATATGGTAAATCATATAATACGCAACGAAAGTATGCGCAAGAATTATGTGGTTTTATTAATTATTTAATTATAAAAACACAAAGTAATAATAGTGAATTATATGCAGCACTAAGAATGAAAGGTCTATCAGAATTAAATTTCTATCACCTGGCAGATTACATAAATCACATATCCAATAACCCTGAAATAAGAGTATCTATTAATACTGTCAGAATGAAAGAAGATATTCTCTGCTTATTTTATAAGTATTTAAGTGGCTTAAGAATAAACATAATAAACGATAAGATATTTGAGCAGTTGGACCTACATAGCTTACAGTGCTCTAATAAAAGAATTAAAAAAATGTCTCCGTTTGATTTGTGCCAGGATATATTAATTTCTTATCCATCCAATTTTACAAAAACAAACGATGTTCTTAAAGATATGCCTGAGGAATTGTGGACTCTTTTTATTGAGTTTGCAGAAGAGTACTATCGTAATATAGCTTTCGGTTTAGTACTTAACATTTGTGGGGGGATTAGACGGGGTGAATGTGTTAATTTAAGGGTAAAAGATGTTAAGTTATCTAAAAATAGCAACTCAATATATTTGAATATTAATGATAATCAGGATGAATTATTTGGTGAACGAGATATCAATTTAAACAATTCTCAAGTCAAAAAGAAAAGAAACAAACAACCGGTATTACCTTTGCATTCAAGAATACAAGAAATATTTGATGAACATAAAAAATATTTAATGAAGATTTATAATACTCAAAATATAGAGAACAAGGCTCTTTTTGTTAATGCTGAGGGACAACCTATGTCAGGAGATTCCTATGGTGAATATTTTAAAGACCTTAAATTAGATTTTATTGCATTTTTAGAGAGTGAAGGGCTTCCAGCTTTAGCTCAACAATTGAGAGAATATCGCTGGGAATCTCATATTGGAAGGCATATTTTTACTAATGCAATTGTCAAAAATGGATATGCAAATGGATCCGGAAATAAACCAATCACGAAATTAGTTGCTATTCTACGTGGAGACAGCTCTGAAGAATCATCCAATAAGTATATTGATAATTATACCGTTTGTGAAGCAGTGTCTAAAAATATAAATGATATAAGTACTATAGCTACGGAGTATGAAAACAATGACTAGAACTGAAGTTTTAGATTTGCTAGAAATTTCTACGTTAAATAGCGAAATAGCAGATAATGTCTTAGAACTTTGTGAAATAAGACAGATATCAGAAGATGTTTATGATGCAGAGGAAGTTTGTAGAGTCTATGCAGAAACTGAAACTTTTTTTAAAGAATACTTACCAGAGTTTTATGTATGTAAAATTCTTAATGTAGATGCAGATGAGTTATTAAAAATTAATATTGAACATATTCCAATGCCTGCTGAAATGCAATGTGTATTTTATGATCGTTATCCGATTGGAGAGTTCCGGTATTCTAAATACGTGTATAAATCAATACAAGTATATAAAGTATTAGGTGTTTTAAGTAAATCAATCTATCTTGAGATACCTGATACGTATGCCATTAGCTTTGAAACAAGTTTTGTTACAGCGGAGACAGCGGCTACAGCATTAGGATTTAAAAAAATCAATCCTGCTTTATATCACTATTATTTAATGAAACTTGATATAAGATTTGCCTCTTTAGGAAATATAAAAAAATATTTAACTGACGATATAAGCAATACAATAGAAAAAGCACAAGAAGTATTTGAAAAGTATTTACCTTTTTACGAAGCTTGCGAGACATATGGTTACAACCTAGTTAGGTTAATATGTAATGAATATTCACTTCTTGGTTTCAGCAATCTGGAAAAAACCGGAGACTTATTAAAATATGACGTTGTATACAGCGACAAAAGATATAAATTTAGTTTTAAAGACAGTGCATCTTTTTTAGATAAAAATGATTTTCATCAGTTATATTATAAATGGTTTCTCCGAAATACAAAAAGTATAAAATATCGTCTTAAAGTATTAAACGTTGAAGAATCAAAATTTCAGTGTGATTTAATTAGTTTCTCAGAAATTGAAGTCAGCCAAAACTATATTGAAATAGAACACCCTTTCACATCTTCGGTTATTGATTCTTCTTTTTCACCAGACAAAGGTTTAAGTATTTATGAGTACGACCCAGAATATGAGAATCTGGATTTGTTATATAAAGTTTGGGGACTAGATGGGTTAGAAAATAAATATCAATTAGAAAAAGAACTTAGACAGCATAAATTTAATTGCAATATTAAGTCAAGTAATCTCTTTAGTACATATGTTTTTGCGGAGGAGTATAAAAAGGCTGTATACTTTATTACAGCAAAAAAATTAGGTCTTATCTTAGAAAATGAAAATTATTTTAATTCAATTTTTACATATACTTTAATAAATCACTATATGCAAAAAGGATATCCATTACTATTAAATTGGTCAACACATATTGTTTACAAGTCCAAAAACTATATATCTATAAATATATCAAAATACTTGGATAGGGTAATTGATTATAAATATAAACAATGCCAGGATAATATTCTATTTCAAAACCAGAAGTTTATTTCATATGAAGAGCATAAAAAACAATGTTATAAAATATTTTATACTCAAAAAGTACATGAATTATACTCAAAAGACAGCGGTTATACGAGAATGAAAGGTAATCTTGATATTTCATGCCCATTTAATACCAATAGTGATTTGCAAAAGGCTATAAACGATGATTTGAGAATAGCATTTTTTATTAAGGATGACTATCAATCCGATACTATAAGTGTTTCTCTAAAGTGTAAGAAAATAAGTACAATTACTGAAGGTATACCTTCCAAAAGCACTAAAGAATATTGGCCAATTATGAGAGTTATTTCATATCTTAATATAGATAAATATTCATTAACTTTAATATGGGCAATATTGTTTAACCTTGAATTGAGAATTATATACGATAATGGTTTATACATTGAAGCTAATGAAGTTATTAATCTGAAGAAATATGTTAATGGATTATTAGATGAATATACTCCTGTCAGTAATCTGTATTATTTATTACATAAGTGCCATCCAATATGTAAAATATGTGATGATATAATAGAGCCGGCAAGTATGTTATATTTCTTAATGCCAGAGAATAATAAGGGTTTCTTCTTAATAAAAAAAATCTCATTAGATATTATTGATAAAATATATAATGAGAAAGTAAATTGTGATACTTTGCTTACTGCTGCTGAGATTGAGAAAAAACTAAGTACATTACCATCTAAAATTCCAAGTACATTGGCAATTCGTCTTTTAAACATTAATAATAATCTAAAGAGACTTGATCAAAAGTATTCGTTATATATTGATAGTTCAGGTGATTATTGTAGAAGAGATGCTATTTTAAAACTGCAGGAATTACAAAACTTGCATTGTAATGAATATGTATTGGAAGAAAATATTCCAACATTTCTAAATAACAATATGGACAGTTTATCGGAAAATGATATAGAACTTTTAAAAACAATAAGTGTATATAATGCACCTGATTATATTATGCTTATGTCTGAGAACAAGGAAATATCTAATGATAGGGCTTACCTTAAAGAAGATATACTTAGGTTAAAGGATTACTTCCATCGATCGATTAATGGTAAGTATAATGTTAGTGTAGATAAAAATGTAACATGTAACAAACCATATCAAACTTATATTTTAAGAGAAAATCCTCTTGGATTAAGAGAAACTATTAGAAAAATGTCACCTAAGACAGCAGATATCTGGGATCATTATGTTATGTTACAATTATCATCACAACAAAGAGCAGATAAAAGTTTAGACTCTCTTATATACCAGTATATTAAATCTCTTAATATAGTTATTTGTATATTAAAGGATTATGGAATCTCTGAAGTTAGTGATTTACAAACAAGCATGATCAATCGCTACTTCCAAACTATTGATTCTACCACATATTGTAATATTTTAATAGAATTCTTTAAATATGCTATTATAATGTATGCTGATTTTAAAATAAAACCCCAATATCGTATTAAGGAATTAAAATTACCTAAAGCTAAGAGGAAAAGTCCTATGGATATACTACCTGAAACATACAGCTTTATGGAATATAGTAAGCTATTTAATTATTGTAATGATTATTATACTCACATAGATATTGCGGTTAATGAAATACTTGAAAAAGGGACATGCATTTATGCCTCTACTTGGTTTTATGTAATGTCACACTTGAACAACACATGGAGGAGTAACGATTTTGCTATGTTTCCATATGTTGATATCTTAGATATCATATATAGAAACAATAGTGGTGATTTCAAATGGTATATTAATAATAGAATAGTTAAAAGTGAAGCTATAATCATAGCTTTAAGAATTCAGAATAATCCTAAAGTAATTTCAAAGACCAAAAAATATACAAGATTCATGTGTTCCAATGAACTACTTGAGACCTTTATTACAATATACTCGTTATTAGCTTTATATACTTCTCGTTTTCTTAGTTACGACACAGGATTTGTAAATCATTTCGAAAATAGGTACAACGGAGTTAATAAGTCTCAGTTAAACTTTTTCTTTGATAAGTTTGGTATGGTAAACTTTAAATTCAAATCTAAGAAAATGAATAAGACACTTCTTTCTATGATCGATTATTTAGAGAATTATTATATAGTTAATAATATTGATACTGAACGTAGACAGGCAATGCTACTCAGAAGCCATGTGAATTCATCCTCGACATCACATTACATTGTTAGAAAAAAGGAAGCTTTTGACAGGTTAACTAATATGATATGTGCACGTGGTGAGTTTGGTTATGCTTATGAAATGATGGTCAGAAGCATAATTAATTCAGAAGATAAACTCAGTACAGAAGAAATGACTGATAAAATAAGAAAAATACGTTTCTTGATACCAAATATGAAGGATATGGATGTATTATATGGTTTTCTTAATTATACACATAAGGAGCAGGAAAGCTTAAATGAATTCATAAATTCTTTATCCATAGAAGAATTTCAAACAACCCTCACAAAGCTATATTTGAACCATTTGGGATCTAAGACAGATAAGAATTTATCATGTATAAAAAAAACTTGTCAAAGCAGTCAAGCGAATAAAGATGACTGTACATATTGTATATTTCATATACCATCGATTTATTCGTTATCAATCATTTGTCAAAGCATAAGTGAAGATATATATAGTTATAAAAATGCTACTCGTGATATCACACGAAAAAAAATCATAACTAAAATATTGAAAAAGTCCAGAGACATTATTTGGGCTAGACAAAAATATGGTGATGAAATTTTACAGGAATGTCTCTCCATTTGTGGAGCTGACTATGAACAGTTTTTAACTATTCTTAATAATTTTCTTAAAACAAATAATAAAATATATAAAATTGCTGGGGAGAAATATGAATAATACATTATATCAAAATGATATTACTCTGAAAGAAAGAATTGAAGATTATAAAGAATACTTGTCTGACTGGTTTAACAAAAAATATTGTTATGATAGTGATGCACGTTCATTTAGTTTTAATTCTGATGTATGGTTATTAAAGAAAACATACACAAACAATGATCGGGTAAGAATCGATTTCAGTTTCTTTAATAAAGTAATTTATAACAAAAACGACAAAACACTTGCAAAATGCTTTTTGACTGATATGTTGATAGATGGATATTCAGAAGAATCTGTGTATCGATATTACATAGTATTAAAACAGCTTTATTTAGCTTCGAATGGATTGTTGCTTGCACATAAACTAAGTGACGAAGAAATAAAGTATCACTGTGGCCTTTACAGCATTTCATATCTGAATGTGCCTATTAGTTATTTAGAGTTTGTGTTAGATAATTCATTCTGTGATACTAATTATGAAAGTTTACTAAGAGCCAAGAATAAATTAGAATCAATCTATATAATGGATAGTCAGTCCCCAAATAGCAGAGAATTGCCATGTAATAAAGATATAGCTATGTTTCAATATTTTATTCATAGATTTGAAACTGATGAAAGAGACGAAGATATCAGGAACTTATTCTTACCAGTTATTATTTGGTGGCATCTATCTATTGTGATTCCGGTTCGAACATCTGAAATTACATATAATCTTATCAAAGATTGCATTTTTAAGGTGAATAATGCATGTTACATACGTATAGAAAGAATCAAAAGCAAATTAATTAAAAACCTAGAGATTCCAATAATAAAAAACATTTGCATATCACAAGATTTATATGAACTAATAAATGGATATAAAGAACTAGTTGCATATGATGTAAAATCCTTAACCTTATTTTCGGTAGACTTTTTGAGAAAATGCATTATTAATTTAAAAGAAAAGGATGATGTTTTCAAAAACAAAGGAGATCTTTTTAAGCGTTATTATGAAAATTATACACACTTTGAAGGCTCTGATCTTAACCAGCTTATTGATCTGTTTTATGACTATTATATTAATAAACAGCTTGATTCTCCCAAGGAATATGATCGTCTACGTGCTGGTGACACAAGGCATTTAGCGTTCTCTTCGTTATTACTTCAAAATCTGAATCCAATTGATATAGCAATGATGGGGGGACATACCTCTATCAAATCACTAAGTTCATATGTAAACCATGTTGATTTATATATTGATTCAGAGATATACAGATATCATAACAAAATTGATTTAAAAACTGATTATTTTAGTAAAAAATTAAAAGATATCGTTATGAATATGCCTTTCGAATGTCCTATTAATATTCAAGAATGTATTCCTGATGAATATGGAATAGGTTTCTGTACCGACAATTCATTCTCCTGTGAAGATGACTTATGCTTTTTTTGTACGAAGTGGTGGTGTCGACCCAAAAATGAAAATTTTATTAAAGCTGCACAATATATAAGTAAACGCTGTATGATAAAACTGAAAAATGAGATGGTCGCAAATAAAAAGATGCTACAAACTCTACTAAATAAGGCTACTATTGAAAAAATAAATGGTGAAATGATTTTTAAAGAAGAGTTATATTCAGAATATCGTCAGTTAATAAAATCAATTACCAATAATGCATCCCGAATGGAAATGCTTAAGGAAGCTTTAATACTTAATTTTGATTTGGAGGCTTGTCATAATGATAAAGAGTAATGGTAAGGGAAGACCTAAAATGCAATATGATTCTAGAGAAATAAGCGAAATTATTGAGTTGAAATTAAAAAGCGTTAATAATGATATAAGCAAGCTGACATATAACTCAGTATTTAAATTTAATCAATATTTGGTTGAAAGTAGAAGGAAGAATTTCAAGAATGAAAATTATAATCTATACGGTTACTCCTTCTGGGCAACTGATTATAAGGGTATACCCAATTATGGTAAAGAACAGATAGACATTTATAAACAGCGCCATAACCCTATAATTGCAGGAGAGGTCTTCGAAGTAGGTATAGATGACATAATAACCATTATAGATTATAACCAGGATGACTTAAATAAAATGAAAAAGATCTTAATTAAGATTTTCCAAAAAGAACGTAAATCTAACGCAATTAATGACCGTAGATTCCTTGAAATGCAACAGGAACTTAATGAATATAGAAAATTGGTAAATCAATACAAGCAAGCATTGTTTATGATGTTTTATAATAGCAAAACTTCAAACAATTCTTTAAATGATGTAATTACATTGAAATCTGATGGTGATAGATATATTCAAAATGAAATTTATAATATATTTAATAGCAATGCAGAGTTGATTGATGAAATAGCCTGCAATAAGGAGAATGCTCAATATAAAAAATTAAAAGAGTCTCTTAATGATAATGTGCTGGATTTAGCAAAAATCCTTGATAAAAGAGATAAGTGACAATATATGTAAGTATCATGCTGAAAATAAAAAATCTATGGATACTCCTAAAGCTTTCGCGATGGCCTTTATCTCGAAATCTAATATTACACGAGATTGGCTCTCAATTTTGGACACCATTGTCCTATCAAGACTTAGACCTTGCACATTAAGCCTTGCAGCAAGATCTTCTTGAGTAATTCCTTTTGATTTTCTGATTTTTTTAATATTCTTGCCAATAATATTCCTTGGTTCCAAAAATAAATCATCCTCAAATGTTATTTTATGTATTGATTTTAATAAAAAGATAATAATAAAATGTGCGCATACCGCACGTTTAAGAATTTTTATAGAATTTTTAAGAGGGTAAGGTGAATTTACTTGAATATTTATACTCCAACAGTTAAAAGCATTGCATTATTTAAAGAAATAGCTAAGAATGTTGTTAATCCTCTGGAGATTTTAAGAGAAGCAATAAGCAATTCGCATGATGCTGAATCTAAACAGATATCTATATTAGTTTATAGAAACACTGATGGTATATTTATAGTAGAAGTGCAAGATGACGGCAAAGGCATGAATAGTGAAGGAATACAAAAGTTTTTTAACCTTGGAGACTCAAACAAAAGTCACATAGGAATTGGTGAGAAAGGCCTTGGGACAAAAACTTATTATAAGAGTGATGGAATTATTGTATATACTCAAACAAAAGATGGTGAAGCTTATAAGGCTATTATGAGCAATCCTTGGGAAAATTTAAGCAATGATAAAATTCCAGAATACTCAATTGAGACCATTCCATCCCAACCAGGAAAATGTGGTACAACCATAGTAATTGAAGGATATATTATTGATAACCCTGAAAAATATTTTAACTTTGAAACCATGAAGGATTATATTTTATGGTTCACAGCTGGAGGAAGTTTTAAAACATATTTTGCAAACTATGCAGAACTGCATAAGTATATTCAAAATATGCAAATAGCACCGAGAATTTTTTTAGAGGATAAAATCACAGGCATTAAGGAAGAAATAGCCGGTACACACCAATTCTTTCCTCCTCAAGAGAAACCAGCTGAGGATTCAAAGGAAGAAATATATAAAAGGTCTGTTAACTATTGCAGGCACTTTGGTCCATTTCACAAAGCTACAAATATAAATGGTGAATATGTTTCATTCCAATTATATGGAACCATTTCAGGAGTTAATTGCCGCAGGAAATTGTGCAAACTCAAATTCGGAGAAACTTTAAAAACAAGGTATGGAATATATTTAGCAAAGGATTTTATACCATTCCTTAAAAGGTGTGATTTATTGTCTGATCCAAACTATCAGCATTATCATATCCTGATAAACTCACAGACTTTTGAATTAACAGCTGATAGAAACAATATCTCCAATGAAGATGATCCAAAGGTTAAGTGGGTTATAGATGAAGCCAAAAAGATATTAAACGAAGATATTCGTCCACTAGCTGAAGACGGTTATTTTAAGCTCAGAAGGCAGGAAGAATTTGAAAACACAATGAAAGTAAAACAGGTTTTAACTAGGAAACGGGTAGAGAAGTATGATGAAATGGATAATATCTCGTTAACGAAGATTCCAATAATAAAAAGGCCTGATTGTGAATCGCAAGCTGCAGTATTGTTCACATCTTTAGTATCAAATGATCAAACTAAGCATTTGATTAAATATATTGAAAAGATTGGACATTACTCTCAACAGGCATCAACAGATATGATTTGTATAGATAAAAATAATAATAAGGTATTGGTCGAAATTGAATACAAGCTCAGTAGTATTTTTAAACATGATCATCCGTATGATACTTTTGATTATGTGGTGTGCTGGGCAGTTGACATTGAAATCAATGAAAAGAAACGTTTGTTTGATGGCTGCAGCTTGATTTTATTAAGGGAAAATGAGGAATGGATTTTAAAGTATGGAGCACAGAAGGTTATTCCAGTTATTGAGTTGAAAGATGTGATATCAAAGGTGGAAAATGAATTCAAGGATATCATAGAAGCCTAATTAAGCTTGTATAAAAATATATAATATAATTTTGCAATTTTTACTGGTTTGTTAGAAATTGTACTATTTCATCACTAGTATCGCATATCCTACTTTCGCATTAGGATACTCTGCTTTGGTTTTATCTTGTGCATCTTTAGCACTCTTAGCTTCAACTGTATAGCAGCTTTTTTTCTCATCTAAGCGCATCCAGACGCGATATTTTCTTATTAATGGTTTATGTTTCACAAAAAACAACCTCATCGTTTTTGTATGATATTATACATTATTCAACATTTGTAATCAATAATGTTGATTATATAGTTGGTTCGTAATTGTATTTTATTTAAAGTAAATTCGAAATCAGGAACTTGAGGAATCTTTTTGATTTATTCAAATAAAGTCAAAATATTTGAATTTGTGGCAGGAATTTCTACTTAAATATAGAATAATATCACATTAAGTAAAATTAAGGTTGAACAGTTATACAAATTATTGAAGTTATTTGGGAGCAATTATTAATGGAGACGAATAATTATAAATTTCAGAAGCTAACTCCAATAAATGATGCAAATTTGAGCATATATAAAAATGCTTTGGATTTTGTTTTTGCTAATGATGATATAAAGAATATTGGAGTTTCTGGTGCATATAGTTCAGGAAAAAGTAGTATGATTGAATCTTACAAACAAACGTGTCCTGAAAAACATTTTTTGCACATATCTCTTGCTTATTTTGAGCCTGTTGATTCTGTTGATACAATAGAAAAAAATCTAGATGAAATAAATAAAAATGAAAAAAGCCAAAAAGAAAATTTGTTGGAAGGAAAAATTCTTAATCAGTTGATACATCAAATAAATCCCAACAGTATTCCACAAACAAACTTTAAGGTAAAACATATGGTTTCTAAATCTGAGACCATTAAAAGTGCATTCGGCATTGTACTATTCTGTTGTGCTCTTGCCTACATACTTGGCTATAGTAGTTGGAAAAAATATGCAAACGACCTGTCTGATTCATGGTTTAAAGATGTATTTTTGTGGGTTATAAATTCTTCATGGCTGTTATTTCTTAGTTTTATTGCAATATTAGGGTCTTCGACTTATCTTGCATATAAATTAGTATGGTTACAAAAAAACAAAAGCCTCTTTAAAAAAGTCAAAGTTCAGGGAAATGAAATAGAAATTTTTGAACAAAGTGATGATTCCTATTTTGATAAATATCTGAATGAAGTGCTTTATCTTTTCGAGAATTCTAATGCTGATGTAGTTGTTTTTGAAGATATGGATCGTTTCAATGTAAATCAAATCTTTCAAAGACTACGTGAAATAAATACTGTAATTAATACCCAACGGAAAAAAAGAAAACAAGCACCAATACGTTTTTTATATTTACTACGTGATGATATTTTTATTTCAAAAGACCGTACAAAGTTTTTTGATTTTATTATTCCGATTGTACCAGTCTTAGATAGCTCTAACTCATATGATCAATTTATAGCTCATTTCAAAGAAGGAGATATAATCAAACTGTTTGACAAAGAATTTTTACAAGGGATATCTTTGTACATAGATGATATGCGAATCCTTAAAAATATTTATAATGAGTTCATTATCTATAATAGCCGGATTAATACAACCGAACAGGATTATAATAAATTGCTTGCATTAATTGTTTACAAGAACTTATTTCCAAGAGATTTTAGTGATCTTCAATTAAATAAAGGCTTTATATATACGATATTTTTAAAGAAAAATGAATTTATTTTACATGAACGGAGAGTTATTGAAGAAGAAATTGCGGATTTTAAAACTAAAATCCAAGCAGCAAATAATGAGATCCTTAGTTCTGAAAACGAATTAAATATAGTATATAGTCATTCCATACCACCTTATGGTATTCTACGAGACAAATTAACTCAAGAACGAGATTCGCGAATAAAGGTCGTAAAAGAACGTGAAAATGGTAGCATCGAAAAATATAAGCTGGAAATTAATGATTTAGAAAGAAAGTATCAAATACTTCAAAATAAAAAACTATGTGAGATAATTAACAGATCAAATATTGAAACTATATTCAAGATCGAGTATTCAAACGAAATTGGACAAATCAATAACTTTAATGAAATAAAGGGAAGTGAGTATTTTGATTTGCTAAAGTACCTCATTCGACATGGTTTCATTGATGAGTCATATCAAGATTATATGACATATTTTTATGAAAACAGTCTTAGTGCAGTTGATAAAGTTTTCTTACGTAGCGTTACCGATGAGAAGGCAAAGGATTATACATTCCCATTAAAGAATCCAAAAATGGTCGCACTTCGTTTAAGTGTTGTTGATTTTGAGCATGAGGAGATTCTCAATTTTGATTTGTTTACCTTCTTACTACAGGAACAGCCGGAGTACCAAGAACAATTAAAACGTTTGATCCTTCACCTTAAGGCCAAAAAAAACCTTAATTTTATTGAGCAGTTTTTTGCAACTGAAAAGGAAATAAAGTTGTTTATTTATTATGCAAACCACTATTGGACAGAACTCTTTAAGTCAATTGTTAATGAAAGTAACTTTAGTGATGGCAAAAAAAGGCAATATGCAAAATTAAGCATTTATTATTCTTCCAACGAGGATTTAAAGCTAATGAATGCAGAAAACTTTTTATCTGATTTCATATCAAATCGACAAGATTTTTTACAAATTTCTACCCCCGATACAAGTAGAATTATTGAGGTTCTTAATTTACTAGAAATTAAGTTTACTTTTATAGACTACGAAATGTCTAATCCAACTCTTTGGAGTGAGATTTATTCCCGTAATTTATATAAATTAAATGCTCAAATGATTGAGACAATACTTGAAAACCAATATCATATCAATAAAAATGAAGATTATATTCACAAAAATTTTTCATTAGTATTGTCACAACCAGGTCAACCCCTTGAAGCTTATGTTAAAGATAACATGGAACAATACATGGAGGTAATGCTAAAACATTGTAAAAACTGCATTTATGATAACAAGGAAGCAATTGCTTTTATACTCAATAATGAAATAGTAAGTGACAAAAACAAAAAAAATTATATAGACTGTTTAAAAACTACAATAACCTCTTTACGTACAATTTCTGAACAGCAGTGGTGGCAACCCATTATTGAGAACAACATACTTTTATATTCATTGGACAACGTTCTATACTACTTCTTTAGCTGTGATAGAACTTTTGATAATGTTCTTGTAACTTTTATCAATGAATACGGGAAAGATCTGAACTTTAAGTATGATACAATTCAAAAAGATTTTGGACAAACTAGTGGATCTGATTTCTTTAATGCCGTTGTAAAGTGTAATTCTATTGAGAACAGCAAGTATAAAAGTATTCTTAAGTCATTAAATAGAATTTATAAATCTTTCTCAATAAAAGGGATTAATGACGATAAAATAGATATTCTTACCGACCTAAATATTATAACCATGAATCCAGATACTTTGATATTTATGCGAGAAAATTACAAGAATAACATTCTTCACTTTATTGAAAAAAATATTGAGAAGTATCTTGATGTTATTAAAAATAATAACTTTTTATTTGAAGAAGTCGTTAATTTGTTAAACGCCAACGTTAAGGACAAGTACAAAATTCGCTTACTCGGTTTTATAGAGGAACCAATATCTATCGTAGATAAAAAATATACCGCTGCAGTCGAGACATATATTTTGGAAAATAACTATGATATTCAAGATACATCTTATATTTTAAAACATTATGATACTATGTACAAATCATCCAAAGTAACAGTAGAGAAGCTAGCTATTCGTTATAAAAGTTATATTGTTTCAAACCAATTTGCAGTTCCCTATACTCTCTTTATAAAAATTATTTCGGATCAGCAACTTCAAACTTCAGATATTTTACAAATGTTTATTTTAGTACTTCCAGCCTGCAATGTAGACCAGTGTAAGGAATGCCTTGAAAAACTACAGTTGAATGATTATTTAAGCTTATTTGATGGAAGAAGGCCAAAGTTTTTGGTAAACAATATAAATGCAAGTATCTTAAGTATCCTCAAGGGAAAAGGATGGATAAATTTTGATGTTGATAGTGACGAACCTAACTACTATCGAGCAATAGGACGAAAGTCAAGTACATATAAGAAACTCGCAACTGAATTACTATGATATTTTTCATATACTCTTTACTCTAATACAAAAGGGGTAATTGAAGATTAAAGCTATTCCTATGGGTCAACTAATTATTGAGTGGGGTTGGTTATTACAATGAAAATTAAGAAGATATTAATTCACAATTATAAAATGTTTAAGGACGAGATAATCGAAGTTAATGAAGGGTTTAATATTTTTGTTGGGAATAATGATTCGGGAAAAAGTACGATCCTTGAAATTCTCCAGATACTTATTAGCGGAAAGATTGATAATTATTCTTTTGAACGACAGTTAAAAGCTTCATGTTTTAATTATGATGTTCGTTCAGCCTTTAGAGAACAAATAACGCAATTAAATGTTAAAATTGAAGAACTTCCATCTATTATTCTTGAAGCATATTTTACTGATGATGGGGAGAATTCTGAATTTAAAGGTACAAATAATGAATTGGGTGAAGACTGCCCTGGTATACGTATGAATGTAGAATTTAACCAAGATTATGAAAAAACCTTTAAAAATATGCTTAAAACAGGAGAAATATATGATATTCCAATAGAGTTTTATAAGACAAGTTGGAAAGATTTCGGAGATAATGCTATTGTATTTAGATCTTTTCCGGTTAGGGTTACTGTTATTGATACTACTCAAAAGGATTATAGTAGTGCAGTAAATAGGTTTATTAATTCAAGAATAGCTAATAACTTATCAGATGATGAAAAAGTTAATCTTGCAAGAGCATATAGGAATATGAAAAATGATTTTAATAATAATGAAAATGTTAAGCATTTAAATGAGCGAATTGATAAAGATGAGCGACTTGATAATAGAAAAATAAAATTTGGCATAAAAGAAGAAGTATTAGATGCTTGGATGAATGAGGTATCCATCGATGTTGAGAATATTCCTTTCGAAGATATGGGATTTGGTACTCAAAACTTAATAAAAATGGAACTTGTGTTCAAGCAAAATACAGAAAAATCAACAGTGATTCTTTTTGAGGAGCCTGAAAATAATCTAGCTTTTGGTAACATGTCAAAACTAATTTCCAATATTATTCAAGATCAAGGTAAGCAAGTTTTTATATCTACACATAGTAGTTATGTTGCAAATAGGTTGGGTTTAAAAAATATAATTCTTCTACATGAAGGTAAAACAAGTCAATTAACTAATGTAAATACAGGCACTGTGGAATTTTTCATGAAATTACCTGGTTACAATACCATAAGATTCTTGTTAGCTGATAAGGTTATCCTTGTTGAAGGTCCTACTGATGAGTTAATAATTCAAAGAGCATATAAGGATAAATATGGTAAGTTACCTATCGAAAATGGCATAGATGTCATGGCTGTTGATTCATTAGCGTTTAAACGGTATTGTGATTTGGCATTATTGGTAAAAAAACCTTTAAATATTGTTATTGATAACGATGGAGACATACAACATAACATTCTTGATAGATATGAGGGGTATTTAAGTAAATATGAAGATTTAATTAAAATTTATTATGAAAAGATTGAAGCTTTTAATACTATTGAACCAAGTGTTGTAGCAGCAAATTCTAAAAATAATGATATGATCGAAAAGTTTAAAAGAGTTATATCAAAGAATGGTTCAATGATGAATAAGACTGGTAAAGAACTTGTTGAATTTATGACAAGAAACAAAGCTGAATGGGGGTTAAGGGTATTTGATTCAGATGAATCAATAGAATTCCCCGAGTATATTAATGATGCAATCAAATAATATAGTTGAATTAGCATGTGCTGGCTCAGGAAAGACGTGGAGAATTTGTAACGATTCTATTTGCTCTAGTAATTCATCAAAAAAAATGTTAATGATTTCATATACACATAAAGGTGTATATTCTATTAAAAAAGAATATACATAACAAAATCAAGGAGCACTTGGAAAGAATGTTAAAATATGCACATGGTTTCAATTTTTATTAAGAGAGCTGATTAAGCCATATCAAAAGAGCTTTCTTAATAAAGCATGCCAGATTAAATCGTGTGATTTTTCTCATATGTATGGCATAGACTTTTCACGTAAGAATTCAAAAGAGTACTTTTTAAATAAGCACAATGATGTTAAGGCTAATCATGCATCTGAATTTGCAGTATTGCTTAATTCACTTTCGGGTGGAGCTGTTATAAAACGATTAGAAGAAACATATTCATGTATTTACTTTGATGAACTGCAGGATTTAGTTGGTTATGATATTGATCTATTGGAACTATTATTTCTTTCATCAATAAGGATTTATTGTGTTGGAGATTATAAACAAGCGACTTTAAAAACACATAATACAAAATCAAATACAAAGAAGGGGGGCATGTATGTCTTTAAATATTTGGAAACGATAAAAGAAACTCACAATATCAGTATTATTAAGAATAATTCTACGAGGAGATTTATAACAGATATAGCACAATTCGCAAATTTATTTTATTCAGAAGATCCTGTCATCAGCATAACCGACTCAAATGAAGATGCAATGGGTGTTTATCAAATTACTGAAGACGATGCAGAAAAATACATTCAATTCTTTAAACCTTCTATATTGAAATATGATATAAACACTCCAACACTTAATCATCCTTCTATAAATTTTGGCGTTAGTAAAGGTATGACATTAGATAGGGTTTTAATATTTCCTAATGGTCCATTAAGTAAATTTTTGTTGAACCCGTCTAATAAACTAAAATCACCAGATAGATATTATGTTGGGGTAACACGCGCAAAGTATAGCTTAGCTTTTGTTGTAAAAAAACTAATTGAGGACAAATATTTTAAAAAAACAAAAATTCATATTGAAGATTGTGAAATAGAAGTATTAAAATTTCAAAATACTTATTAGTTTAATAAGTCATTAAATTATAAAAAATTATGTTAGTAGAGTAATTTAACAAAGCTTTCTGTATGTTACAACTGATAGTATCATCTTAAGAGCTTTAGTTTAAGTCATTTTCTTATATAGAGGAGTTAGGCATTATGAGTATAAACAAATGTGAATATAAGAAATTCATAAACCAATCGGTGAGCGGAAAGATAGTTTATGAGTGCGAACTTTTTTACTTTTAGGAGGTAGTATCAATGATTAATGGCAGACCTAAAAAGATAATCATAGCAGTTATTTTTGTCTTATTAAATGAAGTATGTAATTAACAAGTAACAGTATAGTCTATTTGTATAGAGGGAGTGTATGATCATATGATATTGGAAGAGTTAAGGAATATAGCAGCTAAATACAAACTTCATTTTTTTGCTATATGGGGAATAGAAGGTGGTAATGGGTGGATATGGTATAAGCAAGATGATGAAAAGAATTTCAAAATTCAAATATTTACACATGAGAATTTTGAAATTTACAAAAGTATTAAATCCGATATAATTAATTTATTTTTATCTTGCGGTTGCTCTATTGCAAATGAAGAGGATTTAGGCAACAATTTTGGATTTAGAAAAAACTTATATTTTATGGATACTACCGAATTACAAAACAAAATTATTGAGAAAGAGAAATTTTTGAAAAGTATGCAGGCACCTACATATAATATTGGACAGATTAATGCTGATGGAAGCATTATTACATTAGGTAATGTTATAGGTTCGTCACAAAACATAGACAATTCTGTTCATCAAATCGAATATTTAATTGAAGAAAAAGGTGGAGAGGATAAAAATGAGTTATATTCTATCCTTAATGAAGCAAAAGAAATTATTGATGGAATGGCTAAAACAAAAGAAGTTAAGCCTAATAAGGGTTTTATTAAAAAATTAGGGGTACATTTAGCCAAACATGGATGGTTTTATGGTGCTATTGTAACATTATTAGGAACAGCATTAATAGCTATATTAGGTTTAAGTGGTAAATAAGATAACAATTATAGAAGATGTAGCATCACATTAATTTAGGCAAAGGATTATCAAATACAATGAGTGATTATGATAAAATAAAAAAAATATTTGAAACAGTAGGTATTAAAAATAATCTTGCAATTACACTAGATGATGGTAGTATTCAAATTGAGCCTGAATTAGAGATTTTACCAGGAGATTTTATAGAATATGCAGAGCAAGATTTATTAAATAAAGATAATCGTTCAATGATAAATGCGCTTAGTAATGCAAAACGTGCTATTGACTGTAAAACTGACATGATAATGCAATCATTAAGAATACCACTTAAAAAGTTAAAGATGAACAAATTTGAAATTTTACACGAATTAGGTATATTAGCACCTAGAATAATTGAAAAAATTCGAAAGGCAAGAAATATATTAGAACATGAATATAAACTACCCAGCTACGATATTGTTTCAGATGCAATTGATATTGCTATTTTATATGATGCAGCCGCACAGCAGCTTTTTAAGAGTTTTCCTGAGATGGTTCACTTGGTTAACTTAGGTACAAAAAATGGAACTAATGGACATCTATATTCTGAAGAGATAATAATTTACTTTGAAGATTATGGATATAAAATACGGGGGATTAAGGATAACAATTATTTAGATCAGAATATCGTAATTAGTATTAATGATGAAATGTATTACCTGATTACTAAAGTATATGTAACTGCACATATGGAACGAAATCAAGAAAATGCTTTATATGATTTATTTAACTATCTTGACTATAATTTCTTGTCTTGAAGGATACTTGTGTTTACAATCTCCAGGAATATTAAGTTGTTTTATCGACGCTAACAGTGGCGTTTTTTGCTTACCCGAATCAGTTCCATCCTGAACCACTTGTTCCCACCCCCACGTAGGCTATAGCCTATCTAACGGTATGCTATGTACTACGTCACTGCTAAGGTTCACATAGTTGACATAATGAGATTATATTATAATAGGACTATTCTTACAGAAGGGAACTTATATGGATTTAGATGGCTATGACGAACGACAAATGGGTATGATGGGAATGGGTATGGGCATGATGGGCATTTCAAGCAGTGATTTGCTCTTGATAAATGATATACAAAGAGCTGTTATTTTAGAGGTTCAAGCCTTCAATTACTATCAACGATTAATTGCCTTAACTGCAAATCCACAGCAGAGACAAATCATTGCAAGTATCCAAAGAGATGAAATGATGCACTTTTATTGGTTTACCATGATGCTACGAATGATGGGCGAACAACAGCCGATTATAACTCCGGGTGAATTGCCTATAAGTTTTATTGAAGGTGTCAGGGAAGCTATTCGACTGGAATTGGAAGCTGTAGCATTTTTATCAGACTATTCTAAACAGGGCTACTGCACATTTTATCCGGATGCATACTCAACGTGCCATTTTTGACGAGTAACGCCATGCAGCTTTACTACAAAATATAATGATGAGTTTATAGGATATGTAAACAAATACAGAAGATATGAGCATTGCCCAACACTTATATCTTCCGTATTTAAATTATGTTACTGAACTTTACTCATATTAACCATTTTTCTGCATTCATCGGCACATTGCCTGCAGGTATCTGCACATGTCTTGCAATGTGCATCTTTGAACATGTCACATTCTGAAGCACACTTTGTGCAGATATCCGCACAGAGATTGCAGATTTCATTTAAGCTTCCGCTCTGTCTGGATACATAATGAGCAGCTGTTGAACATATTTCGGCACAGTCCTGAAGTGTTTTCATACAGCTGGCCCTGGCTTTAACATCTGCTTCCTGCAGACACATATTAAAGCATTCGTCGCAAATCTGAGCACATTTTAGGCATGCATCAATACAGGCTTGATGCGGATTCCCATTCGGCATAAGTGACATTGCTGGCATATTTGTTTGTAATTGCATATTTATATCCTCCAATAAAGTGATTTTTTCATTGTTTATAATCTACTCCTTATAAAAAAATATTCTTTAAATTTATTAATAGAAGACAATCAGATAAGGTTCAAACTAGTCAAAAATATATTTTGGCAACTACATTGAGAAAGTAAAACACCTAAACGAATACAAATCCATTCTTGACTTAGTGGTTTACATAAATTATAATACAAGTATACATATAGAATTACTAGGAATTAAAAAGGATCCATCCTATATTCTATAAAACAAATACAACAGTCACTAACAAGTGAAATAAACTTATGTTGAGGGGGCTAATTAAACGTGGCAGTTCTAACAGAGGAAATGAAAAAAGTCTTAAAAGTTGTTGGCAAAGGTGGTGCAGTAGTACATCTTACTACATGCAGTGCTGATGGTAAGCCCAATATAGTCGCAGAAAGATTTGTTACACACTTCAATGATCAATATATTCTGGTTGCTGAAATGTTTGCACAAAAAACAAAGGTCAACTTAAACGAAAATCCCATTGGCTGTATATCTATTGCACATCCTGTTCAAGACCATTCATGGGTTTTTAGGGGTCCCTGCACAATTATTAGTCATGCAGCTCCAGATGATTATAAATGGTATGACTTGGAAGCAGGAGAAGTATTAAAAGAATGGGGAGACTGGGCTGCTAAAGAACCACCTGATGAAGTACCTCCTGATATTGCACCGCCAAAGCTTGCACAACGTGGTGTTATAGCTTTGAAGGTCGAAGAGGTTTACTCATTTGATGCCGATAATGCAGGTCAGAAAATTATTTGAGGGAGGTAAAAGAATATGTCTATAAGCTTAACTCCAAGGATGAAGAATTGGATTGAAATAAATGGAGTACACATAGCAATTGCAACAAAGACAGGCTTTCCAACTGTAATTGTTGCAGACTCTAGCATTGTTGAAGATTCAACAATTACAATACTTTTAAAGCCAAGTCAGATAAAACAGATAGAAAGTATTATTTCGGGAAACCCTTATGTTGCAGTTGCTCCAGGTCAATTGGGAGCAGTTCGTGCACCATATCAATTTAAAGGGTTTGTCAATTTGTATAAAGAAAAGCTACAAATTAAGGTTGAAGAAATTTACTGTACCAAACCGGGTGCAGAAGCAGGAATACGGATGGATACAATGGGCTATGAAAGTATGAAAGAGTATGAGGAAAGCCGTTGGAAGGATATTATGCCTCCGGTCAGGTAAGTAATGTGTAAAAATAGAAAATATGAGGTGGTTTCAGTGTCTGTGGAAGTTAAGGATAAAAGGCAGGAAGAAAAGAATATAAAAAAGCTCCCCGCAAGGATGCCATGGGTTATACCTGTGAATTGCGAAGGCTGTGGAGGGTGTGTAAACTACTGCAGGAGTGGCTGCCTTGAAATGACTGAAACCAATGTTAAAGGTGTTTTTGTACCATGGCTCAATGATCCCCATAAATGCTGCGGATGCGGCAAATGTACAGATGCTTGCGTCATGGGTGCTATTTCAATAACCAGCTACGTTGACAGGGCGGCTAAAAGATTTATAGATCAAAAACCGCAGATTCCAACATATGCCTGATTATCAATATACTTAATATAGGTGGTGCAAAAATGGGTAATATAAGAAGTACGGATGAACCTGTAGGCAGGATAGCTAAGCTAATGGCAGAGCTGTATTATTTTATGGCAAAGGAAATGATGGATAATCTAGGTGAAGAAAAAGGGCAAGAAGCAATAAGAAGAGCTATAACCAAGTTTGGAGAAGCACGAGTAAAGACTATGAAACAGGAAGCTGATGAAAGAGGGCTTAAAATAAATTCGGAAACATATGCATTGGTAAAGGATATCCCAGAAATATCATGGGAGAAAGATCCTGAAAATCCAAGCGACATAACATATTGTCCCATGTATGATATGTGGGAACAACTGAATGCAAGAAAGCTGGGGGCTTTATATTGTGAGATAGATAACGTCTTGTATAATGGCTTTAATGTGGAATTTGAAAGACCCCTCTGCAAGACCAGTGGTGATAGCTGCTGCAGATTTCTTATAAAGAATTAATATAACAAAGACAAAAAAGTAATGCTTAAAGGTATATGAGTAATAATGAGTAATACTCATTGTTACTCATATACCTATTTTGTATTAATTACACAAAAGGCTTATATAAACCGTTTTGAGGTTTGCTTTGTTTTTAGAAACTCTTTAAGTATACATGAGTATTACTCATATATACTTATTTTTTAATTTATTTTAGTTCCCTTCTCATGTCAATTATTATCAAAGTCTGATTGATACTTTCTTCATAAGTTCTTCATAACAATCAAGTATAATCCTCATTGTGTGTATGCCTAGAACATTATTTAATATTCAACTAACGAAAGGTGGTGACATAATGGGGAATTTACAAATCCATGAATCAATAAAAGAAGAGCTTGGTAAAGTTGAATTCATTTTAAAAAATATAGGTAAAAATATTGCTACGTTAACTACACAAGATGTGTTTGAACACTTTTTCAAAATACCTGGTAAATATCTAAGACCTACATTAATTTTACTTTCAGCTAATGCAGTAAACCCATCAATGAGTGCCGAGCAAAAAGAACAGCTTGTAAGCTTATCAACAGCCATTGAATTAATTCATAGCGCAAGTTTGATACATGATGACATTATAGATGGTGACTTGCTTAGACGAGGGCAGAAAACATTAAATAATGTTTACGGACGAAAGATAGCTGTACTTGCAGGTGATACGCTGTATGCCCAGGCATTTTCCATTCTTTCTTCATTACCAAGAGAAGCTGAGAAGAATATTACAAATGTTATTAAAAAAATGTGTGTTGCTGAAATAGATCAGGCAAAGGAGTCTGAAATGTCACAGCAGCTATATTTTAAAGTAATAGAAGGCAAGACAGCTTCTTTTATGAGTGCGTGCTGCAGGTTAGGTGCTTTATTGGCAGCTGCTACACAGGAGCAAATAATAGCTATGGAGAACTATGGTTTATGCTTCGGTATGGTTTATCAGATTATAGATGATTGTATTGATGATGATCCAAATGCTATTCATAATGTGACTATTGATGATGCTCATATGTTTGCAGAAAAGGCATTGAAATCGCTTGATATTGTAGAATCCAGTGAATATAAAAAAGGTCTTAATGATCTTCTGAATTATATTCTTAGTTTATCCTGTACTACTACAAAATCTTTGTAATCCATTATATCAACACGTAAGATAAATCTATCTTTTAAGGAGAAAAATATGAAGAAAATTCTTAAAAACAAGTATTTCACAGTAGTATGGACAATTCTACGTGTATGGCTTGGTTATGAGTGGTTAACTGCAGGACTAGAAAAGGTTGGAAATTCAGCATGGGTAGGAAGCAAAGCGGGTACAGCAATAACCGGGTTCTTAAAAGGAGCTCTGGCCAAAGCGGGTGGTGAACATCCATCTGTACAAAGCTGGTATGCAAGTTTTGTTAAAAACTTTGCTCTGCCAAATGCAAAAGTATTTTCCTATGTTGTAGCTTTTGGAGAATTACTGGTAGGAATAAGTCTGATTCTCGGATTACTCACAATTGTTGGTCTTGTTGCTGGTGCTTTCATGAACCTGAATTATCTGTTAGCAGGTACCACAAGTACAAATCCAAATTTATATACTGTAGCCATAATATTAATGGCTGTAGGAGCAAGTGCTTATGCAATTGGTCTTGACAGGTTCCTTGTTCCTGTTATAAGAAAAAAATTCAGAAAAGGGGTCCAAGTTGTAAAATGAAGATAAAAATTTTTACTGGAATTATACTTAGTTTAATTATGGTTACTATTTTATCATCTATTGTTTTTGCAGACAGCATGGGAATGGAAGAAGGTACACAAAAACAGGTTAATGGTATTAATGCCAAATTATCCTTTAAGCATGAAAAGGTTGAAACAGGTAAAAACGACATAATGATTACATTAACAGGCAGTAATAATCAGCCGGTATCAGATGCTGTGGTAAAAGCAACAGCAGAGATGGACAAAGGCATGGACATGAATATGGGCGATTCAAAGCCTATAGAGATAGCATTTGAAAAGAGTGATGCGGGACAGTTTATGGGTACGGTTGATTTCTCTGATAAGGGTAAATGGTTTGTTAAAGCAATTATAAATGTGCAAGGACAAGAACAGAATGTTGATTTTGAAGTTGATGTAACTGGTGGGGGACCGAATTGGATAGTAATTGGCGGCTTTTTAGGAGCAATAGCATTAATAATTATTATTGCTGCTATTAAAAAGAAACAAACTGCAAAAGCATAGAAAAGAGGCGATTCTAATGGCGAACATAAATAAGCAGAAAGTGAAGAGTCAGCCTTATGAAGGGAAAAATTTACTTGATAACAAAAGGTTCTCCAAATTTATTAAAAGCAGATTTTTCCCAACCGGATTTCAGGTATTTGTAGGATTGGTTTTTGCGTATATTGTTTATCAGCTCATTGTAGGACCTTCAGAAGCTCATGACAACTTCGGAACAGCAGGCACATGGGTGTTGTGGTGGCCACTGCTTCCAATACTATTGTTCTTGTTCGGGCGATTTTGGTGTACAATATGCCCTTTTGGAGCATTGAACGATTTAGTTCAAAAATTTGTTGGAAGTAAGAAGCCGGTACCTAATTTTTTAAAGAAATATGGAATCTGGATTATTGACGGCATATTTATTTTAATTACCTGGAGTGACCATATTTGGGGTGTAGTAGAATCACCAAGAGGTTCAGGTGTGTTACTTCTTATGATAACCACTGCTGTTGTACTTTCAGGTGCATTCTGGGAACGCAGAACCTGGTGCCGTTACCTTTGTTTTCTTGGTGGATTGTCAGGTAACTACTCCAGGGCAGGTATGCTTGAATTACGCGGAACACCTGAAAAGTGTTCAAAATGTAATAAAGCAGCTTGTTATAAAGGAACAGAAAAAGTTCCCGGTTGTCCTATGTTTGAATTCCCGAAAACTATGGACACTAATGCAGAGTGTAATTTTTGCGGTAACTGCGTAAAGAATTGCCCTAATAATTCCATCAGAATATCATGGCGTAAGCCTACCAAGGAATTGTGGCTTATCAAGAGAGCAAAGCTGGAAGAGTCCTTTTTAGCTGTTGTAATTATGGGTATAGTTTTTGTTCAGAACATTACAATGGTTGATATTTGGAAGGATATTTTAAACTGGCTTGAAAAAACGACAGGAACTACAAGCTATTATGTTACTTTTACAATAACGTTCCTTATAGCCATGCTGATACCCATTCTCCTGTTATCATTTACAGGCTGGATAGCTAAGAAGTTTAACGGGGATTCTGTAAAGACCAATTTTGCAAAGTTCGGTTATGCAATTATTCCGTTGGATTTAGCAGCGCATATAGCGCATAACTTATTCCATCTTCTTGCTGAAGGAAAGTCAGTCATATTTACTCTGATTGGAGCATTTGGAGGAACAGTTCCAGATACGTCAACTGCACTTATGAGTGACTCTACAATACAGGTACTGCAATATATATTGATAGCTCTTGGTACTTTGGGTTCAATATATACAGCTTATAGAATAGCAAAGAACAATTATGGAAACAATGCAAAGACAAAAGGGACAACTGTTACCTATGCAGCATTGCTTGTATTGTTAGGAGTTATCAATATAGTTCTGTTTACTTTACCAATGGCAATGCGTATGTAGCTCTAAGTAATAATTATTCAGCTTTCAGGAAGCTCTTCCTGAAAGCTGTTGATTTTTTATAAGAGAGGGGGAGGGGTAATATGAAAATTTCAAACATTAAAATATGGCTTAAGGCTGTAAGACCATTTTCCTTTACCGGTTCATTAATACCTGTTATTTTGGGTGCGGTTATGAGTATTGGTCAAAATAGATTTTCCACGGTATATTTGGTATTATCCTTGTTTGGTATAGTACTTCTTCATGCAAGCGTGAACCTTATGAGTGATTCCGATGACTATGTAAATAATGTAGATACCCCCGAATCTTCAGGTTCAAGCGGTGTAATTATTAATAAGCAATTAAGTGCTGAAGCAGTAAAAAAAGCTGGCAAATTACTCCTGACTGCAGGGTTTATTTTAGGAGTATATATGGCTCTTAATAGAGGCTGGGTTGTTATACTATTAGGATTAATAGGTGCATTAGGAGGCTACTCATATACCGGCAAACCTCTATCACTTAAATACAGGGGTCTTGGTGCTCCTCTTGTATTTACCCTTTTTGGGCCTTTAATAGTAATGGGTTCATTTTATATACAGGCACAAAAAATAACTTTAGCTGCAATACTTGTATCAATTCCGGTCGGATTGCTTACTACTGCAATATTGCATGCTAATGATGTAAGGGATATAGTACACGATAAAAAAGCAAATATCAAAACCTTATCTATTATGATTGGTAAGGATAATGCAAAAAAATTATACTATATGCTAATAATATGTTCATACGCTGCAGTGTTAATAATGGCTTTTTACAAGCTTATTCCATACTGGAGTCTAGCTTGCCTGATAACTTTGCCGGCTGCATTAAAATGCATTTCTAAGCTTCATAGAAGCAAAGATAATGATTCAAATATTGTTGTATTGGATAAAATAACTGCTAAATTACATGCCCAGTTTGGAAGCATACTTGCTGTGTCAATTTTACTGCCTTCCATAATTAGATAGGAGGAATGGAATTGGATAGCTTTAATAAAAGGAAAAGTACCTTTGCCGTAATATCACTGTTTGCAGCAGCTATCCTATGGTATATATTGTTTGTAATTAAACCGATTAATTTTTGGGTGGAAATGGGCATATCAATACTGATTCTTATTGCAGCTGCATTTATAATTGGTGGAATTCCTAAGCTGCAAAGGATTACAACAAGGCATATAGTAATCGGTGTTATTTCTGCAGGCGTCCTTTATTTAATTTTCTTTGTTGGAAACATTATTTCAGGATATCTGTTTCCGTTTAAAGATGCCCAGATACTTTCTGTTTATAGTAATAAATCACAGGGAAACTTACTTTGGATAAGTCTGGCGCTTTTATTTATAATCGGTCCCGGTGAAGAAATTTATTGGAGAGGATTCATCCAAAAAACATTTTCTAAAGCATTTGGAGAAAACAAAGGTTATATTTTAGCGTCGCTGGTATATGCAGGAGTACACATAACTACAGGTAACTTTATGCTGATTATTGCTGCTCTTGTGTGCGGACTTTTTTGGGGATGGATTTATAAAAAGGAAAAGAGCCTTATACCAGTAATTATATCTCATGCACTTTGGGATGTAACTATTTTTGTCTTGTTACCGGTAAAATAAGGGGGAGAGGTTATTATGAGTGAAACAACAGTAGACATTGAAAAGGTTTTTACTTCTATTGCCGATCGGTACGAAGCATTAAATACAATATTAACGCTTAATATAGACCAGGGCTGGAGAAAAAAAGCAATCAGAGAATGTAATTTGAAATCGAATCAGAAAGTACTTGATTTATGCTGTGGTACCGGACAGATGGTTGAATACGAATGCAAAGAAATAGGGAAAGAATCTGAAGTAATAGGTCTTGATCTGACCGAGGGTATGCTTCAGGTGGCTTATAATAAGCTATCAGAATCTTTAAAGGATTACAAATTCAGGCTGATTAAAGGGAATGCTATGGAACTGCCTTTTAATAATAATTCTTTTGACTGTATTACAATAGCCTTCGGGTTAAGAAATATACCGGATAAGGAAAAGTCTTTATCGGAAATATACAGGGTACTAAAGCCTGGAGGGAAAGCAGTGTGCCTGGAACTTTCAAAACCACAGATGCCTGTTTTTAGAAATATATATAATTTATATTTTAATCATGTTTTACCGCTTGTAGGGTATCTCGGAACCAGAGACAGAATGGCATATAAGTATTTAAGAGATTCAGTTAATGGCTTCATGAATAAAGAACAGCTTAATAAAGCCTTCACCAAAGCAGGATTCAAAGAAGCCGGATATATTTCATTGACATTGGGAACTGCTGCGATACATTATGGTCTAAAGGTATAATTACATTTTTAATGTAAAACTATAGCAGCTGACTTATTCGCCAGCTGCTTTTTTAATTCTATTTTTTTATCAAACTTTCTATATACGATTTCAATTGATCTTCTGTCAAGGCACCAATCCTTTTTGCAGAAATATTCCCGTTTTTATCAATAAATACGGATACCGGTATTGACGTAACATTGTACAACTGTGCTACAGACTGATCTGTATCAAGTAATACTTTGAAATTGTATTTATTCTTATCTATAAACTGTTTCACTGTATTTCTATCTTCTCCGATATCAATAGCCAGGACTACAAGATCTTTATCTTTATATGTTTGATATGCTTTTTCTATATCGGGTAATTCTTTAATACACCATGGACACCAAGTAGTCCAGAAATTAATATATACATTTTTACCTTTTAAACTACTCAAAGATATTTTATTTCCGTTTAAGTCTGTAAGTTCAAAATCAGGAGCTTTTTGACCAACTGTATTATCAGTAGTTGATGTTGCACCTTGATTAATGTCGGATTGAGGTATTGTACCCTGTGCAGAAGTGTTGCTGTCTGCAGTTATATTTGGAATGGGATTTTTATTGTAATTCGTTGTAACATATATAGCTATAACAACTAGTATCGCAGCTGTAATCCAGATAATAAGATTTATATGTTTCTTCATGTTTTTCTCCTGTCAAAAGTTAATAAAATTTAAGTAACCGCTTAAAACAGTTAATTTATTTGTGAACATCAATAGTCCCATTATCACCATTAAAATTCCGCCAATAATTGATACAATGGGTAAGTACCTTGTAAACTTCTTTAGAAAAGAACTCAAATTGCCAATGGCAAATGCTGTAAGCATAAACGGAACTGCAAGTCCTAATGAATACATCATTAAAAGGAATATCCCTTTTCCAATTGTAGTCATACTTCCGGCATAGACAAGTATTGATGATAAAATTGGCCCAATACAGGGAGTCCAACCAGCCGCGAAGGCCATGCCTAGCGGAATTGAACTTAGTGTTTTGTTGCTGCTTTGATAATTAATCAGCCTTTTTTCAGAATACAATTTCTTAATCTTTAATAATCCTGTCATATGAAGCCCAAAGATTATTATCAGTATTCCGCCGACTTTTCTAATAATGTTTTGGTTTGTAGTAAGTATTTTACCTAAAGTACTAATTGAAGCCCCCATGGCAATAAATACAATGCTGAAACCTATAATAAAGCCTAATGCTTTATATATGAGGCGCATTTTTTCTTTTTTCGTATCTATATCGTTTAATGATGAGCCTGTGAGGTAACAGATGTATGCAGGTAAAAGGGGAAGTACACACGGCGATAAAAACGAAAGCAAGCCTGCTGAAAAAGCAAGGATGAATGAAATGTTATTCAACTTTGTTTTACCCCCTTGTTATTTTTGATGCCTAACTGTGAAAGTATAACTGAAATATATGAAGATATTATGAAGAATTTACAAAATAAAAAAAGTAATAATTTACATAAAGGAATCTAAAAGTAAAATGCTATATAAATTTATTTCTTCATATAAATCTCACAAATGTTGTTTATAATAAATTCATCAAAGCAGTCTATAATGAGGTGTTACCATGAAAAGCCATACAATTAAATTAAAACAGGTTGATATGTTATGCCACAGATGTGTAATGAATGTTGTTAAGACATTAAGCCAGATTAAGGGTATCGAGGAATTGAGTGTAGACCTTGAATCTCACAGCGTAAAGCTTAAGTATAATGACTCGAGTATATCAAAAGAGACAATTATAACTCTTGTAAATGAATCTATAGAAAATGGTAAGCCTATCCTTCTGAATTAATAACTATTCCAGAAGCTGTGACTTATCTATTGACAAAAAGCTGTCTACTATAGCAGGATCAAATTGTATTCCTTTAAATTTGATGATTTCCGAAATTGCCAGTTCATGAGACATTCCTTTTCTATATGGCCTGTCTGAAGTCATAGCATCATAGGAGTCTGCAATGCAGATTATACGGGCTTCAAGGGGTATGGCGTCACCTTTGATTCCATCCGGATAACCATCTCCGGAATATCGTTCATGGTGGTGAAGTATGACGGGGAGAGCATCTTTTAAGAAATCTATATTTTTTAAAATGTTAATACCAATTGAAGGATGCTCTTTAATTTTTTGAAACTCGTCATTGTCAAGCTTACCCGGCTTAAGTAAAATATTATCCGGTACTCCAATCTTACCTATGTCGTGGAATAAAGCTGACAACTCCAATGTCTCCTTTTGTTCTTTATCCATACCAAGTTTATTTCCTATTTTTATTGAGATAGAGGTTACTCTTTCGGAATGACCCGATGTATATGGATCACGTGCATCCACTGCTTTTGACAGTACTGTGACTGTGCTTTTATATGTAGAATTTAATACCGAATATGCTTTTTCCAAAGCTTCTTTTTGTTGCTGCAAATGTTTGTTCTGAGATATGAGTTTATTGGATGCATTACGAATAACTTGTAATAGAAATAGATAGAGGATAATCAAACCTGCAAACATTGTAAAAATTATTATTCCATTTAGAGTTTTTAAATGTTTTTCTGCTTGATCGTATGGCACAAAATTCCCAAAAACTTCTTTAATATGGTTTGAAATAAGGAAACTAAGAGTGGTGCCAGTTATTAAAAAAGCTAATAAACTAAGTATAGTAAATTTCTTGAACAGTGATACTTTTCGAAATTTCATAATTTTTCTCCCTGTATTTCATGAAAGTAATATTGTTACATAAAAATAACAAACAATTGTGAAAATTTTATGAAGAAAATTAATTAATTAGCCCTTTATTCATATAAAAACATTCTGATAAAAAATTACATTCCTACATAAGTTCTTCATAACTGCCTGTTACAATAACATTAAGAAATAAAACCAAGTGCATGAAAGGAGAGGTAATTATGTCAGGGATGAGTGGAGTAAGTGCAGCAAGACAAATGCCTGCCAATTGTGGTATGCAGGGAATGCATGGTAATGGTAAGGTTGATCACAAACAACATGAGTCAGCTCAGGTAACAAAACAGCAAAATACACAGCCACAGAAAGCTTCGGATAGTGTAAAGGGAACAAAGCTTGATGTTAGTATCTAAGATTAATAAAAAAGGAATATGGGTGAACATTTAATTTCCCCTTCTGTTCATCTCATATTCCTTTTTTATTGCTTTAAAACATGTGATTATTTAAAAATTGATCAGCCAAAATTCTTTTTAAGTTCTTCATACAATCTTCATATCAAATTGCTAATATACCTTTAAGTTACAGTATTTATGGATTTTATGCTATGGGAGAATAAATTCAGATTAACTATAGAAAGGAATGACGTAATTGCATATTTTGGTTTGCGTTAAACAAGTACCTGATACGACTGAAATAAAGATGGATCCAAAAACGAATACATTAGACAGATCCAGCGCACCTACAATTATAAATCCGTATGATGAACATGCTGTTGAGGAAGCAGTTGAGATCAAGAGGAAATTTGGCGGAAAAGTTTCCGTCATTTCAATGGGCCCGCCTCAAGCTCAGCAAGTCATTAAAAAATGTATCGAAATCGGGGCGGATGAAGGTTACTTACTATCCGACCGTTCTTTTGCAGGGTCGGATACATTGGCAACCAGTTACATACTTGCAGCAGGGATAAAAAAGGTGATTGAAATTGAACCTGTTGACCTCGTATTCTGCGGGAAACAAGCCATTGACGGTGATACTGCCCAGGTTGGGCCGGGTATAGCCTGCCGTCTTGGGATTCCTCAACTGACCTATGTCCAAAAAATCAGTTCTTTAGATATCCAAAGTAAGATTATTGAAGTATATCGGAAGATAGATAACGGTTATGAAATTGTGCAATCTAAGTTACCATGCTTGATTACCGCTGAAAAAAACATTAATGATTTAAGCTTCTCTCCTTTAGACAACATGATTAAAGCGGCACGATATAAACCTGTTATTTGGAATATTAATGATTTGGACTCCGATATAGCTCAGATGGGTCTTAAAGGTTCACCAACATCTGTCCGTAAAATTTTCCCTCCGCCTCAGCGATCTGGTGGTGAGCTATTAAAAGGCAGTACAGCAGAGATAGTAAAAACAATTGTTGATAAGTTTAAGGAGGGTATAGTTCAATGGCAATTTTAATCGAAGATAGTTGTATAGGTTGTGAATCCTGTATTCCAAATTGTCCTATAAATGCCTTACAGACAAATTCAGAAGGTAAACTTATTGTTGATGAGGGAAAGTGCTGTGATTGCGGAAAATGTGTTTCCATATGTCCTGTATCCGCATTGAAGCTTTCAACAGCTGAAAATTGTGAAAAGGAAAAAGCTGAAATAGAGCAATTTCATGAACTGGGAAAGATTTTAGATATATCTAAAAGTAAAACAGATAAGAAAACAGGAGGTGTTTGGGTTTTTGCAGAACAACTTGAAGGGATGCTTGCTTCGGTAACCTTGGAATTAATAGGGGAAGCAAGAAAGCTGGCTTCTAAATTAAATGAAAATGTATGCGCCGTTCTCCTTGGTGACTTTGTAGAACCTATTATTTCTCAATTATATGAAAATGGAGCCGATACAGTTTTTTTAATAGATAATCCTGTATTTCATTATTATAGAACTGAAACATACACCAAAGCCTTCTGTTACTTAGTTGATAAATATAAACCTGAAATTTTGCTTATGGGAGCGACAACTACAGGCAGGGATCTGGCCGGTGCTGTTGCAACCACCCTTAAAACAGGTTTAACGGCTGATTGTACAGCCCTTGACATTGATTCAGATAAAAGAATACTTCTTGCCAGCCGACCAGCCTTTGGTGGAAATATAATGGCTACAATAGTATGCGAGAACCACCGTCCCCAAATGGCTACCGTCCGTCCACGAGTTATGCAGCGGCCTGTACCCCAATGGGGAAGAACGGGGGCATTAATCAGAGAAACATTCAAAATCGAAGAAGAATTTCTGCAAACTAAAGTATTGAAAATTGTTGAAGAACAGGTTGATAAAATAAGAATTGAGGATGCAAAGATTATAGTTAGTGGTGGCAGAGGAATACAGAATGAGGAAGGTCTCCTACTGCTCAAGGAACTTGCCAATGTAATTGGTGGTGTAGTAGCCGGAAGCCGCGGAGCTGTTGAAAAGGGGCTGATTAATTCTGAACGTCAGGTTGGGCAGACAGGGCAATCTGTATCTCCAAAGCTGTATTTTGCAATAGGGATCTCTGGCGCAATTCAGCATGTAGTAGGTTTACAGGGAGCTGAGACGATAATAGCCATTAATAAAGATAGGGATTGTCCTATGATGAAGCTTGCAACATATGGTATTGAAGGTGATTTATTTGAAATATTACCCCAATTGATAAATGGTTTTAAAAACGCATTGGGCAGGAGTAGTGAATCAGGTATTAATAGTTTTAATAGAGGAGTTGAAATGTTTGGCTGAAAAATTTGATGCAATTGTTGTTGGGGCAGGTGTTGCCGGACTCGCTGCGGCATACGTAATGGCAAAAGATGGCTTAAACGTCATTGTTATAGAAAAAGGCCAGTTTCCAGGTTCCAAAAATGTCATGGGTGGTGTTTTGTACCGGCACATGATGGATGAAATCATTCCCGGCTTCTCTAAGGATGCACCCCTGGAACGTCCTATAGTGGAGCAGCGTTTCTGGATGATGAGTAAGGAATCTGTTATACAGATGGGCTATAGAGGTTCTGAGTGGGCAAAAGAACCGTATAATAATTACACTGTTTTCAGAAGCAAATTTGATAAATGGTTTGCTGACAAATGTATTGAAGCAGGTGCTCTCATTATAAATGAAACAGTGGTTAAAGAATGTATCATAAAAGATAATAAAGTAGTTGGTGTGGCTACCGACAGGCCAAATGGAGAAATCTATGCGGATGTGGTTGTTCTTGCAGATGGGGTTAATTCCTTACTTGCCAAAAGTCTTGGATTCCACCGTGAATGGAGAAGAGACGAGGTTGCTCTGGCTGTTATGGAAGAGTTGAAGCTTCCGTCGGATAGAATAGAAGAACGTTTTAACCTTGAAAAGGGAATGGGGGCAACTATTGAAATTTTCGGCGATGGAACCCTAGGAATGGTTGGTACTGCATTCATTTATACGAATAAAGAGCATATTTCTATAGGCTGTGGGGCCTTGTTGTCACAGATGTGTAAAAAGCAGGTAAAACCCTATGAATTGCTTGAATATTTAAAGCAGCATCCTATGGTTAAACCTCTGATTGAAGGAAGCCAGCCCTGCGAGTACTATGCCCATCTTATTCCGGAAGGCGGATATAAGAGTGTACCTAAATTGGTTGGTAATGGTGTTATAGTGGTAGGTGATGCAGCACAATTCGTCAACGGCATTCACCGTGAAGGTTCCAATCTGGGAATGACCTCAGGACGGTTTGCAGCTGAAACAATTATAAGAGCCAGGAAAGCAGGAAAGTTCACTATAAACGAACTTTCATACTATAATGATTTGATATATAAAAGTTTTATTATTAAGGATTTAAAAAAGTACAAAAATGCATCACACACAATGGAAGCAAATCCAGCAATGTTCAATCACTATATTCCTGCAGCCAATAAGGCTATGAGTGAAATGTTTACCGTGGATGGACTATCTAAAAAAGAAAAGCAAAAGCTTGCACTGAAGCACCTTATCAAAGGAAGAACAAAGCTGGGAATGGTTGCGGATGGTATTAAACTATGGAGGGCGATGAAATAATGGCAGATAAGAAAAGTAAAGTAAATATAGACAATAAACTTTTTTTAAATAATTATAAAGTAGACACATCTTTTCATATAGCTATAAAAGATATGTCAATTTGCTTTAAATGCAAGGATAGAATCTGTACTGCCATATGTCCCGCCAAGGTTTACGAATGGAAGGATGAGCACATAACAGTTGGTTATGAAGGCTGCCTTGAATGCGGTGCCTGCCGCATAGCCTGCGGACAGGACAATATTTCGTGGAAATTTCCTCGAGGTGGTTTTGGTGTACAATTCAGATTGGCATAAGAAAGCATTTTGTATTTGGATATTTAAAGGTCATGGCAAAAGCCATGACCTTTAAATTTATAATTGCTTCTATTTATTTTCATTTTCTATTCTTGTTTCAATTTGGGTATTCTGTTGGTGGCAATTCTTTTGCTTATCCTTTTTACTTCCCAGCATCATCGGAATCATTCCTATCATCATGATAGGACAAATTAATGAGGATAGTGTTGTAAGTATGCCCCTTGATGTTGAATTAGTGACTTTTAATAGAGATAATACAAGCAAAACGATTATTGGGGCTGCACAGCATAAAATCATCATAAAAGAATGTTTCATAAAGCCGTGTTTATGGCCTTCTCCGTTATTTTCATTGTGATTTCCATGGCAATTCATGTTTTCTCCTCCAAACTTTTTGATAGTAGTTTAAAACACTTACTTCTACGTATATTTTATTAAACGCATATGAAGATTTGATGAAGAATAAAAATAAACCTTACTCCATAAGTCAAATTTAATTTATTTCAATGTGCTATCAGTAGTTTCTCAAGTTCAACCTGTGCAGCATGAGAAATCTTATCAAACCCACCAAGTACGAAGCCATGCATAAATGGCGGCTGAGGCGGTTTTTCCTCTAAAGGGTGTACTGAATCAATATATTGTTTTACTATTTCAGGTACACTACCGGGTTCTATATATAAAAGAGGTGAGTGCTTGCCAAGGTGAGCGAATATGCACGCTGAAAGGTTTTCAACCCAATTATGTGGTGTTCCAAAACAGAAGGACCATCCGTCACGTCTGTTTATATTCCATCCAAACATACCCTCGGGAGAAAAGTATTTAGCAAAATTAATAGTACACTCGAAAGGCGTATTGCCACCGATTCTATCAACCTTACCACGGGATAGGCTTCGTATATCATTTAATACCTGGTCAGATATTGCATGTTCGCTTCCAATTATGAATACATTTTTGTCATTATAACGGCTGATTTTCTGCCTGGTTAATTCAGGTAAGCTATCTTTTAAAGTAAAAAGTATAGGCACACCCATATGAGCACTAAAATACGCAGCATGTATGCAGCCAATGGGGCTTTCCATAGGTACAACCATTAAGTTTTTGTTTCCTTCCATAGAATCGGGGGGTATACTGTACCTGAATTCCAGCATGTTAGCAGCTGATGTAACTGGATCATTTCCAGGTATTCTTATTGTTGATAAGCCATTGTTCCTTAAATAAAGCTCAACTGATAGTGAAATAGGTCCAACTATAATTACTTTCGCTGGAACGTTTCTGCCTGTGGGAGAAAGCCTGATTATTTCATTATATATTTCCGGGTAAAGATAATTCAGATGAGTAAATAAAATTGGGGCATTTATGGGAAAATGAACAATAGGTGATGCAAGAAGTCCATAATGATAAGTTGTCAAAGGGGCCAGGATAACAGCATTAGGACGCCATTCAACACTTTGATCAGGGTATATTGTCTTGGTAACATTGGTATTGAAATCTATTGGATTAACTCCTAAAATCCTAGTTGTATTAGCTGTATCGGTAACAGTGTAAGATCTTGAATAATCTATAAGCATTTTTATCACCTGAAAATCTTTTTATATTAACATAGTATTACTCATAGAAAAAATAGTGATATATTGAGAAATTTTGAGTTTTGAAAAAAGAAACTGTAATTGTCTAAAAACTATATTCCATATGTACATAAGGTATTTCTAACTATAATCTTTAAAATCTTCATTATATCTACATATCAATGTTTTATCTTATTATCAATAAGAGGTTCAAAAAGGTATATTAACTTCTCTAATAGGACAATTCATGATTTAAATGTAGAATGGAGGTAGTACAGATGGAAGGCAATAGAAAGATCCTTATAGTTGATAATGAAGATAATATTATAAATATACTCGGAATATACCTAAAGAATAGCAATTATTCAGTTTGCGAAGCCATTAATGGGAAAGAGGCTCTCATACTGTTTGAAAAAATCAACCCTTCTTTGGTTATATTGGATTTGAATCTTCCGGATATAAAGGGTGAGGAACTCTGTATATCACTAAGAAAAAAATCTATGGTTCCAATTATTATAGCTACAGCTAAATCAAAAGAGGAAGATATACTAAATGGATTTGAAATAGGTGCTGATGATTATATTATTAAGCCGTTTAATCCTAAGCAGCTTGTTGCAAGAGTAGGTATGCTACTAAGACGTACTGATAAAGAGTTTAATTTCCAACCCGACATAATCTCAATAAATCAAAATGAGGTTACGATTGACAATTTAAAGCATGAGGTAAAAAAGAATGGAAATATAATAAATTTTACATTTACAGAATATAATATTTTTCTTATGCTTGTTCAAAACCCTGATAAGGTTTTCTCCAGAGAAGAATTGTTAAAATGTGTTTCAAAGAAACAAAATAGTTTAAATGACAGGATAATAGACACTCATATTAAAAATATAAGACATAAAATTCAAATATGTTCTATGGAACTAATAAAAACAGTTCGAAGTAATGGCTATAAATTTACGGGTGAGACAAACTTATAAAAGAAAGTGGGGACATAGATATGGAATTTATAAAAAATAATTGGTGGTATATTATTTTATTCGGAGCAATGGCTTATATGATGTTTAGAGGTGGCGGGTGTTGCGGAGGCCGCAATAATACTAGTAGCAATTCTGGTCGCAATAATGGAGGTGGCGGGTGCTGTGGAGATCATTCCAATAGTGGACGTAATCATGATAATATCCACAAAAATAACCCTGTGGGCAGTAACATTCAAGGCAGTTCAATGAATATGGTAAAGGACCCAATATGCGGAATGTATGTGAACCCAAACACTGCTCTCAAAGAAGTAAGGGATGGACAGGAGTACTACTTTTGTAGTGAATCGTGTAGAATTGAGTTTCTTAAAAGAAGATAGATAAATATATTTTTATTAATTTGAATAATTAACATATTAATTATAAGAAAGATAGAAACCCTCTGGTTTAAATATGCTAGAGGGTTCATTGTTTTATTTTGTTCTTCATAATATCTACACAACTAAATGTTACTATCAAACCAATAAAACAATCTATGAACAATATGGACAAATTTATCGAAAACGGCCAAATATCTGTCTGGTTAGGAGGAGCAATGGGGCAAAAATTACTAAATTTAATACTTCAGGTTGAAGGTATGACGTGCTCTGGGTGTGAACTTAGAATAGAAAATACAATAAAGAAACTGAACGGTGTAAAAAAGGTTAATGCATCATATAGTAAAGCTATCGTAAATATAACCTATGAAGCAGATACTATAAGGTCTGAAGAAATAATTAAAACCATTGAAAAACTGGATTATTCTATAAAAAATGCGCCTGTTGCACAAATAAAAGATGCAAAAGGAAATAAAGATAGTAAATCAAATACTAAAAGGGTCATCAGAAAAGTTCTACAGATAAGCGGTATATCTGGAACAGAGAGTGAATCAAAAGTAGAAATTACACTTAAGAAGCTTAATGGTGTAATTGATGCTAATGTAATGTCTAACAGCTCAAATGTTTATATTACGTATAATGCTAATGAAATTACTCTAGAAAGTATTATTGATTCTATAGAAAAGATGGAATATAGAGTAATAAATAAGCCACAAGGTCAGGATGCTCCGGAAAAGAAAAAAGATAGAACTGGTCATATCACAAAGACAAAAAAAACTCAAATAAATCAATTGTTGGGTATTGGGATAATAATACTTGCTGTATATGTTATTATAAATAACACCATAGGTTTTAACTTTAGCTTTATACCGCAAATAAACCAGTCAATGGGTTATGGAATTCTTTTTATTGTTGGACTTATAACCTCGATACACTGTGTAGCAATGTGCGGTGGCATTAATCTTTCACAGTGTGTTTCATATAAGCAAAATGGTGAGTATACTGGAAATCTCTCGAAACTTAAACCTAGCTTCATGTACAATACAGGAAGGGTTATATCATATACAATTCTTGGAGGTGTATTTGGAGCACTGGGGTCAGTAGTAAGTTTCTCAAGTATTACAAAAGGAATAATTGGTATTTTAGCGGGGTTGTTCATGGTAATAATGGGACTTAATATGTTAAATATTTTCCCATGGTTGAAAAAATTAAATCCTAGAATGCCCAAAATTTTTGCCAGAAAAATAAATAATGGTAAGAAACAACACGGACCGCTTATTGTTGGACTTTTTAATGGTCTCATGCCTTGTGGTCCATTACAATCCATGCAGTTGTATGCTTTGGGAACTGGGAGCTTTTTCGCAGGAGCATTTTCGATGTTTATGTTTAGTATTGGAACAGTACCACTAATGTTTGGGTTTGGAGCTATAGGTTCTTTATTAAATAGTAAATTTACACACAAAATGATGAAGGTCAGTGCAGTACTTGTTTTAATATTAGGTATTTTAATGTTGAATAGGGGGCTTAATCTTTCTGGAATAAATATTATTGCATATGCATCCCCGCAACCGGTTAATGCAGGAAACGTAGCAAAAATAAGCAGTAACACACAATTGATTGAAACAAAACTTCAGCCAAACAGCTATACACCCATAATTGTCCAAAAGGGTGTTCCCGTCAAATGGAATATTAAAGCTAATGAGAGTGATATTAATGGATGCAATGGTACTCTTACAATTCCAAAGTATAATATTGTAAAGCAGCTTCAAACTGGAGACAATATTATTGAGTTTACACCGGATTCAGAAGGGAATATAACATATACATGCTCAATGGGTATGATAACCAGCGTCATCAAGGTTGTTTCGGATGTTGCTAATGTTTCCAGCAGCGACATTGCGCAGGCAAATAGTTCCGCAAACGGTATTGGTTCGTCTGGAGGTTGCTGTGGTCCAACACCTCCAGCATTCGCAGGAGGTAAGATACCAACTGACAACATAAAAATTGCACAACAGATAAATGGTCAACAGATTGCCACAGTTACTGTTAATAGTCAGGGTTATTCACCTGCAGTAATAGTTCTGCAAAAGGGTATACCTGCAATAATTAAGTTTAATCCCGAACAGTTAAGTGCATGCAATGGTACTGTGGTTTTCCCTGAATACCAAGGACAGCTTGATTTACAATCTGGCCAAATAGAAACGCCGGAATTAACACCAACCCAGGACTTTACATTCCAATGTAGCATGGGTATGCTTCATGGGTATGTAAAAGTGGTTGATGATATTAATAATATAAATCTTGAAGATATTAAGAATACTGTTAAAAACTACAAACCTGCCAGTACTGGGAGTGCTGGGTGTCACTAAGGTTAAAAGGAGATGAAAGTATTGATAAAGAAGAAAACAATTAAAATATCTGGAATGTCATGCGCGGCATGTGCAGCAAGAATAGAAAGAGGACTGGCTAAGCTGGAAGGTATAAAAAATGCAAATGTAAATTTTGCAATGGAAAGAGCTTCTGTGGAATTTGATGAAAAGCTTGTTTCCGATGAGATGCTGGAAGAAAATATAAAGAAGCTTGGTTATGATATTGTTAAAGAAGAAAATTCAATTAATAACAAGGTAGAACTCAGAGTTACAGGTATGACTTGTGCAGCGTGTTCAGCAAGGATAGAAAAGAAGCTTGGAAAACTTGAAGGGGTAGTTAAGGCCTCAGTCAATCTGACAACAGAAAGGGCAAGTGTTGAGTACATTGTAGGGAAGGTAAAAGTTTCCCAAATGATTAAGGAGATAGAATCTTTGGGTTATGGCGCTGAAAAGGCTGAAGAAGTTTCTGTTGACCATGAAAAAGAACTAAGGGAAAAAGAAATTAAAAAACTAAGAATAACGCTTATAATATCAATAATCCTTAGTTCTCCGCTTTTGCTTGCAATGGTACTTTCTATACTTGGTATTGGTGTTGAATTTTTGCACAATGCATACTTTCAACTAATTATTGCGACTCCCATTCAATTTATTATAGGATTTAGGTTTTACAAACATGCATATCTGGCCTTAAAAGCAAAAAGTGCGAACATGGATGTTCTTATATCGATGGGTACGTCCGCCGCATATTTCTTCAGCCTTTATAACGTGTTTTTTGAACCGGTACAAAAAGGTATGATGAAGGATTTGTATTTTGAAGCAGCTGCAGTAATAATAACCCTTATTTTACTGGGTAAATATCTCGAGGCTGTCGCCAAAGGTAAGACATCTGAGGCAATAAAGAAGCTTATGGGACTTCAGGCAAAAACAGCAAGAGTATTAAAAAATGGAAACGAAGTGGATATACCAATCGAAGAGGTAGAGGCAGGGGACATAGTAATAGTAAGACCGGGTGAGAAAATCCCTGTAGATGGGAACATTATTGAAGGTAATTCTTCAATAGATGAGGCAATGCTCACTGGAGAAAGCCTTCCAGTAGAAAAAAAAGTAGGGGATTTTGTTATAGGTGCAACAATAAATAAGTATGGAACATTCAAATTTGAAGCTACAAAGGTTGGGAAGGATACCGCATTATCGCAGATAATTAAGATGGTAGAAGATGCGCAGGGCTCCAAAGCACCAATACAAAAAATAGCAGATAAGGTATCGGGAATATTTGTTCCAACTGTTGTTGGTATAGCCATTATTACTTTTATTATTTGGTATTTAATCACTGGAGACTTTACCAAAGCAATTATCAGTGCTGTAGCCGTTTTAGTAATTGCTTGCCCATGTGCGCTGGGACTTGCCACTCCTACTGCAATAATGGTCGGTACTGGGAAAGGTGCAGAAAAAGGTATACTTATTAAAGGTGGAGAACACCTTGAAACTGCATATAAGGTAAATGCAGTAGTGCTTGATAAAACTGGTACCATTACAAAAGGTGCGCCTGAAGTAACTGATATATTATCTTTGAATGGTATTAATGAGAATGATATCCTGCGTTTTGCAGCAATAACTGAAAAAGCATCAGAGCATCCTCTTGGTGTAGCCATATATGAAAAGGGTAAACAACAATTCGGGAATCTACCTGATTCAAATAGATTTGAAGCAATTCCGGGCCGAGGTGTGTTGTCAGAAATAGACGATAAGACTATATATATTGGTACCAGAAAATTAATGAATGAAAAAAACATTAATATGGGGAATCTTGAATCAATAATAACCAAGTTTGAAGATGACGGAAAAACAGCTATGCTAATGGCCATAAACAATAAATTGGAAGCAGTAATAGCTGTTGCGGATACATTAAAAGAGAATTCAAAAGAAGCCATAGAAGATCTTTTAAAAATGGGTATTGAAGTTTATATGATAACAGGTGATAACAAACGTACAGCTGGTGCTATAGCCAAACAGGTAGGTATATCTAATGTACTTGCAGAAGTTCTTCCTGAAAACAAGGCAGAAGAGGTTGAAAAACTTAAATCTAAAGGTAAAGTTGTTGCAATGGTAGGTGATGGTATAAATGACGCGCCTGCACTAGCTACTGCTGATATTGGAATGGCAATCGGGACAGGAACAGATGTCGCTATAGAAGCAGCTGACATAACACTTATGAGAGGTGATTTAAGAACCATTCCAGCTGCAATAAGACTTTCGAGAAAAACAATGAATAAGATCAAACAAAACCTGTTCTGGGCATTCTTCTATAATGTAATAGGAATTCCTTTTGCAGCACTTGGACTCTTAAATCCAATTATTGCAGGAGGAGCAATGGCATTCAGTTCAGTATCAGTTGTAACTAACTCTTTGAGTTTAAAGAGGTATAATCCTGATAGGTAATTCAGGAAAGTATATAAACGTTTCTGATTGGTTAAAACAGGAATGGAAATATAGAAAACAATAATAAGTGGAGGGTATTCATAATGGTAAACGAAATTAAAACATTAAATGTTGAAGGTATGTCATGCAGTCACTGTGAAAATACTGTTAAAAAATCATTAGGTGCTTTAAATGGAGTGAATAGCGTAAGTGTTGATTTAAATAGAAAAAAGGTTACAGTTGATTTTGACTCAGAAAAAGTAAGTTTAAATACAATTGAAGAAACTATTGAAGATCAAGGATATGAAGTAAAAAGATAGCTTTAAAATTATTACCAAATAAGGCTCCTTTTGAGGAGCTTTATTTGGTTTCTAAGATTAGACTTCATAAAGAAAACAGGAATATATCAAATTCACCAAATGCATAATTTTTGACTTTATATCTATGGAGGCTATCAATGTTAATAGAAAATAAAAGAATTCTCGTAGTTGACGATGAAATTAAAATTGTAGAGGTGATTAAGTCATATCTGGAAAATAGCGGGTTTATTGTTAATGAGGCATATAATGGGAAACAGGCTTTAGACATCTTTAGTAGAGTAAGTCCTTCACTTGTTATTTTAGACTTAATGCTACCTGATATGACTGGTGAAGAAATTTGTAAGGTACTGAGAAAAAAATCTAGAGTACCAATTATTATGCTTACAGCAAAGATCGAGGAGAAAAATATACTTGAAGGACTTGAACTTGGTGCTGATGATTATGTTACAAAACCCTTCAGTCCGAAACAACTTGTTGCAAGAGTCAAAGCCGTATTAAGGCGTTCAGACAATGATATAGTGCCTTTGGCAAATAATATTTCCTTTTTTAATAATGATCTTGTAATTAACAGTGCTGAATCTGAGATAAGAAAGAATGGAGAATTAATAAATTTTACACCTAATGAATTTAAGATACTTATGACCTTTGTAAAATATCCCAGAAAGGTTTTCACTCGTGAAGAATTAATAGATATTGTTATTGGAGAAGATTTCGATGGATTTGACAGAATAATTGACACGCATATTAAAAATATTAGGCAAAAAATTGAGACTAATACAAAGGATCCTAAATATATTTTAACAGTACATGGAATTGGATATAGATTTGGTGGTGAATAAGATGAAGTTAAGTTTGAAAACAAAACTTTCTGGCTCATATGTTTTAGTAGCCTTATTTCTGGTTATTGTTGTAAGTATATTATCTAACTATTTGGTGGAAGGACAATTTAAAAACTATGTAATTAAACAACAAAACCAACGAAGCGATGAACTGGTATCCATGATTTCAAAGCAATATTCCTCTGATGGGAAATGGGACATTGAAGCAATTGAGAATATGGGTATTAATTCATTATCACAAGGTTTAATTATTAAGGTTAAAGATATGAATGGAAATACAATTTGGGATGCAACAGTTCACAATAGTGGCCTTTGTGCTGAAATGCTTGCCCATGTCTCATCAAATATGTCAAGCTTTGACCCGAATTTTAAAGGAAAATATGTGGAGAATTCATTTGAACTTAAATCAGGCTTTAGCAAGGTGGGCACATTGAGCATTGGGTATTATGGACCATATTATTATAATGACAACGAAATTCTTCTATTGAATACATTAAATAAGTTATTTGCCGGATTAGCATTATTGGCTTTGATACTATCACTGATAGTAGGTACTTTAATGGCAAGACGCATAAGTACACCTATATCCAGAGTAATTAATGCCACCAGACAGATATCAAATGGAAAGTTCAGTGATAGGATTTTAGAAAAAAATAATACAAAAGAAATAATTGAATTGACTACTGCTGTTAATGAAATGGCTATGTCCCTTGAAAAACAAGAAATTTTACGTCAAAGAATTACTGCAGATGTTGCGCATGAGCTTAGGACCCCTTTAGCTACTCTGCAAAGTCATATGGAAGCAATGATTGATGGAATATGGGAACCAGATGTTATTAGGCTTAAGAGTTGCCATGAAGAAATAATAAGGATAAGTAAATTGGTTGGAAATCTGGAAGTACTGGCAAGGTATGAAAGTGAAAATTTAGTTCTCGAAAAGACTAATTTTAGTATAGCTAGTTTAATAAAAAGTATAATTACTAATTTTGAAACAGAATTTTTTAACAAAGGCATTGGGATTGATTTTTATGGGGGTGAAGAAATAATTTATGCTGACAGGGATAAGATTAGCCAAGCAATAATAAATCTTTTTTCTAATTCCTTAAAATATACTAATAATGGTGGTCATGTAACAATTAAACTTGAAGACACAGATGATAAGATTGTTATTAAGATTGTAGACACTGGAATTGGCATTCCACCAGATGATTTGCCATATATTTTTGAAAGGTTTTACAGAGCAGATAAATCACGCAATAGAATGACAGGAGGATCAGGAATAGGCCTTGCAATAACAAAAGCTATTATTAATGCGCACAAAGGCGAAATTACTGTTAAAAGTGAAATAAATAAAGGTACTGAATTCATTATTTATTTACAAAAAAAATAAATATATTATAATTCATTTACTTCAGTAAACAGGCAAAGAAAAATTCTTACCTGTTTTTTCTTTTTTAGGGCTATTGATGGTTACAAAAAGTCCATAATTATTTAAAACTTTGTTAATTTTTTCTTCATTAAATCTTCACAAGGATTGATTAACATAAAGCTAACAAACTAATAAATGAGGTGGATATAATGTATAACGATTATAATAATGATACAAAGTGTGATTTCAGGTATAACAATAATACTGAAGGTTATGTAAATACAGTGCGGAAGAAATCGAAGTTTAAAACGTATATAGTACTTATGTTAATATCATCAATCATAAGTAGTGGAATTGTTGGCGGAGCCCTATATTCAAGCTTTTCGTCAAAATTACAGAATCAAAAAGAGCTTGTTCAGAAATCAATGTATGCAGCAAATATAACAGACAAAAACTTTAATATAAATAGTGCTGTTTTGAAAACATCAACTGCCGGTAGCCTTACAATTCCCCAGATAGCGAAAAAAGTTAGTCCGTCAATCGTCGGTATAAGAATGACAATAACTAGCTCCCGGAACTCCTTTTTTCAGACAGATTCAAATCAAACAGGCGCTGAAGGTTCAGGAATAATTATACGTTCAGATGGATATATAATGACAAATTATCATGTAGTAAGTTATGCTGACCCTAAAAATGGGGCATCAAGCAATACAACACTTGAAGTTTTTCTTCAGGACAAAAGGCAGGCTAAAGCAAAATTTATCGGTGGTGACAGTCAAAATGACCTTGCAGTCATTAAGATTGATTCAAACAATCTTTTAGCTACGGAACTTGGTGATTCGTCCAAACTTGAAGTTGGTGAACTGGCTGTAGCAATAGGAAATCCTTTAGGAATGGATTTCGCTGGCTCGGTAACAGCAGGAGTTATTAGTGCCTTGAATAGGCAGCTTTCAGAAGATGATAAAACTCTTAGTGTAATACAGACGGATGCAGCAATTAACCCTGGTAATAGTGGAGGTGCTCTTGTAAACTCTAATGGTCAGGTAGTAGGTATCAATTCTGCTAAGATATCAGAAACTGGTGTAGAAGGTTTGGGATTTGCAATACCAATAAATGATGCCAGGCCAATAGTTGAACAACTAATATCCTATGGCTATCTAAAAGGAAGGCCACTTATAGGTATTTCAGGTGAGGATATTACACAAACTATCGCAAAGCAATATAATCTTCCGGTTGGGATTTATATATCCGAAGTAAGCAGTGGAAGTGGAGCATCAAAGGCTGGTATTAAAGTAGGTGATATTTTGGTAAGCCTTGCAGATAAGAATGTAAAGACTATGAATGACCTAAATATTATTAAAAAATCATATAAGTCAGGAGATACAGTGAATGCAGTTGTTGTAAGAGAAGGTAAAAAAATCAACTTGAAATTAACCTTTAGTGAAGAACGATAATGTATTTTAAATATGAAACATATTAAAGAAATAATAATTGTGTCACCAAGTTGTGGGGGCGGGGTGTTGTGTGGTG
>JAEZKZ010000013.1 GCA_023415305.1 Bacillota bacterium
TTGAGCCTGCTGCTTTAATGACAATATAATTATTTAGCTTCTACTTTAACTACTTGTTTGCCATCATAATATCCACATTCACCGCATACCTTGTGAGGCAGCTTGAAAACGTGACACTGTGGGCAGCTAACCAGAGTTGGTGACGCCAGTTTCCACTGGGATCTTCTTTTACCTGTTCTTGCTTTGGACCATCTACGCTTTGGATTTGCCATCAATAACACCTCCCTACTATAATGCAACCATCTAAGTAGAAACCTACTTGAAAAAATCTTTAAGTATTTCCATTCTTGGGTCTACTATTTCGCGTTCATCACAATTACAACTTTTTATGTTCAAATTAGTACCACATGTCTTGCATAAGCCTTTACAGTCATCACTGCAAATGGTCTTCATTGGTAATGCAAGAATTATGTTGTCCATAAGTGGCTTATCAATGTCCACAACATTTCCTTCAAAAGTATATGCTTCAACATCATCGGATTTGGAAACCTCGACAAAGCTCTCTTCAACCTTGATATCTGATTCAGTATGAACTTGTTTCAGACATCTGAGGCAATTTGCATTAAACTCGAAATGAAGATCACCACTTAGTTTTAACAGGCCACCCAAATTTACGATGCGCCCTGTGAACTCAAATGAAGGTTTAAACTCTACTGAAGTATCGTACTCCCGTAATTCCGGTAAATCGCCGCTAAAATCGACGTCAATCCCGGCCCCTTCAGTTTTAATAATATCAGACACATTAACTCTCATTAGTAACCTCTTAAAAACCGACAACTGATATTATACTAACTAATACCTCTTTTGTCAATAATTCAATTTCGGTATTTTTTTATTTAAAATTATATACTCAACAGTCAAATAAGATTGTTGAGTATATAATTTATTATTACCTATATTTTGCTTAATATTATCTCATTATAAAACAGTCAAATATAATAACAATATAATAATGAAGAAATATTATTTGAGAAGTCTCATTGTTTCTCTTGCAATAGCAAGTTCTTCATTTGTCGGAATAACCAGCGTTCTTACTGTAGCGTCTGGAGTACTTATATCAATCTCCTGACCTCTGATCTTGTTTTTATCAGCATCAATCTTAATGCCAAAGAAGTCCATGTCATCCAGCACCATACTTCTTATTACGGAATTATTCTCACCAATACCTGCTGTGAATACGATAGCATCGACTCCGTTCATAACTGCGATATACTCTCCGATAAACTTCTTAACTCCGTATGCAAATATATCAAGTGCCAGTTGAGCACGTTTGTTTCCTTCATCAGCTGCAGAATGAAGATCTCTGAAATCGCTGCTTACACCTGAAACTCCAAGAACACCGGATTTTTTATTCAGCAGGTTACTAACACCCTTAACAGTGAGGTCTTCCTTTTCCATCAGATAGGTAACAACTTCAGGGTCAATTGTACCGCTTCTGGTACCCATAGCAAGTCCCTGCAATGGTGTGAAGCCCATTGAAGTATCTATTGATTTTCCCTTGTTAACAGCACATATACTTGAGCCATTACCCAGGTGGCAGGTTATTACTTTAATTTCGCTTAAAGGCTTACCAAGCAACTCTGCGGCTCTCTCAGAAACATACTTATGTGATGTTCCGTGGAAACCATATTTTCTTATTCCATACTTCTGATACAACTCGTATGGGATAGCATAAAGGTATGAATGCTCAGGCATTGAACTGTGGAAAGTCGTATCAAATACTCCAACCATCGGTACGTTAGGCATAATTTGCTGACAAGCTTCGATACCGATAATATTTGGGGGGTTGTGAAGGGGAGCTATATCAATACATTCTCTTACTGCATCCATAACCTGTTCGTTAATAACTGCAGAGCTGTTGAATTTTTCTCCTCCGTGAACTATTCTGTGTCCAACAGCTGATATTTCAGACATACTCTTTATAACACCAATCTTATCATCGGTAAGTGCGCTGATAACAGCCTCAATTGCGTCTTTATGATTCTTTAAGACCTTATTGATTACAACAGCTTCTTCATCACCCTTTGACTGCTTGATAAATGAGTTTTCAATACCTATTCTGTCACATAGTCCTTTAGCGAGAACAGATTCATTAGTCATATCAATTAACTGATACTTTAATGAAGAACTACCTGCGTTAATAACCAAAACCTTCATTTATAATTCATCTCCTATAATTAATTTATTAAACTACAATGATTACTTAAGGGTTTGCTTGCTATGCCAGTTATCGTTACCGACTTGCCAAGCAAGCCATACTAAACCTAATTCTATTCACTACTCACTCTTCACTGCTTTTAATTACATATTCTGTGCCTGAACACAGGTAATAGCTACAACTCCGACAATATCTTCAGCACTGCAACCTCTCGAAAGATCATTTACAGGTCTTGCCAATCCCTGAATTATTGGACCGTAAGCATCAGCTTTTGCAAGTCTTTGTGTAAGCTTGTATGAAATGTTTCCACAATTTAAATCCGGGAATATCAATACGTTTGCCTTACCTGCAACTGGACTTCCCGGGGCTTTTGACTGTCCGACCGAAGCAACTATGGCAGCATCCGCCTGGAGTTCTCCGTCGAGTTGAAGCTCCGGAGCCTTCTGTTTTGCGAGCTTTGTAGCCTCAACAACTTTTTCTGTCAATTCACTTTTTGCACTTCCGTAGGTAGAATAAGAAAGCATAGCTACAACTGGCTCTGCCTGTACAAGACTCTTAAAGGACTTTGAAGAAGCGATTGCAATTTCAGAAAGCTCTTCAGCGTTTGGATTTTCAACAAGACCGCTGTCACCGTAAACAAATACTCCATTTTCACCATACTCACAGTCTGGAACTACCATTATAAAGAAGGCAGATACCAGTTTAGCTCCCGGAGCAGTCTTTAATATCTGAAGTGCCGGTCTTAATGTATTTCCTGTTGAGTTTATAGCCCCGGCAACCATTCCATCAGCCGCACCCATTTTTACCATCATTATACCGAAATACAATACATTTTCACTTAATAATTTTCTTGCCTGCTCCAGGGTCATACCTTTTGCTTTTCTGAGTTCATATAAAGTGTTTACGTACTCATCAAATTTATCAAAATTAGCCGGGTCAACAATTTGCGCCTTGGATATATCAAGGTCTCCAGCCAGTTTCTTTATTTCATCCTGGTTACCAACAAGAATAACATTTGCTATCCCCTGTTCCTGAATCATTGCTGCAGCCTTTATTGTTCTGATATCAGTACTTTCAGGTAAAACGATTGTTTTAATATCACTTTTTGCCCTGCTAAGAATCTGCTCTAAAAAATTCATACCGATAGTCCCCTTTCTTAAATAACACATTATAATAAAAAGTATCCCATAAATATATATTTTTATTTTAATACTTGGTCATAATACCTGGAAACAAGTACTTGCACCACTTTTATTATATACAAATTGTTCATTGTATACAAGGTTAAATTGTTTATTTTGTTGATATGTGTCGTTTACCTATGAATAAAACTGGAATAAAATAACAGTAACACTACACTGTTACTGTTTTGACAATTAATCAATTGCGCTTTATAACTGAAAAAATATACAACTTTATCTATAAAGAAGTTATAGTTATATTATTTATACTATATTGTATATTCTGATTTTCTAAAATTTATCGTACTGCAAATAACCATTTCACAAATAAGCCATAATGAGATAAACTATATACTATGTAATAAGGATTAATTACAGTTAGTACCAACGAATCGGCTGCTTCGGCAGTTCTAATTTCATTATGAAAGGACAGGAAAAAGGACTTATGGAAAAAAAGCTTCTTTTGTACGCCACCTCGTTTTTTTGTGGTATGTCGGTAATGGGAGTTGAATTGAGTATTTCAAGACTATTAGCCCCAACCTTTGGAACCTCTCAAATTATTTGGACGGTCATTATCGGTTTGATTATGATTTCATTAAGCATTGGTAATATTTTGGGAGGGAGATCGGCAGATAAAAACAACAGTCTTAACAAACTTTACCTGGTTATATGGGGTGCGGCACTATGGATAGCTGTAATTCCTTTTATCGGCAACTATGTTGTATTGGCTATTACCGGGCTATTAGCCTTGTTTGTATCAAATGATTTACTGGTAACAGGTACGGCGATATCCTGTCTGGTCCTCTTCTCAACTCCTTTGATCGGGCTTGGGATGGTTTCTCCTTACTTAGTCAAGCTGGGAGTAACAGATTTGGAAAACGCAGGTAAAACTACTGGTAAGATATACGCGGCAAATACAATCGGCAGTATAATAGGAACCTTTTTGCCTACTTTTGTTACAATTCCATATATAGGAACAAACAAGTCATTTTTACTTTTTTCATTGATTTTAAACTTAATATGCTTAAGTTACTTTATAATAAAAAAGGTTAAAAAAGTAAGAGTAATAGTAAGTACAATTTTAATACTGGTACTTGTTTTTCTTCCCCTGTCAAATTCTTATGCCTTCTGGAAGGATTGTATTTACGAGGGTGAATCGGTATATAATTATCTTCAGGTTTCTGAGGACAATGAAGCTGTCTACCTTTCAACTAATGTAGCTTTCGGTGTCCAATCTGTATACAGGAAGGATAATAAGCTTTCAGGTCTTTATTACGATTATGCACTTATGGCTCCTCAATTCCTAAAGGACTTCAATGAGGACAAAAATCTTGATCTGCTGATACTGGGCAACGGTACCGGGACATATGCAAAACAGTCAAAGCTCTATTATAAAAATGTGAAAACAGATGCTGTTGAGATTGATTCCAAAATAGTTGAACTTTCCAGAAAATATTTCGGTGTAACCGAAGATGAAGCTACAATCTATGAAACCGACGGCAGAACCTTTTTATCTGATAAAAACTGTAAACAATATGATGTTATTATGGTTGACGCTTATCACGACATAACTATCCCCTTTCACATGACAACAAAGGAATTTTTCACCGAGGTATCTGATCATCTTAAGCCCGGTGGCATAATTATATTGAACATAAATATGAAATCGAAGGGTGATAATCCCATAAACCAGTATTTAAGTCAGACAGTTAAAAGCGTTATGAACAAGGTCTTTACCTGTGACATAAAGAATACTACAAATGTTTTGCTTTTTGCGTCAAAGGATATTGATATGCTAAATAACTTTGATAATAATATTAGTAAGCTTAACGCGGAGAATCCCTTACATAAGGTTTCAGAATATGTCAGGCAGAACCTTCAGGAGGTTACCGAAGACAAGCTTGTGTTTACTGACGACCTTGCACCGGTGGAGGTATTAGGTCAAAGTCTCCTGAATGACATTGTAAAGGATGAATTGGGCAGCTTTAAGAAAATGATCAACTTTGAAGAAAAAGGATTAAAGGGTATATTTGATTTACTGCAGTAAGCTCCAATATAGAACCAAAGCCTTGACACATATTAATTCTAAATAATATAATTAAAAACAAACTATAATTTATTCAGCAATGACGATAATAAGTACATCTTTAAGTTTCTATAGTCAATTTGCTCTTCAAAGGACTTACAGAGAGCCGGGGATGGTGGGAAACCGGCAGAAACACTGATGGAAACAGGTATCCGAGCTTCAGGCCGAAGAAACATTCTGTTATTTCAAAGTATATCACAAGTTTTCAGTACTTTTGAATGATTTTGAAATAGTAATGGATGAAGTAAGTCTGACGGGTTACTCCCGTTACAGAGGTAGGAACGAATGTCATTTATCGTTTTTTAAGAGGGCTTTGCCAAGCACGGTGGTACCGCGGAAGATTACCTTTCGTCCTGCATATGGACGAAAGGTTTTTATTTTAATATGTTATATACTATAATATGGAAGGGAGAAGCAATATGCAAACAAGAACAAGATTTGCACCAAGTCCTACAGGTTACATGCACATTGGAAACTTAAGAACCGCATTGTATGAATACCTGATAGCAAAGAAGGAAAATGGTAAATTCATTTTAAGAATAGAGGATACTGATCAGGAACGTTTTGTTGAAGGTGCTGTTGACATTATTTACAAAACTCTTAAGTTAGCCGGCCTTGTCCACGATGAAGGTCCTGATATAGGCGGAGCTTATGGTCCATATGTGCAAAGTGAAAGAAAGGGTATGTATCTGGAATATGCCAAAAAGCTTGTTGAATTAGGAGGAGCATACTACTGCTTCTGTTCAAAGGAAAGGCTTACTGAACTTAAGGACGCGCAGGATGCTGCCGGACAAGGCCATAGATATGACCGCCACTGTCTCAGGCTATCAAAGGAAGAGATTGAACAGAAGCTTGCAAAAAATGAACCCTACGTTATCAGACAGAAAATGCCCGACTCAGGAACTACAAGCTTTGAAGATGCTGTTTATGGTACAATAACGGTGGATAACGTCGAACTTGACGATCAGATTCTTATCAAGACAGACGGACTCCCAACCTATAATTTTGCCAATGTAATCGATGACCATCAAATGGCTATTTCACACGTGGTACGGGGCAATGAGTATCTTGCTTCCACACCAAAGTATAATCTTTTGTATCAGGCCTACGGCTGGGATATTCCAACTTACGTACACGTGCCCTTAATTTTAAAGGCATCTGGACAGAAGCTAAGCAAAAGAGCCGGAGACCCCTCCTTTGAAGATCTTGTTTCAATGGGCTATCTTGTAGAAGCAATTGTAAACTATGTGGTTCTTCTCGGTTGGAGTCCTGGAGATAACAGGGAAATTTACTCTCTCAAAGAGCTGGAGGATGTGTTTGATATCAGCGGTATCAGCAAATCACCTGCTATCTTTGATATAAACAAGCTGACCTGGATGAATGGAGAATATATCCGTAAGATGCCTGTTGAAGAGTTCCACAAGCTGGCTCTGCCTTTCTACGATAATGCGATAAAAAACAAGAATATCGATACAATGAAGCTCAGTAAGCTATTGCAGTTGAGAACCGAAGTTCTGACTACCATTCCTGATACTATAGACTTTATTGATGAGCTGCCTGATTACGATATCCAGATGTATGTTCACAAGAAGAGTAAAACTACTCTTGAGAACTCACTGGAAAGCCTTAATTCTGTACTGCCGGTGCTTGAGTCCATCACTGACTGGAATTTTGATGTTATTCATGAAAAGCTCTTTGCTCATATAGAAGCTCTTGGTATCAAGAACAGCCTTGTGTTATGGCCCATAAGAACTGCCATCTCCGGTAAGGCCGTAACACCAGGAGGAGCTGTTGAAATAGCTGATATTCTTGGTAAAGAAGAAACTTTGAAGAGAATAGGAATAGGAATTGAGAGACTAAAGAACAATAAATAATTTGCAATTATGTTAATAATGAAAATTTATTAGGTATATATGGAGGTAAATTATGGCTGATGAAATAATCAACAGCTCTGTAAACGAAGAAGATAATACACAACCCTCAAACTTTATCTATGATTTTATTGATGAGGATCTGGCTGCCGGTAAAGTTCCTGATAATACTGTAATAACAAGGTTTCCCCCTGAACCCAACGGGTATCTCCACATAGGCCACGCCAAGGCCATATGTATTGATTTTGGCACTGCTCTTAAATACGGCGGCAAGTGTAATCTCCGTTTTGATGATACAAATCCCAGCAAGGAAGATGTGGAATATGTTGAGTCCATACAGGAAGATGTTAAATGGCTTGGCTTCAACTGGGACAATATATTTTATGCATCTGAATATTTCGATATAATGTATGATTGTGCAGTTAAGCTTATAAAAGCCGGAAAGGCTTTTGTTTGTGACCTGACTGCAGAACAGATACGAGAACACAGAGGTACACTTACTGAACCTGGTAAAAACAGCCCCTACAGAGACAGATCCGTCGAAGAGAATCTGGATTTGTTTGAGAGAATGAAAAACGGTGAGTTCGCTGACGGCTCAAAAGTTCTAAGGGCTAAAATAGACATGGCCTCACCAAATATCAACATGCGAGACCCTGTTATATATAGAATCCTCAGAGCTCACCATCACAGAACAGGTGACCAGTGGTGTATTTATCCTATGTATGATTATGCTCACCCAATTGAGGATGTTGTGGAAGGTATTACCCATTCCCTTTGTTCTCTGGAGTTTGAGGACCATAGACCTCTCTATGACTGGGTCAAGGATAATATTGATTTGCCTGCAAAACCCAGGCAGATTGAGTTCGCACGATTAAATCTGGCATACACACAAATGAGCAAACGTAAACTCCTTCAACTTGTAAACGAGAATTATGTAAACGGTTGGGATGATCCCAGAATGCCCACCATATCCGGTTTGAGAAGACGTGGTTATACTCCCGCTTCCATCAGAACCTTCTGTGAAAAAATAGGTGTTGCAAAAAACAACAGTCTTGTTGACTTTGCACTTTTGGAGCACTGCATAAGGGATGACCTCAACTACAGTGCATCAAGAGTTATGGCTGTATTAAGACCTTTGAAGGTTGTTATAGAAAATTATCCCGAGGGTCAGGTTGAATGGTTCGACGTTGAAAACAATCCTGAGAATCCTGAGATGGGAACGAGAAAGCTGCCCTTTTCAAGAGAAATATATATTGAACAGGACGACTTTATGGAGAATCCTCCTAACAAGTTCTTCCGCCTTGCACCGGGTAAGGAGGTTCGTCTCAAAAATACTTATTTTATAACCTGTCAGAGCGTGGTGAAGAACGACGCAGGAGAGATTATTGAGCTGAGATGTACCTATGATCCTGCTTCAAAGGGTGGAAACTCACCTGACGGAAGAAAAGTAAAAGGTACCTTACATTGGGTTTCTGCTTCTCATGCTGTTAAGTCAGAGGTTCGCCTGTATGATCATTTGTTTATGAAAATCGATCCTGAGGATGTTGACGAAGGTAAGGATTTCAGATCAAATATCAATCCTGATTCTCTTGAAATTATTGATGATTGCATGGTTGAACCTGATCTTGTTAAAGCCAGACCAGGCGACCGATTCCAGTTCCTTAGAATGGGTTATTACTGCGTTGATATCGATTCTACAGAAAACAAGCTGATTTTCAACCGTACTGTCGGTCTTAAGGATACCTGGGCAAAGGTTGTAACCAAGGGTTAGTATATTTTTTGAAAGTCATGCAGGGAATTCATTTATCCCCTGCATATATTACGTTACTATTTGTATACGCGCTCTGCGCGTAGATGGGAGCTAATATGAAATATGTTGTTGTTTTAGGTGACGGCATGGCAGACTATCCCATGCAGGAGTTGGATAACAAAACTCCTTTGCAGTATGCAAAGAAGCCGAATATAGATATGCTTGCAAAAAAGGGTACGGTTGGTCTGGTTAAAACAGTACCCGATGGAATTCCTCCTGGAAGCGACGCAGCAAATCTCTCAGTTATGGGTTACAACCCTAAAATATATTATACAGGCCGTTCTCCTCTGGAAGCAGTCAGTATGGGAATAGACCTTCTGCCTACCGATGTAGCTCTTCGCTGTAATCTGGTATACTTATCTGAAGCCGAAGCTGTTTATGCTGATAAAACCATGATTGATTACAGCTCGGATGAAATTTCAACCGAAGAGGCTCAAGTGTTGATTGAGGCTGTTAATAATGAGTTAAGTAGTGAAAATATTAATTTCTATCCTGGAATAAGCTACAGACATTGTATGGTCTGGAGCAATGGTAAAACGGGATTAGGCTGCACTCCTCCCCATGATATTCTGGAAAAAAAAGTGACGGAATATCTTCCGCAGGAAGAATCAGGGCTGCTGCTGGAGCTTATGAAGAAGAGCTATGATATTCTGAAGAACCATCCTGTAAATGAGGCGAGAAAAGCCCGAGGACTCAGACCGGCTAATTCAATATGGCTTTGGGGTGAGGGTAAAAAACCGGCTCTAGCTTCTTTCAGTGAAAAGTACAATAAGACCGGAACAATGATTTCAGCTGTTGATTTATTAAAGGGTATTGGCTTATGTGCCGGACTTGACTCTGTTGATGTAGAGGGTGCTACCGGTAACATACACACAAACTTTATCGGCAAGGCCAACGCTGCTTTGACAGAACTGGACAATGGTAAGGATTTTGTTTACGTTCACGTTGAAGCTCCCGATGAGTGCGGTCACAGATATGAGATTGAAAACAAGGTTAAAGCAATTGAATATCTTGATCAAAAGGTTGTGGCTCCAATTCTGGAGGGACTTAAAAAACACAAGGAGTACAGAATTCTTGTGCTTCCGGATCATCCTACTCCGCTGAGCTTGCGCACCCATACCTCTGAGCCCGTTCCCTTTATTTTATACGACAGTACCAATGAAATACAGTCCGAGGCACAGAGCTATGATGAAGCAGAAGCAAAAAAGACTGGTATTTTTGTTGAAGAGGGCTATAAACTGATGGATTGGTTTATAACGCATCAATTCCCAAAAGCATAGATGTTTATACTGCCCCCGCCACCGCTGTCCCATGGAAACATCGGTGGCGGGGGCTTTCAAACCATTGATATAAGCAAGTACACTGGCTTTTATCACGTCTGTGTCCATGGCTCTGGCAGTGTAAACTTGAAGGATTTTTTACTAATACTTCGTTAAAGTACTCTGGTAACATTGGCCAACGTTGTACCAAATTTCTTCCAATCAATATACCTTACTTTCTCGCTCCAACCATCTAATACCATGACGAATGCCATGTCAGGCTGACATTCTCTGTTGTTGCCGAAAACTTTGTAACCGATAACCGTAACTGTATGCCCCCTGTAATCACCACCTGCTATATTCAACAGTACAGGATTCATATCATCTATGCTGTTTTTAATTATTTTTATTTTACGGTAATAATTATTTTTGCTCTTGCTTCCTACATATCCGAATTTCTCCCAGGTCTCCCTTACCATTGTTTTTATTTCAAAGGGGGTGTAAATGAATAAATCTCTTAATAAACCGGATTTTCCAGGAGCATATCCATGCTTTACCCCAATTTCCCTGACTATACTGTATATAGCATGTATATCAGGTGGAATTTCCTTCAAGCCAAGATCAGAATAATATTTCATAATTCTGGTGATTGAAGCTAAAGTACAATTATTCTCATTTTCAGGACCAAAGCTGTTTTGTTTGAAGTTTAGAATTCCTTCTACACACTTGCTGGATTTTTGTTCCCAACCATTGTCATATTCTATTTTTATATACCTTTCAAGAAATTCAATACCGCCGTATCCATTAAAATCCTTATGCTGGCCGTTTTGCTTAAGATCAGTGTTTTCAGTCATATCCGTATTCAGACCCCCTTTTGTCTTGTAAAAAACAAATGCCATTAAAAATCAGTATCACATTTTTAGTATATGATGAGTTATTACTAATGGGTCCTCAACAAACTATTTACCGATTATTAATTGAAGCCACATAATAAACCTCAATTTCAGCAAAATATATATTTAGGATTGGTATATGACAATTCTATAAATTATTATGCAAATACTTAAAGGAGCAAACTAAATGTTTAAAGGTAAAAAGGATAAGGGTACTTCAAAACCAAATTCACAAAACAAGGCTGAACAGGCCGCAATTCAGAATCCCGACAATCCCCGTTTCAGTAATGAATATAAGGGAAAGCAGGGTAAGTAAGCCTAAGACGAATAAATCCTCCAAAGCTGTTTGACCTTGGGGGATTTATTCACTTATATGTGAAATATTTGACTCACTACTGGCTTTGAATATAAATCAAATCATCAGTAGCCTTTCCGCAAACATAGAATACATATCGTGAGGGATTTCTTGTGTCCCATACATCATTCCATTTTTCATTACCGTAAGTAATACTTCCTTTCATCATTTCCAAATCAAAGCTTATGAAGGACTTGTCATCGGTGTCCAATGGAATTATCCATTCAAAGGTGTAAGTGTCTCCCGAGCCTTTTACAAGACTTGCAGTATCAGTATATTCTGTTTCCTTTACCCTATAATTTATCTTAAACCTCGCAGAATCGGGATTACCCTGAATATCTATCCTGCCTTTAACTCTGTAGCCTGCCTTAATATAAGTTCTTGGGCTGGAGACAAGATTATAATAATTTATCGGCATTTTCAGCGTACCAATATCAGTATTCGGTCTTCTGGGATACCGGTCAAGCATCCCGTCGTGATTATCATCAATACCTCGCTCCAGATCAAAGTAGTAAGCTCTCCAGCCTATATCCAGCATCATTGTAATGAAAAAGTTTCCCGCCTTCACATTATTTATGATATAGGGCCCTGCAAAATTTTTACCTGTCTGACCTAGTTTGTCATACGCCTCCATATGGAGATAATAGCTACCATCGGCATTAAGGGCAATTGATCTTTCTTTTATCCCCTCCTCTACCTTTATCCATTGTGAAGAAGCTGGCAGTTCACTGCTGTCAGTAATCGCATAACGCATATAAGCAAAGTCATCTTCCCCATTGTCTGAAGCCGTTAGTGTAATATTAAGAGGTCCTGCCCCTGTGTATGTCAGCGGAGTTGCATTAATAGTCGGAGGTAAATTACTTGTATCTATTGAGTCTATATAGGGTTTACTCCATACGCCCTCTATGTCCTTAACCACCAATTTTATTTGATATATTCCGGAATTATATGTAAGATTTGAGGGCTTTCCGTCAAGCCACATATCTGATGATGAATTTTTGTACTGCCAGTATCTTGCTGCAATACCTTTATCAGTCCTTGTTTTATTATGGTCTAAATCATAGGACTGGTCTAGATATGACAAGCTGACATTAGTTCCAATCTTACTCCCTACCTGCACATTAAACAGAGCTATTGGCCTACGGTGTACAAGAATTGTTGCCGGTGCCGATACATTCGACCAAAGCCTGAACTTATCAAACCTGTTATCCTCCCTCGGATTATCCCTGAATTGTGCGCTGACTACATATTTACCGACTTTATTAAAAGTGTATAATGGTTCAGTAATCCACTTCCCGGAATTGCTATCAAGTCCATTGGAATTATCAAAATATGTGGGGTCGTGGGTATACTGCCATTTTTCAGAATGTTTGGGGTCGTTCTCGAAGTCTCTGTAAACTTGATTGTATCGGACACTTTCCTCATTAACTAACAGTGTCAGAGTTGTAGTACCTTGCTTCGTATATGTATCATATCTCTTTACTATCAGCTTCCTTACAGTATCAGTATCCCTGCAAAAAGCACTGTCCATATTTGAGTTGTAAATCAAATCACCCAGACTATACTGCTGCCTGTCTACAGGCACGTTGGGATATCGAAGTTTTATATTTCTTGCCTGCTCGGGGGTAACAACATAGATATTGAACTTATTGGCGTTTAAATAATTTAATATGTCATAATCCAAATTTCCAAAGAGAAAGTAATTTGACGGGCTTCCAAAGTATGTATCCTGTTCAATATTATCAGAAATATAAATAAAGTATCTTTCGGAACCCTCTCTTAGCTGAGTATTTAGTATTTTTGATTTTGAAAATGCCTTAACGGGTTTATAACTTATATCAAATATGGAATTCAAATTACCACAATTTACTGTCTCATATGAATATCTATAGTAGCCATATTCATCCCTTCCTAAAGATTCACATTCAATATAGTAAATATAGCCCTGTTTAGTAACATAGCAAAAACGGTTGCCAATTTGCAGATAATCTGCTGCTGTGCCACCAATAGAAGCATCAAATAATGATATATATCCACTTCCATTGCTGGCATAATAATAATTTGGATCTATGGTTGATGTAATATCTGTTTTAAATATATTTTCGTAATGTACACGCCCGATATAGCCTATTTCTCCACTAGTGGTTCTTACAACTATTCCATATAGTCCACCATTTTTGTTTTCAACGTACAATATTTTGTCAATCCCTGTATTATTGTTCGTAGACCAGTAGTAAGAAGAGTTATCATATACTTTCCCATCATTCGTTAGAACATAACTTACTCCATATTGTGTTTGGTCTAAGACTGCCTGCTTAACAGGTGTATTTAAAACACATTGCCCTAGATAATTGTAAATCTTATTATCTTCACACAGAAAAACTAATGCTCTTAGCTCTTTTGTATTAGATAGAGATTTAATTGGAGTAGGGAATTTTCCAATACGAACTAATTTCCTGTCTCTTTCACCTCGGCTTATATAGGTACAATCAATGGTTCCGTCCATTGAAACGTAATAAAGGGCAGATGAGAAGTAATCCCCTCCTCCATAGACATATTGGACATTAGCAGGTGCATAGGGTTCCTTAATAGGAGGTATAATGTTCCAGTCGTTACTTAACCCTGTTTGAAATACACCGTTACCCGTAACAACGTACATGTCCCAGATGTCCAGTACACCAAAACTAAGTGATCTGACGTCACTAAATTGACTAACTTGTGTAAATGTGGTTAAAATGTTTGGTTGATAACCTCCTTTTTTTTCATCATATTTAAGACAGTGAGTACCACAAGTCCACAATGAACCATCATTTTTTATTATATATATAACGTTACCCATATAATAATGCATATATGCTTCTTTTACATCTGTAGCTATTTTTACAAAAGAATCGTAATACGTTACTGTTGTACTAAGCCCAAATAAGCCATAAACATTTTTATCATTAACATACCCTATTAGATTGCTGCCTCTAGCCCATAACTCACCATTACCTGTCAATATAAGGGTAGCATCAGTATTATATGTAGTGATACTCTTAAAATTACCTTTAGTCACATACTGAGTCCAAGTATCTATATCTTCAAGGGAACTATTATCAATGACACTAGCTTTCAGATCAACATCAGAACTTATATTGTCCCTTATGCTTTCAACAAAACTGTTAGTACCAGCAATATCATTATCAGAAGCTACAACCATATCAATATTACCTGACGGCCTTCTGATGTTCTCTCGTATTTTATTTACAAGTCCGGGGATATTTTTTTCACCTACACTTCTACCGTCAAAGCTTGAATTAATCAGGTCCTTTAGAGATATGTTCTGCCCAGACCGGTTAAATGTGATTGGATACTGGGGGTTAACAGATAGGTTTGTATTTTCCAAACTGTCTGAACATATTGAATAAACTCTTGCATCAGTATCTTTGACATACTTACCCAGGGTACTGTCATTTCTGAGCAGTCCTAAACGGTAGTCGGATGCGATATGTGGAGAATAATAATTTGTATCACTATTATTCAAGGCAAAAACAACATAAGTATCTTCGCTGTCCTTGACTTCATAGTTTAATTTGGATAAATCCCAACCGATGACCGTATTATTTGAATCTATAATATTTGAAGATTGAATTGACCAATAATCATCATAACGAAAGGTAGGTTCGGTGAAATCTTTATATAATTCTTGAGTATCGGTAGGATAGTAAAAATGATATTCGTGATCAATATTGAATACACCATCACACAAACCGTTATTATTAAGAAATGTGTAGATATAATACTGTCTGGTACCGAACTGATATGGGTAGCTTTGTAAAGTTGATTTTGTATAATTAACAGGTACTCCATATGGCTCGTCTGGTGTCTGCCCCTCAGGCAATGCTATGTATTTAGAATAAACGAATTTATCAGTTGTTGCCTGATTGTAATATTCAGTATATTTTTTTTGATTGAAGGTATAGCCTGTCCATCTATATGTTGCATATCCATTTTTAGCCCACGTATTTTGAGTTATTTTACCTTGCTGCGTTCCTATAGTAATATCTGTAGGATCGGTATACTCGATATCTATCTTGGAGTAATTTGCTAGTTGACTTTTCATACTGCTAAGAGAATTTTTAAGATTGGCGTTATCTGCACCTGTGTAATCTGTTAAAACTATAATCTTAACATTACGGCTCTTTTCAACTGTGAAATTGGCTACAGGTGCAGTATTATTCATTTTTTGCTTGTTTGAGGCTACAGCAGTATTTTGCCATAAAAGTGACAAAATGAGAACACAAACAGTATAATAAATCTTTCCTCTTTTCATTACATTCCTCCGTTACCAGCCTTGAATATATCCACTTTTAAAATCATCTGAAACCAGCAATTCCTTAATTGTTTCAGAGTCAGGAATATCTTCATATACCAGAAGTGATTCAGTATAATATCCAACAAGATATGTCCATATTTCAGCCGTTGTATCAGTGGCACTTTCTACTCGCAGCCTAACTCCGGATCGAAAAGGTTCATTTCCTGTATAGGAATATATGGTAGTCTCATCACCAAAAGCTTCTGCTTCGCTTTTACCTTGATCAATATCATTATCATAGTCATACCGTACCCCCCATACTCTTTTCCCCAGAGGATCTCCATCGGGAGATTTGGAAGTACACATAATGTTTATTACTCCATATTTTTGTAATGTTTTGTCCATTGGGTTATCAAATTCACGGATATTATTTTCAGGACCCGAAAAGTCAGCTATAGGAGCTAAATCCTCCACGATGTTCAGAACCCTTTCGGTTGTATTGGAATAGTGTATAGAACTGTTAATAAGAGAGGTATTAGATAAAGATACTGTTATTTTATACTGTCCACTGTCTCTTGCTTGAAACTGTACTGTTCTTTGTCCACACAGTACGTTATTGAAGGTAGAACCTGTATCTGTCCAGGAACCATTTATATATACTTTTGCTATACCATTGACGTTTTTATATGCTGTCCCGTTTTCCAGCCTGACTCCATAGTCACCACTTGCCCCAGTACCATAGACGGGTTGAATCGTCCAAGTAGTCAGATTCCAATTTATGGGGAATCGTTTAGAAGATTTACTTTTACTTAAATCCAGTGTTATTTTCCTGTTTTCCTTCATCTTCTCGGCTATTACATCAATTGAAACCGAAGGTTTGGGTTCAATTACGGTTATCGTACTTCTGTCAAATCCTGAGCAACCACCATTATCTACCACCTCCAAACCAATGTCGTATGCCCCTGCACCGGGATACCAAACCGTTCCTTTTTTATTATCACCAATATTATTACTCCAGAGATTATAAGGGTCACTTCCATCTGCTCCTGGTACTTCCCAATAATAGTGTTCTATGCTGCCATCAGAATCGTAAGACTTACTGCCGTCTATTTCCACATCATCCCCTGCATATGCAACAGCAGGGTGGTTTATTATTGCAATTGGGTCATAGTTTATTTGTGTTGGAGGTTTTGGCGTTTCTCCGGGTTTTGGCTGATACCAGAAGTACACATAAGCAACCTTTAGGGATTGAGATAATGTAATCTCCTGAGATGTTTCGGGCGTCATATCCTTTTTGGCAGGTGGAATTTCTGTTGATGATATATCCGGATAATATTTTCCATAGGAACCTTTACAACTTTTATATCCTGTAGGTACAGGCAACCCGCTAATTGCTTTCTTTTCTCCGAATTTGAGTGTAAATTCATTTGCCAATTCAGGAATTTCTGTATCATTATCGTAGTTGAAACATCTTACAAAGACAACCCCCTCAGTGGGAGGTACTTTTTTGGGCTTCACTATAATTGTTATGAGTTTTTCTGCTGTTGCTCTTAAAGGATCATCTGTTTTATACTTAGTTGTAAGATTAACTACTGCAGATAAGTCCTTTGGATTTTCACCGACTTTTAGTGCTGCCCTGGAGAACTTTTTTTCATAACTGACCTTTTGTGTGGCAGAACTGCCGGAAGTGAGACTAACTTCTTTATCCACTAAGTTTGAGTAAAATATTAATTTATCAAGGTTTTGCATCATTCCCTGAGTAACAGCATCGCCCTTTATTGTTCCACTTACGGTATAGGGTACTGTTATGCTGTCCATTTCTTCTTCCATAACAAACACGTCTTCTGATTTAATCGTTGCGGAAACCTCTGTGTGAGGTGCTAATGGCTGAAATATAACAGTATTCCAGTTGGTACTATTGTATCTTAGTCTTACAGAGCCATTTACACTCCACATAGTGGGAGCAACCTGAACAAGTGCTTTATCTCTGATACTATCACCTAGTAATCCATATAAAGTTAGTCCCTCAATTTCTCCATTAATGTTAACAGGCCCGCCGTAATCATCGTCACTAAAGTTGCGTTCTGCAATAGCTGTTCTTTGGTCTTTAGTTAAGTTACTCCATGTGGCAGATGCCCCTGACTGAGTCTGCCAGTTAATCTTTCTATAATCATCTACTGACATGAATTTTGTACCCGGACTGCCACCTGAAAAGTACCTGTCATTTGTCATATAATAAGTAGGCTTCGAATTACTTTCCCCTATGTATTTGTATTCTCCTTTTTTCCCATTCTTATAAGTATAACCATCCGATCTTTCATAAAATTCTCCACTGGGCAGACCATATGCAATTATCCCATAATCGTTATATACAAACGGGTTCAGCCAGTCACCATTAGAATTATATTGGTCTTCTCCGGTAGATGTTGCTATAATAATAATATCATTAAATATGGATTGGTCTGAACTGTCTGAACCATGAATTAATCTAAGTTGTGAATAGCTAGGTGTAGATGCAGCTATAACATTTATATTACTTATAGAATATATAATAATAAACATTATTAATATCCTTGAAATAACTTTACTTTTTAAAGGTTTCATACTTATTTAGAAACCCCCTAATTAATTTTATTGGTGCCAAGTAATAAAGCACCGTCTTGCTTTACCTGAACCTCAAGCCCCTTAAACTGGCTGGGATAAAAGCTACCCTTATGAGTGTATCTTTTAGATACCCAGTTATGTTCATTCCTTGTTCGATTTTCTTTAAGTATATATTTCAATAAATAATCTGCCAGTTTTGGTTCATATATTATGTTTAAATACGCTATAAGAGGTTCAATTAATTCTTTTTCTTGGTAATCGTCTACTGATTTTATTGTTTTTTCAATGTTATTAACATTACATAACTGTCCAATACACCAACGATAATCTGTTTTCTCTTTTTGGAGCTTTTCTTCTCCAGCATCATCAAATATTCTGAGCTTATTGTTATTAAATCTCATCATCATACTAAAATTAAAACCCGTTCTTGTTTTACCCAATTGCGCTACACGTTGACTTGATACATAGAATATCTGTAAAAGATTATCTACGCCACCATAACAATAATATCCTTCGACATGGTGGCCAAATTTACGTGCATACCCCACCAACACCTTTACAGCTTCATACGCTTCCTTGTTTGAATGTCTGTTACTGAGGTTTGGTAACAGGCATACACCGTCCTCATAGGTTTTCCACAGAATTTTACCATCAACAATTCTGTCAATATTCCACATTGAAAATACTTTAACAGCGTTTTCATAGTTGGATGCAGACAAAAACTGCTCAAGTTCTTTATCCGGCGTTGCAAAGATTGGTTTTGCAATTTCTCTCTGCTCTGCTGACAATAAACGATGTAATACTGTTGCCGCTGTAGCATTTGTACAATAGTCATTCGGCTTAAATGCACCGTTTACAGGTGTAAGCAAACCTTCTGATACACATTTTAAACTGATTGTTATCTCTTCCTTATTGAGAGTTTTAAAGTCTGTAACCATGGTTTTATAAGCCTCCAGGTAATCAGGATATTGTACATTGTTCAACATTTCATAGGCCCTTAGAGTCCATTTTGCCATTTCAGATCTTTTAATTTTATCGGCTTTGGTATCTGAAGCAACTTCACCCTTCTGGAGAATTCCCAGACTAACGGCAGAATTGATATAATCCTCAGCTTGAGCAGAATTTTTGTCAGCTGCACAGACCAAAAGTCTAATGAATTGCTCTTTTGTTATGTCTTCTGCAGCTTTGAAAAATGTTTCCGGGGCTCCGGTTAATATCCCCTCCTGTTTAAGGAAGTCCACACTTTCCTTAAAGGAAGCCGGCTTTTTTTCGGTAGATTGTCGCGCCTTTACAGCTTCTTCTTTCTTCTGGTTATCTTCTGCTATTTTTCTGTTCAGATATGCCATTTTGTCTACGTTGTAATCATAGGCATTAACAATTACCGCAGCTGCTTCAGCTCTGGTAAGCTTGTCCTTCGGTTGAAAGTATTTCATACCATCCTTTTCTGAGCCACGCATAAGGTAATTATTATATGCGGAAGTTGAGTATCCAGAATTGATTGATTCATCTAAGTCTGCGTAGGGTGTTTTGGTGATTAAATCGGGGGATATATTCAATGCTCTGCACATCATTTCAGCAACTTCCTGCCTTGTTACAGCATCATTGGGTCTGAACTTCCTGTCTACTGTTAATTCAATAAACCCATTTGCAAGAGCTGTGGTTATGTATCCGCTTGCCCAACTCTTTTGCGAATCATCAAAGGGATTACCCTGAGACTGCTTATATCCTTTGACATTGCAGAGGAAAGTGACAAATTCCGCTCTTGTGACTGGGTTGTTTGGCTTAAATGTACCGTCAGTATAACCACCGGTAATTTTTAACTCAGCAAGTCTTGTTACATAGGAATAATACCAGGAGGTGTTCTTTACATCGGTAAACTTAACTGCTTTGCTGACCTCTCCTGAGCTTGTCGAAATTGCTTGAATATTTGACGGGATTAGAATTGACATAATAATAAATAATAGAATTGTTCTTTTAAAAAAAGATTTCATAACAGTTCTCCTTTACTGAATCAATCTTAATAAATAATTTGTGTAATGGGATAGTAATTATATAAATTTTTAGATTTTACTAAATTTGCTGAGAGCAAATACATATTATGCAATTATGCCTTGAAAAATATTTATTCACTTATTGTGAAAATGAATTCTTGAAAAAATATAAAGAATTTTTAGAATATACCAGATAATATATGACTTATATTACATAATATACCAAATATATATACTAAGTACAATACTTTTCGTAAATTTTTTCAGCCTTTTTTGCTTTTTGAGTTTCCAGATTTTTCAGTTTATAATTTTTGATATTCAGTGAATACTTGATTATTGTTAATTTCTTCTATAAATCAAATTGCGTGCATAAATGCAGCAAAGAAAAAACTCCAAAAGCCCATATCGCATTTCGGAGTTTCTGTATAATGCTATTTAAAAGGAATTTTAATCATCCCTCCAATTATTGTAGTTATACTCAATAACTATCAGGCCATTTTTAGCTTCATCCATGCTTAAACCAATGCTCCGGAGTTCATCACTGTCACAGCTGTCGTAAACAATTACCCTGTTAACCATCTGCTCAATAATGTTTTTGCTTATTCCCTGGGATTTTATCCTGTTAACGAAACCTTCAACTACCTGTATTTTATCCTGCTGCTTTTTTTCTTCCTGCAGCAGCTTTTCCTTATCCCTTTTAAAGGAAGTGATGCGGTCCTCTATGCTTTTGTTCATTCTTAAGAAGAGCTGTTCAGAGATTTTTGCTTCGAGCCTGTCAAGATAAAGAATATCCTGCTGCTTTTGCTTAGCAGCTATCTGCTGCTCCAACTTCTGAGCCATTTCATATCTTTTCTGCCGGTCATCCTCCTCATTGGCATATTTCATGTTAAAGCTATCAATGAGCTCCCGGTTTGACAGCATTTCCAGCAGTTCATCCGAGATGACCTCCAAAATAGCCTGTTCAGTTACATAATGACTGGAGCAGCTGTCGCTTCCATACTTTGTATAAGAGCTGCATATGTATCCCACAGGTCTGTCCTTTCGGACCCTCACATACATGGCTTTACCGCATTTTCCACAGTACAGCATGTTACTGAGTAGGTGAGATATATTTCTGTTATAGCCCTGATTTGAGCGCTTTTTCGCCCTGATTTTCTGGACTTCCTCAAAATCCTCATTCTTTATAATAGGTTCATGAGTATTTGTAGTTATAATCCATTTATCAAATGGAAGTCGTCTGGTTTTCTTGTTCTTAAAGCTAATTTTTTCACTGACGCCCTGAACCGTATCCCCTATATATACTCGGTTACATAGGATTCTCTGCACAGCCACCTGATTCCATGGTGTAATGGGGATATCAGAATTTTTTGAAGAAGGTGAGGGATACCCTTTTTCATTCAACATTTTAGCTATTAAAGCATAGCCATATCCCTGTTTATATAGACTGAATATCTCTCTGACAACAGGTGCCGTTCTGGTATCTACAACAAGCCTGTTTTTCTCATTTACTGACTTGACATACCCGTAAGGGGCATTCCCTATATACTCACCCTGTTCAATTTTAAAGCGAAGATTAGCCCTGATTTTCTTAGATATATCCCTTACATACCGTTCATTGTACCAGGTATCAATTCCAACGGTTTCATTATCCTTAAGACTGTCATACCTTCCGTCTGCAGTCATAACCCGTACACCGTACTCCTCCAGAAAATCGAGAAACAGCAGAGTTTTGGCATTATTTCTCCCCAATCTGGATAAATCCTTCAGAACTACGAGATTTATACTGCAGGAAAGCACGTCTTTTTTAAGTTCTTCCAGTGCATTTCTCTCAAAGCCCGAACCTGATACATTATCATCTACATAGGTTTTGTAAACGGTTCCAAGTTTGCTTTTTTTAACGAAATCTATCAAAAGTTTTTTCTGAGTTTCTATAGTTTCCAGGTTTTCCTCATTATCATCTCTGCTCTGGCGTACATATATTCCAATGTGATAATTTATATCGGGCCTGTTGAATCCAAGCATTGCACTGTTACCTCCTTGCCGCCAGCGTAATTATTTTGAATATCAGGTCTTTTATATCTACTTTACCTTTATAGATGCTCAGAATTCTTTTTGGCTTAGTTTTTGGCATCGATTTAACCCCATTTCGTTACCTGCATCAACATGAGAGGCTGGAGAACTTCTATTTCAATTATATTCACAAGGATTGAATATTAAAATTTGTCCATTTGATAATTATATTAATCCATATAAATAAATTAGACAATCTAATAGGTGATTAATGGCAATATCACCTATTAGATGTGATAGAACAGTTATCAGGAGGGCTTGTTCATGGTTAAAAACAAAATTTGTTTTTTACAGTGCGGTAATGTAGAAATTGTCGAAGGCAGCGGAAAGCCATATTTTCCATATCATACCCACAACAGCTTTATAATTGGAGTAATTCTGAAGGGTAATACCCTTTTCTCAATCAATAACAGAGAATTTTACCTGGGTGCTGGCATGACAATTTGTAGTACCTCCCAATACACTCAAATTTGAGAAAAGGAAAATAAAATTTCGGAACCTCATATACATGGAGTCATAAGCAACTCTGAAACAACCGTCCGGTCATTTGCTGAATGGCTGCAGGATACTTTATCTTGGTGAAGTGGTGGTTCAGGAGTAACTCGGCTGCTCACTGAAAAGATATTCTGATGAAAACGGGATTTATCTTATTAGTGAGAAAACCAAAGAACAGGACTGAAAAAACCTTTTATTTATCAATTTCAGGTATTATATTATGTATTATATGATAAATTGCATCTTGATCATTGCTTACAACAACCTTGTCTGCCGCATGTTTCAGGCAATCCCTTGCATTATCCACGGCAATTCCCAAGTCAGCCGTTTTTATCATTTCAAGGTCGTTGTCAAAATCGCCAACTGCTACTACAATGCGGGTTCTGTACTCTTCCATCAGTTTTATATACTTTAATGCAGTACCTTTAGAAACATCCTTTTTCAGAAATTCCAGATAGTGTTCATGGGAAAAAACGCAGTCAATTTTGTCAGACAGTCCAAAAGTTTTCATAGCTTTTTCAGCTTCCAGCAAATTAGCATGTGTATCACTGAACATCACTTTAATCCACTGCATATTCATAATCTGCTCCAGATTAGAACGCTGGAAAACCTGCTTTTCAGATAATACATACGGATCAACATTTTCCTCTGGCGTTACTATAAACATCATTTCGGGAGTGAATATTTCAACTACCATGCTGCTGAAGCGGTTCATGCAATACTCTATATATTCAACTATCAAATGATTTTCAAGGTATTCGATATTAATTAAGTTTTCCTTTGAAAAATCATATATCGCTGAACCGTTATAAAGTATGCATGGTCCGTTTATTGGCAGTTCCTTAATATGGAGTCTTATATTTTGAGTGGTTCTCCCGGTTGCTACTGCAAAGATACCTCCATTTTGAATAAAATGTTTAACGGCCTCTTGATTTTTTACAGAAATCTCCTGCCTTGAATTAATTAAGGTACCATCCAGGTCACTTATCAAAAGATATTTTTTGAAATTATCCATTTAATCTATTCTCCTTTTTGTGAATGATACAGCGATTGCTCTTAATAAATTTCGTTGAGGAAGTATTGGTGTACTTTTTAAAAATAAAATAGCTGCACTGGAACGCAGAGTATAAGGTATTCTTCGAATTACAAAGGCTACTATAATTATAAGAAAAATTTTACATTTTCCTTGTGTTATACCATTTACCTTCATTTATGATATTAAATAACGTGAAAAATTCATACTTTCCAAGACAATAAAAGGGCCTTCAGCATCTCACCGACCGACCCAAATAGGATGTTCGATATGTATATTATTTCTTATCAGTTATATATATATATTGCACCTGCTACACTATTCTTTTTTCAGTAACAATTAAGTCAAGGGGTACATCAAAAGCCTCGTGTGGTATATCCTTTTGAACTTGAAAATCATAGCATATTCCGATCTTTTTACAATGTGGCGCTGTCTGTATTAAATACCTGTCATAGAAGCCCCCGCCATAGCCCATCCGATTCCTGTAAATATCAAATACACTTCCGGGAACTATTACTACCTCGAGCTTACCAGGCTCATTAATAACACCCTGACTAAGTTCAGGTTCAAGTATTCCAAAACTGCCTTTAGTCTTTAAATCGTTGAAGCTATTTATTAAAACAGCGTGCATAACTCTTTTTCCATCGGGTAGTTTTTCCAGACACGGTACGCTTACCTTCTTACCCTCTTTAAGCCAACCCTTAATTAAATCATGTGTAGCTATTTCACTGCCAAAGCTTACAAAACACATTATGTTCTCAGCTTCAATCACCCATTGGAGCTGATCTAATTTTCCAGCAACAGCCCTGGAAGAATAAAGCTGCTGTTCCTTTGTCAAACTATTTCTATATTCAAGGTATTTTTTTCTTAATTCATTTTTTGTTATTTTAATCACCCATCTGAGTTTACTCGGTTTTTACCAATAAAGGGCTGGTCCTGTCGTTAGTGCAAATAAGAACCAGAAAATCAACTGAATAACAAAAATAATAATAGAGACAGTTAATAGTGCAGCTCCGTAGGATCTCTTGTCAGAATCACTGTCATTGGATATCATAACCAAACCGGAAATTAATCCAATTAATTGACCTATACCCGGGATGATTACCGATAGAGCACATAAAAAAACTTTAGTCCAGTTACTTAAAACGTTACCTCCGGCACTTGCCCGGTAGTTATTTAAAAGTAATTGCCTTTCTAGTGTCGTCACCTGCCTGTCGGTCCATTGAAGCTGTTGCTGACTGTAATTATACGATTGAGAAAAGGTTGATGTTTCATTCATTTTCTGTTGCCCTCCCGGTTCAACTGCCGAAGCCTTAACCTCATTAACTCCAATATCATAAACTTCTGTCTGACTGTGTTCCCGCTCCATTTATTCTCCTCCGTGAGACGCATTTATCAGTCATATTATATCATAATAAGGCAAAACAGAAAAATAAGACTATTTATTCATTTTTAGTATGACAGACAGTTTATAGAAAAGTAAGTAAACTAAGAAATTCCAAGACCTGATTCAAACCTAACCGGTAAATAATAAATTCCTATCAAACCCCTAATAACGTCATCATAATTTTTTTCAGTTATCTTATGTAAAAAACCGTTCTCCATATGTATGTATAGTGTTACATCAAAGTATTCAATATTATCCATCAAAGCACTTATCATATCTATGGAATCCAATGGATTTATGAAATCTCTGACCCACCGCCTAGAATTTTCTTCGTTTTTAAAATCCTCTTGATAAAAACTATGTAAAAACCTTCGTATCTCTCCCCGCTGGGTAGACCATATGCTTAAAGTTACCGACATTGAAATTCCTCCGTGATCACAAAATTCTCCAACCTTAATGCGTACACAAAATAAAAATATAAATCAAAATACACTAACCATATAATAATTTGACACCAAGACTGGAAAACCTCTATGTAAATTATTACAGCAGCAAAAGCGTCGAGGCCGCTTTCTCTGCACTTCAAGACATTACTGACATCCAGTGTTTTTCCAATAAAAAACTCTGACAAAAGCTAATGTCAGAGTTTAATTATATAATTAAATATATTTTATGTCACCTATCAATGATTACCTGCCCAACAGCCTCTTAGTCAAGGAATGGACTTGGTACTTTATTTTCTCCTCATCTATAGTACAGAATTCTCGATTCTTCATCACAATTTTTCCATCCACAACAACTGTATCTACATCAGATGCCTGTGCAGAATAAACTATAGTAGACAAGGGATTGTTCTTCGGGTAAAAATGAGGCTTGTCTGTATCAACAAGAATAATATCAGCCTTCATATCTGTTGCTATTTTGCCGGAATCCTCGAAACCTAATGCTTTAGCACCATTACAGGTCCCCATTTTTAATACGGTGTCAGCTTGCATTAATTTGGGATCCATGGCCACGCCCTTATGAATAAGTGCTGCCAGATTCATTTCTTCAAACATGTTCAAGTTATTGTTGCTTGCTGCACCGTCCGTACCAAGACAAACATTTATTCCCATTTTAACCATTTCAGGAACCCTTGCTATACCGCTGCCGAGTTTAAGATTACTGGTAGGATTGTGTGCAATACTGCAGCCCATTTCTCTCATAATCTCAAGATCACTATCGGAGAGATGTACGCAGTGAGCGGCAAGAACAGGTACATCTAATACTCCAGTCTTTTTACATATCTCAACTGAAGTCATACCATAGTCTCTTTTGCTGGACTCCACTTCAGTAGCTGTTTCCAGAAGATGAATATGAATACCTGTGTTAAGCTGCTTTGCCAGGTCAGCTGCATTTATCAGCGTCTTTTCGTTAAACATGTATGTTGAATGTATTTCCACAAACACCTTAATTCTACCTTCGGCACTATTATGATACTGCTTGAAATAATCTACAGTTCCCTGACTCATATCAAGGCGCTTCAATTCTCCACCGTCAAAAAATTGTACCGGACTCTTGCAGAGATTTGCCTTGATACCTGTCTCTGTTACAGCTCTTGCAACCTCATCCATAAACATATACATGTCTGCAAAGGCTGTAACACCGGATTTCAACATTTCTGTTATACCCAGCATGGTTCCCCAGTATACATCCTTGTCTGTGAGTTTTGCTTCAATAGGAAAAATGTTATCGAACAACCAGGTTTCCAAAGCAATATCATCTGCATAGTTCCTCATTAATGTCATTGCACTGTGGCTGTGTGAATTAACAAGACCGGGCATGGCAAGCTTGCCTTTACCCTCTATTTCATTTTTACAGGTAACATTATCGGGAAGTTTATCGGTTACAAGACATATCCTGCCATCGGAAACCCCTATGAAACCATCATGGATGATCATATTCAGGTCATCCATGGTTATAATATCTACATTCTTAACTAATAAATCTAAATTCATTTTTCCCCCGCTATTCTGTCCAGCTGTTAAGATAATTTTTCTGATCCTTGGATAGCTTATCAATCTTTACTCCCCAGGACTTAAGCTTCATTTCGGCAACAGCCTGATCTATTTCAGCAGGAACATCAACAACCTTATTTCCAAGCTTGCGGAAATTATGCAGCATATACTTTGCAGAAAGTGCCTGCAATGCAAAGCTCATATCCATAATTTCAGCCGGATGTCCATCTCCTGCCGCCAGATTAACCAGTCTTCCCTCTGCCAGCAGGTTAATCCATCTTCCGTTGTCAAGCTTGTAACCCATTATGTTCTTTCTTTGCTCCTGCTTTTCTACTGCCAGCTTTTCCAACTGCGCTACTGAAACTTCAACGTCAAAGTGTCCGGCATTACAGAGTATAGCTCCATCCTTCATATTCTTGAAGTGTTCTGCTGTTATTACGTCGCGGCAGCCGGTTACAGTAATAAACAGGTCTCCGATTTTAGCCGCCTCGGACATTTTCATAACCTTATAGCCATCCATAATAGCTTCGGCAGCTTTTATAGGATCAATCTCAGTGACAATTACGTTAGCTCCGAAGCCCTTTGCCCTCAGGGCAATACCTTTGCCACACCAGCCATAACCTGCTACAACAACATTTTTTCCTGCTACGATAAGATTAGTCGTTCTATTGATACCATCCCACACAGATTGACCTGTGCCGTATCTATTGTCGAAAAGATATTTACAATTAGCGTTATTAACAGCAATCATCGGGAATTTAAGTACTCCCTGCTTTTCCATTGCTTTGAGACGAAGAACCCCGGTAGTAGTTTCTTCACACCCTCCCATGATATGAGGTATAAGCTCTTTTCTCGTAGTGTGAAGAAGATTAACAAGATCTCCGCCGTCATCTATGATAATATTTGGCTTGTAGCCAAGTGCCAGATTCAGATGTTCTTCATACTCCTCTTTTGTGGAGTTATACCATGCATAAACATCAAGTCCGTCTGCTACAAGGCCAGCAGCTACGTCATCCTGAGTTGAGAGAGGATTACTTCCTGTGACAGATACTTCTCCGCCTCCTATTGCAAACAATTTTGCCAAGTATGCAGTTTTTGCTTCAAGGTGAACCGATACAACAACTCTTACCCCTTTAAACGGTGTAGTTGCTCTGAATTCATCCTCCAGGCTTCTAAGGATCGGCATGTTTCTTCTTACCCATTCAATTTTCTGTTTTCCCTTATCTGCCAGCGATATGTCACGTATAACACTTTTCATTATTATATAACCCCCATCTTTGTTTGGTTTAACATTAAAATTATATGACACATTATATCCTGTTTCAACAATTTATTTTTATGCATTATTATAGTGTAAAATTGATACTTAGTTCTTTTTTAGCACTTCTGTAACCGTCTGTAAACCATATCCTCTTTTTTTAATTCCTGTCACAATCTTATCAAGGTTCGGTATGTCATATTGATTAAAATGAAGCAGAATTATTGAACCATTAGAGCAGTTATTAACAACATGCTTTTCAATCTTTTCGGCTATCTCCAGGGCAGTATGGGTATTTTTCAAAGGATTGATAATACTGCTGTTGGTTTCCAGATTCCATCCGATTACCTTATAGCCGCAACTTTGTGCAATGGAAAGTATTCTGTCATTTTTATTGCCTCCCCCGCCCGGCAGTCTTAAATAGGGGAACTCCTTTTTCATTTTCAATAAATATTCTTCACCCAGAGTCTTTTTAACACAGGATTCCCAGCCTATGATTTCATTCTTTACCTGCTGGTCGGATAGTTTTGTCAGTGTAGCATGATTTACTGTATGATTGCATATCTGATGTCCTTCATCTATTGCTCTTTTCCAGACTTCGGGATAGTCATCCAGTACCCTTCCTATTATAAAAAAGGTTGCCTTGACATTATTACTTTTAAGAACATCCAAAACCTTAATTATTGTTTTTTTATTGTAGCCGTCATCAAAAGTTAATGCTACGTTGGGCCTGTTTTCGCCTTTGTAAATGGTCTGTTGAACTTTTTGTTTTTTAACGGGTTGTTCTTTTGATTTGCTTTTTGTAGGAGGGCTGGATTTGCTTTCGGTTTTATTCGCTTCGTTTGTGGTCACAGCCGGGCCGGTAGTTACTATAGCTCTGGCAGTTGATGGCAAACGGGAGTCAGGGTCAGAACCTGTATTTTTTTTCTCATTTCTGCTACTGACGGTTTTTTCAGCAAGAACAATTTGCTCATTCAAACCTGTTTCAGCTTCATAAAGGAACTCTTTCGGAATCAAACCGTCATGCTTCACCGAAGACAGATTAAAGATTCCGATATACCATATAAATATTGTTGCTGCCGTACAGAAGGACAATGTATAGACTGTACGAATGAATATTCTTTTACCTTCATTAGTGACCAGCTTATTGTATTTTTCGTATATGCTTATTTTATGTAGTAAGGCTTTTAACATGAATGTGGTATCCTCTTGGAAAGTATATGTTATATTTATTATACTTGTAAAAAGCTGTTCAGAATAGTGGTTTTAAATTAAATATTACACATTTATGAAAAAACCACAGGTTCTTTTTTTTAGCCTGTGGTTTCTATGTAATATACAACACATGTACTTGTAACCTAAAATTGTACAGTTTTTTGTTTTTTATCGGCAGGTTTTACTTTAGTCTCTTTACTTTTTGATTCCTTGCTTTTAGTCTCTTTGCTTTTAGCATCTGTGCTGTTTGGCCCTTTGGACTTTGGCTCTTCTTTCTTCTTTTCAGTTCCTTTGGTTCCAGCTTTTTTAGCCTTTTCTGTTTTACCTTTAGCGGCCTTTACAGCTTCGGTCTTTTTTTCCTTTTTAGCAGATATATTAAACAAATAATTATTTCCGGAATTGTTATCCCAATTATCAGCGGAATCCTTGAAGCACAATTCAAGAGTGTCTCCTTCAAGTACTTCCAATTCAGCAGAAAAACCGTCCTGTGTCTTCTGCATCTGAATATATGAACTGTTTGACCAATCGCTGCCATATCCTGAATGAAGGTAAACATTTTCGGCTCCTGCCTGCGCTAGCAATCCGTTATAATTTATCTTAAGTCTATCACCGCTGTATAAGGTTTTCTTCGATAGAATAACACCGTAATCTTCATAGGACTTTACTGCCATTTTTACCACTCCTTGTACATTTATTTTTGTTTGAGATTTGTTCCAAGCCTAAAATGTATTTTCAATATTATACCACCGTGATAAAAATGTGTCAATTTTCCATATTTGTACATATTTACATATTTTCCAAATAATGTCCTGTTGCCCGTAACTGATATATTAGCTTGTTATGAGTTTTTCCAAGGTGGGATTAATTTTCAAAAGTCCTTTAAGCTGGTTGTATTCTTCCATGGCAGCTCTATTGAATCCGCTTGTTTTTTCAGCTCTGATCATAAGATTTTTCGGCGTCTCAAGGGGAGATACATATTCTACAATGGATACCTTATAACCCATTGCTTCAAGTAGCATTAACCTTATGCCGTCAGTTAGTACATCTGCAAGCCTTGCTTTCAGCACACCATGTTTGGTAATATTTTGCAGCACATCAAATGAGTATTGGCTCAAGATTTCCTTTTGACAGCAGGGAACCATGACTATGGCCTTTGCATTATTATTAACCGCCAGCGCTATTGCCGCATCGGTTGCAGTGTCGCAGGCATGAAGACTTATAGCAAGATGTATTTCCTCATTTGAAGTATAGTTTCTTATATCTGTAACTCTGAAATCCATATTTTTATAGTCCAGTTGTTCAGCAATTTTTCGAGACGATTCAATTACTGTCTGTGAAATGTCCAACCCGGTAAAGTGGCAGTTCTTCTTCAGGACTTCCTTTATATAATAGTTCAAAACAAAGGACAAATAGGATTTTCCGCACCCACAGTCAACAACATTTATTTTGTCATACTTCGAACACAGATTTTTCAGCATATCGTCTACCAATTCAATGTAGTGATCGATCTGATTATACTTTCTAATCATATCATTCTTAATTTTACCATTCTCACCAAGTATGCCTATCGCCTTTAAAACCGGGTCAGCAGGTCCCACTTTAATATAATAATCCCTGTTTGTAATGTGTGAGGTTTCATTATGGCCTTTGCAGCTGTCGGTAACCTCTTGATCCTTTGTCTTCATCTTAACGCCTTTGTCGTCGGCATCTATATATATAGTCGTACCTCTTTCTTCATATACAAGGTTCATTGCATCATATTGCTCAACAATTTTGGATATTCTTGCGCATAACCAGGAAATTTCAAGCTTGTCATTTCTCCCGTTATACTGAAGATACAATTTGTTTTCTTTTAGTGTGATAACTGCGTCATAAAATTTTGTTCCTGATTTTAATTTAAGTGATATTTTTTTAAAAAAATCACTATTTTCTATTATTCTCTGTTCAAGTCCAGTAAGAAACAAACCCAACTTCTGAATACTCTGCTTGTTCACATTAACCTCCATCAGCCCCATTGAGGCTTTGACACTTTAGTAGCTTTGATATGCTATGGCTTTGAGCCGCATCGCGACAATTAATATTATGAAATATGTTATTTGTACAGTAAAAAGTTATACACTGTAATGAAACTACTCCCTTACATTTTAATGCTTCTGCACCGATGCTCTTAACAGCTCTACATCTGCTTCGGTTAATTCCTTACATTCCCCCAGACCCAGACTTTCATCCAGCTTAAGCATTCCCATACTAAGTCTTTTGAGATAGATAACTTTTTTTTCGACAGCTTCAAACATTCTCTTTACTTGATGAAATTTGCCCTCCACAATTGAAAGCTTTATCTCTGAAATGTCATCGGATTTTATAATTTCAAGTTTTGCAGGAAGTGTGTTATATCCGTCATCAAGAGTCACACCCCGCTCAAAAGAATCAATATCACTTTGTTCAACCCGCCCCAGCACACGGGCGTAATACTGCTTTGTTACATGTTTCTTAGGCGAAAGAATTTCATGTGCAAGCTGCCCATCATTTGTCATTAAAACAAGTCCTTCAGTATCTATATCCAGCCTTCCCGCGGGAAACAGGTCAAAGCACTTATATTCTTCTGGCATGATATCAAATACAGTTTTCTGCCGGGTATCGGTAGTTGCCGAAATGACTCCCTGTGGCTTATTCATCATTAGGTATATATATTTACGGTACTCCAGCTTTATGCCATTCATTACAATGGTACTAACGGCAGGATCTACATGAAGGCTACTGTCCTTGATAATTATTCCATCAACTGTCACCAAGCCTTTTTTAACCGCGCTTTTTATTTCGGTTCTGGAGCCAAATCCAAAATTGGATAATACCTTGTCCAGTCTTTGCTTTTGCTTCAAAAGTCAAACCTCCCTGCTTTTGAGATAAGAAGTAAATAATATCAGGCCATTTTCCTCCAGCCTTTGGGATATAGATTCTTGAGCATGTCACCCGTCTGTTTTGCCCAGCCAAGGGTATAACCATCCACACAAATACCAGTATATCCTTTCTCCCCCGAATCAATTAAGGTTTCACCCTTTAAATAACTATTCACTTCTCGGGAATCCGAGGTAAAGCTTATCGTCCTCTTCATTTCCTCACTTTTCAGAGATACTGCAAGAGAATGGGAGGGTATAAAACCTTTTGGGCTGTTTTCTCCTAAATACCAGCCGAATTTAGCAACCTTTAAGCCGGATAAATCAGGGCAGGCCTCCGGCAGGAAATAACAATTATTGCCTTTCTGAAAGGCAATACCTTCAAGATTCAAGCTGGTACCGGCCTGAATATATTCAGCCAGGTCCTTATTGAAAGTCCTCAGGTCCTCCTGACTTTTTATTACATTTGCTTTTTCCCAGCTTCTTTTGCTTTGCAGAGCATAAAACTCGGCTTGGCTATCACCGTTTTTTTCGTGCAGCTCCAGCTTTTTTATAAGGGCGGCAAAGTGACCTTCCCCGTTCAGCTTATGGGGCCATAGTCTGGCAGCCTTTGAAAAATCATATCTGCCGCCCGCCCACGTATTACGGCCGCCTTCTATTCCGCCTGTTTTAGGTATTTCGAGTAATTCATAGTCCCCCTTGTGAGCATCCATAAATCTCTCTATCATAAGTTCATCCTCTTCAGGTGAGAAGGTGCAGGTTGAATAGAGGATTACTCCCCCAGGCTTTAACATTTTATCCACCTGCTGCAATATGTCCCATTGCATACAGCTGCATTTCTCGCATTTAAAATTCTGCCAGCTCTTTACAGCATCCTCATCCTTTCGGAACATTCCTTCCCCTGAGCAGGGTGCATCCACCATAATCTTATCGAAAAAGCCCTGGAAATTTCGAGCCAGTTTGTCGGGAGATTCATTTAGTACAATTGCATTCCTTACTCCACAAAGCTCAATATTTTTAACCAGTGCCTTAACTCTTTCAGCATTGATGTCATTGGCCACCAGAAGTCCTTGACCGTTTAGCCGGGCAGCCATTTGAACCGATTTACCCCCGGGCGCTGCGCAGAGATCCAGCACCTTGTCTCCGGGTTTTACACCAATGACAGCCCCCGGAAGCATGGCGCTGGGTTCCTGTATATAGTATAGTCCTGCATAATAATAAGGATGTCTTCCCGGGTTATCACCCTCCCTGTAATAAAAACCGTCCGCAGTCCAGGGAACGGGTTCCAGATGAAAGGGTGATATTTTCTTAAAATCTTCCACCGATATTTTCAGAGTGTTCACTCTTAAACCATAAAACCTAGGTTTTTTATAGGATTCCAGGTAGCTGTTAAACTCATCGCCGCCCATCAACTCCTGCATCTTAATCACAAATTCCTCGGGTAGTTTCATATATAAGAACTCCTATTGTTACCATATAATTAATTTCTTTAATTGCATTAGCTGTTATTAAACTGCAGTTACGTCTAGTTACACTGCAGTATATTATGTACCCTTCTTCCGGGACACTAATGATACAGGTGTTATTATACCACATAATTTGGCACTTTAAAGGCTATATACTCTTCTTGACAGTAAAAATTGCCCGTGCTATAATAGCTTTTGTCATTAAGCATTATTAATGCTTATTTATGGCCCATTGGTCAAGTGGCCTAAGACACCGCCCTCTCACGGCGGTAACAGGGGTTCGAATCCCCTATGGGTCACCAACTAAAGACATCTACACTGAGTGGATGTCTTTTTATTATGTAATTTTCGGGATTCGAACCCGGAAGGGCTCGGAGTGTTAAGAAAATGTGCTGAATGCACATTTTTAGCTTCGAGTAGGAGCCCCGTGAGTGCAGCGAAACGTCGGGCGACGTCATTAGCATGCGAAGCAGGCGTGAATCCCCTATGGGTCACCACGGCGCTTGCATTTTCTGCGGAAAATGCAGGCGTCTTTCACTTTGTTTCAGACGCGAAGCGCCTTACGGGCGGGACCAGTCCCCCCGTATGCCCCTCTGGCCTCCGGCGGGGTTGATGGATAAAGTGATGTTTTTTGTGCAATTAATTTGAATTATGTAATATAAAATCTATTATTTCATTATTTGTTATTTCTGGTTGCTCGTGATTAAGAGCATGGCCAGCATTATTGACGACTTTATATCTATACTCTCCTTCATCTAATACCTCTAGAGTGTCTTTACGCCTATTCACCATGTGACCACCAATCAGAAAATAAAGCTTGTCTTTTAGTAAAATTCCCTCATTTCGATTATATTTTTCAATTTTATGCGCGAACATAGCTTTTTGGTTGTGACTCTTCATAAGCAAAATTAAATGTTCCACAACTTCAGGATATCTTTCAATAAAACCTGACTCTGGACAACAAAGTTTTCTAAATACATTCGTCAAATTACTATTTGTTGGAATCAATATCTCTGGAAACATCATTCCTAAAGTCATAATAACGCTTTTTAGAGGATTTGTTACAATTCCTCCTTCAATAAGAACTGCTTTATTGATTTTACCACTTTCCTTTACAGCATAAGTAAACAACATTACTGCGCCATTAGAGACCCCAGCAGCATTAAATACTTTGAGGTCGAATTTAGCTACTATCTCATTAATCCATTGCTGCTGACTGAAATCATTTTTGTTATACCTTTCATTCGGTATACTTTTTCCGGGTCCTCCGAGAGTATCAATAGCAATACAGAAAAAGTATTCAGATAATACTTTTATATTAGCTAACCACATGACAGCGGAATTATCACCAACTCCGTGAAACAAAACCAACGGCGGGTTCTCTGTTCTTCCTGTAATAATACAATGTGTAACTCCAAATGAGGTTTGAACATCCTTTTCTACATATTCAACATCCCACTTTTTCAGTAATTGATCATAGGACTTAAGTACTTTTTCCTTAGCCTTTTGATTCTTAAATACTTTTACCATACTCCACACCTCTCCCCTTCAAAAACTGGACTTATAATTGTCAAAAATGCTTTACATGTTTCAAGAGTACGATTGACTTAAGTTCTGATAAAAACAACCTAACACTTGTTAGATAAAGTTTATCTAACAAGTGTTAGGTTGTCAAGTAAAATATATTACTAAGATAATCATATGGTGTATATTGAGACACAAACCAGCTTTATGTATTACCTCTTCTAAACATTTCATTCCTGCTTCCAAAAAGATAAGGACATATATCCCTGCATTTATGACAGCTGATTCTCCAATCCTGTTTTACTTCACCAAATGCATTATCCCAACAAGCTTGTTGATTGACCTCAATATTTTCAAGTGCGTTTACAGGACATATTTCAACGCAAAGGTTGCAATCATTACATATTCTCTCTTGTAAAGCATCAGGTTCTAACTCTAATTCTGTTAATATTACATTTAACCATACCATACTTCCGTATTCGGGAGTAATCAACAAGGAATGCCTTCCTATTGTACCTAATCCGGCTGCCTGCGCTGCATGCTTTGCAGATACAATACTTCTGTGTCTTCCTGTTTTATCATCATATTCAGAACCCAGTGCACTTGTGGGCACTGCCAGAATCCCATCATTCTCCGCATCAATACAAAACTGTACAGCTATTTTATCCATCTTATCAGATAAAATGTTTCTGACAATAGTATAAGGAACGGCTGTATTACAGGCAAGTGTACCTGAAAGAAAATGAACAGCAAAAGCAATGACAGATTTACATGTAGGCAGAACATCTAAAGGATGATAGCCTTCCGGTGCTTCTGAAAATCTATCCATACTTGCAATACCACAAAGATCAGCTCCAAGTTCAAACAGTTTTTCTTTTATCTCTTTTTTATTCATGTGTAATCCTCCTTAATTAGCGCTTAGGCTAAGATAAAACTACCAAACTGAATAGCAAATTAAATAACCTACCATACCAGTATTTTAAATTTATCACACCAGAACGACAGCTATATGTCGTAATTGGAAATAAATTTTTGAGCAGTTTCTATTAACTCATTTCTATAGCTTTCAGGAGAAATCACACGTACTTTGTTTCCGAAACTAAGCAGTAAAGCTTTCCACAGTCTTTCTTTTGCAGGGACTTCGATAAACATTCCATATTCATAATCTGTTAATTTATCTATTGGGTAATCCGGGAAGTACTCTTTCATCAAATCACATTCATCTGCTGAAAATCGCAGCTCAATTCGGATACAGGTATTATAGTATGCCGTTTCGGATTCTTCCATCAGTTTTTTAATGTCACCGTGCTTTTTCATGGAAACTTGTTCCGATATACATGCATTCTGAATTCTTGCTACTTTAAAGGTGCGATATGTATCCTTCTCTGCCGAGTAAGCAAAAAGATACCAAGCATACCATTTATAATGGATTGCCAGAGGCTGAACATACTGTAAAGTTTTGTGATCATTTGCGTTTCGGTATTCAAATGAAATAAAGTGATTACCAGAAATAGCCCTCTCAAGAAAATCATTTGTTATCTGAACCTGCTGGTTTTCCTTAGACACTCCGAAATCCCAGAAAATCTTCTGTCCACTCTTCTTATCAATTAATGCATTATATTTTTCAATTAAATTTTTTAGTATATCATTCGTATAAGATGTTGAAAGACTTTCCAAAGCTTTTATAATAATTTGATGCTCATCGGCTTTGATGTTGGAGTTCATTATTTTGTAGGTAGGTAGGATTGAATATCCACCAAGCTTTCCATTAGTAGAATACACTGGAATGCCAATCTCCGATATGGTAATCATATCCCTCTGAATTGTTCTTGCCGATACATGAAAACGTGCCGCCAAATATTTTGCAGAAACATTATCATGATTCAGTAAATAGATTATAATTTCCAAAACCCTATCAACCTTCATAATATTTCTCCTGTAATATAACTAATAGAAGGTATATATGCTATATATTTCCTGTGACATTATTATACTCATATAAATCAGGTAATTCAACCCATGTAGCAAACAAAAAATGACTCCGATTATACCTCAGAGTCATTTTTATGTTAATATCTATTAATTGTTTATTAGTTGAAACTTCTGCTTACTAAATGCTTATTACATTACTTATGATGTGTTTCATTAAAATTCTTACTGGCATTTCTAATATGCTGGATTGTCAGCTTCTCGGCAGTATCGGCATCTTTATTTTTTATAGCTTCAAAAATGGCACGATGTTCCTCAAGAGCCTTTGCAGGTCTTCCCGGTGTTTCAAAAGAGTTATTTCTGGCACTTTGAATATAAAAATGGTAAGTACTCAGCATATGCATCAGCGGCCTGCTCTTACTTGCTCTGAATATGATATCATGAAATTTGGAGTCATAGGTCATCAGATGCTGGGCATCGTTCTTAATTGTATAGAACTCCTCAAACTCCAGCGCCTCCTGGAGTTCCTTTATCTCCTCTTCAGTTATCTTCTCTGCTGCCCATCTGGCCGCAAGACCTTCAATCATGGTTCTTATAATAAAAATATCTTCCACATCCTGTTCGGATACGCCTTTTACTATAACTCCCTTGTTAGGTATGGATTGAACAAGTCCTTCCAGCTCCAGCTGCCTTATTGCCTCTCGTATAGGTGTCCTGCTAACTCCAAGCTCCTCGGACAATCTCAATTCTATAAGACTATCTCCGGGTTTGTAAACACCGGTTAAGATTTGCTTTCGAAGCTGACTAAAAACTTTCCCACGGAGGGAATTCACCAGGTTTTCATTTTCATCGTATTCCAGCCTAGCCATTGTTTTGATTTCCCCATCTGCGTACCTTGAGTGCTGAAGCATTAAAGCCAAAGCACTCACACGCCAATAATAAAAAGTTGTGTTCTATTCAATTTATCATTTATCACAAGATTACATTAAAGTATTTGTTTTCTACATAATAATTATTAGATTAATACTATGATATAAAATTATGACAATAAAATATGAAATTATCATTATTAATTATTATGCCTTAACAAGCTGTTTATTAGCCGTTATTTACCTTTGTAAAATTCAGTAACCCGCCGGCCAGAATCATCTGTACCTGTCTGTCCGACAGAGATACCTTTACATTAAATTCCGAGTTCTTTGAAAGATTCTTTACTACAATAGTATCGGCTTTCTTTACCTGCTCAATTGCATTTTCAATTGTAAGCTCGTCATTCATATCGATCTTATCATAGTCTGCTTCATTTTCAAAGGTCATTGGAATAATCCCTGAATTAATCAGGTTTGCCATATGAATTCTTGCGAAGGATTTCGCAATAACCCCTTTGATTCCCAACTGTAAAGGTGCCAACGCAGCATGCTCTCTACTTGAACCCTGTCCGTAGTTTGATCCTCCGATTATAAAGCCGCCGCCATTTTCCTTGGCTCTTGCAGGAAATTCAGGGTCGCATGGAGTCAGACAGAATTCTGCAAGGTACGGTACATTTGATCTGAATGGAAGTAGTTTTGCATTTGAAGGCATAATGTGGTCAGTTGTGATGTTATCGCCAACCTTTATTAAAGCCTTACCTGATACTATTTCGGTCAAAGCCTTATTAATTGGGAATGGCTTGATGTTTGGCCCCCTGACAACTTCTACGTCATTTCCTTCCGGAGCAGGAGCTACAACCAAGTTATCATTAATTATAAATTCCTTTGGCATTTCAACCTTTGGAGCTTCTCCCAATTCTCTTGGATCAGTTAATACTCCTGTTATTGCACTTGCAGCAGCTACCTCAGGGCTCACAAGATAAACCTTTGCAGAGGCTGTTCCGCTTCGTCCTTCAAAGTTTCTATTAAAAGTTCTGAGTGAGATTGCATCTGTGCTTGGGGCCTGACCCATTCCAATACATGGTCCGCAGGCTGATTCAAGGATTCTTGCTCCTGCTGAAACCATATCTGCCAAAGCACCGTTTTGAGCAAGCATTGTAAGAACCTGCTTTGAACCAGGAGCAATAACAAGGCTTACATTAGGATTAATGGTCTTGCCTTTTAAGATTGCAGCTACTTTCATCAAATCCATATATGATGAATTTGTACAGCTTCCGATAGCTACCTGGTCAACCTTGATTTTACCAATTGTTGAAATTTTCTCAACATTATCAGGGCTATGAGGCTTAGCCGCCATTGGCTCAAGAGTATTTAAATCAATTACTATATGCTCATCATAACTTGCATCGCTATCAGGAACTAATTCTACCCAGTCCTGCGCTCTTCCCTGCGCTTTTAAAAATTCAAGGGTAACATCATCACTTGGGAATATGGAGGTAGTTGCGCCAAGCTCGGCTCCCATATTAGTAATAGTAGCCCTTTCTGGAACAGTTAGGGTTTTTATTCCCTCACCCGCATATTCAATTACTTTTCCTACTCCGCCCTTAACTGACATTACTCTTAGAACCTCAAGAATTATATCCTTTGCAGCTGACCAGGGATTAAGCCTTCCTTTTAATTCAACCTTACATACCTTAGGCATTGTTAAATAGTATGGTCCACCGCCCATCGCAACTGCAACGTCAAGACCGCCTGCTCCGATAGCCAGCATACCGATACCGCCGCCTGTTGGTGTATGGCTGTCTGAACCAAGCAAAGTCATACCCGGCACACCAAAGCGTTCAAGCTGGACCTGGTGACATATTCCATTTTCGGGCTTTGAAAAATATACACCGTGCTTTGCTGCAACTGTCTGAATGTACTTGTGATCGTCAGCATTTTCAAAACCGGCTTGTAGTGTATTATGGTCGATATAAGCTACGGATTTCTTTGTTTTAACTCTTGGGATACCTACTGCTTCAAATTGAAGATATGCCATTGTTCCTGTGGAATCCTGTGTAAGCGTCTGGTCAATTCTGATGGATATTTCACTTCCTGTAACCATCTCACCGCTTACAAGGTGATTCTTTATTATTTTTTGTGCTAAATTTAACCCCATTTCTTTAAAACCTCCTAAAAAATATATTATAACGCATAGGTTCAGTGAAATTTCTCGACTGCGGGAGTATTTTGTTACCGCTGAGCTGCCCTGTTACACCTATGGTATCATTCTTATGATTAAGCTACGCGTTATAATAATACCTATTTTTAAGTATAAAATCTATACTTTTTTATATTTAATCCAGTAAAAATTAAAATTGGTATTTATTACATTCTGCTATATATATAATTTATAAATGCTTATTCTTTTTGCTTATTTTAATGCTTATTCTTTTGCTTATTTAAGGAATAAGGCTTGGTGCAATTTCCTTTATTCCTTTCAGCATCTCCTTGTCACTTATGGAAGTATTTCTGCCAGCCTGATACTGAGCATCTATCCATTCTTTGACAACAGCTACTCTCTCATCCTTTTTATCAATCATTGCATCCCCTGAAAGACGGAAGTAATTGTTAATCCATAAAGCTATGCCAGCAAGGCCGGAGGTCTGCGTAATTGCTACACCTATAGGTCTGTTAAGCAGCTTATTAGTGTTGAAGATATTGTATATCTCTTCATCCTTTAAAAGCCCGTCTGCATGAATCCCGGCCTGAGTAACATTAAAGTGTCTGCCTACGAAAGGTGTTCTCGGAGGGATTTCATAATCCAACTCCTTCTCATAGTACTCAGCAATTTCTGTAATAACAGTGGTATCCATTCCATCGGTGGTTCCTCTGAGTGAAGCGTATTCAAATACCATGGCCTCAAGCGGAGTATTTCCGGTACGCTCGCCAATACCCAAAAGCGAACAGTTTACTGAGGAACATCCGTATAACCATGCTGTGGAAGAGTTACATACGGCCTTATAAAAATCATTGTGTCCGTGCCATTCGATTAGCTCGCTGGGGAAGCCTGCATGGTGTCTTAAACCATAAATAATACCACCCACACTTCTTGGAAGTGCTGCGCCTGGATAGGATACACCGTAACCCATAGTATCACAGGCTCTGAGTTTGATAGGCACACCACTTTCATCCATCAGCTTTCTAAGCTCCAGAGCAAAAGGAACAACAAAACCATAGAAATCAGCCCTTGTAATATCCTCCAGATGGCATCTTGGTTTTATCCCCACGTTGATAGCTTCCTTAATAACACTGAGATAACTTTCCATAGCCTGCTTTCTTGTCATTTTGAGCTTGTTGAATATGTGATAATCCGAGCAGCTTACAAGGAAGCCAGTTTCTTTCATGCCCATCTGCTTGGCAAGCTCAAAATCGCTCTTTGAAGCTCGTATCCAGCTTGTGATTTCAGGGAATTTATAGCCTCTTTCCATACATTTATAAACTGCTTCCTTATCCTTGTCACTATAAAGGAAGAACTCTGTCTGACGAATAAGCCCATTTGGACCGCCCAGTTTATTGAGGTAATCAAATAATGTAACAATCTGATCAACAGTATATGGTGCTCTTGACTGTTGGCCATCTCTGAAGGTGGTATCGGTTATCCATATCTCATCTGCGGGATTCATCGGAACTCTTCTGTGGTTGAATGCACATTTAGGAACATCATCATAATTATATATTTCACGGTACAGATTAGGCTCGGCTATATCCTGAAGTGCATACCTGTATTGTGTTTGTTCAAGGGTATTTGATTTTTTGTTGAATTCTATCATATTGACCTCCATTCTGCTGCATAACAGCGACAAAAATAAATAATAATGAAAAATATAAAGAAAGTGTCCAAAAAACTCGGACGCTCTTTAGAATCGTATCTATGTATATGTGTATTATTGTATACAATTATACATTCTATGTCAATAGATTAACAAACCTCAAACTATTCCAAATATTAGGCATATGTTTTATCAATTTCTGTTGATTTTTCCCAAAAATTTAACCCTAACCAGTTAAAAATAAAGAAGGATTTTACTTGTTTCTGTAGAATAGTAGAATATAAGCTATAAAATGTTTATACATATGAATGGAAATCCAGGAAAAGTTTTCATTTTAAACATTCTAATTTTCGGGGGGAGTTCTATGAAAAAGACAGACACAAACAGTAATAAGCCCAATAATCTGTATCTTATTGGTGCTGCAGTCAGTATTGTTTTATGTATCATTGGAGGTATTATCGGGGGCAGTCCGGTAATTGCCTTTTACACATTGTTTGCATGCTTTGTTACCTGTATTGTTTTTATTATATTAACAGGCTTGCAGTACAAAAAGACCATCAAGCAATTTTCAAAGGATTTGGATGGATTTAAGTCGGGTGATTTTTCACGTATAATCGAACCAAAGCAGTATGGAATTTTAGGACAAATGGCTACAGTAGTAAATCTGGTTATTAGTGATGTACGCTCTTTAATAGAAAGCTTCTTTAATCTTTCATTATCCATAACACAGGCGTCCCGTAAGGTAACTTCAACTTCGGAAAACGCAACCAGTGCAATTGAAGAAATATCTAAAACCATTGATGAAATCGCCAAGGGGGCTTCATCGCAGGCAGAAGAAGCTCAGATAGGCGTACAGGTAGTTGACAAGCTTTCCGATCAAATTAATTTTGTATATGAAAGCTACAGCGGTATTACAAACGAAACAAATAAAATTATTGATCTTAATACAGTAGGTCTTAAAGCAGTAACTACTTTAAGGGACAAATCAAAAGAAACTTATGAAACCTCTGAGAAAATATTTGCTGTTGTTGAAAACTTGACAAATACCACTAAAGATATCGGATTATTCGTTGAATCTATTGAAAATATAGCTGAACAGACAAATTTGCTGGCATTGAATGCTGCTATTGAAGCAGCAAGAGCCGGTGAGGCCGGAAAAGGTTTTGCAGTTGTAGCTGATGAAGTTCGTAAGCTTGCTGACCAGAGCAGAAAGTCTACTGAAGAAATCAACAACATGATGCAGAGTATAGAGGAAGAATCCGCTTTGGCCATCTCCTCAATGGAAATAATGAAGAAGGTTTCTCAGGAGCAAAATCTTGCTGTTGACAAAACTAACAGTTCCTTCTCAGATATTGCAAATGCCATTGACTATATTGTAGAAAAAATAAATGATGTAAATAAGGCAGTCATTAAAATGCAGGAAGACAAGAGTGAGGTTATCAGCGCTATAGAAAATATCTCCTCTGTGTCTCAGCAGACAGCCGCCTCCAGTGAGGAAGTTGCTGCAACTACAGAAAATCAGCTTAAGACTCTTGAAGATATGAAGATCGCATCTGAAAGTCTTGATCAGCTTGTTAAACAGCTTGATGTAAAATTAAAGAAATATAAACTCAGATAAATATATCGTTTAATATAAAAGTAATAAAAAGGAACTCGCAATAGCTATTATTAAATATTTATGAATAGCTATGCGAGGCTTTTTTTTAGGCAAGTATACCCATAGTACATAAGTTGAAAAGACGGAAGGCCTTAAAGAAATAGAAGGACATAGTATTTTTCAACGAAGGGAAATGATGTAGAGTTATAAGTATACCGGCCCCGGGAGTTTAAACTTGGACATTAAAGGAGACATCGAGTACTATGAAGCGTAAATATTTGATGACCATTACAGTTGTTATTACAGTAATTATAGCAATTGCAGTTACTATTTTTATAAATGACTATTACAGAGCTTTACCGGAAGCTATTTCAATGGCAAACAAAATGGAAAAAGCAGATGGAGATCTATTCTTCCGTGGCGACAGCAAGACAGGGCTTATTATCTACCCGGGGGGTAAGGTAGACGAAAAAGCATATTCTGTACTGGCAAAGGGTCTGAATGAACATGGTTATACTGTCGCAATTGCTAAAGCTCCGCTCCATCTTAGCATTTTTAACAGCAATCTGGCAAAGCCTATTATTGAAGCTAATCCCCAAATCGATGGATGGGTTATTATTGGACACTCTCTCGGTGGAACTTCTGCCAGTATATACGCTGAAAAACACCCTGAAAAAATAAAAGGTCTAGTTTTCCTCGGTTCTTACCCGTACAAAGATTTGTCAAAACAAAATATTTTCGCTTTATCAATTACAGGCAGTAATGACCATATACTGGACAAAGCAAAAGCTGAAAAAGCAAATGAATATTATCCTGCAAATACACGCTCTGAGATAATCCAAGGAGGTAATCACGCCGGTTTTGGAAACTATGGTACTCAAAAGGGTGACGGAGCCTCTGAAATAACTGTACAGGAACAGCAAACGCAAACCATAAATCTGATACTTGAATGTCTGTCAGGTGATTAGCTATTCAACTATCAAAAATTATTTCTCATACCTGAACCTTAACGGAATCTTACCTGTTTCCATTAACAGGAATATTAAGCTTTTGAATTTTATCCATACAGTGTTGCTCCTCTGAAAATACAGGTATTGCTGGAATAGCTCCTGTTTTTGAGGAGATTTACTTTTGGGCCATCATTGGGGCTGGTCCCACAGTTAAAAATCAACCGCTGTGAAACCTAAAAAAGCAACCTGTGGCATCGAAGCCACAGGTTGCTTTTTTACATCACTATAATACTTTAGTTATACAGCCTACTCTTCACTGCTTTCAGATTCGGTAATATCTGGGCTTACAGTGCTTTGACTACTATCATTGTCTTCAGTTCTTTGATTACTTTCAGTTCCTTCAGTGCTATTATTGCTTTCATTGTCTTCGGTGCTTTTATCGGTTTCATAGGTTTCTCGTTTCAGTGGGGATTTGTTCCTTTTCCGTAACGCTTCACTAATAAGATATTCAATCTGACCATTAACCGATCTGAATTCATCTTCCGCCCATTTTGATATTTCTTCCCACATTTTGGGACTCAGTCTCAATAAAATTGATTTTTTTTCAGCCATAATATCAGCGCCTTTTTTTAATTATGCAGAGTTCCAGTATTTATAACCGGCTGTGTGTTCTTTTCACCGCACAGGACAACAAGAAGATTGCTGACCATGGCAGCTTTTCTCTCTTCATCAAGTTCAACTATTTCATTTTCACTGAGCTTGGTTAATGCCATTTGAACCATACCAACCGCACCTTCAACTATCTTCTGTCTTGCTGCTATGATAGCTGCTGCCTGCTGTCTCTGAAGCATGGCTGCCGCAATTTCAGGTGCATATGCAAGGTGTGAAAGCCGAGCTTCCTCAACTATAACGCCGGCTTTACCCAAACGCTGCTGAAGTTCGTTCTTGAGTGCTTCTGCAACTTCGTCTGCACTTCCCCTCAAGGAAATGGTATGGGTGTCCTCAGTATTATCATAAGGATACATTCCAGCCAGATGTCTTAATGCCGATTCACTTTGAACATTGACATAGTCTACATAGTTATCGACGTCAAATACTGCTTCAGCGGTGTTTTCAACTCTCCATACGATAACTGCTGCAATTTCTATGGGGTTACCCATTTCATCGTTGACCTTTATTTTCTCACCATTAATATTCCTGGATCTAAGAGATATTTTTTTCTTTGTGTAAAATGGATTTGCCCAGTGCCAGCCGGAATTTTTCACAGTCCCGATATACCTTCCAAACAGAATCAGAACCATTGCCTCATTGGGCTGAATAGTAAAGAAACCCGGCAGAACAAAAACATATACAATAAATATCAGGATACCTACAACTATGAGAATATCCAACCCTGTGGTTACTCCAATTATAAATAACACAACGCTGACAATCAGTATCAGAAATGATAATAACAGTATTAATCCACCTGATTTAGTTTTACCTGCTATTTCCTTCATAAGAACCCCTCCAATTCAAAATAATAAAATTAAATAATATTAATATGATATCTAAATGATATCATATTAATATTTAAAAGTAAATGGTACGACATAAAATTTGATATTATTTCTATTTAATCTAACATATTCATTCACTGGTCATTTCACGCAATTTATCCGGCTTAAGAATCCGTATAGCCTCCTTCTGAAATTCAATTATCCCATTATCCCTCATAACACCCATCTCTCTAGACATTGACGGTCTTGAAATATTCAAGAAATCAGCCATCTCATTTCTGTTCATGGGCAATCTGAAGGTATGGCTCCCCGACTTCTCCATATGCTCCAGCAGCAGACATGCGATTTTAGAATTAATGCTTTTCATTGACAGGTATTCCACTCTCCTGTTGAGCATAATTGCCCTGTTTGAAACTATTCTGAGCAGATTTTTTATCAGCTGGCTGTGAAAGCCACAGGTTTCGCCGCATTGGTTGATAATCGCGCTGTTTTCAAGAAATATTATACTACAGTCAGTTTGAGCCTGTACATTTGCCGGCCACTGCTCCTTTCCAGAAAACGCAATTACCTCTCCGAACAATTCTCCGGCTGATAATACTCCCAGCATGACCCGACTGCCTGCAGCATTGTCCTTGGACACAACTGCACTTCCCTCTACCATTATTCCAAGGCCATAATAGCGTTCTCCTGCCATAACAATAAAATCACCTTTATTGAAGGAATGAAGCTTCGGGCTGAAGCATTCCAGCATGGAAATCAACTGATAATCCTCAAAGCCCTCAAATAGTTCACATTTCAGTAACGTCTTAGCCAGCGTATTGTATTTACTCACCTTTTACCTCCCTAACGTTCTTTTTGTATCCTGAGATACCGATTACATATTAATTATACCTTATAATTAGCATATAAATTGAAAATTAGTAACAAACAGAAGTAATTAGAATCAATCCGAACTGATTTTTATAATAAATTAATTAGAGCAATGCTCAGAGGAGGATATTATGAAGAGAAATATTATCAAAATCGACGAAGATAAATGTAACGGCTGTGGTCTTTGTGTCAACGCCTGTCATGAAGGAGCACTTGTTATGGAAAACGGTAAAGCAAAACTTATTTCCGACAGCTACTGCGACGGGCTTGGAAATTGTCTGCCCGAGTGCCCTACAAATGCAATTTCCATAATAGAGCGTGAAGCCGATGCCTATGATGAAGAACTTGTAATGAAGAAAATGGCTGAAAAGGTACAAGGGGCATGCTCTGAAGCAGCGCCGTCGCATTCAACCTCAACAGCACCGGCCCAGCATTCCCAGTCGCCGATGCACGGGGGCTGCCCAGGTTCGAGAGCTATGGCCATCAAGAGGTCAGCCGAGAGTACAGCCTCAAGTCCTGCTCCTGCTCAACAGCTTACATCGGAACTTATGCAATGGCCGTGTCAGATAAAGCTGGTTCCAGTGAATGCTCCTTACCTTGATAATTGTGATTTGCTAATCGCAGCAGACTGTACAGCCTTTGCATATGCCAATATTCACAAGGATTTCATGAAGAACAGAATTACACTTATAGGCTGTCCCAAGCTTGATGAAGGTGATTACTCTGAAAAACTGACTGCAATACTGTCCAACAACAACATTAACAGCGTCAAGATACTCAGAATGGAAGTTCCTTGCTGTGGCGGTATAGTCAATGCCGTGAAAACCGCACTTATTCAATCGGGAAAAATGATACCCTGGAGTATTGTAGTAATAGGAACAGATGGAGAAATAAGACAAAGTTAATTATTTGAAATATGAAAGATATCCGTTATAATAGGTCTGTGGGCCATTGGTTTCACAGACCTTTTTGAATTGTAATTTATTATATCAATTAATGCATCAGGTATGGGTTAATTCAATACGCCTTACCGAAATGAGAAATGGAGAGTTTATGTTAATAGGAATAATTGGCGCTATGGAGCAGGAAATCAAGCTGCTTGCCAAGAGTATGGATATATCCGAAATAAAAACCCTGGGTATGAGAGACTATTATATCGGAAAACTATTTGGCAGAGATGTTGTATTAGTATTTTCCAAATGCGGAAAAGTTGCAGCCTCCTCCTGTGTTACTTCGCTAATTAATGTATTCAAGGTTAATCTTGTTATATTTACCGGCGTGGCAGGAGGAACCGACAGTTCACTAAACATCGGAGATATAGTTATTGCAGATAAACTAATACAGCACGATATGGATGCAAGTCCCATGCCAGGATGTAAAAAGTTTGAGATACCACTGCTTGGTACTGACATATTTGTGACAGACAGTAGGCTGACTTCAATGGGATTATCCTCTGCACAGCAATATATCAACGAGTATATGAAGAATGATGTGTCGGAAGAAGCTCTTAAAGAGTTTCATATCTCTACGCCAAAGGTTGTAGTAGGTACAATAGCGAGCGGAGACCAATTTATAGCAGACAGCAGCAAGGTAAGGGCCTTATCAGAAGAAATTGAAAACCTCAAGTGCATTGAAATGGAGGGCGCGGCTGTTGCTCAGGTGTGCTTCGAGCATAAAATTGATTATATTGTCTTCAGGGTTATATCGGACAAGGCTGATGAGCATGCTAGCATTAATTTCCCGCAATTTATTGAAAAAACGGCCAGCCACTTTACCCGCGGAATAGTAAAGCAATTTATATCTGAAATCAAATAATTAATGTAACTAAATATTAGGTTATAACAGTTGCGAGCTATATGTAAATTCCGGCCTGGTGCCGGTTTTTTGTTGTTCCAGACTAATTTACATAATTCAATAATTCTGTAACAATATCAAAATTCTGCTAATATACTGCTATTAGAATAGGAGTACACTTAATATTTTTAAAGGTGATAGTGAATGCCATACACAGATAGAGAATTATTTGCCAGATTAATCCAATGTGAGGCTGAGGGTGAAGGCGATAATGGCATGAAGGGTGTAGCTACGGTTATTATGAACAGGGTAACTGTTCCGTATGGAGAATTTTTCAGATTAGTACACGGTGATATTAGAGCAGCCATACTACAAGCAGGACAGTTTACATGCGTTAAAGAAGTAGTTGCCGGTCAATATAATCCTCAGAATATATATAATATGAATCCTCAAGACATACACTACGATATTGCTGATTGGGCTATGACTGGTAACACCCTGGGTGCGGTTGCAGAATGTCTCTGGTACTATAATCCCTTCAAACCTACCTGTGGTTCCTTTTTCCCACCGGGTAACACAGGTGTGATATTTACCAGAATAGCACAGCATTGCTTTTATACCCCTACACAAAAATATGCACAAACATAGTAACGTTAAAGAAATCCATTCAGAAAGGAAGTAAAATCTATATGAAAAATCGACCAACTCCATACTATACCTTACCTTTTATCTGCTATGAGGAAAGGCCTGACGGAACTCAAGCCGAGATAATGACACCGGGTCAGCCCATGCAGGGTATGACACAGCAGGATCAATTTGCACCTATAACCCCTACAACACAGCCAGAAGCATTGACTCTGACCAGCACCGAATATTTGAACGGGTTTTTACGTACTCAAATCGGCAAAAGGGTCAGGGTTGAGTTCCTTATCGGTACAGGAACTCTGCTGGACAGAACCGGAACTTTGATAAGTGTTGGGGCTAACTATATAAACATAAGGCTTATCGAGAGTGACGATATAATGACCTGTGATTTCTTTTCAATAAAATTTGTTACATTTTTGATATAAACTACACACCGATAGACATGAATCTCCCTCCTGCAACATAAAACAACCCCCGTTTAACACAGGGGGTTGTTTTTATAGATAAAGTAGATGTTTCATATAACAAATGCAGAACTTTCACGCCAACGGTAAATAAATCAACCAATATCATGATATGGCATAAGCAGCAATAGATTTTCCTTTACTTCTATACCGTATTTTAGACAAAGTTGAGCGATATGTATTCCAAATATGGCCCTTAATTCCCCTAAAGCTGTTAGGTAAACTCCGTCTACCACTTCTCCCAAGCCCATCGCCTTTTGAGCCTGTATGCTCTCACTGCATCTATCTTGAAATTTTCTGCATGCCGCTCTCATTGCCCTCAGATGTGATTCAATTTCAGTATTTCCATTAACCTTTTGTATTACCTCGGTAAGCTTTTCTCTTACAGCAATTACTGAGCTTATTACATATTTGTAGTACTCTAAAGTATAAGGATTAAATAATACCCTTTTATCTTCCAGGTATACAATCAGGTCGCTTACTAAGAGCCGGTCACTTTCAGGAGGAGTCCAGGATATGCCAAATATCGGTGTTGAAATTCCAGTTATGGATTTAGCAATTTTATTAAAGATATCTTTCATTTGCCCACCCCTTTACATAAAGTTCCTTTATAAAGTGTTTGTCATGGAAATTCTTTTTCCTGTATCATTTTCATTATTTATTATCCAGCAGGTCTTGTCAATAATTTCCTTGTTCTGAATGTATTTACGAAGTCTGCCATACATTATTAATATTTCACCATTTCTATCCTGAACCAGCATGTTTGCTATTGCCATTAATAATACCTTAAATAGATAATAGATTTTATGAAAACTCATATCTGAAATACCCTACATCTATGAACCCGTTTATATACTATTGCTTGTATATAAATTACAATCAATAAGTATACATAAAAAGGTAATACAAAATTACTTTTCAGAAATCTTTTTAAAGTATTGCGAACTCATAAAATGACCGAAAAAGTCTTGTAAATAATTTCCTCATAATAAACATATTTACAAATCAATATAATTTGTTGTAAAATGTATTATAGTTACTAAATTTTACATATAATGTCGTTTGTTTAATTTTTGGTCACTTAAATTAAGGAGTTAAGATGTTTGATATTTTCATTCAGCAAAGTATATTACAGAAGGTTGTAATAAATACAATATTAGTTTCCATTCCAGAAGAATTATTTCTGGTTATGTTTACACTAATAATGGTTGGAGAATTTGAATACTGGCAGGAGCCTGAATGTAAAAGGCTTATAAACAGGTTCGATTATGTGAGGGTTTTTTTACCTACTATTGTGGGGGCTCTACTGTCGAATATTTTAAGAAGTATCGGTTTGAACTACGGCTTTTATCAATTCATAACTCCAATCGTAATATATATCCTTATTGTATTGACTAATGATGTTTTTGGAGATGCATATGCAATAAAGTGGATAATTAAAGCTTTTATTTCTTATATGGTAGGTTTTCTTTTCATTGGTATTTCTGAATTCATTTATGCTCCGTTTATCATATACGGTACTAATCTAACAATGGCTAAAATTCAAAGCAGTCTTTTACTATATTTTATGACTTCACTTCCTCCACGCTTTTTGCAGTATTCTTTGCTTTGTTACCTTGTAAGTAAAAGACGAACTTTTTTAAAAGGACAATTGTTAAGGAATCTTTTATCTAGTCCTGTGTTATCAGTAATATTTTCTATATTGGTTCTTATAAATATATTGTTTTTGTGGCTTATGTATAAAACAATTGTTTTTGATAGAGTTCTTTTATCTGTTTCTCAGTTTTTCCAAGTATTTATCATTATAAGTGTAATTCTATTCCCTATGTTGAATCTTTCAGGACTTATATGGAGTTCCTATCTTTTAAAAAGTAAGGAAGCTAAAGATAAGAAGTCTGCTTCTGAACAATTACATAGTCTGTTGAGGGAACTGGAGTTATATACCTTCGATGGGAAATATAGTAATATCAAGTGGAAGTTAAATAAAATTAGCACAGACATTGAGGAAGTGGCAAATAATCTATATAAAGAAAATGAAAATAAAAAAACAATCTTAAAATCTGAAGGAGGTAAGTAGTTATGAAAATATTCTTTTATTCACTTATGTCAAGCTTATTATGTATTTTGGTTATATTGTTCGGAATAAAGCCTGCATGCTTGTGGGGATGGCATCAACCAAGAGTTCCACAGATTAAATAGGTTTTAAGTCTAATCGTGGAAAATCCTCCGTTTTTTACTGCCCTTCCTTAATGCCCATGTGTTAATCCTCTGAAAATTTACATTCCGCTTGGCTAAATGTTTCCTTAATACCCTTACCAGTTCAACAAATAGAACATGTAACTGTGTTCTATTTGTTTTTGAGTAGTCCATTTCTGTCTAGGTAAATTCGGTTTGCTGAAAATCACTTTCTCACAAACTCTTAACAATACTTTTCCCAGCTTCGAATACGCATTTTCATTTCATCTATACCCAGTACACCGTAGGCAAAGCTTTTCTTAACCAGCTCCTCCGGTAAGAATTCATCATACTTATCAAATAATGGAATTTCACCTTTATAAATGAGTTCCATTGGGTCAAGAGGTTGCTTTTCCATATCACATATCACTCTAAAAAACTCTTCTCGTGTTGACTTCATCTTGAACTGGATGAAATATGGTCTTGAGGAATCAAGAGCAGTTATACCCAGCTGAGGTGCACATCTAAGCTTAATAAATCTTTCAATAGCTAAGAATGCATATGTGCCCAGCCAGGGAAACAGACACCACATATCGCCGCCCAGGCATATTAGAGGATCTTCTGTCATGTTTGAATTTATAGCTGTATGCCTGGCTTCACCAAGCCTTACCACAGCGTTTTTCATAAGATAAGGATAAATTGTATCTTCTCTCAGGACATCTTTCATTCTCTCAAGAACTCTTGTATTAATATCTCCCGGACATTGTCCGAAATATGCGGGAACCTTTCCCTTAACCTGCTCACAGTATACCAGATGGCGCTTGTGGTCAATCTCTTCAACTACCCAGACATGGCCTGCAAGGGCTATTTTTTCACCAACAGGCGGCGGCAGGACTATTGTGCCAAGCTCCTGTGATTTACTTCTGACAGTGTATTCTTCGTTCTCCTTAAATACGGCATAGAACTTATATGAATTTGTTTGCCTTTCTCCTGCAAGACCGACTATAAGACCGCCTTCTTCGGTTCTCTGTATATGTTCTATGCTTATAAGGTGCTTCAAAAGCAGTTTATAATCCTCCTGAGTTATTCTATGAAAATAGCTCAAGGAAAGCACTCTGGACGCAAGCCCTGCCGGAGACATTTCTCCGCTGGAGGCAAGAGTACACATTGTCTGATGATATAGAAGACTATATGGAAGCCTGTCTAACTTAGGCGGTTCAACCCATCTCTCCTGTACATAAAGTTGAATTAATGCAATTCCCTGCAGCAATACCCATGGAATGGTTACCGGAAGCATAGCTCTTGCCTCAGGAACCTCCTCACGTATGACAAACCACATTTCAGGTGGTAAATCACGTCTGCCTGTACGCCCCATTCTTTGCAGAAAGGAAGATACCATAAAGGGCGCATCTATCTGAAAGGCACGTTCAAGCCGGCCTATATCTATTCCAAGCTCAAGTGTCGCTGTTGTAACGGTAGTCTGGTATTGCTCATCATCCTTCATAACTGCTTCAGCAGTTTCTCTGTAAGAGGTTGACAAATTACCATGATGTATTAAGAATCTGTCGGGCTCGTGATTTGCATCGCAATACTGGCGGAGAGTTGTTGTAACAGCCTCACACTCTTCTCTTGAATTTACAAATACAAGACATTTTTTCCCTCTTGTGTGTTCAAAGATATATCCCATTCCAGGGTCAGCGTTTTTGGGCGCAATATCCGATTCCATATCCAGAACAGGCAAAGCTTCGGGAATATCCTTATCTTCGGCAGACTGCGTTCCCTGGACAAAAAAATGCTCCATTGATAGCCGCCATTTTGCCCCTTTAGCCTCAATCTTGGGTATTACTGTATTTCTGCCTGTACCCGATGATAAAAAAGCTCCTGTACCTTCCAAATCACCAATTGTTGCCGAAAGGCCTATCCTTCTTGGATTTACTCCCGCAAGCCTTGAAAGTCTTTCAATGAGGCAAAGAGTCTGACCACCCCTGTCACCACGCATTAATGAGTGAACTTCATCTATTACAATAAATCTTAAATCACCAAAAAGCCTTGCCACATCTGCATGTTTGTGTAATAGCAAAGCTTCCAGAGACTCCGGGGTGATCTGCAAGATACCTGATGGATTTTTTAAGAGTTTGTTTTTATGGGACTGTGCCACATCACCATGCCAATGCCAGACAGGTATATCAGCTTCTCTGCATAGATCATTAAGGCGCATAAACTGGTCATTTATAAGGGCCTTAAGGGGTCCAATATATATGGCACCCACAGATTTTGGAGGATCTTCATAAAAAAGTGTGAGTATTGGAAAAAAAGCGGCCTCGGTTTTACCGGAAGCTGTTGATGCCGACAGCAGTATATTATGGTCTGTATTGAAAACTGCGTCTCCAGCCGCTACCTGAATTGCACGGAGGGCCTCCCAGTTATTCTGATAAATAAAATCCTGAATAAATGGTGCGTATCGATTAAAAATATTCATATCTCAAATTCCTCAAACTCTTTTTCCAGCACTTCATCATTTATCTCTGTCTTAGCATATTCGAACTTTTCAGAGCCTAAAAGCTCAGAGACATTTATATTGGGGTTTTGGTAGACTATGTTGAGCAGCTCAATAAAATCACGGATAACCTCACGAGGTGTAATATTGGTTTCTGCTCCTATTCTGCCGAATTCAATTTTAATAAAATTGATCATGTCCTCCTGACTTAAGGCCTGTTCATAGTCAAAGAGACCTGCGTGGATATCGGCAAGTTTTTCAATTAAAACCAGCATTTCCTCGTAAGTAAGAGGTGATAGCTTTATAACAGGTGCAAGCACATCCTTTACATCCTCACGTCCGAAACGCCCTTCTTCAAGTCGGGATTTTAAAGCCTCATAACTATAAACACCCCTTCTTGTGTCCTCGATACACTGAGGTGTACCACCCATTATAATGCCTAGATACCTGGCTTTTCCCTGTAGTGTATCATTGTACATTGTAAGGATTTTTTCATAGTTATACTGCCGAGTAATGCTGTTTGGGATCTTATAAATATTTACGAGTTCGTCTATTAGTATAAGAAGCCCATTATATCCTGCTTTTTTAAGGAACATTGCGAAAAGCTTAATATATTCGTACCAGTCGTCATCTGTAATTATGATATTGACACCAAGCTCTGACCTGGCATCGGTCTTATTTGCATATTCACCGCGAAACCATTTTACTACCTTTGCTTTGCTTTCATCGTCACCGTTAAGAAAGGATTTATAATATATAATTAATAGCTTTGCAAAGTCAAAGCCATGAACCATTTCATTCAGTGAGCTTATAACTTCATATATCTTCTTTTCAACCAGCTTGCTAAATTCACTGTCATTGAAGGAAAGCTGGCTTTCAGTGGCTACCTCACTTTGGATATTACTTATCCACCTGTCCAGTATAAGGGTTAGAGCCCCGCCTTCAGGTCTGGTTTTGGTAGACATATTCTGTATTAATTCCTTATATGTAGCCAGTCCCTGTCCTTTAGTACCCTGTAACCGTCTTTCAGGTGAAAGGTCGGCATCTACCACAACAAAGTTTTTATCCATTACATAATTTCTTATTGTTTGCAAAAGAAAACTTTTTCCGCTGCCGTATTTTCCTACAATAAAACGAAAGGATGCTCCCCCATCTGAAATAATATCAACATCATGTAAAAGGGCATTTATCTCGGTTTCTCTCCCAACTGTGATATATGGCAGGCCGACTCTTGGTACAACTCCGCCTTTTAAAGAGTTAATAATTACAGTTGATATTCTTTTCGGAATTTTTATCATTACGCTTTCCTTTCAGCACATTCTTTATGAGTGTATTCCATAATTTTTAATCACATTGATAAAAATATTTGCTTCATTCTATATTATTGCCTTGTTAAAATATCTTTCAGTTCATCCTCATAATCTTCAATCAATTCCGGTTTGTCACCGTCAAAAATTAGAACAGTGTCGCAGAATATATCAAAAAGCTTTTCGTTTATTGAATCAACGAGTACTGAAAGCATGAGTCCATTTGATTTTACCAGATCACCATAATTCTTTCCATATAACAGACATTTCAAAAACTCATACTCTATATTACTTAAGTTTGTAGCATCTACTTGAGCTGCTTCCTTCGGTAATAATACATTTTCATTTATATTATCTGTTTCTGCTTCCATCCACGCTATTAAATCATAATTTGTGTCAGCTACAGCTTCCGGCTTAGTTTTAGGAAGAGGTATTTCCTCTAAATCTTCAACAATAAGTTTATTTTGTGTTTCAAGGGCTGTTCTTCTGATACTTTGAAGCTTTGAGACATCTATTTCTATTTTGGGTACTGCTGTTTTCTTTTTATTCTCAAATAATTTATCTATTTCCTTCAAGATTATATCCTGATAAACCTTTTTTAGCTTGTCGACTTTCAAGGTAGATTTAAAATCATACTTCTCTCTCATTATGAAATCTATAGTTTTTAAGAGTTCACCTATATGTTTATTTTTATCTTTAAAAAAGAAAAACCTTTCACAAGTCCATCTTCCTTTTTTACATATATATTTGTATACTTCATTTATTTCATATACGCAGTCTTCATGTATCTCACTATTATAAAATACAGCTGAGCTAAACATCATATACTGATTGGTCATCATTTTTCCGAAAAACTTTTCATATATACTGTTTTTACGTTTTTTATTATAGTACTCGGTAAGCTCTGCAAAAACATTGTTAACCACACTTTTTACATCATCTGAATGCGATTTGTAAAATCTTGAATTCTCAAGATTATATGATGATAAAGAATTAAGTGCAGAAAAAACTTCATCACTATTATGAGATTTAAAATTTATAAGGGTTAAAATTGTATTATCAAAATGAATGTCTGAAAAATCATCAAGGAAGGATTTTTCAAGACCATTATATATTATATAGTCTTTTAACCAGAGCTTGATATAATGATTAATCTTAGGATCAATATCCTTATAAGCCTGCCAGAAGCCTTTAAGTGTATAAAAACCTTCCTCTGCAGAACTAACTCCGATTTGATTTAAAAGCTCATAAACATAAACAAAGACAAAGGAAAGTGACGTTTTATCTACTATACCATCACGAACCCTGGTTCGCCATGAGAAATATCCGCGCAATTGCTGGTCAGTCATAGACTGATAGGTTGGATAATATCTTTGAAACTCACCGTTATACTGATAGTTATCAGTATAATCTTCCATAAACTTTCCTTGTTTATAAAAGATTTGAGCATCTGATTCATAATAAAGAGTACCAGCTTTTGCTAAATTCCTCATTTCACGGTACTTTGGCGGTGTAAAATTAGCCATTTGTGCTGCTGTTTTAAGTATAGGCTCATCCTGATATATTTTTGACACAGTATAATCATTATCTGTAAGCTTTTTATTCGATAATATTGTTTTTATCAGATTTTGAATATCAGCCACACCGCCACCACCTTCGCACCTATTATATCAAAAGCAGTATTAACTTGACAATTTGAATCGGCGCTTTATATAATGCATGCGAAATAAATCACCCATACCCACTTAACCCTGTTTTAGTGTCTCATTATTATTATACCAAACGTATGTTCTGCATTTCAATATAGAAATGCAACTAAATAACACTTCGGACCAAATTGGCCAAAAGTGTTATCGTGTTAGCTTATTATGACTTAACTTGAAGCACTGGAATATTTCTTTATACTTTTCTTAAGAAATGCAACCGCCAAAGTGTAGAGTGCGATGGCTAACAGGAATCCAATTAATATCTCAATAACATTCACTGAACCTATTAGCACTTCAGCTGGAATGGTAATCATAATGCCAATGGGGATAATCCACGTTAGGATGTTACAAAAGGCAAGAGGATATATTTTGACCGGATACCTCCCTAATTCCATAATGCTGTCAAGCACCCATAACAATGGTGTGCCAAGATACCAAAACGCAGCAGATGACAATATCAGCATAATAGAATATAAAATGAGTAACGCTATAGATAAACAGAGGACGAATAACAGGATACTTCCGGCTGTTTGAACTATTTCTAAATTTACAACAGCAATGCAGAGGATAACAATACTGACAACCATGTCCACTAAAGACATCAAAGACCAGTGCTTCATACTCATATACAATTGAGTGGATACCGGTTTAATCAACGTAAAGTCAAACTCTCCCGTCCATAGTTCTCCCCCCAAGCCTGATATAGCCGATAGACTGGGAGCCATAAAGAGATTTTTGATGCTTTGCAGTAGCATGAAAACCCCCGTTACCGTGAGTGTTTCATAGAATGACCATCCGTTAATACTGTTTTTTATCGAAAATAGTATTAATATACCTCCAACACTACCTGCTAATTGAACGAGGCTATTCAGGATTTTAACTGCAAAATTAAATCTGAAAGCCACTTCCTGCTGGATTGATGTTTTGATAAAAATATTTATTTGTCGCTTAATTAAACTCAGTTTTTCCATCCTTAACCTCCTACAGCTGAATAGTGTTTTATTCCTTTTCTCCAAATGAATGAATATAAAGTAAGCACGATCAATATCCACACACATTGCAGCCCAATCCCAAATAAGATTTGTTTATTGTCTAATTTCCCTAATAGTATCTCAATGGGAAATCCCAACATATACCGATAAGGCAAAACAAAAGACGCTTTTCTGATTATTTCCGGTAAAAGGACAGTGGGAACCAATTGCCCTGCAAACAATAAAATCATTGCATCATTGATACTCAAAAGAGAATCAATTTTTGTTTTCATCAGCGCAAGTAGTGATAATGAATAAGCAAGCATAAAGCGAAGGATTTGCGCCAGCAATAAACATAGTAAGAACAAGAGAATCTGACTAAGTGTTAATGTAATAACTATTTTGAATATCATTATCAAGATAATTGCAAAAACGCAAACGAAAGGTAAACAAACTACTTTTACCGCAATATCTGATGCTATCGCCTCATAGATTGGCGACAGTGGTCGCAACAGCCAGCCTGAAAACTGTCCATTAAAAATATTATCACCTACTGTCCAATGGGATACTGGATAAGTCAGTTGGTTTATAATCATTAATACAATGTAGTAGCTTGTGAAATCTCCTTTCGTGAAACTACCAATAGAGCCATCACCTGCTGCAACAATCCAAACAAACATATAGATTAGCGGCATCATCATCCACCCCAGGGCCAAAGTCCAAAAGAACCCTCTTGAGGCGGTGTAACTAAAAAAAGATTTCTTAATAAGGGCTATCCCTCCTTTAATGTTCATACCCCCAATCCTCCCTGATACACTTGGTCAATGACTGCTTCTATAGATGGATTTTCAATGGACAAATCGTTAATGTTGTGACTGCTTAATAGATGGTCAGTCAATTCTAATACCTTTTCTTTATTTACTCTAATCGTGTAGGTAAGGCCGCTTTGCTCGATGATGGAAGCATAGGGCTCCATTGTATTATCTATATTGATAGAATCGTGACCGGAAGTCACTTTTATAAGTTTAAAAGGCGATAATTTACTGCTCAATGTATCTAATGCTCCATCATACATCAATTGTCCTTTGTTAATTAGAATTACCCTTGAACATAGGGAGGAAATGTCCGCCATATAGTGACTGGTTATCAAAATTGTTGTTCCATACTTTTGATTATATTCTTTGATAAAGTTCCGAAGTCTGATTTGTACCGATACATCCATTCCTAATGTTGGCTCATCCAAGAAAAGTACTTTAGGCTGGTACAGTAAAGCACAAGCAAATTCACATTTTGCCCGTTCACCAAGAGAAAGGTTCCTTGCCAGTTTGGGTAGCAGTTCTTCAATTTCTAGAAGTTGAACAAGCTCGTCCAATCTGTTTTTATAATCAACATCACTTATATGGTAAATTTCCTTTGTGATATAAAAGGAATCAGCTACCGTAATGCTTGGATTTAATTGGGATTTATTACCCATCACCATACTAATGGTTTTTAGGTATTCCGTATTTCTATGATGGGGAGTAAAGCCTGATACTTTAACATTACCGGATGTGGGATATAAAAGCCCTGCCAACATTTTTAGTGTTGTTGTTTTCCCTGCGCCATTAGGACCAATAAACCCGACAATTTCTCCTTGTTTGATTTGAAAGCTAATCTGTTCAACGGCTTTTATATCATTGTAGATCGGCTTTACCAAACTTTTCAGTGAGGATACTAGACCATGCCTACGAACTGGGATATGATATGTTTTCTGTAAGTCTGTTATATCTATAATTGTTTCTGCCATAAAAAAACACCACCTCTTTGTTGATATGGCTTATAATACCATGTAACAAATAGGATGGTGCGCAAATGTAAGGTTTATTTAATTGGCAGCAATCTCATCAGCTCCAATAATGGGGGAATTTCCATGGCGGCCTGTTCAAGAGCAGAAAGAGCTTTTATCCATCGGTCGCCTACCATGAGTAAGTCTTCTTCTACTCCAGGATTATCTAAGGTTTCTAATACTAAATTTTTCTCGCCGTTATCATACTTTTCCAAACATTTGAAAATTGAAAACATGCTGTATCCAGCCTGCCGCAACATATAAATAATGTGAAGCCGCTCTATATCATTGGCATCAAATAGTCTTTCATTATTTACACCTGTTTTGTCAGACAATATCATTCCGTTTCGTTCCCAATTACGTACTGTTTCAACAGTTGTACCCAATATTTCGGCTGCTTGTTTCCGGTTGTATAAATCATTGCTTAGTAGAGTTTTGTTTTTATCCAGCCACTTTTGCAGTATTTCAGCTGTTTGCCTGGCGGTTTTAATCTCTTTTCTAATAGCTGTAATATACTCTTCTGTGTAAATGTGGCAGAGAGGTATATCCCATTTTGCTGATGCCTCAATTACTTTATTTCCTATATAACGTATGGTCTTGGTTGTAAATGGATGCCCAAAGATACACCGACATAATTTTATCTGATATAGATGGACATTAGTAAATATGCGATATCCGTTTTCAGCTCTCTGTGCTTTACTTATAAACCCCCATTTCTCGTACAACCTTATGGTGTTTGAATGGATACCAAATATGTTTGCCAGTTCAATAGGCTTATATATTTTTTTCTGTTGCATGGTTTCACTCCATTCCCATCTCGTAAAAATCATAGAATTTATTGCTAGTATAAATGCTATCATAATAGTTCAACATTGCCAATACGGGGGGAGACTGGTCTCACCCGTAAGGCGCTTCGCGTTTTTGGGTAAAGCAAAAACGCCTGTGTTTTCCGCAGAAAACACAAGCGCCAAGGCCCTCTCGGGTTCGAATCCCCGGCTCATTATATGCAAAAAGCATCTACATAAATGTAGATGCTTTCCTATTGGCGTGCCCATGGGGATTCGAACCCAAGACCTACGGCTTAGAAGGCCGTTGCTCTATCCAGCTGAGCTATGGGCACATATTAAATTTTATTGGAGCGGGTGATGGGAATCGGACCCACGCAATCAGCTTGGAAGGCTGATGTTCTACCATTGAACTACACCCGCATTAACCCTAGTATATCAGCCTTTGCGAGTGTTTATCGCCAGCCGACTCTTGATATTATACAGGGTACATTTTAGTTTGTCAACACATATAATAATATTTTTTATGATTTTATATGTAGATAATTTCTGCATTTACTTTATCATCGATTACATCCATTATTATATAGGACTCGGACTTACTGCTTCTTGACTCGCTTAAACTACCCGGATTAATCACCAGTTTATTATCGATATTGTCAATTACAGCCACATGCGTATGTCCGAAGAGAACAACTGAAGCCTTCTCTGCCTGTGCCTTAGCCAATATTCGATTATAGTCCCACTTAACACTGTATTTATGACCGTGTGTCATAAATACGGTAACCCCCTCGATTTCAATAGTTTTGTCAGCACTGACTGTACCAACTCCTATATCACTATTACCATAAACATATTCAAATATGATACCAGGATAAAGCTGACTTAACTGCGAAGCATCTTTGCAATAATCTCCCAAATGTAAAACCATTTCTACCTCAGGGTGTCTGTCCAAAGCCTCCCTTGCATTAAATATGTAACCATGAGTATCACTCATTACCAGCACTTTCATTATGTCTTTCCCCCATAGAGTCAAAATAACTTAATATAAACTATGAATCAAACTGCATATTAACTATATATACTGAACTATAATACTTTTTGTAACTGTAGAAAAATTTAATCTACCTTATCTGTCGTAATCTATCGTAAATTACTCTATAAAATTCCAATGCAAATTTTAATACAAACTCCAGTACAATTCCTTAAAAATATCCTATAAAATTACTTATATGAATTCTTTCAATTTAAGTGCCATTTTATTCAATGCTTTCGCACGATGGCTAATCTTATTTTTTGTATCCATACTTATCTCAGCCATAGATTTATCATACTCATGAATATAGAAGAGCGGATCATATCCGAAGCCATTATCGCCTTTACATTGGGTATCCACGTAGCCTTCGCAGGTATCCCTTACAACAAAAGATCTTCCGTCAGGGAAAGCGACTGCTATGGCACATACGAACCTGGCTGTCCTTTTCTCAAAGGGTACACCCTTCATCATATCTAACAACTTGGCATTTCTATCCTCATCAGTCGCTTCCTGACCGCCAAATCTCGCTGAGTAAATGCCGGGCGCACCATCCAGATAATCCACCTCAATTCCCGAATCATCTGCTATAACTATTGTATTACTTATTTTGCATATCTCAGAAGCCTTCTTAAGAGAATTTTCCTCAAAGGTTTTACCATCCTCCACAACATCTATTGTTATACCCAAATCACCCATGGATAATATTTCAAAAGGCATATACTGCAAAACTTCCTTTATTTCTGCTATCTTACCCTTATTTTTTGTTGCTACCACCAATTTCTCCATTAATTCTCCCCAACTTGTAAAATCAGTATTAACCAAGAACTTCTTTCTGAATGGATATGAGCTGTTCAATCCCATTTTGAGCAATTGTCAGCAGAGCATCCAGCTGATTTTTGCAAAAGCTGCTTTTCTCACCTGTTGCCTGGAGCTCAATGAATTCACCCTTATCCGTCATTATCACATTCATGTCGACCTCTGCAGAGCTATCCTCGGTATAGCACAAATCCAGGAGCTCCTGTTCGTTTACCACACCTACGCTGGTAGCTGCTACAAAGCCGATAATTGGCATTTTAGAAACAGCGCCGCTGTCAATAAGCTTTCTGCAGGCATCAACCAATGCTACATAACCACCGGTAATTGAGGCAGTTCTGGTTCCGCCGTCAGCCTGTATTACGTCACAATCAATTGTTATTGTTCTTTCTCCCAGGAGCTTCAAATCCACAACGGTTCTTAGTGACCGCCCTATAAGACGTTGAATCTCCTGAGTTCTTCCGTTAAGCTTAAGCTTTGAAATGTCTCTCGGATTCCTAACCCCGGTAGCTCTGGGAAGCATTGAATACTCGGCTGTTACCCAGCCTTCACCTGAATCCTTTTTAAAGGGAGGCGTTCTCTCCTCAACTGATGCGGTACATATTACCTTAGTATCTCCAACCTCAATAAGCACCGAACCTTCTGCGTGTTTTATATAATTTCTTGTAATTTTTACAGGTCTAAGCTGCGAATTAGTTCTACCATCCTGCCTCAACATATTTCCTCCAAAATTGTACTGTGCGGGTCAAATAATATAGACCAACGATTGTAATTGTCTTTAATAATATCTTAAAATTCTTTAAAAATCATCAGCGTAAATATATAAATAACGAGAACAAAAGTTATCTGTTTTGTATATTGTAACTAAAATCGTATTTATTTATCCATAACCGAGTTTACGGTTGTTGGAAGGCTTTTGGCAAAAGCAATCTCAGAGCCTTCAGGCAAGTTGGTTGCTTTTCCGTCTATGAGTATCTTAGCCTTCGAAATGCCCCTGAGCTGGTTTATTGTGTAGTAAATCTGGTTAAGAAGAATATTCTCCTTTTCATTACCTCCGTAGTTTGTTATCTGGGATGAGAAGTCCAGAACAGCTAAGTCTTCCTGTATACTGCATGAAAGCAATTTGGCCCCTTCGGGAAAAGATGTATATAAATTATCTCCGGCCGGCTTTTTACCCAGTTCAGCAAACATAATTGCAGGCAGCTGACTGTCATCTGATTTTTGTATAAGTGTTGATACCGGAAGCATATAATTGTATTGATCATTACAAGTCGTCATATAATACAGATCACACTTTATATAACCATCCTTCAATGCCGTTTCCTTTGAATTTATAAAAGTATTATCCCTGTTCCTGCTTCCCGATATATCGGTTCCGTTAGTCAGATTGCTGACCACCCTGCCATCAATTCTGAAGCTTACCTCAGAAATGGTATTAAAGCCTGTAAGTGTGTAAACAACCGAAGTTACTGCCAGCTGCTCGTCCTCTTTTGTGTTTAGATTCATAAACTCTTTTGAAAAATCAATTACAGCACTGCCGTTCTTTATTGTCATTCCCTTTACTTTCGTTCCTTGAGGCAGTACCGGATACAGTCCGTAAAAGTCAAGCTGTTCCCTGGTTACGGCTTGGTCGATCAAGCCGCCTACTGCTGCTTTTGCAAGACCTTCCTGTTTTGATACGTTTCTTGTAACCGGTATCAGCATGCCTTCTTTGTCTCTATAATATAATGTTATCAATACACTGTTTTTATCACTAACATTAGCCGACACTCCTTGACCTGTACCGTTATCCAGTAATATATTACTACTGAACAAATCCTCAGAGTTTTCAACAGCAGCCGAGCTGGAAACCGTAGAATTACCTGTTGTTTCACTATTAATATCACTTCCTGAACCAGCAGCGGCAGATGCACTTGCCTGAACCTCCTGACCCGCAGAATCAATGGCTACAGGTATAATTGGTTCATCATCCTTCGAAGCCTTTTGTCCAATAAAGGAACACCCTGTAGTCAATAGCATAACAATTAAAACTATGCTCAAAATCTTTTTCATAAAAAAATAGTCCTCCTTATTTTAGAAAATTTTTCCATAAAATAATTATAGACTATTATCCTGAATTTTATTATTTCCCGTAACACTACGGCAAAGCAACTTTCAGTCACCTAGGTAAAAATTATAATTACCGACTAGATAAATCCCCCTTCATCCTGCTGATCAGCACCTTTCTCAGTTGGTCCTGCATCGGGACCGGACTCAATATTGTCTCCAGTGCTTTGGTTGACTTCATTGTTTGGATTGCTTTCATTTTCCAATTCTGTTCCGGTTTTTTTTTCTGCTTCAAGTATCTCCAGTGCTTTTATTATTGCTTCACTCAGTGCATCCGCCGCTTTCTGCTGGTATGTCGGGTCAATAAGATTTTTAAGTTCCGCAGGATTTGTAACAAAGCCGATTTCAGCAAGGACTGCCGGCATTTCAGTATATTTAAGCACTACAAGTCCTGGCCTTTCAATGGTTTTTCTATTAACTGAATTAAGCTTGTTTATCAAGGCCTCCTGCACCAGTTTGGCAAATTTTGCACCGGTAAAGGAAGGATCTCCTTTAGTTTCGGGGTAATATAAAGTCTCAGTGCCACTAATTTTCGTATTGTCTACGGCATTGTGATGTATGCTCACAAACAGAGTTGCATTTAATGCATTTGCAATATAAGGCCTATCATATAGTCCAACAAATGTATCATCCTGACGGAGCATAAAGGTTCTGATATTGTTTTTTTTCAGAAGTTCCTCCAATTTCAGTGCAATAGCCAGGTTTAAGTCCTTCTCCAGTACATTCCCTTTATTTGCCCCGGGATCCTGACCGCCGTGACCTGCATCGATAACTACAAGCACTTCACCTTCTTTAGCAGGTGTAAGTAAGTTTATTTCGGTTTGCATACGTTTATCATTATAGGATGCAAGAAATACAAATTCCTGTTTTGTATTGATTACTATCTTAGTATCCTGAGTTTCCTTGTCTCTATAAATTTCAACGGTATTTATACGTGAATCATTGATGTTGTAGACCTCATCCTTTAAGCTGATAGGTTCTGCCGAATCAATTGTAATTGTGTATTTCAAATTATCCTTATCATATTCATGCTTATACTTTTCTGCAATATATACATTACCGTTTTTTTCCCGATTTTCTGTAAGCTTGATATTTTTCAGAGCTAAATAAACCCTGTCAAAACTGTTTTCATAGGACAGATTTGCATTAATAGGTTTTTCAACAGTTATTCTGCATCCATCTCCTATATCAGTTACAGTGAAATTTGCCATTTCGTTGAGGTTTATTGTTACACTTGCTGAATTTTCGGACAGGGCCACAACATTTATACCGCTGACTCGTTGAGAAACTGTCTCTATATCCTTTGGAGAAGTCTTTATATTATTGAACTCTACGACAATACGGTTTGGATTGGTTAGCCTGTAATACTTGTAGCCTTTATGGTCATTCATCCTCAATGTTACTATTGCTTTTTCTTCCGAATCAGTGGTGCTTATTTCCTTTACCGAGCCAATAAAATTTGTAGTTATCTTTATTGTAGCGGTTTTATTGTCTATAGCATATGTAAGTCCTTTGATGTTTTTCAGAAAATCAACAGGAATTATAAGTCTGTCATTTATCTTCTTTGCCACTGAGCTTAATTTTACAGTTTTCCCATTTATTTTGGCACTTGAGCTATTATTCTGGAATTGATATTTATTATCCCTGTATGTAATGTCCATGATCTGAGTTTTACTGTTCCAGACAACAGTTCCACCCAGGGCTTCAAAAACGGGTCTCAGAGGGAACATAGTTGCCTTATTGAACACTATTCCAGGAAAATCGGTTTTTACTTCCTTATTGTCAATTGTTATTTTGTAAGAAACGCCTGAATACTTAACTGACTTGTTATCATATTTCAGTGTTAATGATTGTGCTCCAAAAACTGCATTTTGAGATAATATAATAATGCAGAACATAATTATTCCAGTAATTAATTTCTTTAATCCTACTCTTTTTATCATTTGTCACCCCGTTAAGCTTCTCTGTCAAGTTATAGTTTATGTTATTGCCGTCTTATAACAATTATACTATTACTATGGCAAAACAGGATACATATTGCAGGAACATTTAAAAAAAATGTAATTTAAATGTAAAAGAAAAGGGAACTTTATCCATTAATAGATAAAATGCACCCGCAATACTTTTGACGGTAGAGCTCCATTTCTTTAGCCATTTGCTGTCCCTGCCTGAAGCCAGGCCTGAAATCCCGGTAAGCAAACTCAACACCATACTTTTTACCGTAAAACTCTCCGAGTTCCTTTATTAAATCATGTTTTTGGTATGGACTTACCAGTAAGCTGGTAGTAAAGGCATCGTAACCGTTTTCAGATGCATATCGGGCAACCGTCTCCATTCTGAGGCTATAGCATCTGTTACACCTTGCAGTTCCTTTATCCTCCATGGCCTCCCACTCCTCCTGCCTGAAATCATCATTAAAGATAACAGGAATACCGGTAATACTGCAAAATTTATTGACATTTTCTTTTCTTCTTTTATGCTCCTCCAGCGGATGTATATTCGGATTATAAAAATAACCTTGGATATTAAAACCTTCTTTAAGCAGTTCTTGAACAGGATAGGTTGAACAAGGTCCGCAGCACATGTGTAAAAGTATATTCATATTGTCTCCCATCTACGCACATAGCGCTTACAAAGTAATGTTATGAATTAAATTCCAGCCCGAAATGACTGTAAGCATTCTTCGTTGCCATTCTCCCTCTGGGTGTCTTATTTATAAACCCAAGCTGTATTAAATATGGCTCATAAACATCTTCTATAGTACCGGGGTCTTCTCCAATGGAAGCAGCGAGAGTATCAAGTCCCACAGGCCCTCCTCCAAATTTATTTATAATACTTAAAAGCATATTTCTATCTACACCGTCAAGACCTATTTCGTCTACTTCAAGAGCATCCAGCGCATGCTTTGCCACCTTCAGGTCAATAACACCGCCTCCGATAACCTGAGCAAAATCCCTAACTCTCTTTAGAAGCCTGTTTGCAATTCTGGGAGTACCTCTTGACCTTCGTGCAATCTCGTAGGCTCCATCTTCCTGAAGTTCTATATTCAGTATCCCTGCTGACCGCTTTACTATCTGCTTTAATTCCTCTGCCGTATACATTTCAAGTTTATTTATAACTCCAAACCTATCCCTTAACGGCGCTGTAAGCAGACCTGCCCTTGTTGTGGCTCCGATTAATGTAAACTTAGGAAGGTCAAGTCTTATGGACCGTGCACTCGGTCCCTTTCCTATTATGATGTCAAGAGCGTAGTCCTCCATTGCAGGATATAGTATTTCCTCCACACTACGGTTCAGACGATGTATTTCATCTATAAACAAAACATCATGAGTACCGAGGTTTGTAAGTATTGCAGCCAAATCACCGGCTTTTTCAATAGCCGGACCTGAAGTTATTCTCAAGTTGACTCCCATTTCTGCAGAAATAATACTGGCAAGAGTAGTTTTCCCCAAACCTGGAGGTCCATAAAGCAAAACATGGTCCAAAGCCTCTTTCCTTTGTTTTGCTGCTTCTATAAATACTGTTAGATTGTTTTTTACCTTTGATTGTCCTATATATTCATCAAGTTTTTTTGGACGTAAACCAACTTCATCAAAATCATCCACTCTTGATTCCCTGTCTATTAATCTTTCCTCGGACATATTATCTCCCATCTACGCCCATGGCGCGTACACAATTAGTAATGAAAAGGCATGTTATGGCTTGAGCCACATTGTGGCCACAAATAGTAATCAAAATTATATCCTTAACTATTCATTTTCACTTTAACTTTTCACCTATTTGGACAATGACTTCAAAGCCTTCGTTATCAATTCCTCGACGACCATACCTTCCTGATACGCCTTACTTACAGCACCTGAAGCCTCATAGGAGCTGTAGCCTAAAACCATAAGAGCGCTGACAGCTTCAGATACAGAATTCAAGGTACCTCTTTCAATAACCAGCTCGGTCTCCGACAAGGTTCCGGCTGTCAGCTGCTCCTTTGATATCTTGTCCTTCAGCTCCAGTATAATACGCTGAGCCATCTTGGGACCAATGCCGGGAGCTTTTGACAGGGATTTTGTATCCTGTGAAACTACCGCCAGCGCAAACCTGGATGGCGAAAGCGTTGAAATCATGGATATTGCTGCCTTAGGTCCAACCCCTGAGACAGTGATGAGCATGTCGAACATCCCAAGTTCATCCATTGTATAGAAACCATACAGGGCGGCAATATCTTCCCTGACATAATAATGTGTATATATTTTCACCGGGGCTGACAACTGACCTACAGCGTTTATTGTAGATAGTGCAGTATATATCCTGTACCCTATGCCGCCCGCTTCCACAATAATACTGTCATTTCCTTTAGCCTCAAGGGTTCCTTTTATGTATGCAAACATATATAACCTCCAATATTTATAGTCAGAAGTCAGGAGTTATAATGTAAAACCTTTGCGCTTTTCCTACTTCTTACCTCTTACTTTCAACTTCCTACCTCCAACTCAGTACGCCTTATTCCCCAGCACCGCACCCATTCTGTGGGAGTTGCCGTGACAGATAGCTACAGCAAGAGCATCAGCCACATCATCGGGTTTTGGTATTGCATTCAGATTAAGTATTGCCTTAACCATCTGTTGAATCTGGGCCTTTTCTGCCCTTCCATATCCAACTACCGACTGCTTGACCTGCAGCGGAGTATATTCAAAAATATCAACCCCGGATTTGGCAGCAGCCAAGACTGCCACTCCTCTGCCATGCCCAACTGTAAGAGCTGTTTTAATATTCTTGTTGAAAAACAGCTCTTCAATAGAGATGGCATCCGGCTTATGTTTTTCTATTAATTCTTCAAGTCTGTTGCTCAGGACTAAAAGTCTCTGTGAAAGCTTCATTGACGCTTCAGTGGTAACAGCGCCGTAATCCAAAACCGAAAATTTGTTCCCTTCATATTTTACAACACCAAACCCTGTTATTGCAAACCCGGGGTCAATACCCATTATAATCATTTATTATTAGCCTTTCCGGCCCACAAGAAATAATAATTAACCAGCTCATACCTACCGTGGGCCTGATAGGAGTTCATAAACAGTCGTTTTGGCCATATAAGCATTATGAGGACATATTATGATATAGGTTAATGGACTTTCTAAAAGATTTATTATGTATAATTATATAATCTATTGCATATTTATGCACTTTGTTATATAATACACCTATCAGCTTATCACCAGTAATTTCTTTATTATATAGCTAAAGGCGAGAAAATTTTCCACAACCAAAAATTTTCTGCTGAACAGATGTGTTATAATATATTTTAGCATATTTTTAGTAGTTTTTTTATCTTTATATTAGTGTTTTTAGCTGAAGCAAATCAGCGGAAAGGATGGGTTAAATGAGTACTCAAAAGGAAAAAGTTTTATTGGCATACTCAGGTGGACTTGATACTTCAATAATTATTCCATGGCTTAAAGAAAACTATGGTTATGAAGTTATCGCTATGGCCGGAGACGTTGGACAGGGCGAAGAACTGGAGCCATTACATGAAAAAGCTATGAAAACCGGTGCCTCCAAGCTTTACATAGAGGATTTGCAAGAAGAATTCATCACCGACTTTATATATCCGACTCTGAAGGCAAACGCTGTTTATGAGGGAAAATATCTGCTCGGAACCTCCTTCGCAAGACCAATCATAGCAAAGAGAATGGTTGAAATTGCATTAAAGGAAGGTTGTACTGCAATTTGTCACGGTGCCACCGGTAAAGGAAATGACCAGGTTAGATTTGAATTAACTGTAAAAGCACTGGCTCCACACCTTAAAATAATTGCACCTTGGAGAATCTGGGATATAAAATCAAGAGAGGATGCTATCGACTATGCTGAAGCTAGAAATATTCCCATCCCGGTTACTAAAAAGGATAACTACAGCATGGACAGAAACCTGTGGCACTTAAGCCATGAAGGTTCAGATCTTGAAGATCCTTGGAATGAACCCCAGTATGATAAAATCCTTAAACTGATGGTTTCTCCTGAAAAAGCGCCTGATGTTCCAACCTACGTTGAAATATACTTTGAAAAGGGTATTCCGAAGAAAGTTAACGGAGTTGAATACAGCCCAATAGAATTGATGGACACGTTGAACAAAATAGCCGGTGCCAACGGCGTAGGTATCATCGACATGGTTGAAAACAGGCTTGTCGGTATGAAATCCAGAGGAGTCTACGAAACTCCCGGCGGAACAGTTCTCTACGCAGCTCACAGAGAGTTGGAACTGCTTTGTCTTGACAGAGACACCTTGCACTACAAGGATATTGTTGCTCAGAGATTTGCTGAACTTGTTTACTTCGGTCAGTGGTATACTCCACTTCGCGAATCCTTGTCTGCTTTTGTAGACAAGACTCAGGAGACAGTAACAGGTACAGTAAGAATGAAGCTCTACAAAGGAAATTGCATGCCTGCAGGTGCAAAGTCGGATTACTCCTTGTATAATGAAGCAATTGCAACCTTTAGCAAGGATGAGGTATACAACCAGAAGGATGCCGAAGGCTTCATAAACTTATTTGGTCTCCCTCTCAAGGTTAGAGCACAAATGCTTCAAAACCTTCAAAATAAGGATCAGAAATAATTTTGAAGTTAAATTATGTTAATTTCATTTAAGGGGACAATCCAAAATGGGCTGTCCCCTTATCAGGTAAAATATTAGTAATATATTATAGATAATTTGAGGTGTTTTTATGAAACTTTGGGGCGGAAGATTTGAAAAAGGAACGGATAAGCTTGTGGATGATTTCAATTCCTCCATAAGATTTGACTGCAGAATGTACAAGCAGGATATACTGGGCAGTATAGCCCATTCAAATATGCTTGGCAAATGCGGCATAATTTCAGTTGAAGAAAGCACTCTTATACAGAATACCCTAAAGGATATTCTTAATGACATTGAAGAAGGTAAAATTGAGTTTGAGATTGATGCCGAAGATATTCATATGAATATTGAAAAAATCCTTATCTCCAGAATCGGGGATACAGGGAAAAAGCTCCACACCGGAAGAAGCCGCAACGATCAGGTTGCCCTGGATATAAGAATGTATCTGAGAGATGAAATTACAGCTATCAGTGATATGCTCCTCTCCCTTGAGAATACTATTATAGACATTTCCGAGGCGAATACTGATACAATTCTACCCGGATATACCCATTTACAGAGAGCGCAGCCCATAACTTTCGCCCATCATATGATGGCATATTTTGAGATGTTCAAACGTGATTATATGCGATTAAGGGACTGCTATTCCAGAATGAACATTCTTCCGTTGGGTTCCGGTGCACTTGCCGGCACCACCTATCCTCTTGACAGGTATATGGTGGCAAAGGAACTCGGCTTCACTGACATTACACAAAATAGTCTGGACGGTGTTAGTGACAGAGATTTTGCCATAGAATTGGCCTCCTGCCTTTCAATCCTGATGATGCATGTCAGCAGACTCAGTGAAGAAATTATTTTATGGTCATCACATGAATTTGGTTTTGTCGAACTGGATGATGCATACAGTACCGGCAGCAGCATTATGCCCCAAAAGAAAAATCCAGATGTAGCTGAGCTGTCACGAGGTAAAACAGGCAGGGTATATGGAAGTCTGATGACTCTGCTTACAGTGATGAAATCACTTCCACTGGCCTACAATAAAGATATGCAGGAAGATAAGGAAGCAATATTTGATGCAGTTGATACAGTTAAAATGTGTCTACCTGTTTTTACAAATATGCTGGCTACAATGAAACTGCGTAAGGCTAATATGTACAAGGCGGCTCAGGGTGGCTTTACAAATGCAACAGATATAGCAGATTACCTGGTTAAAAAAGGCATTCCCTTCAGAAGCGCCCATGAAATAATCGGTAAAATGGTGCTTTACTGTATTGAAACCAATAAAGCTATTGATGATATGAGTATGGAAGAGTTCACAAGCTTCTCGGATAAAATCGAGAAGGATGTTTATACCGAGATAAGCCTTGAAAAATGTGTTTCCGGCAGAAAACTACCAGGGGGACCCGCAGCTGAAACTTTACTTCAGGCCATTCAAAAGGCTAAGGATTTTATCGTATCAGTTAAATAAAATTATGAAGGGGGTGTCGCATAACTATAAGATTTATGTCTTAAGAAAACTCCCGTACCAGTGTACTCCCGAACAACTCATAAATATTTGTCGGACACAAAACAGTTAGCGTAATTCTCTTTTCATAAAATTCCTCTAACTGTTTTTAACCATCCTTCCACATTTTTATGAGTTGTCCTCGCGTACAATAACTTTCTTTATACCATACACTAATCTATATTGCTATGCACCAGCGTCTTCGTTTAAATACGCACTATTCACTTATCATTGTCAATCCCTGCTCGATCAGTTCATCCAGCATCTTGTCAAGTTCTTCCCTTCTTAAATAAAGTTTATTGAGCTCGTCGTAGTTCGTTTCCTGCTCAGACATACTCATTTCGATCAGGATTTTTTCTTCTTCTATTGCTTTGATACTACTTTCGAGCCTGGAAAAAGCTATTCCTCTTTTATTTTCATCAATTATAACTGAGGCCTTATTCGCGACTTTATCTAAGGCCTCGACAATTGCTTTACTCTTAATTTTTTTTGATTGATCTTCTGTTTGGGTCGCTTCATCTTTCCTGTTCTTGTAGAAATCATAATTACCTTGATAATCTACCAGTTTATTCTCTTCAATAGCTACAATTCTGCTGCATATATTATTTATAAAATACCTGTCATGTGAAATAAAAAGTATTGTTCCATTAAATTCTTCTAAGGCCTGCTCCAGGGCTTCAATGGAATCAATATCAAGATGATTTGTCGGCTCATCTAGAATCAGAAGATTCACTTCCTCGAATAAAAGCATACTCAGTTTCAGCCTAACCCTTTCACCCCCTGATAGGTGTTTTACCTTTTTATAGGGTTCTTTTCCAAAAAACATAAATTTAGCCAGGTATTCCCGTGCCTTTCCCTCTTGAATAATTCTATTTTCTCTGAAACATTGAATAACGGTATCTTCATGATTGTTAAATATTACTGTCTGCGGCAGGTATGCAATTTTTAAACTTGCACCAAGCTTCACATTACCGCTATCCAAATCTACCTCTCCCAATAGCATTTTTATAAGGGTTGTTTTACCGCTCCCATTAGCGCCGATAAGAGCTACTCTTTCTCCTAGTGTAATATACAGATCAGTATTACTGAAAATAACCCTGTTATCAATTGTTTTAGATAATCCATTCGCCTTTATTACCTCATACCCCGATTGCTTTACATCTGTAAAATTTAACTTTATCTTCTGTTTTTGTAAAACCGGTTTATTAATTCTCTCCATTTTATCCAACTTCCGTTGAATACTGGCTGCTCTTCTGAAAAATTTGCTGTTATCGGCTTTTAATGCCCACTCTCTTAGATCCCTAATAATGTTTTCCATAGAATTAATTTTCTTTTTCTGCTCTTTATAATTTTCAAACTGTAGAAGAATTTTTTCTTCCTTTTGTTTTTCATAATCTGAGTAATTACTTTTGAATGTCTCACAGGCATTATTTTCTACCTCAATTATCTTGGTAACTACATTGTCAAGGAAGTATCTGTCATGGGAAACTATAAGTACAATCCCCCTGTAACTTTTCAAATAACTTTCGAGCCATTCCACCGAATCCATATCCAGGTGATTAGTAGGTTCATCAAGCAACAAAATATCCGGATTTTCTAAAAGGGTCTTCCCAAGTAAAACTGTTGTTTTTTCTCCCCCGCTCAACACATTGAAATCTTTACTCAAAAAAGAATCATTAAATTTAAGCCCCAAGCATACCCTACTTAATTTTTCCTCCTTGTTATATCCTCCCTTAGAGTCATAATCCTGTTGCAGCTGGCCATATTGCTTAAATACTATTTCCAGAGCTTCCCCCTCTGATTGACCCATTTTACATTCAAGAATCTTAAGCTGTGCTTCTATTTTATCAAGTTCTAGAAAGGCAAGATTTAAGACCTCCTTAACTGAAAATTTGTCAGGATAGTCCGGTAATTGTTCAAGATAGCCAATCTTTGTTCCTTTAGGATAAGTAATCCGGCTCTTTCCCTCACATATTCTTCTGTAGTCTATATCCATTAGCTCTATTCCAGCTATTAATTTTAGAATAGTACTCTTTCCGCACCCGTTTGCGCCTACAATTCCGGCTTTATCTCCTTCAAATACCTGAAAACTGGCATCAAAAAGTACTCTTGTATCTCCAAAATGCTTTCTAGCATTGTACATAGTTAATTCAATCATCTCAATCCCTCATTTCAATTTATCTAATGTCCGTTATGACAAAAACAAAAGGCTGTAAATGAACCAATTGTTCACTTACAGCCTTTAAATAACTCTTTTACCACGTCGGTGTGACAGCAAATATAAACTTATATACTTTCTGTAAAATAATAAACTGTGCGGATAAAGCACAGTTTAGTACAAGGTAATAAAAAGGTGCAATGAATCTGTAGTTCTTAACAATCAAAGCATAAGTCTGAAGAATACAACAAACAAGCCTGTACTAGGCCTATTAAACCTTTCTTCTTAATTATGCAATATTTAATTGATTATTATAGAACTATTATCATATCCAGTGCTCCCTTCAGATTCAGATATTTTTTATTATAAGATAACTATCCTAATATGTCAATTTTTTCTATTTATGCCAATCTTTTGCTTCCGTTTATACAAATAGTAAGAGATATATTGTTGGGTTTAATCTGCATATTTATGCTCGAAACTGATACTCCTCTGAAGCGTAACTGAGTCTGAATTTCTCCTTTTATTTTCTCCAATACATCCTCGTCCTTACTAACCTTTATCTTTTGTCTCCAAAACATATATTGCCCCCACTTAATTTAATTGATTTTTGCTTTTTTTTCCAGAGCCTTGCCCAAGCTGTACCAGGAGTCTCTTAACTTGAACCTTATTTCTTCATCAAGAGTTCTCTCAATAATGTCGTTAAGACTCTTTCTTGCATGAATATAATCCTTGATAATAAATTCTTCCTTAGCCATTATTGACTCGATTTCTGTCAGCCACTCCTTTAGATGTTCACTTCCTACATACTCGGAAGTTATCTTTTTTCTAAGGTGAGCAACAACCTGTTTAATAGCTTTTCTTTTTACATCAGTATCGGTTTGCATCTTTTTTATTTGCTTTTGATCCATATTCGACTTACCTCTCTCTTAATTTTTAATACAAACTGTACGAATGTTATGACCAATATTTAACAATAATTATATAATATTCCCATGCTTATTGTAAACATTCCAGCCTTTAAATATACCAGTATTTTAAATGTAACAAAATGTTAATGTATTATAATTCCGTTAATCAGGGGATCTCTTTGGATTACATGATAAATAATGAGCATATTATGCAAAAAAACCTCGGAGCCACTAAATCTACTGACTCCGAGGTACATATATTTCTTATTGTTAATGCTTTACCGATTTACTAGTAAGTCACTAATTGCTTACCGTTCAACCTGGACATATCGACATTTTTCTGCTTATCCTTTGGTACTGTAACTGTATCAGGGTTTCCGTCACTTACATACTGTGAGCTGCCTTTTTGTAAAGCATCCACCCACCAGGCAAGATCACACTCAACAGGCTTTTGTCCGGAGGATCTTACCCGAGGAAGGGCCATTGGATCGAAGCTTGATGAAACCGGTGATTGGGCCGGATTTGCTCCTACAAGCATTATGGCGGAGTGTTTATAATCAATCCCTTCAAAATTTCCTTTTATAACATAATCCCTGAGATTTTTTGAAGCATTTCCGAAAGGCAGTGAAAAGGAATTAAAGTAGTAACCGGGTACCAGTTCATTCATTAATACCTGATTTCCACCAACCTCCTCCATCATTTTTTGGGAGGTTTTAACTGATGGCAGTGATACATGCGTTTTTGTATGGTTACCAATCTCAAAGCCCTTGCCAATAAGATAATTGAGCCTGTCAGACATGTTTCCAGCACCAGGGAAAGTACTTACTCCCAAATTCACATAAAACGTACCCTGAAGACCGAAATCAGGATGTTTTTTATTAAACTCTTCCATTATACCTACAGCAGACTTTGGGTTAACAACCAGTTCTCCGTCTTTTTCCACCATATTGAATTGTCCTGCGGTTCCATCATCAAAAGTAAATACCATTGGGATACAGCCGGCAGGTACGTTTATATTGTTATTCAAAAGGTCTGTAAGACTTATAAGTCTATATTTTTTTTGATATAATTCGGGCAATAGTTTTTCAAATTCATCGAAAGTAGTCGTATAGTCATTATTGCCCTTGGGATAAGCCTCCACAAAATTATGGAACATTACCACCATAATTTGACCGCTTTCATTAGGCTTTACCTTGGAGTAATCAATTATTTCTATTTGCTTTGCATCGGTAACTTGAGTTATCGGGGAATTTTCTGCAGCACTGCTTTCCTTAGCCGGCTCCTGTGTCTGTACGGTCGGGGTTGCTTCCGAACTCCGGGACTGTTGAGCCAACTCAGTCTGTATGCTGACAGTATTCTCAGCAACAGCTTTGTTTGAATACAGGTTGTTAGAACACCCTGTAAAAACTGAAACTACAATTGATAATACAAGAAAAAACGAAAATTTTTTATTCATAGTCCACATCTCCAAAGAATTTGTCTTTAGTTAACCTGTCAAAATGTCTTTCCAAATCTTTTGCAGCTAAATATCTTACAAAAAATTAAACCGGATTAGCTCTCATAATCAACTGCATAAATAGTATCTTTAACAGTCTGAATATATTCTGAGAACCTTACATGAGCAGGATGAACCTGATACGCCTGCATATCCTCTAATGAATCAAATTTGGAATAAAGTACTATATCAAAGGATCTTTCTGTTTGAAGAATATCGATCCCAACTTCTAGAGATTTTATCAGAGGAATTTCTTCCTTTAAAGCAAGAAGATCATTTTTTATTTTATCAAGTGTTGCCTTGCTTTTATCCTTTAGCTTGAAAAATACTACGTGTGTTAACATATAATAATTACCTCCGAAATAGTTTTGTCTTTATAATTTTAACCTTTTTGACAAGAAATAGTCAATTCATAATAACCAATATTCAGTATAGCTTAAAAATGAACATTATAAAACAAAATTTATTAAAAGATGCTTTATTTTAACATTTTAACAATTTATTATGATAAATTGTTAAAATATATATTGAAAAACTAATATTGTTAGAGTATAATAAACGTATAAATATACATGTTTCATGTGTAATAATACAATTAATCAGCTTATATCTATTTTTTGATAAATCCCTATTATTTAAGGGACTGACCAAGGTCAGTCCCCCTTTTTTTCTTCAATAGATAAATTGCCAGTTTACTTGGTGCTTAAATAGTTGTATATAGTAAGGAGTCCATCCAATCTGGTCATTTTTTCCTTAGGCTTGAAATATCCCGTATCACCGGTTATAGCCTTTAAGCCTGATGCTATACATACATATCCCAAAAGGTTGGGGTTAATTTTGTCTGCATCCTTAAAATCAGATTTGAATATACCTTTAATTTCAGCCACCTGGCCCATCCTTTGGAATTTAACGAAATATTTCGCAGCTTCCTCTCTTGTTAACACTGATGTCGGTGCTTTTTCAGCCTTTGTAATGATGCCAGAGCCTATAAGGTTGTTGTACATTCTTTCAACAGAAGTTTCCTTATCTATACCTGAATCAAAGTAAATATCATTAAGTCGGCTTAACAAAATGAAATAGTCTTGCTGCTGCAATTGCTCAGTGGCCTTTAGCTCATCTTCAAAGTACCTGATTGACAATTGAGTAAGTATTTTAACCTGATTCTCGTTCTTTAAGCCTTTTATATCAGTGTAATCGGATATATTATTCTCCTTAAAAGAAGTTCCTGAATAATTAAGTACTTCCCCAGTTTCAGCACTTATGATACAAGGCTTTCTTCCATTGATCATGTAACCGAGTACAGCCTCATCGCCCTCCGTCTGCTCTGGTGAGATAAACTTCTGGTAATTGTATTCACTGATATATTGTATGTCGAAACCCAGTTTATTATTGTCGAAGAGCACTTCATATGCTTTTTCTACCGGAATGGCCTTGCTTGGATCGTCAAATTTAAGATCATTGGTCCAGTTGGATGATACACTAATGATATTACCACTTAGATTATCAAAGGAAATCGTTATATAATCGCTTGGACACTCCAAACCATTCTTAACCCTTACATACCTAAAGCTATACTGCTTATTCTCTGTTTCATCATAAGTGTAGTAGGTATCATCATACTTTACTTCCTTATAATGGCTGGGTATCAGGCTCATTATGATTTCATCGCATATTTTTCTGGCTTCCTCTCTTGTCTTCTGAGGTTTAGTATCAGCCGGTACATCATAGTAAGTCCAGAAATCCAGAATATCACCACTCCTGGCATCTGCTGATATTGATAATTCTCTTAGCTGCTTTGTTTCCTTGTTGATAACCTTGGTATATCTTATATACCATATCAGTGAATCTTTATTTCTCCAATCCTTTCTAAGCTCGGCACTTGCTATAGAAAATTCGCTGTCAAGTTTAAAGATGCTGATAGCTCTTACCTTTTTATCCAGTTCTTCCTTTGTTATAAGGCCTGACATATCAGTTACAGCCTTCAATTCATCCGGCGTAAGAACGACTGCTCCGGCGTCACTGGAATAGGCCATTTTCTCCATAATAGCCCCATTGTAGTAAATTGCATTACCATTTGGCATCTTTTCGACCTCACCGGTAACTGCATCTATATATTTTGAAGAGTCCTTAGGTACATAAGCCAGATAGGAAACAATTTTATCCTTATCGGATTTGATATTGTAAACAAGCTTAAGTCCAAGTTTATCAATAAAATTCTTCTTAGCCTGCTCCAGGCTGATTATTTTATCGGCTGATTCAAATTTTGTCTTCAATGAAAAATTACAATAAAAGTTCGTAACCTGTCCGGTATAGTTATTTACATTTATGCTTATGGTATTATTGGCATAATCTATACCATTTACCTGCCTTACATAATTGAAATAATATTCTCTTTCCTCTGAAATATTATTGTTTTCGATAAGTTTAAATTCCGCAAGCAGCTTTGGATTTAGCTTTTCAACGAATTTTTCTGCAATTTCCAATCCCTGGCTTCTGGAATACTTAGGTATTTTTTTATCATAATTGATTGAGTACTGATATGACGAATATCCAGAAATAAAATTATCCTGATCAATTGTGACATTGATATACTTCTGCTGTTCCTCATTACTCCAGCTTAAATTCCAGATTACAGCTCCATCCTGATTATAGATATTATAAGTGAATTTTTTGCAGTCTGCCGGAATATCAATTTTACTCTTAACAACCTTAATAGCATTTTCAAGTCCTTTGTCTGTTGTTACAGAACTGCTTGCCATAACAGGTGACATAAACGTTATCAGTATTGTCACCACCAACATAATAGAAATAATTTTTTTCATAACAAACCACCCCTCGTTTCTTAGTACAGTAATATGTAAATCTTGCCAACATAATTAATAGACGCAGTTTAATTCTATAAGTTCCCTGTTTTATAATATTCTTTTAAGAAGTTAATAAAAGAAAAGCAGCTAAATATATTAGCTGCAAAACACTCCAGAATAATTATAAACGTTAATAGTATAAATCAAAGTTCCTACTAATTTAATTTTGGTATTTTTAACTCCTGGCCTACAAATAGACTGGTTTCATTCTTGATATTATTATACTTCATGATAATGTCGTATTTGTTTAAGCTTCCATAATACTTATTGCTTATGCCGCTCAAGGTATCTCCTGATTTAACCACATATACATCATATTCGTCATTTGAATTTTCATTACTGTCTGTATTGTCATCATCCGAGCTATTGCCGTCAGCTTGACTACCTGGTTGATTATTATTATTTCCGCTTGAAGCGTCATTATGGTCATCCGCCTGGCTGCTATCCTTTGAAGTATCGGATACCTGTGAGGGTTCTGAACCCGAAGTATCCAATGAGGGTATATCATTAGAGGTCAGACCGGTACTGTTTGATGTGCTATTGGCAGTCACGTCAGCCTGGGAGGTGTTACTCCCCTTGTCGGAACCAAAAATGTCACTGTTAGAAATAATAAGATAGCCCATAAAAAGAACACCGGATATAACTAATACGCAGACAAAACCTAATATGTAATTAACAATACTGCTGCCGGAACGCTCTCCCTCTTTATCCTCTTCAGGCTCGTTATCAAAGTCTACATTACTGCCGGTCCTTTTATTACCGTAACCGAAGGCCAGACTTCTTATTTCCTCAACTCTTATGACCATTACCGTGATGCCATCTTCTATGCCGCTTTTTGATGCTTCCTGATAAAGTACACTAGCCATCTTTGAAGGGTCAAAGCCAGAGTCGACTACGGCCTCAAGTCTGCTTTTACTAATACCGTTTAGCAGTCCGTCACTGCAGAGAATAATTAAATCATCCTCTTCAAGTTCAAAGCTGGGGGATAATTTAATCTTTGTTTTAGATTCTTCTTCTGCAAGTTTAAGAATCTTTTCGGTATCATTAAAATCAGGAGCCGTTGGCGAAATTCCCAAACTTCTTAATTTCTCTGATTTACGGCCGTTATTTCTTGCGAAGAGTTCTTTTTGTTGACCCTGTCTGAACAAGAAAGCTCCATTGTTACCCAAATTCATTATGGCCGCTCTGTTATTATCGATAATAAGTGATGAAAAACCTGTCAATCTAGTAAAACTTTGACTCGCTATCACTGATTGGCTATAAATGAGATTACTGGATAGTTGAACAGCTTCATATATTCTTTCAGAAATAGATTCTAGAGAAAATTGCTGGAGTTTTGCACTTTCATGGTATTTTTTTATTTCTCGGATTGCAGATATCCCATTTATTTCTCCGTCCTCGAAGCCAATGGAATCGGATATTGCAAAGACATAATTATTTGCAGCTTTTTCAAAAGAAAATTGTATACTTTGTGTATTATGACAATTAAAAAAGTTACCATTAAAATAAAAATCATCTTTTTCTGTATCATTTCCAGTACAGCTTATTACTGTAGCACTTAACCGCACATTTCCATCCACAGTATTTCACCTCATATCGTATTTTTAGTTTTAATTAATGATAATTTAAGTATCACTAAATAACCATTAATAAAAAAAATTTTGTCTTTTGTTGGCAGGATCATGCAATTCCATAATATCATATGAGGCAGTTTATTACAATATTCAGGCAAGAAAATCCGGTTCGCTCAGTTTTTTGTCATGTGCGTACTACCTAACGCATAAAAATAAAAAACGAAAGATAAAATCTTTCGTTTTTTATTTTTAATTATATTATTTTTTTGAAGAAAACGCGCTAATTATGGATTTAATGACAGAGCTAGCAATATTAATAATACTCAGTACGTTCTCAGCATTAATTGAAAAAGAATCTATGGTTTCGGTGATTGTATCTTCAACTGTGGCAACAACTGACGTTGCTTTATCCAAAGTACCTTTTCCGCTTACAGCCAGTTCATCAATACTTTTCACAGTTGACGGCAGTGCTTCTAGAGTCTTTTGAATATTCTCAGAATTACTGTCAAGTATATTGTTGACCCTGTCTACTACTTTCATGCAATTTCTAAGGAGAATTATTAAAAACACTCCAATAATTACGGCAATACAGAATATTATAAACCATGCCACAACACTAAGGTCTACAGTAACAGACATACACAACTTCCTTTCGTATTTAAGGCTTTTAATTCTGGTTATTCAACTACTTCGTCCTTTTCATCAGCTTCATTGCTGTCTCCGCAAATAGCTGCCTTTTCTCTTTTAACAATTTCCTCGATCTTTTCCTTTGCTACATTTAAACCCTCTTTAACTGTTTCAAGAGTTTCCTTTGTAGTCTTAGCAATATCTTCTCTGGTTTCCTTTCCTGACTTGGGAGCCAGCAATACACCAGCTGCTACACCAACGGCAGTTCCAATTCCTGCACCTATAGCAACATTTTTTGCAGTTTGTTTTTTAGCTGATCTTTTCTTCTTCTTTAATAAATCCTTTAAATCCATTTATCTGACCTCCTTACAAAATAATTATACAAATAGATCTGCTCACCCTATATTATTTACCACAGATTACCTATACAGAATCATTATACGACAGATAACCGGAAATTGATATAATTCATATATTATTTTTATAATATTTTTTATAAATAAAAAGCAATCATGTCCTTTTTTGTCCGAACATGATTGCTATAGAGAGTGCTATTTTACCTGAAATATTTCAATGACTTTTGGAGTGAATATGCCGCTTCTGCAAAGGTTATTTCGTCTTGAGCATTAAAGCTTTTTCCCGGTTTGACAGGCAATATATCCAATGCCATACATAAAGCAATCCTTGTATCACTGTCTTTTTTTACAAACAACTCGGGATGTTTAATAATATCCTGATAACCCAAAACATTTATAAGCATGTTTATAAATTCTTGTTTGGTTATATTTTGCTGGCCGTTAAACTTCTTCCCGGTGGCCTCAATGATTTTATTTGCAACAGCTGATTCAATGTATTTAAAGTACTCATTGTCATATGGCACGTCGGGGAAGTTGCCCTTGGTCTTCTCGTTGTAATTATAGTATTGTAATCCCACTACCAGCGAGAGCATTTTTACAGCATCCTGACGGGTTAACTTGTCATCGTAATTTTTAATATTGTTGAGTACTATCCCCTGTGATTCCAGCATCTCAATATTAACAGCAGCCCAATGGGCTTCATTGCTGTATCTCTGTTGAATAGCTTTACCGTTGTAATCAACTATAATACCCTTTTCAGCATCTATATATCTTGAAGATGATATACTGGTAGGTCTGTAAACTATTAAGGTGTTTCCGCTCTTAGCAGGTGTTCCTTCCTTATACTCATAGGGAATATAATATGTGAGCTCAAACTCACTATTCTTCAGATAAAGTTCCTTTGCCTGATCTGCAGTAATGACATGCTGAGGCTTTGGATACTCAGTATCACTCCAGCTAAGGTATATTTGTGATGGCTTACCGGTCTCTTTATCTATATTTACATTAATACTGTCATAAGTCATTATGTCGTTTTCAAATCTTGGGTATATCAGTTGGTGAGTAGGCTGGTCCTTAATGTTCTTAAGCATATCCTGATATTCCTTGTTATTATCACTATAAGCACCGTACTGCTTTGGAAAAATATTTTTGATTATTGCATCACTTGTCTTTTTTGCTTCATCATAGTTCACTTTCTCATTAACCTTCGTTTGTTGGTTTTGGTTATTGGTTTCATATTGATAAAACGAAAAATTAACAATATTTCCAGTTGCAAGATTAATCATAATGGATAATCCATAATTCCTCTTATCGTTTGCGGAGTAGTAATAACTTCTGATTGTCTCTTTACTTGATGAAGACAGCTGTACAATTCTGTTGGAATTGTCGTTGAACTTAATTCCAACCAGTTTTTCTATATAGGACCTGATATTTTCTGCCGTTTTCTGAGCCTCATCATCTGATATCTTCTGATCTATTACTTTAAAATCAGCAACCAAAGGATTATTCTTAAGCTTCTGAGTATAACCGCCATAGTTCAATTCGCTTGATATTTCCAACGTCTTGGCATCAAGTATTCCAGGCATAACAGGTATATATGCAAGGTACTGCTTTTGAGTATTTCCGTCATAACTGCTTACGTATTGAAGCTGCATTTGAAGTGATTCACTATATTTGTTTTTCAGGGTACCTAGATCCTTTAGTCCATCAGTAGAAGGATAATTGGTTTCAACGATATATGGATATGGTGAATAGAAGTTGGTAATTTTACCATTTGCAGCGTTTACTGAAATATTGTAATTATAATTGCTAACCAGTATACCATTAACCTTTAATGCATAAGTAAAATTGTACTGAGGCATATCATAAATGCCGTTCATTTTCTCATAATACATATTAAAAGTATCGGGTATCAGCTCAAGGATTTTATCGTTTATATTAATATAATCCTTAATAAATTTATCTGCAGCTTCTTGTGCCTGTTTTTTGGTAATAGCAACTACATTCTTTCTGTTGGAATATACCTGCCAGAGATTATAGTTGATGAGCTCACCGCTATTTGCAGAAATACTTACATTCATATTGGAATTGTCATTGCTTCCAAATAAATCAATCCTATATATGGGCTGACCAATGCTGCCGTCACTTTCCAGGAATACATTTGAAATCTCATACCCTTCAGTAAACTTTAATGCCTTTACAATTTTTTTAGCTTCTTCAAGACTGATTTTTGCCTTGATATTATTTTTATTTTCTGTCGTAATTTGTTCAGCGGCAGCGGTTTCAGTCTTTGAGTCTGCAGCCTGGTACTGTGAAATGGTATATGTTCCTGGTTTTGTAACATCCTCGGCAGCTATGACACTCTGGGATGCAAACAGGCAGCAGCTTATTGATATAGCTGCTAAGGTTCTAAATTTTTTCCCTAACATAAAGTCCTCCTAAAGCTGTTTTTTGTTATATTATACCATTCAAAATTTGGAATAAGTATTACGGTATGGTAACATTTGTATTACCATCTATTTGAATTATAAATATACCGGTAATTACCCGGTAATTAGTTGTATAGTTATTGTGCGGGTATACAAATTCTGCTAAACTTAAGCTATAAATCAGACTGACGCTCCTGCATCCGCCTTTTGGAGGATTTGGGAGAGATTTATTTTCTTTATTGTGGTCGCCATTACGGCTTAAAGCCACTAAAGTGGCTCACGGAGGTTAATATGAGTAACTTAAATGTATTATTTGCGTCATCCGAGGTGATTCCTTTTGCTAAAACCGGTGGACTCGGAGACGTTGCAGGCTCCCTTCCGAAAGCAATATCAAAACTGGGTGTGGATATAAGGGTTGTATTACCCAACTATAAAAGTATTCCTCAACAATACAAAACCGATATGGAATACATTGGGTATATATTTGTAGATTTGTCATGGAGACATCAATATTGCGGTATTTTCAAGCTTGTTCGCGAGGATGTAACCTATTATTTTTTGGATAACGAGTATTACTTCGGCAGAAATGAATTGTATGGCGATTTTGATGAAGCAGAGCAATTTACTTTTTTTAGCAAGGCAATTCTTGAAATGCTTCCCCTTATCGGATTCAAGCCTGACATAATTCACTGCAACGACTGGCAGACAGGTATTGTAAGTCTGCTTCTTCAAGCTAATTATAAAAAGGACTATTTCAGTAAAATAAAAACTGTATTTACAATTCATAACCTTAAGTATCAGGGCATATTTCCGAAGCAGGTGCTATCAGATTTGATGAATGTTGACTGGCAGTATTTCACTCCAAACGGAATTGAGTATCACGACTGCGTAAACTTCATGAAAGCAGGGCTTGTTTATTCAAACTCTATAAGTACAGTGAGCCCAACTTATGCTCAGGAGATCAAAACGGATTTCTATGGAGAGGGCTTAATGGAAATACTTCTTCAAAGATCAGGTGACTTATACGGTATACTTAATGGAATTGATTATGAGAGAAATAATCCTAAAACTGATAGTAGAATATATACAAATTATTCAGCAGATAATATTTCTTTAAAATATGAAAACAAGAAAAAGCTTCAAGAGGAATTGGGCTTGCCTGTCAGACCTGATGTGCCGTTAATAGGAATCATATCAAGACTCACCTCCCAAAAGGGGTTTGACCTTATTGAATGCGTGCTGGAGGAGATTCTTCAGATGGATTTACAGTTGGTTCTTCTGGGCAAGGGTGATGAGCATTACAAATACGTATTTGAAAACGCTGCCTATTGGCATAAGGATAAGGTATCTGCCAACATAACCTTCAGCGATACTTTGGCACAAAGAATTTACGCCGGGTCTGACATGTTCCTTATGCCTTCGCTGTTCGAACCCTGCGGACTGGGACAGATCTTCAGCTTCAGATACGGTTCGGTACCTATAGTTCGCGAAACAGGCGGCCTTAACGATACGGTTCTTTCATACAATGATGAAACCGGCGCCGGAAACGGTTTTACCTTTGCGAACTATAATGCACACGATATGCTTAATACTATTAGAAGAGCAGTAGACTTTTACCATAACCGGAAGGATATCTGGAAACTTATTGTGGAAAGAGGCATGAGAGCTGACTTCAGCTGGGACAAATCGGCAAAGGAATACAAGAGAATGTATCAGGAAACACTGCACAAATAGTAAAGTATACTAGCTAAAACTTTGCTATAACAATATTTTAAAAGAATAGAAAATATATTGTCCTATAGGCTAAAAGCCGCCCCTCTTCAATTTTAAGATTAAAGAGGGGCGGCTTTTATTAAACAAATATAAACTAATATTCTATTCCTTTTCGGGATGGTATTCCCTTCTCAAAAGGATGCTTGACCGCCCTTATCTCTGATACATAATCAGCTTCTTTAATCAGCTCCTCACGAGCATCTCTCCCGGTTAAAACCAGCTCGACCTTTTCAGGCTTATTTCTTACAAAGTCCAAAACAGCCTCTACAGGTAATAATCTCATAGAAACAACTCCAAGTATTTCATCAAGTATTACGAGATCATATCCCCCTTTGTTTACAGTGACTTTTATTTGTTCCAGCAATTCTGCAGCTTCTCTGGAACTTCTCTCCAGCTCTTCACTGTTCATATCCCATGTAAATTTTGAACAACTGAACCCGCGGATAACTTCAAAATCAGGCTCCAGCTTTTTTATTATTTCAAGTTCACTTGAATGCATATTCTTTAAAAATTGCACAAGAAGTACCTTCATACCGCTTCCGCAAGCTCTTATGCCCAGCCCCAGAGAAGCAGTAGTTTTACCTTTACCGTCACCGGTATATATGTGTATCAGACCTGTTTTGTTCATATAAAATACCTTCCAGATGTTTATTTATAGCTATATTAATCTTAAATATAATATCATAATATTCAAGGGTTAACACGTCTTATTTCTTTTTTGAATACGGACACACTTTGACACATATGCCGCAAACAGAGCCACGGCCAATATTTTTAAAGTTCTGATTCATATATTCTGAGCATGCCTTGGCATCAACCATGTGCTCCCTTTCTACTCCCATGCTCCATTCACCTCCCGTTAAAGCCATTGCAGGGCAGGCAGTAACACATTTACTGCATCCGAAACACTGACTTTGCATTGGTTTATTATCACAAGGCAGCTCAAGGTCTGTCAGTACAGTTCCCAATCTTAGGCGGGGGCCATATTCCTTGTGGATAAACAGGCCGTTCTTACCAATCCACCCCAAGCCTGAATGCACCGCTCCGGTCTTATGAGGGATAACTCCGCTGAAGGGCACAGTTGAAGTCGGAATGCTCTGGGAAGCTGCAATGGAATAGGCATTATAGCCCTCACGGTTGAGCAGAAGGACTACTCTCAGAGAAATCTGGTCAATTAATGCGTTTACTGAGCGATAATGATTGAAATAAGTAAAGGTAGGCTTCTGGTCAATTTCATCAATTATGGCATCAGAGAGTCTTATCCCGAAGGTTACTGCATAGGGATAATTTTTAAGCTGCTGCGGAAGAAAATCTCTAATATTTGAAAATCCCGAAAAAGAGCCTCCCATAGTGTTTATAAGAGTCTCTATTTCCTTAATAACGTCATTATTAATCATGTTTTTATTAACTATGTCTTTAATCACTGAAACCCCCGATTCCGGTAATATGTTGCGACTTCCACTTTACTATGCTATAATAATAAAATATTTTTATACTGATAATATATTATAGCATAAAATGTAACCCTGTTATATTACAGTATGTTCTAATTACAAATGATCCAGGAGGTATTATGAATTCAGTAGAGAGCAACAGAGAACTTGCTGAAAACAAACTCATATTACTCTATATTATCAATAATATTGAAGCCCCGGTATCAAATCTGCTTATAACTAAAATTATACTTGAGAATAAATTAATGAACTACATTTTCTTACAGCAATATCTGGATGAGCTTTGTGATGGTAAGTTTTTAGAGAAGTTGGACGTAGATGATAAAAAGGCCTATAAAATATCAGCCGCCGGAAAGCAGGGCCTGGATTACTTTATATCACTGATACCTGCCGGCACAAAATCAAGAATAGATGAGGCTTTATCTGACTATAAAAAGCGAATCATAAATGAGACCAGTATTATAGCTGATTTTGTGGCAGTAAATGAAAATGAGTACATTACAAACCTAAAGATTTGTGAAGGAAGCTTTACTTATATTGATTTAAAATTGACTGTGGGCAGCAGAAATGACGCAAGAAAAATATGTAACAACTGGTCAGTCAACTCTGAAAAGTTGTACAAGAAAATCATGTCTGAGATTATTGGAGACTAGATATTTTTGAGCACCAATAATAAAAAAGCAATACTTCGTTATACGAGAGTATTGCTTTTTTTATCAAGTCATTTTTAAACCGTGCTTCAGTCCTCTGACAAAGCATTCCTTAATTAATAGCTCCAGCTGGTAATTAATAATATCCACCCTGAGGCTTGCAATCTTTTTTTTGCCGTAGTCATCTTTTACATTCTGAAGATATATTTCACATAATTTTAAAAATTCATAGGTTTTTTCTACTCTTTGCAGAAGAGTCTTATCACTGATTCTTTTAATATTTTCGTTATCGATATATTCGTATTCGTAATTATTTAAATCAATTCCCTTTTGCATAGCTTACCTCCGGAAATGGGATATTAACTGAAATACTTATAGTATATTCACCAAACAAGCACTTCATTCCCAGAATATGTAAGTCTCTATGAGAATGACTCAAAAATATTTTATGGCAATTCGATTACGGGACTTTTCTCTGACTCCCTGTATAGTACAAACTTATTACCTATTACCTGAACTAACTGGGCATCAACAGCTTCAGCAAGTTCTTCAGCGACAGTTCGTGTGTCGCATTCAGCATTCCGTAGTACCGTTGCTTTTATAAGCTCTCTTGCTTCCAGGGCTTCAGTAAACTGCTTAATCATATTATCGTTGATCCCGCCTTTTCCAACCTGAAAAATAGGTTGAAGGTTATTTGCCAAAGCTCTGAGATAGCTTCTTTGTTTTCCTGTTAACATATTAACCTCCTAAGCCCTTTAGGGCTTTGAGCCACCATTGTGGCCACAAAATGTAATGAAAATTATCTACTCCCATATCCGCAATGGGGCGAATAAAGGAGGTTAATTGGCCATGTGCGCTTTCAAGATATTTGATAGTATTTGAAAATATTTTGAATATTTCGCACGGCCATAAATTCATAGGTTGGCTTGACAGGCGAGCGTTAGTGAAGTCTTTCAAGCTAACCTCCTGAAATAAGTTCAAAAAATTAAGTTTCAACTTATTTATCTCGTATAATCAAACTCAGTATCCAATATACGTACGGTGTCTCCCTCTTCTATTCCCATAGCCTCAAGAGCAGCAATAACACCCTTTCTCTTCAGCGCTCTCTGGAAATATTGCAGAGATTCATAATTGGTTATGTTAGTTGAGCCCAGGACCTTTCTGACCCAATTACCCTCTACCACGTAAACACCATCTTCAATACGGATATCGAAGGGTTTTTCTTCCTCAGCAGTATATACAACCACTTCCTCCTTGCTCTCGTCCAGCAGGATAGTATCCGGAAGCGTACTTAAAGTGTTGGAAACGTAGTACATCAACTCTCTCAAGCCTTTGTTTGTAGCTGCAGATATTCCGAAAACCTTATAGCCCCTGCCTTCAAGCTCTTTCTTAAAGCGTTCATAATTGTCTTCGGAACCCGGGATGTCCATCTTATTGGCAGCAACTATCTGCGGTCTGGAAGCAAGCAAAGCATTATATTTTTCAAGTTCAGAATTTATAGTATCAAAATCTTCAATTGCATCACGGCCTTCGATTCCTGAAACATCCACAACGTGAACCAGAAGTTTTGTTCTTTCAACATGTCTTAAAAACTCATGGCCCAGTCCGACGCCTTCATGCGCACCTTCAATAAGACCCGGTATGTCAGCAATTACAAAGCTCTTACCCTGTTCGATCTGTACAACCCCAAGATTGGGAACTAAAGTTGTGAAATGATAGTTGGCAATTTTAGGCTTGGCAGCAGAAACCATGGACAATATTGTTGACTTACCAACATTCGGGAAGCCTAGCAAGCCCACATCCGCAATCATTTTCATTTCCAGTAAGAGATTTCTTTCTTCTCCCAGGTCACCGCTTTTTGCAAAGTTAGGCACCTGTCTGGTGGGAGTAGCAAAATGCTGATTTCCTTTACCTCCCTTACCTCCTCTGGCTATTATATATGTCTGGTCGGGCTTGACAAGGTCAACAAGGATCATTCCTGTCTCCTCATCTTTAACAATAGTCCCCAAAGGTACTTTAATTATCATGTCTTCTCCGTTTTTACCCGAACAGTTGGATGGTCCGCCATCCTGACCAGGTTCAGCCTTGAAATGCTTTTTATATCTGAAGTCAATCAAGGTATTTAGGCCTTGATCCACCTGAAATATCACATCTCCTCCTTTACCGCCGTCACCGCCGTCCGGTCCCCCGGCCGCTATGTACTTCTCACGGTGAAAGGAAACCATTCCATTTCCGCCATTACCAGCTTTAACATATATCTTAGCACTATCAATAAACATCTTATGCTCCATTCTCCTTATCAGTTTATTAAACTGAGTTTATTATACCCAAGTAACTGAATATTAAAAATACCTTGAAGTGTATGCTGTAATAAAAAATAAATTAATTACATACGAATATTTAGACAAAGTAACCGGATAAGCAAATACAAAATATACAATACAAAATAAAAAATTATAAAAGCAGAAATAATTAAAAAAGTAGAAAATGCATATCACATTTCCTACTTTAATAATTTTAATGCGATAAATTTTTTACTCGGCAACTATCATAACCTGCTTCTTATCTCTGCCAAGTCTTGCAAACTTAACCTTTCCATCCTTCAGTGCAAACAAGGTATCATCAGAACCTATTCCAACGTTTACGCCAGGATGAATCTTTGTACCTCTTTGACGAACAAGAATGTTACCGGCTAAAACGAATTGACCGTCAGCTCTTTTAACACCAAGTCTCTTAGCCGCACTGTCACGACCGTTTCTTGAACTACCAACACCTTTTTTATGAGCAAAAAGTTGTAAATTAATCTTTAACATGAGATTACACCTCCTCATCCATTACCTTTACATGTTTGGGGTAAGCAAGCTCTATCTGTTTGAACCCTATCTCAGCAGTAGCCATTATTATTCCGGCATCGTGCTTCAGTTCAGGCGAAATATCAACGTCTATGGAGCATGTCATAAAGCCATGTCTCTCTTCAAAAAAGTCCTTGATACCGATGAGGTCTCCAAGAGCTCCGGCTGCTGTATAGGCAACAGCAGATACTGCTGCACATACTATATCTCTGCCTTCTCTTGCGAAGCCTGCATGTCCTTTAACAACGAACCTTTTAATATTTCCTGCTTTATCCCTGCATATATTTACATTAACCATCAATCATTAACCCTTACGCGTTAATCTTTTCAATCTGAACTTTTGTGTAAGGCTGTCTGTGGCCCTGCTTGTTTCTGTAGTTCTTCTTTGCCTTGTATTTGAAAACTATGATCTTTTCACCCTTACCATGGCCAAGAACCTTACCGCTAACAGTAGCAGCATCCAATACCGGAGCTCCAAAAGAAACCTTACCGTCCTTAGAAACTGCAAGAACCTTGTCAAAAGTAACAGCTGATCCTTCTTCAGCAGCGAGTTTTTCTAAGAAAACTACATCGCCTTCCTGAACTTTATACTGTTTTCCACCAGTCATTATAATAGCGTACATTGATACACCTCCTACTAACAGTCTCGCCGACCTGAATGACGTATACACACATAATCTGCGTTCATCACAGGCAATAATCACATTGAATTGCTTCAAATGACTATATTTAGAAGCCTTGGCCGAGCGGCTACCGATATATTTTAGCACAACCTGTAATCCTTGTCAATCTCATTAATTCCAAGTGCTGCTTCTGACGTAATCCAAATTCTGCTTCTTACGTAATTCAGAGTGCTACCTCTGACAACCTGCTGATTCTGCTGACATATGCCGCTAAATTACCGCTGAATTACCGCTGAAATTATCGTTGAAATTATCGTTGAAATTATCGTTGAAATTACCTCTGACAGCTGATTAATTCAGGTAGCTTACTTACTGACCAGTTCAATTGTATGCCTTATAAGGTCTAAATTACCCCATTCTCCGTGTCCCGGTATCACTACTTGAGCATCGGGGTATTTTTCCAGAACTTTATCGGCAGAAGCTGGCCACATTAATGTATTGGCTTCTGAAGTATTTCCTTTATCCTTTGCGTCCAGTGACTTGATTAAGCAGCCTCCAAAAAGAACCTTATACTGAGGGAACCATACTGTTACATTGTCAACCGAGTGACCCTCTCCAGGATAAAATACTTCCAAATTAATATTCCCGAATTTTATATTGGGCTCATGATCCAGGGTAGGCTCCGGTTTCTGAAATCCACTTTTTTCTGCTTCTATTACTGTCAGTTTTGTACTTCTTACATTAATTTTATTATCAAGCAAGGTATCAATTCCACCTATTCTATCTGCATGAGCGTGGGTTATAACTGCCAGTGCAATATCCTTCTTGAATACACTTTTCGTCAGCTTGATCAGTTCCTTTGTCTGAGCATTATTCCATGGAGTATCGATTAAAATTAATCCTTTCGAAGATATGGCAATAACTCCATTTGAGGGAGTCCTGCTCCCGTTATAGTCTGTGTATGTAGTATGCACCCAAATATTATCATTTATCTTTGTCAATTCCACGCTATCGGAAGTATCAGAAGCACTTTTATAAAAGTTCTCCTGCACTTTTATGTCCTCAGAACCATTTTCTGATGAACTCTCGGCTGCTTTAATGCTGTCAGAACCATTTTCCGATGAGCTCTCGGCTGCCTTAATGTCATCAGAACCATTTTTCACTGAGTTCCCTGGTCCCTTAATGTCTTTAGAAGCACTTCTCACTGAAGTCTCGGCATCCTCTGACTCGTTAGAACACCCTGTTGAAAAAAAGGCTAGAAAAAAGCATGCAACCAAAATTAATCCTATTTTTTTTGTTGTTTCACCCAAAGCTTGAGCCTTCCTTTCTAACGAGAATTTAACTGAATCATCTTTAGTAAACAGGCCTACCTTTTAACCAAAAGTCTTTTAATCAAAAGTCTTTTAATCAAATTAATTACTGCTATTAGATATATTAATTTTAATTATCAGATTTAAATAATTTTATTTATTGGATATTATTCTGAGTCCTCCCACTTTCAAATCATTGACGGGACATACTGTTATGACTAAACCGGGAATATCTGAGTATTCCTGTATAAGCTTTTCAGAATAACTCTCAATTACCGGAGCTACAGACGTATGTACCTCAACTTTTATTGCTTTTGCCGCTGCTGTTTTAATATATTCCCGTATTTCCCTAAGAATATTCATTGCATGGGTATCGGTAGTAAAGACTCTGCCATTACCGTCACAGCATGGACAATCACAATTCATAACTGTAGCAAGCTCCTGCCGGATTTTTTTTCTGGTCATTTCAACAAGACCAAGGGCTGTCATTCCAAGTACAATTGTTTTTGTCCTGTCATTTTTCAGACTTTGTCTCAGCGAATCCAGAACCATCTGTTGATGCTCAGGATCGTTCATATCGATAAAGTCAATTATTACTATACCTCCGATATCTCTTAACCTCAACTGCTTTGCTATTTCCTTTGACGCCTCTATATTTGTTATCAGCACAGTATCTTCCAGATTGTTATTTCCTACAAACTTACCGGTATTGACATCTATTACCGTAAGAGCTTCAGTTTTGTCAATAATTATATAGCCTCCGCATTTAAGCCATACTTTTTTAGCAAGTGCCCACTCAATCTTGGTTTCGATCTGATAGTAGTCAAAAATTGCGTAGTCCTTCTGAAATAATTCTACACGGTTTTTTAGTACCGGAGATATCATCTCAACCAGTTCAAGTACTTTGTAATATTCCTTTTCATCATTTATTATAAACTTATCAATATTCCAGGTAAACAAATCTCTGACCGACCTGAATATCAGGTTAATATCCCTGTGAATACATCGTGGAACAGGCCCGCTACTTTCCGACTGCTTTATTTTGGACCAGAGCCTTGTCAAAAAAGAGACATCTTCAACAAAATCAGACTCTTCCTTACCCTCCGATACAGTACGAACTATAAGTCCCATATTTTCAGGCTTCAGATTTTCTGCTATCTTTTTTAGTTTCTGCCTTTCATTGTCATTTTCAATCCTTCGCGAAATGCCCACATAATCGGCATTAGGAAGCAACACCAGATTTCGGCCCGGAAGAGTAATATGAGTTGAAACTCTTGGCCCCTTTGTACCAATAGGCTCCTTAATAACCTGAACAGTAATCTCCTGACCGACTTTAAGTAGGTCTGCTATATTATAACCTGTATAGTCACGATATACTTCTATTTCATCATCGGAATACTCTTTCTGAGGTATGGCATCACCCACATAAAGAAATGCATTTTTCTCGTAGCCTATGTCAATAAAGGCTGCCTGCATTCCGGGCAATACACTGCTGACCTTGCCCCTGTATATATTACCTACAAGTCCCTGATGATTCGTTCTTTCAATGTGAATTTCGGCTAGTTCTTTGTCCTCCAGGATTCCGACTCTGATTTCGCCGACATTGACGTCCACAATTATCTCGTTAATCATTCACACTCTCCATTTCCGGCACAGTTCAAGGTAAATCTGCGCTTTTAGTTCAAATGTATCCAAACCGGGGCAGATACATTATAACGCATCGGTTCAAAGAAAATTTTTCGATTGTAGAAAAATTTTCTTACCATGTTATAAAACCGATCCGTCCATAGGGTCCAGCAATTCCTCACCAGCTTTAACAAACAATTTGGATCTATGAATCCGGTCTATTTCAAAGCTTTCTCCAAGCATTTCAAAAAAGGAATCCACAAGCAGCTCCGGTTTGAGGTTTGCTTTGCTTCCTGCACTGACCAACATTGATAACTTAATTATATTAAAATCTCCCAAGGGCTGAAGTTCAAAGTCTAAATCATAGATCATACTCCTGATATCTGTATCCTTTATTCCGCTCTTGGTCTTCTTTTTTACTACTATCTCTTTTTGTGAAAGATATTTTTTTATACTGTTTTCAAGGCTTTTCTCATCGCATTCAAGCCCAGTTCCCACTACCACAACATATTCCGAGGCCGCAATGGTAGCCATTATATTTTGCTTTGATTCTCTCTGCTTTGCAGCTATTACTTCCAAGCCTGCAGGTAGCTGGGCATTGAGTCTTTCAATAAAATCATTTATTTGTAGACTGTCATCAGTAATTTCAAAATCACCATATTCAGCATCGCTGGTCACTCCCACACTCAGAGGCAGTCCAAAAACCATTCCCGGATGGGGATTGAAGCCCTGAGAGTAAGCTATTGGTAGTCTGGCCCTCCTTATTGCACGTTCAAAAACCTTCATTAAATCCAAATGCGATATAAATTTAACCTCTTCACCACGTTTAAATTTTACACGTATATTAACCAATTTAAACCTCCAAACCGCATGCTCTGACATGCAGGTCACAAATAATTGCATTTATATAATTCTTTAACAAATTCCGCTTTTAAAGCCGGCAGCACCACAGCCACCGCAGTCAACCCTGCAGTTTGGTGTCACCTTTCCTTCACGCGCTTTTTCACTTTCACTTATAAGATATTTCTTGGTTACTCCCACATCAACATGATCCCAAGGTAAAATCTCCTCGTAAGCTCTCCTGCGGGTAACATAAAAATACGGATCGACACCGCATTCTTCAAAGGCCTTCATCCAAACCTCATACTTGTAATGTTCTCCCCAACCGTCAAATTTACAACCCATCTGCCAGGCTTTTATAAGAACCTTGCATACCCTTCTGTCGCCACGAGCAAAAACAGCTTCCATAAAACTCAGTTTATTCTCATGATAGTTGTAAGTGATCTGCTTTGAACGGATTTTATCCTTTAAGTGCATCTGTTTCTGATGTACATTCTCAACGCTGTCCTGGGGCTCCCACTGGAAGGGTGTGAAGGCTTTTGGCACAAAAGTAGCTGTGCTGACGGTAACGTTCAGGTTCTTACCTCTCTTCTCTCTGGGAACATTTCTATATACGTCAACTACCTTGTAGGCCAGGTCAGCTATACCTTCCACATCTTCAAGTGTTTCTGTGGGCAGACCGAGCATGAAGTACAGCTTTACGCCACTCCAGCCGCCGTTAAAAGCCAGTGTAACAGCTTTCAGCAAGTCCTCTTCTGTAACCCCTTTGTTAATCACATCCCTCAATCTCTGCGTGCCCGCCTCGGGTGCAAAAGTAAGCCCGCTCTTGCGAACCTTTTGTGCCTTTTCCATAAGATCCAGTGAAAAGGAGTCTATTCTTAAGGACGGAAGGGATAAATTTACCTTTCGTTCCTCCATATCTTCAAGAAGCCCTGTTGTCAACTGTTCAAGTCCTGTATAATCACTTGTGCTAAGGGAAGTTAGTGATATTTCCTCATAGCCGGTGCTTTCTTCAAGTTTCTGTGCAAGTTCCAGCAATCTTTCAGGGCTTTTCTCTCTCACCGGTCTGTATATAAAGCCTGCCTGACAAAAACGGCAGCCTCTTGTGCACCCTCTGAATATTTCCAGCATTATTCTGTCATGAACTATGTCGGTATAAGGAACAATTATTTTTTCCGGGAAGTATGCCTGATCCATATCCTTAATAATTCTCTTTTTAATTTTTACAGGATAATGGGGCTTCAGAGGAATAAATTCTTTGATAGTTCCATCTTCATTATAGGTGAACTCATAAAATGACGGTACATAAATACCTTCTATTTTTACAATATCCTCAAGAAATTCCTGTCTTGGTCTGCCTGTCCCCTTCCATCTGCTGTACGCATCCATGACTTCATTAATTATCTCTTCGCCTTCCCCCATCATGAAGAAGTCAACAATATCAGCCAACGGCTCTGGATTATACGCACAAGGCCCTCCCGCACATACAAAGGGCGCCTCAAACTTTCTCTCCTCTGCCAGAATTGGAATTCCCGCAAGATCAAGCATGTTTACAATATTTGAAAAGCTCATTTCGTACTGGAGTGTAAAGCCTACAAAATTAAAGCTTTTTATAGGGTCCTTGCTCTCTAGGGAGTAAAGTGGGATATTATTTTCCCTCATCTTACTCTCCATATCTGTCCATGGAGCAAAAACCCTTTCACAATAGCAGTCCTGTCTTTCATTCAATAAGTGATAGAGTATTTTCATCCCCAAATGTGACATCCCTATTTCATAGGTGTCAGGAAAACAGAAAGCAAATCTTATATTAACATTATTAGGGTCCTTTTTAACACTGTTCCATTCATTTCCGGTGTATCTTGACGGTTTTTCAACACTTTTTAACATTTTATCCGAAAGTTTAATCCCCATATTAGCTCCCATCTACGCGCAGAGCGCGTATACAAATAGTAATAAAAAGCCGCTTAGCGGGTTTTTTCTGCGTGAAATGCACGATGGCTTACAAAATGTATTTTTCACGCTTTTTTCCATTCTAAAATCGTTATAACGCCTCGGTTCAAAAGTAAACTTTTCGGTTGTAGAAAAGTATACTTACCTCAGTGGCGTTTCAACGAGGCAATGGTGTCCATAGTGCCCTTGGACACACTATGGACACCTTGGATATGCTCACCGCTTGAAAACCAAATCGGTACCCGCCACCTGTAGAGGTGGGGGACATCAATTATCGCCTCGTTATAAATAAAAAAGCCAAAAAAAAAGAATAATCTTAATTCTTTTTATTTTCTGCCATATATTTTACAAAACCTATTATAGCAGAACACATGCAATATGGTAATACAATTTTACGATAGAACAATCGATATAAAATTGTATATATAATATTCCCTGTTTTTAAACATTTAAAATACCTGCGAGAAATGGGATTTGAAAAAATCCCTACTCAGTTTGCAGCTCAGGTGTGGCTATCGATGACCTAGTTGCAGGTATGGAAATCTGAAAGGCCACACGTATGTAATTATCAACTTATTTTTTGTGTCTGTCAAGAAAAAGAGACGTTATCAGTCTATAATAGATCCTTTATAAAGAATGCCAGCATTAACTTAAGCTTATTTTCATAGTCAAAATCACATTTAAGAATCTCTCTGATCCTTTTTATTTTATAGTTAACCGTATTTCTATGTACATAGGTCATTTTTGCTACCTCCTGAACACTTGAATTATGCTCAAGGTAACATCTCAGAGTCGTCATATAATCAGTTCCGTTTTTATCATCAAATTCCTCAAGTACCCCAAGACTTTCTTTGTATAATTCTGAGAGAATATTATTGTCTTTTACTGATACAATAAGCTTATACAACCCCATTGTCTGGTATCTGACACTTTTCCGGTTATGAAGCCTTGCTATCCGCAGCCCCATAACAGCCTTGTTGTAACCGTCCGAAATAAAAGAATATCCCTTGCCTGTTGGGCTTACTCCAGCATGTAATTTATATCCTAAGCCTTGAAGCTCGCATTTTTTTTGAAGGACTTCAAGGAATTCATCAATTTGCCTTTCTGAGAATTCCTGCAAAATGGCAATGATTTTTCTATCATATAAGAAAAAACTGGATAACCGGCCGGATTTACTCAATACACTCTGGGTCAGATGCTTCAGCTCTTCAGATTCATCTTCGGTCGGATATGTTCCGTTTTCGTTTATGGGTTCCACAGCAACAACTGTATAAAGTGAATCTGGATAAAACCCATTTTTTTCGAGGGCAGGCTTATAAACCTTTTCCTCCTGAGGCATGAAAATGAGATTTCGCACAGCAGTAGCGAGGCCCATTTCAATTTCTTCACTGGCAATGATCCTATGGCAGAAGTCATAGGTTATATCAATAAGCCTGACTGACCAGGGTACTGTAAACAATGGGAGTCTATGGGTTTCACAGAATTCTATTATGTTGTCCGGAACAGTTTCTATATATGGTCCAAGGTTCAATACAAGCCCACAGGCTTTTTTTGTCAGCATGGAGGAGACAAAGTCCAGCATCCACTCTTTGCCAGTTTGAGCTATTCCTGTTGTGAAAACCAGTTCGCTGCCATGTAGAAAGCTTGGAACCTCTCTGTCTTCAATCATATGAACCCATCTCACTAAATTATCAAGACCCGAAGCCCCAGCCAGTAGTTTCATACCATATGTACTTTCTACATTTGCACATAGCTTTGCCAGAGTAATAGCCATAAATTTCACCCCTAATTCATCTAATGCAATATACTGAAACATTGATTAATAACTTCAATGCTTTATTGCCAAGGAAAACATTCATTATTCTATGCATTTAACCGCATTTCAGATACTTAATAAAGACAAATTTATATTCCTGGATATAATAATTAAGGCGCATAAGGGAAAGCCCCCTATGCGCCTTTGCATCAGTTGGTAAATTTCATTAGGTATATAATAAATTACACATGATTACTAAATACAAATTAGTATAATACATTAATTCGGTATCACATATATGCCTAATTTGTTTTGTATTTTAGCACGTAAGGCCTAAAAAGTCAAATATACCGAATTTTTCTCCCTGACGAAATATTCTATCAGCTGAGCTAATTATATAACTCAAAATATGACACCTGTATTTCATATTATAAGTTATACTTCCATTCAATAAAAAAGATCAGCTGATTTGTGTAGTTATTACAAAATCAACCGATCTTTATGTCTATGGTCGGAAATGGGAGACTCGAACTCCCGGCCTCTTGGTCCCGAACCAAGCGCGCTACCAAACTGCGCTAATTCCCGAAACATTACATTAATATATTTTAGTACTAAGATTACATTTTGACAAGACTAAAAGTTTGTAAAGTTATACCTTTACTTTCTGAAACTCTTCTATTTTTCCTGAAATAAATTCTACTACCTGCTTATGTTCAGCTTTACCATTTCCCGTAATGAATATAGGCTCCCCAAAAGAAATACAAACAGGTTCCTTTCTATGAATAGGTCCGATATCCTTTATCAGCTTTCCGTTTTGCCAAAAATCTGTTTTTATAGCTATAGGAATAACAGGTACTCCTGCCTCCTTAGCCAGCTTAATTCCTAACGAATTAAACTTTTCAGGGTCGAATTTTTCCTGTCTTGTTCCTTCCGGGAACAGAACTATTGAGGTTCCCTTGGCGATGATTTCCTTTCCCTGTGTTAAAACATTGATCAGGTCCTGTCGAGAATTTTTTCTGGATACAACTATCGGATTACGGCTTCTCATAATATGACCAAACAACGGCATCGATACCAGGCTTTCCTTTACAACGTAAGTAACCTCCTTTAATGGAGCAATAATGCTTGGGAAAACGAAGGTCTCCAGAGTACTCATATGGTTGCTGACAAAAACAACGGGCCCTTCAACCTTTTTAATATTATCAATACCTTCAATAAATAGCCTTCCACCGCTCTTTTCTATATTTTCAACTATTCTATAGCTGGATTCTGCCCATTTCTCGGTATCGTACTTGTTTTTAACAGCCAGATTTCTTCCGCTTATTACTTCTTTGCCATATCCGTAAACAAAATACCATCTTGTATTTAAAAACAGTCTATCAATAATATTTCTTTTATTCCCGGACGTTGTGTATTTGTTCTCATTAAAAAAAGGTTTCAACATAAAAAATCACACCCATTCATTTGAATTACATGCAATGCTTTAAGCTAGGGATTATTATATATCACATTTAATTCCATGTCTACACTCACATTACACGCTTATTACTCAACCATCATCCGGTATAAGTATGTTATGAATACTAACCATAATATATTATATGTTTAAGCTAATCAAAATTAGCTATAAATTTTTTTGTAAATATTTTAATTTTAATACTGAAAAATCACTGATTATAGAATATAATGTAATAGAGTCATATAAATTATTGATCTTGATAATAATTATTGATATGGAGATTTTCAATGAACGCGAAAGACATTAAAGTGGGAACTAAGTTGGAAGTAGAAATACCTGAATATGGCAATAAAATTAATGACAATACTACCAGTTACATAAGTCAATTGGTTGATGTTATTGATGATAAAATTATTAGTATTGCATCTCCTATGAGTGAGGGAAGATTAAAGTACCTATCCAGAGACACAAGTATTATTATTTACTATATGAATGAAAAGCAGGAGCTTTTATACTTCAAGGGAGTCGTTAAGGGTCATAGGAAAAGCGGTGCATTGGATATATTCGATGTAACTATAGCCAGTGAGTTTAATAAAATTCAAAGAAGACGTTTTTACAGACTGGATGTAGTTCTGGCATGTAATTATGCTGTTATAGATGAACAATTAATCAGTACTGATAACTTGGAATTTTCAAATATTGACCAAGCTCAATTAAAGTCTGCTTATACAAAAAATATAAGCGGCAGCGGGTTCTGTATGGTGCTTGATGAATCTATCGCTTCGGGCTCCGTTCTCGATATTAGTATAGATCTGGAAGGCTTGACCTCAGTGAGGGTATTGGCTCAGGTCATCCGTTTATCGGGTGAGAAGAATAAAAAGTATGAAATCGGCTTGCATTATATTAAAATATCGCCACGTGATTCGGATATTCTTACCAGATATATTTTTGAAAAGCAAAGACAAATTTTGAAAAATACAATGCAGGCCAAGTTGAGATAGCTCTCAGTATCGGCTTAATTCAGCTTGTTAGTCAATTTGATATTGGCTTGCATTAAGCACTAAAGGCCATATAAAATGGTCTTTTTTGTAATTCTATTTTTGCGTAGTCCATACTATGTCTTTTTTATTTGCACTGCCCTTGTTACAGAACCCAAGCCATGCTTTATTCTGATGTCATCAAGGGTTTTTTCAAGTTTTTCTTCCTTATCTGATTGCCCGAAGTTTTCTTCTCCATTAAAGAGGGATAACTGCTGTGCTAATACTTCCTTATCAAATCCGCTGATACTCACACCTATAAGGCGTACCGGTCTTATACTGTTCCAATTTTTGCCAAGGAGGAAGAAGCCTCTTTCAAAGATATCCTTTGTTAAATTAGTCGGTTCAACGCCGACCTGTCTTGTGATAGTCTGAAAGTCGGAATATTTTATTGTAATCTGTACTGTCCTTGCTTTTTTATTGTGCTTTCGTGCATCAAATCCGACCTCTTCACACATTTCAAGGAATATATTCCTGATAGCCTCAATATCTGTAACGTCTTGAGAAAGCGTTGTTGAACGGCCGATAGATTTCATCTCCCCTGAAGTGTGAGGTGTTACAGGAGATTGATCAAGGCCGTTGGCGTGAGTTTGAAGCTCAGCTCCCTGTCTTCCCAAAAGTTTTGTAAGTGCCTTTGTATCATAACCTGCAAGATCACCAATTGACATGATCCCAAGGTTATTGAGCTTCAGAGCGGTCTGTCTGCCTACTCCATACATCTCAGTCACCCTTAAAGGCCACAGTTTCTCTTTGATATCCCTGACCCACAGTTCAGTAATACCCATGGGTTTCTTTATTTCCGACGCTATTTTAGCTAAAAGCTTGTTTTCAGAAATACCTATTGAACACCATAGACCGAGCCCTTCATGTATGTCATCCATAATTCTGCGGGCAGCCACCACCGGTTTTCCAAACAATTTCTCTGTCCCTGTCATATCTATCCAGGCTTCATCAATGCTATTCTGTTCAATTATAGGTGAATAGTTTCCCAGAAGCGACATCACCTCTGAAGATCTGGATTCATAGTAGTGATGGTCAGGTGGAATAAGAATCATTCCCGGACATAGCTTTAAAGCCTGATGAATTACCATAGTTGTTTTCACACCGAATTTTCTCGCTTCATAATTGGCCGCCAAAATTATCCCTGACCTGTTTTTAGGATCTCCGGCAACAGCGGCAGGTTTCCCTATTATTTCAGGCCTTCTGGACATTTCACAGCTTATGAAAAAAGCATTCATATCAACTAAGAATATAACCTTATCCATTAATACCCACTCCAATTTAGTAAAAGTATCTTTTGGTTTAAAAGATATATAAAAAGGGGCTGCTTTTGGGCAGCCCCTTATATACTGACTTTTGTTCCTATTTAGCGGATTTAGCCATCTCAGCCAGCTGAGCAAATGCAGCTGCATCGTTCACTGCCATATCAGCGAGAACTTTTCTGTTAAGTTCAATTCCTGATTTCTTTAATCCACTGATAAATCTGCTGTAGCTTAAACCGTTGATTCTTGCTGCAGCATTTATTCTTGCTATCCAAAGCTTTCTGAAGTCTCTCTTCTTTGCTCTTCTGTCATTGTAAGCATAGTTTAAAGATTTCATTACAGCTTGATTAGCCATTCTAAAGAGCTTGCTCTTTGCTCCAAAATAACCTTTTGCAAGCTTTAATATTTTTTTATGTCTTGCGCGAGTTCTCATCGCACCTTTAACTCTTGCCATAAACCTTCGTCCTCCCTCTTATTTATATGGAATAAGTTTTCTGATAGCAGCTTCGTTAGCAGCTGAAACGTACGCACCTAGTCTGTGGTGCTTCTTTGCCTTTGTCGCCTTGGAAACGAGTCTATGGCTTCTCCATGCCTGTCCTCTTTTAATCTTTCCTGTAGCCGTTACTCTGAATCTCTTTTTTGATGCACTATGAGTCTTTAACTTTGGCATATCTATTCTCCTCCTATCCTACTGCTTTGGATTAAGTATCATTATCATACTTTTGCCTTCAAGTTTGGGTTTCTTTTCAACCACTCCAACGTCTTTTACTGAATCAGCAAACTTATCAAGAATCTCATTGCCTATTGAGGTGTAATGCATTTCTCTTCCTCTGAACTTAACAGAAACCTTAACTTTGTCTCCATCCTTCAAGAACTTGTATGCGTTCTTAACCTTGAATTCAAAATCATGGTCTTCAATCGAAGGAGATACTCTGACTTCTTTTATGCTTATGATCTTTTGATTCTTTCTTGCTTCCTTCTCTTTTTTGGCAAGCTCGAACATGTATTTTCCATAATCCATTATCTTGCAAACAGGCGGTACACCCTGCGGTGCAATTTTAACCAAATCAAGATTTTTAGAATTAGCAAGCTTCTGGGCTTCCTTAGTCGCCATGATACCAAGCATGGTACCGTCAGCATCGATAAGTCTGACCTCTTTATCCCTGATTTCCTCATTGATCATTAATTCATTTTTGCTAATAACTGACACCTCCGAATATAATAGGCAGAAGATTAACTTCAAGTACCTCAATAATAAAAAAACAATAAAAAAAGTGGATAGAAGCAAGTATCCACTAGTAATCTCAGTTAGTACACAAAAAGTATACTTAATAACCGATATTAACCCTGCAAATCAAAAGTTCACTGGGTGAGAAGTGGAAAACTTCTTCTTGTTTTGCATAAACATGATAACAGAAAATAATTTAATTGTCAAATTTATTTTAATCTCAATCTTTAATATTTTATATTTCAATATTAAGTACAATTAAAATACCATACTCTTTGAAACCAATTTTCTTATAGACGGGTTCTCCGGCAACTGCTTTAATACATTACTTACGTTGATATACCAGAAACTTGTAGTCGTATGGGTTTTTTTCGTCCTTAGGTCCCGTTTCACTTGAAATAAGTTCCCACTGAGAATAATCTATCTCCGGAAAATATGTGTCTGCTTCAAACACCTCATCTATTAAAGTTACATAAAGCTTATCCGCCCATGGAAGAAAGGCATTATACACTTCAGCACCACCTATTATAAAAGCTTCTGCGTCCAAGGTATATTCTCTAGCCTTTTCAATGGAATCAACTATAGTGCATCCCTCACACTTGAAAGCCTGGTTGCTGGTGATAATTATATTCTGCCTGCCCGGGAGGGGTTTTCCTATGGATTCAAAGGTTTTCCTCCCCATAATGACAGGCTTTCCCAGAGTTACCTTTTTAAAATAGGCAAAATCCGCAGGCAGATACCATGGCATTCTGTTTCTGCAGCCCAGTGCATGGTCTTTCCCCATAGCCCAAATCATTGATATCATACTGCTATTTCTCCCTTTATATGTGGATGCGGATCATATTCCGACAGTGTGAAATCCTCAAACCTGAAGTCAAACAAATTTTTGACTTCAGGATTTAAAGTCATCTTTGGCAACGCTCTGGGCTCCCTTGAAAGTTGAAGTTTTACCTGTTCAATATGATTATTATAAATATGTGCATCTCCCAAAGTGTGGACAAACTCTCCTGCCTTCAAGCCGCATGCCTGGGATACCATCATGGTAAAAAGGGCATAGGATGCAATGTTAAACGGCACTCCGATAAAAACATCCGCGCTCCTCTGGTACAACTGGCAGGACAAAATGCCGTTTGCCACGTAAAACTGAAAGAAGCAGTGGCATGGCGGCAGCGCCATTTTGTCTATTTCTCCCACATTCCAGGAGCAAACTATTAATCTTCTGGAATCTGGGTTATTTTTTATTTGAGAAATTACGTCGCTTAACTGATCGATCTGCCTTCCGTCGGCAGTACCCCAGGATCTCCACTGATGTCCATATACCGGACCCAATTCACCGTTTTCATCAGCCCACTCATCCCAGATGGAAACACCATTATCCTTAAGATATTTTATATTGGTTTCACCCTTTATAAACCAAAGAAGTTCATGCATTATTGACTTAAGGTGAAGCTTTTTTGTTGTGAGTAATGGAAAACCTTCCTGGAGGTTAAACCTCATCTGATAGCCAAAGGTGCTTATGGTCCCGGTTCCAGTTCTGTCTTCCTTCCTTATGCCGTTCTTTAAAATATGCTCACACAGTTCAAGATACTGTTTCATAAACCAACCCCCCATAAATATACTTTACCTGCTATTATTACCGATTGTTTATTCAATTTCAAATACCTGTCCTATTTATTATTCCACAACTGGCGACTAATGACAACAACGCTCTAAAACAAAAAAGCCATTACAAAAAACCATAATGGCGAAGGGTACAGCTAAAATAATTTATTTCTATGCCTTATGCAAAAACAATCTTCATCAAAAGTCAGTAAATGCAGGTTAGAATTCCTTCTTTTTCTGTTCCTCAAAGCCCATTAATTCTCCGATTATATAAAGGGGCCTTGCTTTTACCTCTTCGTAAATTCTTCCTACATATTCACCCATAATACCTATTACTATCAGCATGACACCGTTTAAAAACAATGTAACCGCTATGGATGAGGCCCATCCAGATACAACATCATTTTTTACAAATCTCTGTATAAGGACTACTACAAGATAGATAAAGCTGCATATCGATACAAGCATACCTATAAAGGTAGCAAGCTTCAAAGGCTTATATGAAAATGAAAATATACCGTCACCGGCCAATTTCAGCATTTTCTTTAAAGGATATTTGGTTTCTCCTGCAAATCGCTTTTCTCTATGGTACTCAACGCTGGTTTGTTTGAAGCCGACCCAGCTGACCAACCCCCTTACGTACCTGGATCTCTCAGGAAGGCATTTCATTGCATCACAGACCTTTCTGTCTATAAGTCTGAAATCCCCTACGTCTACAGGCAGTTTAACATCGGTCATACTGTCAAGGAATCTGTAAAAAGTCTTTGCAGTAACCTTTTTAAAGAAGGTTTCTCCATCTCTGTGGAGCCTCTTTCCGTATACAACCTCATATCCTTCCTTCCACTTGTCCACCATTTCCAGAATAACCTCGGGAGGGTCCTGCAGATCCGCGTCAATTATGACAATAGCGTCTCCTTTTGCATAATCCATACCGGCTGTAATGGCAATCTGATGACCGAAATTCCTGGCAAAGTTAATGACACGTACTTCCGGATTCCTTGAAGCTATTTCTTTCAATTTGAAATAAGTATTATCCTTGCTTCCGTCATTAATAAAAATATACTCTACCTTCATAAAAAAATCTTTAAATACTGCAGATAACCGCCTGAAGGTTTCATCAATTACTTCCTGCTCATTATAGACAGGAACAACAATCGACAGCAATTTGTTTTCCATAGCCTTCTCCTCCCAAATTAAGCCAACCCAAAGCACAAAAAATATTATAACATAGCTGATGAAGTGCCGCAAATATTATCAGTGTCATGTCCTACAGGCATTGATCATCATGAATAGCATGATATACCCACTAAAAAATTATTGTCAATTTTAGTGATAACTATTACAGATTGATTAAATAAAAAGAAACCGGCCGGATAGAACGCAATAATTAATATGCTTTCCACCGGCCTGTCCTAATGGTTTTTTAAGTTTTCAAATTCAGAAACTATTTAGCCTCTTTATCTTTAGCAATGAATTCATCTGCCTTGGTCTTGAGGTTTTTCATTGTGTCTTCCAGGGACTGCTGTCCAAACATATATTTCTCAGACTCTTTAGCATATGTTTCATTAATTTGTGAACTTGCGGTTCCTATAATCTTTTCATTTGCCACTCCATATCCCTCAGGATAACAGGCATTAAACAGATCTTCTGCAGTTACCTCACCTTTGAAATTCTTTGAAGTTGTTTCGAATACCTTAAGCATATCATCCTTTGTAATATCAACTCTTGCCGGTAAGCCGCCAGTGATAAGATATTCATTTTCACACATATAGGATATAACCTTAAAGGCTTCTTTTGGATGCGCAGCAGTTTTGCTTATTCCAAAGCCTCCACCGGCTAATAATACGTTTTTCGCACCTTCATTTGCCGGTGGTGCGCACACACCTATTTTCCAATCACGCGGATATTTAGTGTAGTCCGATGCTGTTGAAAGGAACCAGCTACCTATCATTTCCATACCAAATTTTCCACTCATGAAGGAATCAAATTGAAGTTTTTTTGCTTTCCTCCTCTGGTCAGGATTATGAAAAAAACAGCATCGGTTTAAGTAATGTTTATAGACGCTTAAAACTCTACTTTGGTGAAAAGTCCTCCTTCGAACTGATAAGTGAAGAAGGTTTGGGAACAACTGTAAAAATAAGGGTTCCTGTTATCTGATGCTAATAATCTTAGCCTGTTTAGCCGATAAATGGTTGATAAGCTTTTTACGTCTAAAATAATAGGAGTGATATTATGGAGCTGCTTGAACTAATTTCTTATTTAAAGGAAACATCAGATTATATTGAATATTCCTTCTACAAAAACTCTTCAGAAATCATGGGTGCCATTACACAAAAAGGTATTGATGAAGTTATTAATATCGTTTCATTAAAGGAGACAAGAAAAGGAGTTTATGAATGTCTTACCACCTGGGAAGTGGATAAAGACTTCAGCTTGACCAAAAATGTAATAATTGATATTTCTGGGGAAATGATTTATATAACTGAATCTTTAGTAAGCCAGGAAAGCAGTATAATTAAGAGCGAAGCTACTACAGACAGTGATTTCGAGAGAGAGTACAGTGAAATATTAGCTCTTCTGAAAAGCAAACCCCTTAACAGGATTGAAAAGGATCTTCTGACCAAGGTTGTAGCTGCATTTTATAAGTAATACATCTAATTGAATAACGTTGAAACAGCTGCCGTTGGAGACGCTGTAAAAAATTTTGTGTATGGAACATAGGAAATACTCCTTTTTGGTTAAGAATTTAAGTATTAACCAGAGAGGAGATTTTTTATGAGTGCTCTACCAAAAGAAGTGATTCAGGAAATAAT